>NZ_CP108370.1:4282500-4921250 GCF_035953295.1 Streptomyces sp. NBC_01335
GAGGTGTGGCTGTGTGGGGCAGTAGCCCCAGCGGTTGGCCATGGTCTGGACAAGAACGAGCCCGCGGCCCCCGGTGGCACTGGAGTCTTGGGCCCGAGGAGTCGGCGGACGCAGGTCGGGATCACTGACCGCGAGCACGATGCCGTCGTCGGTGGGCCAGAGCCTGAGAGCGATCGTGCCGACACCAGGGGATCCAGCGGCGGACGTTGCAGACGTCTCCGTGGGCTGGGCGTGCTTGATTGCGTTGGTGGTCAGCTCAGAGACGAGGAGCCGGGCGACTTCGATGCCCTCGGCGGGGAAGCGCCACCGCTGGAGGATGTCGACGGTGTGGCGACGGGCCCAGGCGACCGCGTTGGGGGTGGCGGCCAGGGTCAGTTCGCTGATGGATGGGGGGACCTGGTTCATGCGGGTGGCTCCCTCGGCGGCCTGACCGGGCGGGTGCGGCGCTGTGGCGTGGATGGAGGCCCGCGAGGCCGGGACGGGCTAGGGACGGGGCGTTTCGGCCTCGCGGGTTGAGGGGCTTATTTCGTGGCGACGACGTAGACGCTGCCCCAGCGGCGCTTTGGGTTGGCCATGGTCGGGTCGAAGTTCCAGGGCTCGATGGTGGTGAAGCCAGCCTCGGTGAAGAGTTGGACGAGCTTCTCGTGGTCGTACGCCCACAGGTGCGAGGTGTACGTGGGGTCGTCGTCCTGGTCGCGGAAGACGAGGTTGACGAGGTCGAGTCGCGTGTTGATGTCGCTACGGCAGTCGCGCTTGGCGTACCAACGCTCGATCGTCTCGTCGGTGGTGGCAAGGGGACCGGGGTACTGGTTCAGGGCGAAGGCGGCGTCAGGAACGCCGGTGATGATCCGGCCGCCCGGTGCGAGGACGCGGTGGGCCTCACGGACGTAGGACTTGGCCGAGCGTGGGTAGTCGATGTGCTCCAGGAAGTGCTCGGAGAAGATCTCGTCGGTGCTGCCGTCCCGGAGAGGGATTCCCTCGCGGACGTCCCAGAGGAGGTCGGCCGGTGGAACGAGGTCGATGTTGAAGAACCCCTCGATACGGTGCGCTCCGCCGCCGATCTGGACCTTGGCGGGTGTGTCGTTGATGCGGCCGTTGGGCCAGGCGCGGTGGCTGGCGTGGTGGTAGTGGTGAAGTTCGATCTCCTTGGCGGCGGCCCGGAGGGCGCGGGCGAGGCCGTGGGTAGTGGCGGGGTCGGCGAGTACGGAGGCGATCTGCTCGCCGAGGAGGTCGATGGAGGGCATGCCGAAGGGACTCATCACGGGGGCTCCTGCGTGTGAGGTTGCTCGGATGGAGTGGGCCGCGGATGGCGGCGACGATGATCAGGCGACGCTGGGCGCGGGAGCGGTCCACTGGTTGTTGCGCATCAGGGTGTACTTGATGTCCACCAGCCGCGGGGCGATGGTCAGCGAGAGCTCTTCGGCCGGGTGGAGGTGGCCGGCATCGTCCTGCTCAGCGCGCCAAACGCGGTAGTCGAGGTCGGGGTAAGCCGGGTTGATGCCGATCTCGCCCTTGGGCATCGTGCCGTTGAACGGGGCGACGATGTCCATGTGGTTCCAGTAGTTCCAGGCTTGCAGCGCCTTGTGCTGATCGAAGTAGAAGTAGAAGTCGGGGTAACGGCCGAAGGTGCGCAGCTCCCGGTGGATGAGGTGGCCCAGGAGTGGTCCGAGCTGCGTGGCCAGGGAGTCGAACTCCCAGCGCGTGTGGTGCCAGGCTTCGGGGGCGTCGCCGGGTGTGAAGAGGCGGGCAGCGACGAGGTAGCTGATCCGCTCGACCAGGTAAGCGTTCGCGTGGCTGGTGTCGATGGTCGGGTCGACTCGGTGAATGAGCGTGGCCAGGTGCTTCGGGCGGGGACGGAACCTTGCGAGGTCGAACTTCCCGGCCATGGCCGGGAAGGAGGCGAACAGCATCTCCTTGTAGAGCCAGTTGTTCAGCTCGCCGAGTTCGGCCAGGCGCCGTGTGTGGTGGGAGGTCGAGTGGAGCATCAGGTACTCGGCGACGGCTTCGAAGTACAGGTAGCCGAGGATTGGCAGGCGGGGGATTGTCTCGTCGAGCAGCTTGAGAAACGGCTCGGCATCGATCCGCGTGCCCTGGTAGGCGACGGCGGCAGCCATGGCGAGGAACGCGGCCGAGTTCTTGACGCGGCTGACGACGGTCTCGCGCAGCTGGTGCCGTTCGTTCTTGCTCAGGAGATATTCGAGGTGGCTGTAGATCTGCAGGTGGATGAGGCCCAGCCGCAGGTAGTCCACTCCGGCGAGCCCACGGTAAGCCTGCGGCGGAGTATCGATCTCGAAGATCAGCGGGGTGGGGACGCGGTCGGTGACGCCGAGCTTGGCCAGGAAGGCCGGCGCTTCCTTGGTCAGGACGTAGGCGCCCAGGTTGTGCATGCGGAAGCCCTGGTCGGTCGCGGTGAGCGGCGCGCAATAGATGCTTCCGACGAGGCAGCCGCCCGACGGGTAGAGCACTCCCTGCCGGCTGATCTCCTCCAGGGCGTGGGTGACGTGCAGCAAGTGCAGCTTGCCGTTTCCGCTCAGGGCCTCGAAGAGGGCGTTCTGCCGCAGCAGGTGGCCGTTCGGGGTCTCCTCGGCGAGCCGTCTGTCCCAGCCTGCGGCCTGGGTGGCGAGCGGGTCGGTGCGGTCGGTGGGGCTGGGGATGAGGGTGGAGTCGAAGAAGGCGTGGGCATCGGCCCACAGGTGGTAGGCGTCGAGGAAGTCCATCGTCAGACCAGGCCCCTCTCGGCGAGCGCGTAGCGGACGGCCGCAGTGCCGCTGGCCCCGGCGAGGTAGGCCCGCTCCGAGGCTAGGACCAGGCCGAAGGCGAGGCCGCGCAGCTGGTCGAAGGCGGGCTCGTGGACGTATTGGGCGTTCGGCCACCACTTCAGCTTCGGAAGGCGGTAGCGGTCCAGGGCATCAGCTGCCTTGACCACGTCGGTGATGCGCTCGGCCCGGGCGTGGTCGGTCCTGTCGTCCGTGGTGAACGCCTCGTACGGGACGTCGTGCAGGCGAACGGCGGTGGCCGCCTGAACGATTCGCCGAGGAGTGGCGGTGAGGCCGAAGTGGCCCCAGACGGTGTCGGCGTTCGCGGCGAGCCAGATGGCCGCGCGGGCGCCGTGTCCGTGGTCGTCCTTGTCGTTGCGGCGCTGGCAGTCGTGCACAGCAGCGGCGACGATAGTCGTGGCGGTGTCGGCGTCGTCCAGGCCGTCGGCCTCCGCGAGGACGGCGGCGAGCGCCGCCGTCCTCATGGAGTGCCGGACACCGTGGAGCGACGTGTACAGGCGAGGGTCGGCCCACCACCGGGTGGGCAGTCCGCCGTGCGCGAGCAGCTCCTTCGACTGTTGGCGCAAGACCGGCGCCGGCGCTGGTGGAAGGTCGGGCCTGTTTTCGCTGATCCACGCGATAGTGGCGTGGTCCATATGCTGGTGGAGCGGGAGCTGCCTTCGGGCAGCCAGGTCGATCAGACTTGCGGTCAACGGGGTCGTGCTCATTCGTGCCCACCCCCTTGGTGGTATCCGCGGTGATGTTCCCTACCGGATCGGCGCGGCCTGCTGTTCGCGCTCCTTGCGCTCCTTCTCGGCAGCTTCGAAGGCGGCCGTGAAGTCGGCTAGCTCCTGCTCCGTCATCAAGGTCACCCCGAGTGTCGCGGCGACGTCCGTGATCTTGGCCTCCGCCTCGGCGCGGGCTGCATCCGAAGCTCCGTCCTCCAACAGGACCTCGAACTCGGCGTGGTAGCCCCACGCCTCACTCCACTTGACCGCGATCTCGACGCCGTCGAAGCGGAAGTTGTGACGGAAGTTGAACGCCTCGTGCATCGCCGCCTCGAACCCGAGAGCGTTGAACACCTTCACAGCGGCGGGAACGTCGGCGGGTGCGATGGCGAACTCGGTCTCCGCGAAGGCAACGCCCTGCCCGATCTTGCTCCCCTTCAGGGTGATCTTCGCGGTGCCGGCGGCGGTGTTGTCGGTGACCTTCAGGAGCTGGTCGGGGAGCACGTAGAAGTAGATGTGCTTGTCGTCGGGGCCCAGATCCTCGCCGTCCGTGTGCAGGCGGGTGACGAGCTGGTCGTGGGCCTCCTTGGTGAAGCGGGCGCGCATCTCGATCTCGACGGCCACGGGGCTGTTGCCTCCTCGTTTCAGGCATGGCGAAGCCAGCCGGACCCTGCCGCGAGGGGGCCTGCCCGGTCGGGCGATCGCTATGAGGGTTGGTGGTTGTGCGCGAGGTGATGCGGCCGATGCGGGTGCCGACCGCATCACCCCGGTGCATTTATGGGTGTCAGCCGAGGGCGCCGAAGCGCGCCTCGACGACTCCCGAGTGCAGGTAGGTAGGCAGCTGAACGCCTCCCACCGACGTACGGCCGGTGGCGACCTGCTCCTCCGTCTCGCTGGAGAAGCCCTCCAACAGACGCATGCACTGCTGGGCCCACTCACGCGACGCGGGCCAGTCGCCCAGGTCGCGGTGGCGCACAGCCAGGGCGTACGCGGTCTCGGTAGCCGCCCACAGGTCGGTCACCAGATCGCGCTGGAAGATCGACTCAAGCTCGTCGGCGGAGGCCAAGCGGGTCTGGTTGGTCATGGTGCCCTCTCGAATCAGACGGTCATACCCCAGTGGTGATCAACGCATCGGCGCCCCCGCAGTGACGCCGTGACCCGCTGCTAGTACGTGTAGATCTCGGCCAGCGTCTTGTAGTCCTGCAGTTCGTCCTTGTCGAACCACAGCTCTACCTCCTGCTTGGCCTCCTCTGCGTTGCCGGAGGCGTGCACGAGGTTCGCGACCGCCTTACCCGAGGCGGTGCTGGCCGCCGCACTGTAGTGCGAGAGATCGCCTCGCACCGTGCCGGCCGGAGCCTGGTTGGGGTACGTGCTGCCGACGATCTTGCGGACGGTGGCAATGGCGTCGAAGCCTTCGAGCACCAGGGCGATAACCGGGCCCTGCTGCATGAATGTCGAGGTGACGTTATAGACCTCTGAGCCGAGCCGTTCCTCAAGGTCGAAGTAGTGGCGGCGGGTGAATTCTGCGTCCATCCACTTCATCTTGGTGCCGACGATCTTCAGCGCGGCGTCCTCGAATCGTGTGATGACCCGTCCTGCCAGGCCACGCGCCAGTGCATCGGGCTTGAGCAGGACGAGCGTGCGCTCGACAGTGTGTGCCTGGTCCTCGACCATTGACTCCCTTTCGCCTTGCTGACAACCGAACATGACGGACGATCAGCCGTCACGCATGAGGTTACCGGCGCTCGCAGGGCGGCTCGGGCTGCGAGCAACGTCCTGGAAGGCGAACGTCAGCGATAGAGCTGACGGCCAGCCATCCGAGAGGACTGATTCAGCCAACTTGCCTGTCTCTGTTATCCGCTCGGAGTACGCACCTAGAATCTCCTCGTAGTCGTCTGGCGGTTTGGCGCCTCGTATGCGCCTTCCAGCGGCTGAGCCATCGGCGGGTGATTCCTTGGCCCCTGGTGACTCCGATTCTTCCGGGGTTTGTGCTGCGCGACCATGAAGCGACAGTGCAGTCGGAGTGCACTTTTAGCGCGCGGGGTTCTGCATCGGAGCGGCGACGAGGGGACAGTTCGGTGGACGTGATCGAGCGCTGGAGCGGTCGCTACGCCTGTCTGCTGCAGTCCGCGCTACGCCTCGGCAACGAACAGTTCGCTACTCACCTGGGCATCGCCGTGAGGACCGTGGCCACCTGGCACTCCGACGCGGCTGTCGTGCCTCGCAGAGAGATGCAGCAACTCCTCGACACGGCCCACGAGCAGGCCCCTGCGGCTGCGCAACAACGCTTCACACTTCTATTGGCGAGGGAGCGGGCTCCGGCTGGATCGACGCCGACAGGGGCGCAAGCCTTGCGCGTAGCCATCGCGGTGGTTATCCGAGACAGCGATGTCCTGCTTGTGTGCCGACGGGATGACGACGCTGCCGGAATCACTTGGCAGTTCCCGGCCGGCGTCATCAAGCCGGGAGGCAAGGCGGAGACCACAACCGTGCGGGAGACTTTGGACGAGACAGGCGTCCACTGCGCAGTCCGACGGCACCTTGGGAACCGGCTTCATCCCGCGACCGGAGTCCTGTGCGACTACTTTCTCTGCGAGTACCTCGCTGGAGAGGCGACCAACAGCGACGCAGCCGAGAACATCGACGTCATGTGGGTTCCCAGAAATGCCGTGACCCGCTTCATTCCCGTCGATACGATCTTCCCACCCATCTTGGCCGTCCTGGAGGAACAAACGTGACGCAGCAGAGCGCGGAGGAGCGACCTGGCATCGCCGCGGCGATCGTCGTCCACAAGGGGCGGGTCCTCATGGTGCGCCGCCGGGTCAGCGAGGGACAGCTCTCCTGGCAGTTTCCTGCTGGCGAGGTTGAGCCCGGCGAGTCACGCGAAGGCGCCGCTGTGCGTGAGACCCAGGAGGAGACCGGCCTGACCGTCTCCGCAGTGAAGTTGCTCGGAGACCGGATCCACCCGAAGACGGGCCGGCGGATGTCATACACAGCCTGCGACGTGGTGAGCGGTACCGCCTATGTCGCAGACACCGAGGAGCTGGCCGAGCTCGCCTGGGTGACCCATGGCGAGATCGTGCAGTACGTGCCGTACGGGCTGTTCGAGCCCGTACAGGCATACCTCGACTCAGCACTGCTGTAAAAGGTTGGTGCGCGCCCCGGAGCTGGTCGTCTACGCGCCATGAACCCTGGCGCGCCCTGGGTGTCTCCGACCTCTCCCCTCAGGAGCAGGCAGCGCTAGTCCGCAGCTTCTTGCCGGTCCTCGAAGAGCCCTCGCCCGACATGCTCCATCGATGCCACCCGGCCGTTAATGTCGAGATCGTGAACGCAGGGGAGCGCGTTGTCGTGGTCGGGGCTGGGGTGGCAGGACTGACCACCGCCGTCGTTCTCGCCGAGGCCGAGGCCGAGGCCGGGGCCTTGGTGCGAGTGATCGCCGAGCAGGTGCCCGGTGCCACCTCGCTGGCCGCCGGGGCTATGTGGGGCCCGTACCTGGTGGAGCCGAAGGACAAGGTCGACCGGTGGGGACAGCGGTCCCTGGAGGTATTCCGGGAGCTGGCCGAGGACCAGGCCACAGGCGTCCGGCTCACCAGCGGCATCGAGGCATCGCGTACGGCCGAGTCACCACCGGACTGGGCTACGGCCCTGCCGGGGTTCCGGCCGTGCGAGCCGACCGAACTCCCGACCGGGTTCACCGCCGGGTACCGGTTCACAGTGCCGCTGATCGACATGCCCGCATATCTCGACTACCTCCTGCACCGGCTGCATGTGGCCGGCGCAACGGTCGAGCAGCGACGTTTGACTTCGCTCGCGGAAGTCGGCCCAGTCCCTGTGATCGTCAACTGCGCGGGCCTGGGAGCCCGCGACCTGGTCCTGGATCCAGAACTGCGGCCGATCCGCGGCCAGCACGTAGTCGTCACCAACCCGGGGCTCACCGAGTTCTTTTCCGAGGACACCGGCACGTCACCAGATCTGCTCTGCTTCTACCCGCATGGAGAGACCGTCGTCCTGGGCGGCACAGCTATCGACGGCGAAGGCGGCCTCGCCCCAGACGGCAAGGCGGCGGCTGGCATTCTCGCTCGATGCGTCAAGGTCGAACCCCGCCTTGCACGCGCCCGTGTCCTGGAGCACCGGATCGGCGCTCGGCCGACCCGATCCACGGTTTGCGTGGAGGCAGAGCAGGGGGAGAGCGGTGCGCTGGTTGTGCACAACTACGGTCATGGGGGTGCCGGTGTCACTCTGTCGTGGGGGTGTGCCGAGGAGGTTCGGGATTTGCTTGCTCTGAACTGACTCGGGGTCTACGACCGCCAGACGGAGAGCAGCACTCAGCTCACGGAGGTTTCCGTCCAGCAGGCGCTCGGTAAAGTGGTTGGTGCGGCGGGCGCGCCCAACAGAGTCGAGCTGTACCTCAAGGTTGGCCGCAAGGTGGCCCCTCCACGGCGACTTCGTTCACGGAGTGCCACCGCGCTTATAGCCGACCCACAGCCGACCGCCGACCTGCTCCAGCACTTCGTCCACGATTTCCACGAGCGGCTCAATCCGCCTCGCCAGTACGTCACGAAGGCCGTCGTGAAGGCGCATGCTGAGTCCCGGCGCCGTGGTCTCAAGACGGCGCGCCAGCCACTTCCCGCCTCCGTTCCAAGATCCGCCGACGGTCAGCGCCAACTCGCCGGTGCGTCGTACCAATTCGGTGGCAATGAACAACCGTTCGCTCTGATCTTCGCTCCCCGCAAGGTCGTCGAGAAGGTCAGTGATCGCATAGCGGCGATCATCGATCTCTTCTGCCGACACCGTGGGCGGTCCCGCCGCGGTCAGCTTCCGGGCCTCAGCGGCGACGTAGGCGCCGACCCCGTCGTGGTCGAAGAGCAGGATTCCGTCGGCGCACATCCAGAGCAGCGGTGATCTGCGCTTTCGTACTTCCCGTTCGACGAATGCGTGCCACGTTGCCTTGGTGTGCACGAACATCTCCACGGGCCACTCACCGTGCTGGACGCTTGCCCGGTACGGGGCTGGGGATCCATGAAGGAGCACCACGATGTCGAGGTCCGACATCGCCGTGCGGCGGTTCGTCACGACGCTGCCTCCGAGGAAGGCGGCCCGGGCATCAGGGTGGTGCTCCTTGATAGCGGCACGTGCGGCGTCGATCGCATCCATGCAGTAACTATTCAGCACTCTGTCTGTCGTGCGCACCGGGTTTCTACGGGGATACGGCAGGGCTGTACCCAGGGACCGACTGCTGCTCCTTCTGGCATGTCTCCAGGCCAGCGGCCACGTGCCTGGGGACGAGAAGTCGGCGAATGGTCTCGGGCTGTGGCCTTGGCCTCCGTCTGCGCTGACATTGACGCGGGATGGGGTTGACGGCCCCTACGCGGCGCCTCCGGCGACGTACGAGCGTCGCCCGTGTCCCAGTTCGCCGGGGGCAGACAGGAAAGAGCCGCGAAAGACTGGCCAGCGAGAGCAGAGAGATGTCAACGTAGACGACCCGCCAGAACCCCAGGTCAGAGTGCTGATCGGCGCGCCTGCGGTTCCCCTTGGCCGCAGCTTCTTCACTCGTCTATCTAGCTGGCGGCGCGACGCCGACAGCGGGCTCGGGCGCCTGCCGCCCGAGGTAGTCGTCGCCATGAACCGGCAGGCTCCCGTCCAGGCGCTGCCGGCGGCAAGTGCACCCGAACCCGGCCCTTGGAGGCATCCTGAATCCGCACTACCCGTTCGATCCCTCTTTCGCGGCTGGCGCTCTTCCCGCGTACTGGGTCAGCCCCCGACACCTGGCCGGCGACGACGGTCGTCTCTGCGATGTCGTCGCGGACAGCCTCGCCGGTCTGGGCTGGGCGAGTCTGACAGCCGTGCGAGGACGGCGAAACTTCGATGACCTGGGAGATCACCAGGTGGTGCGCAGCACCGTCCTGCACATCAGTCCCGACGCCCTTCGGTGGGCACAGTGGGTGCTGGCGGACGAGCCGTTCCACCTCGGTGGCCTGCCGGTCGCGTGGCAGGTCTCGGCCCGCTCGGACACCACCAGTTCGCTCGCGGACTGGTCCGCCTACTTCACCCCAGGCGTACCGGGAGAGGCCATCACCGAGTTTCTCCTGGCGCTCGACCAGTGCAGCCAGCCCACCACCTTGTACGACGGTCCCGAGGTGGTCCTCGCTGCGGCCGCCAGGCACGGTTGGCTCCGCGACGCCGACCAACCCCACGCGGCGGCGATGCACCCCACCTTCACCGCCCGCCTCAGCCTCGGTGAGGTGCCGCCCCTCATCCAGGATGCCGACCCCAGCGTCCTGACCGCCGAGGGGGACGGGCAAGTGGCGATGGGCTGGCAGGCGTGGGCTGAGCCTGCAATGGGGGCTCCGTACCTGTGGGCCGCCTCATTCAGCGCGAGCGTGCCTCACCGTCTGGTCGCCGCGTTCGCCTCCTCGCTCAGCTCCACGGCACCGGTACTGCGCCGGGTGCTGCCGGAAAGCACGCGGGACCAGCTCCTGTGTGCCCCCGCCAGCTGAGAAGCGCCCCCCCGCGCGTAACAAAGCCGGGCCTCCCGTCTGGGCGGCCCGGCTTTGTGCTGCTCTAGCAGGTCTTGTGTGCAGCGGACTCGTGGCTGCTGGGGCGGGACCGTGTCAACACTGGGTGCTATGTCCCGCTTGCTGGCACCGCTGAGCGACGGCGCCTATCTGATCTCTCGTCGCTCCGATCGCTGAGGCTGGCAGACACTCCGGCCAGGCCGATTCCTCGCCCTGGTCGAACAACGACCCGGCCCCTCGTCAGTAGGTGTTGGCTGTGAAGGGGCGCGGGGGTTTGGCTACGAGGCCGAGCAGGCGGTTGAACTCCGTCCGGTCCTCTTCGCTCATGAGCTCGTGGGCGTTGCCGAGGTTCTTCACGGTGAGCTGCTGCATGAACGGGGCGAGGAAGCGCTGCAGTGCTTCCGAGGCGTCAGACCATGCCTGCCGGTGATTCACGAAGCGCTTGAACTGCGCGTCAAAATCGAGGAACTCGCTGCGAGTCGCTGTGAGGACATGAGCCTGTTCCTCCTTGCTGAACGGCCGTCCGTCGCGATGGCTCCACGTGTTGGTGTCGGCTCGGTACTTGAAGTCCGCGTCGGCGAGGAGGGCGATGATGTCGGGTCGGGATGAGGTTGCGGTCATACGGGTGTGACGCTCCTTGTGGGATTGGATGGGGAGCATCAATCGTCTGGAGAATCGCCGGTTGGGCTAACCGGCGATCGTCGGCTATGTTGCGCCCGTTTCCCCGGGTCAGTGCCTGCGGCTGGAGTGGTTCGACGCCTGAGCCGCGGGCGGTGTGGCGGAGGCCGGTGTCGGGATGTGCTGGCCGTCTCGGGTGCCTGCGGTCTGGAGGCTTTCGGGTGCCGCTGCGGGCAGGTGGGCGCTGCGGCGTAGGCGCCAGACGAGGACATCGCTGATGGAGTCGGCGCTGCCGAGCTCGCGTCGCCGGGCGGCGTCGGTGAGCAGTGCGGCGGGGTCGTGGCCCGCTTGGCGGGCGTCGGTGAGGGTGGCGGCCAGGGCGGGCCAGCCGGGCTCGGCCTGGATCCGTTCGGCGAGCTCTGGCAGTGCCTGGTGCAGGAGATCGGCTTGCCGCTCTCGAATACGCGGTGCCATCCGCTGGCCTCGCTGGCGGAGGGTGGCGATGGGGCGGGCTGCGGCTGCCTGGTAGGCGGTGCGTAGGTGTTCGGCGGCTTGCTGGGCTGCGGCTGCCTGCTGGCTGTGGTGCTTTTTGGCGTGCCAGTTCGCTGCGGCGATGGCGAGGAAGATGGCCATGTCGATGACCATCGCCGTGGTGGCTCCGTCTTCGCCGCGGCCGAGTGCGGGTCCACTGTGGACGAGATCGTGTGCGGCCTGCCGCAGGGCGTGGTCATGCCCGCGTGCAGCGCGGATGTGGGAGCGGCTGGCCCGCTCGAACACGAACGCCGCCTCCCGGAGTTGTGCACGGGTGTGGGCCGCAGAGGTCTTGGCGAGCGCGTCCAGGACCTCACTCGCTGCGGCGATCTGTGCCGCCGCCATGCCGTCGTCGCCGTGGTCGATGATCAGTAGGGCCTGCCAGCTGGCAGCCGCAGCCCGGCGCCGAGCGAACGCGGGATGGGTCACCTGTGGCAGGGCGGGCTGCACCGGCTCGGGACCGCCCTCGGAGACCGCCTCTGCTTGGAGGGACCAGCGTTCGCGGATGCGGGGCAGGGACAGGTCGGGTGCGAGGGTGGAGCCGGCATAGAAGACCGGCTCGTCTTCCTTGTTGCGGTCACCAGGCAGTGCGACCCTGTAGCCGAGCAGATCGCCCGAGGGTGCGATCCGCTTGCGGATCAGAAGGCCGTCGGCGGCTAGACGGTCGAAGAACTCATCTGTGGAGGCGGCGCCGGCCGATGCGCCGCGCACGGTCTCGCGCAGTTCCTCTCGCACTGTGCGCTCTCGCCCTTGGCGTTCTGCTTTGTGGCGCTCGGCGCTGGTGGGGCGTTTGGCTGCGGTGCCGTCGCCTGGGGTAACGCGGTGCAGGTCGTAGTCGGCTTCGATGAGACGGGCTTCGGTCTGGGCGCGTTGGCCGGAGCGGTGGTGGTCGGGGCGGCGGCCGTCCTCGCGTACGAGGGTGGCGATGATGTGGATGTGGTCGTCGGCGTGGCGGACGGCGGCCCACCGGCACCCGGCGTCGTCTGGGCCGCCGGAGTCGATGCCTGTGGCGGCCACGATGCGGCGGGTGATGTCGCCCCACTCCTCGTCGCTCAGGATGCGGTCGGTGCGAGCTGCGCGGACGGAGCAGTGCCACACGTGCTGGTCGGGCCGCTGGTCTGCGTCAAGGAGGTGCAGTGGCTGGTCGAGAAGCCGCTGGAGGTCCTCCTTCGTCGCGGAGGGGTCGCGGCCGGGGTCAGGCGCCATGTCGTCGAAGGAGGCAACCAGGTGCGGGTCGACGTGCTCTTCGCGGGTGCCCTTGCCGTAGAGGTAGTTGAGCAGGCCGAGGGTGCTGCTGCCTTGCTTGTGGATGCTGGGGATCAAGTGGTCTCGTCTATCTGCCGGTTATTGATCCGCTCGACGGCCGCCTTGGTGGCGGTGGCCGCTCGGCGGACGTAGGTGAGGGCTTCCTCGATGCGGGTGCTGTCGATGTCGCCGCCCGAGTTGAGTGTCTTGGTCATCTGGTTGAGGTTGCTGCCGGCCCAGCCGAGCTTGCGGCTGGTGGCGAAGAGCTCGGTGAGGATGTCGTGGTCGGCGGCGATGGTGGCGGCGGTGCGGGTCTGGTCGCGGGCGGCGGCGAGCGCGGAGTGGGCGAGGAATCCGGCGATACTCATGCCGACGGCATCGGCGCCGGACTGGATGAGAGCGCGTTCGCGTTCGTTGAGTCGGACGCTGTGGGCGGGGCGCTGCTTCTTGTCGCGCGGGCGAGGTTTCCCCTTGGTCAGGCGCGTGTGACCGGCCTTACTTGGCTGCGAACCGCCCTCGGTCGCAGCCCTCCCGTCCGGCGCCCCCTGGCGCTGGTCGGGCCCCGCCACCCCTGGCGCGGGATCGGGTTCGGACGCTCCCCCTGCGGGGGAGTGTCCGAACCTCCAACTTGCTCCGCTTTGGGCTGGCGTGGCTTGGGGCGCGTTCTGGTGCTCTGGGCTGTGGGTGCACGAATCCTGCATGGAGAGCAGCTCCTGGCTGAGGGGAGAGGGCAGCGGACCAGGTCGACGTACGGGCAGCGTCCCCAACGCCCGCTGGTTCGAGCGGTGAGTCGCGAGGGAGGGCCGTGCGTGCCTGGTCAAGCGGTGCCAATGGGGCGGGGCCGTGGGACCAGACGGGGTGCTGGTCCACGGCCCCCGTTCGGCGTTCAGGGCTGACCGGATATCCGGTCAGCCCGTGGGGACGGCGGTCTCGCAACCCTGCTCTGCCGCC
Source organism: Streptomyces sp. NBC_01335 (assembly GCF_035953295.1). GTDB lineage: Bacteria > Actinomycetota > Actinomycetes > Streptomycetales > Streptomycetaceae > Streptomyces. The sequence continues at coordinate 4,295,845 of NZ_CP108370.1, forward strand.
AGGAGGGCCTTGAGTTCGGTGAGCCGGTCCTCGGAGATGGGGAGGTCGGCCTCGCGGATGGCGTTCCGTAGCACGGCGCGGGTGGCTGTTCCGTGCATGGCGATGGCCGAGCGGCCGATCGCGAGGAGTTCGTCCATCTCGGCACCGGGAGGACGTCCGTAGCGTTGCGCCGCAGGGACGCCGTCCTCGTGGGACGGCTCGGTGGTCTCGCGGGTGGGGACCGAGTCGTGCAGGGGAAGTTGGTTCTGCACGGATCGAGGAGGCAGGGACTCAAGACGAAGGTTGGAGTCGGCGTGCTCCCCGGCTTCCTCGCTCGTCGAGTCGAAACCTGCACCCGATCGGCTGGGCGGCGGAGTCGTCTCGACTTGGCGCATGGCGCCTTCGTTCGGAGGGAAGGCGTTCCAAGGCGATGGCAGTTCGATCGTGGCCAGAGCTGTCGCGTGACGGCGGACGGCAAGCTGGTGCAGCAGTACTTCGCGCTGGCGCTGGTCGATTCCCACAGACGCTTGGGCGACGGCGCGGGAAAGCCGTCGCGCGGTTCGCCGGCCTCGCCAGCCGGCGCGCTGCTTCGGGGTTCGCTCCGCAAGGTGCGCGGCCAGGGCGACGGCCCTGCGGGTGGCACGGTCGCGGCTGATCTGCGCGGCGTCACGATCGTGTTCGGCGATCCCAAGGTGGGAGAGGAAGCGTTCGCGTATTTCGCGCCCGACCCGGGCGAGGAGGCTGTGGGAGGCAGCCTCGGGCGTGCGGATGCGTAGTTCGATGCCCATGGTCTGATGCCAGAGCAGTGCGGCCATGACCGGTCCCACGAAGGCCCGCACCGTGCCGCCGACCTCACCTGACTCGGCGTACGCGGGGATCACCTGTACAGCGGTGATCACCCAGGTCAGGACGCCGGGCAGGCCGGGTGCTTGCTTGGGGCCGTGCAGGTTCTGCCGCGCCAGCAGGGCCGTGGCGAAGAGGGCGAGTTCCGCGGCGGCGAACATCGCGGTGCGCTCGGTGGTGCCCCTCATGTCGAGGTAGTCGGCGGCGAACCGCCAGCTGGTGTCGGCGCTGTAGGCAGTGCATCCGACCGCGGCCAGTGCGGCGACCCTGACCGCGGGCGTTCCGGGCTGTCGCTTGGCGTGGTTTCGGGGAGCGCGTCGGTAGATCAGCCAGCTGACCAGCAGCACTGTGCAGGTGGCAAGGAGGGCGGCGAGCGCGATAGGTATCGCGTTCCAGTGCCCGAGTGCGGGCATGGCAAGTTCCGTCATGCAGGGGTCTCCAAAGGGCCCGATGCGCCGTGTGGGCAGGCGTGGGCGCGGACGGGCGGTGTGGTGAAGGTGAGCTGGTGCGGGGCGGCGCCGTGCGGTCAGGCGGAGAGCTGGCGTCTGCGGTCGGCGCCGGTGAGGACGACGGTGGTGGTCATCTCGGCGAGACGGGAGGCGACGCGGTCGCCGACGGCGTCGCGGAGCGCGGCGGTCGGCAGATTGGTCGTGAGGAGGGTGGGGAGCAGGTCGGTGTAGCGGCGGTTGATCAGCCGGTACGTGATCTCCTCGGTCCACTCCGACTGCTTGGCTGCGCCGAGGTCGTCCAGGATCAGCAGCGGGCAGGTGCTGAGGGTGGCGAGGTCGCGCTCGGCGTCGTGGCCGGGGCGTGGGCGCAAGCGGGCGTACAGGTCGGCTGTGGTGGCTGCCTCCCACCGCAGCCGTACCCCGGCGGTCAGCAGCGAGCGCACCGCGCCGTACGCCTGGTGCGTCTTGCCGGTGCCGGTGGGCCCGGCGATCAGCAGGGACGGTCCGAGTGCGATACCCCGGGTGCCGCTCGGGCCGGGCCGTGCGGCGAGCGCCACCTCGTCGACCCAGGCGGCAACCTGCTGGTGGCCGGCGAGCGCGTGGCGGTAACGGGGCGGGATGCGGGCCGCGGCCAGTTCCAGGGCGGTCACCCGTTCCGAAGGAGCCTCGGCAGGTGACGTAGTTGGATCGATGCCCCGTTCGGCGAGGATCGTGCCGAGGCGGGCGGCGAGGGTGTTCATGCGCTCCGGCTCCCGGCTGGTGGTGGCTGTGGTCACAGCTGACCCCCGTAGGCCGCCTCGACGTCAGCGGGCGCCGGGTTGGTCCATGCCCGGTGCGGGGCGGCAGCTGCCCGTGGAGCGTTCATGGCCTCGTCGACCAGGCTCGGCAGCAGCCCAGCGGACAGCCCCTTGGTACGCATGCGGTCCATCCCGGCCCTGATGTGGTCGGGGGACAACCCCTCGCCGAGCAGTTTGCTGACCACCTTGCCGAGGCGGCCGAGGACGTCGCTGGGCGGGCGGTGTTGGCATGCGGCGACGTGCTCGGCGACCAGGTCCTTGGCCGAGACCGAACCCGAGACGGCAGGGGGCGTGGGGGCGCTTGCGCTCCCCACCGGAGGTGATCCTAGATCCAGGATCCTAGGTCCTAGATCCGGACCCTGAGTCCTCACCGCAGTCTCCCAGCGTTGTGGTGAGGGCTCACTGAAATTGCTCTGACCTGCGGTTTTCCGGTTCACGGAGGGCTCGCTGTATCCGCGTGACGCATCAGGGCGTCCACCGTGAGGGCTCACGGCCTGTTCATGGAGGGCTCCGTGAACAGGCGAGGCCGCCTCGTCCGACCGGCTGCCCTGGTGGCGCGGGCAGGCCGGGCAGCGGCTGCCGCTGGGCCGGTTGATCTTCTGGTGACGGGCCCAGGTGACGATGTGCAGGTACCGCTTGCCGTCGTCGCCTTCGTACCGGCAGATCAGACCCGCACTGTCGAGCTGCGTGAGGTCGTCCTCGACCTCCAGCGGGCCGTGCTCGGGGCGCAGGGACCAGAGGGCACCGGCGATGACGGCGGCCTGGTCGCGGAAGCGACCGTGGTCGTCCGCCTGCGTAAGCAGGCCGAAGAAGGTCCGCTCGGCATGGACGCTCACCGCGGCGAGCGACTCGGAGATGAAGGCTTCCGGCTTGATGGTGCGTATCCGCGCCATGTCTATCGCCCCGCCTTCGTGGGCCGAGCGGGCGAGTTCGGCGACGGGGATGCGACTACGGCCACGAAGGCAGTAGCTTGTTGGGGCATGCACAGTTCCTCACCCGGTGGCGTTATGACCGCCACCGTCTTGATCGTTCAGGTACGGGCGATATCGGTAGGGACTTCTTGGCCCCCGGCGTTGGCCCGCCGGGGGCTTTTTCATGTGCTCGGAACCGCAGGGGTTTCCGGGCGCATGGCCAAGACAGCCACATCTTCCCCGCACAAGTCCAGCATTCCGCCGGGAAAGCAAACAGCTCTCGGCGAACGTGTCGTGCGCGGCTTCCTTAAAACGGTAGACCCGAATCGCCGGTTGACCAAGAAGTTGCATAAATCGGGCAGTTGGCAAGCGAATCCGTGGGCGGCGCTGGTGAGCGCGCGATGCAAGATGCCCACGTCGAGGCCACGTAGGTGCTACCAGCATGAGGGCAGCAGGTGATTTGGTCATCCGCCAATTCCGGTCTATGTTGCGCCGTTCGCAAGGAGCCTGGGGACCAGATCTGACAAAAAAGATGCGAAACATAGCAGCACATCGCCGGTTACCCAAACCGGCAATGCAGAGCTACAACTGACCCATGCCTGAGAGCCCTTTGGGAATTGGTCCGGCCGGCGTGCTGACCGCCCGCGCCATTACCCGTGCCCGCACAGCGCGCGGATTCGCCCAGCGCCAGCTGGCCGAACGTGTCACCGCGCTCGGCCGGCCCATGACCATCACGATGCTGTCCCGCATCGAATGCAGACAGCGCCGCTGCGATGTCGACGACCTCGTCGCCATCGCAGCCGCTCTCGGCCTCTCCCCGCTCGCCCTGCTCGCCGAGACGAGTTAGCCGAACGAGCCCCAACAGCGCTCCCCGGGTGGGCCAACACCCGGCAGCCGCTACGCACATCACCTCGCCCGTACCTGAAACACCAAGACCGGCGTACCCGTCTCCGCACGGCTGCGCCAGAGAAGGAACCTCCTTGCGCCGAGAGGCCATTCCCCCTGCTCCGTTGCCGTTCCGCCTCTGTACCGCGAAGGAGTCGATCTTGCATGGCTGAGCAGCCAGGGACCGGCGTAGCGCCGCCCCGCCTCTACCGTCCCGAGGACATCGCTGCTGTTCTGGGCTGCTCTGCCTGGTGGGTCAAGGACAGGGCCCGTCGGCGGCTGATCCCCTTCACTCGGGTCGGCCGCGCGTACCGCTTCACCGCAGAACACCTCGCAGAGATCATCCGCCTCCACGAGGAACGGCCCGCACGGGCGCACCAGCCCGTCACAGCTCGGACCGTCGCCAAGGCCGACGCCCAGCAGGCGGACGCGCCCCAGCGTGCCGCGCCCACAACCCGTCTGCGGGCGCGGCCTCCGGCCCGCGCCAGGCAGAGCCAGTTCAGCACCGTCGCCTGACACGACCGCGTACCAAGGGAGAGGAGGAGCGTGGGTTTCGCGGAGAAGCGCGCGAACTACTGGCGTGGTCGGTATAGGACCGCACCTGGGAAGCACCTCACGGTCGTCGACGAGCAGGGCAAGGCGATCAAGTTCGCCACCAAGGGCGAGGCTCAGCGCGCCGCGAGCGAGGCCGAGAACAAGTACCGGCGCGGCGACTGGCGTGACCCGGCACTCGGCCAGGAGACGTTCGGCGAGTACGCGAGCCGCTGGTACGAGGCCCAGGACCTGGCCGCATCGACCATGCAGAACTACAAGCGCCACATCGAGGAGCACCTGCTTCCCGACTTCGGGGACCATGCGCTCGCCGGCATCCTGCGCTCGGACGTCGACCGGTGGGAGAAGAAGGAAAGGGCTCTGTACGCGGCCTCCAGCGTCAAGACCTGGCGCTCGACGTTCCACCTGATCTACGAGGACGCGATCGACGAAGGACTGATCACGTCGAACCCGGCGACCAGGCGGCGTGGGCGGGGCAAGCGCGCGGGCCGCTCCCGTGACCGAGGCCCGGAGAAGGTCGTCACCGATCCGCTCGGCATCCTGTTGATCGCCGAACGAGCAGCACTGCTGTCCGGCCGAGATGACGAGTTCGTCGCCGTCGTCCTCAAGGGATACACCGGCATGCGCTGGGGCGAAATAGTCGGCCTGGAGACCGAGTTCGCCCGACCTGGGTCCGTCCGTGTCGAATGGCAGCTGTATGAACTCGACTCGGGCGAAATGGTGCGCTGCCCGCCCAAGGACGACAGCTATCGCACCCTCGACTCGATGGACTGGCTGTCCGCCCTGGTCGCCAATCACATCGCCCGCACGAAGCCGACTCCCTGCCCCTGCCACGGTAGGACCTACGTCTTCAGCGGGCAGGGCACGGCTCGTACGGGCGGCCACCACGGTGCGAAACTCGTCGACGTCGCACGCCGTGCCGAAGTCTCCACGGGGACGGTGTCCAACGTCCTTAACCACCCCGATCGCGTCGCTGAGGCGACGCGAATGCGGGTGGAGGAGGCCATCACGGACCTCGGGTTCGTACGAGGCGGCGCGGTGGTGGAGCCTGCGGCCCACTGGCGCAGGAACGGTTTCGCGACGTGGCTGTTCACCCCGGCGGTATCGGGCTGGTACCCGAAGAAGGCCCCGCAGGAGGCACGACCCGTGCCGCTACTCGGCGAGCCGTGGCCAGGAGTCCCCGCGCGAGGGCGGGGCGCCGGCCAACGAGCTGACGCCTGCTGGCTCCCGATCGCCAAGGGCCTCACGCCTCACGGACTGCGCCACGCCCATAGGACGGTGATGGAGGACCTCGGCACCGAGAAGGTCCTCATGGACCAGCGCATGGGACACATCGACGGCTCCGTCTCGGCGCGCTATGCCCATGTCACCCCTGGCATGCGCAAGCGCCTCATGCTCGGCCTGACCGAGCAGTGGGAGACAGCACTCGCTGCCCGCCTGGCGATGTGTCCCACGTCGCCCGTGCACGTGCTCGACGCCCTCCTGCGTGCACGGAGGTAGCACAGGCCGAGGCGAAGCCTGGGCGGTGAGAGGCACCTGGACTTCGCTGTTCGCAGGGTGACGCCGGTCCGGAGTGCGTGGCCCTGCTGGGAGAGGGGTCTTGGATCGTATGAATCACCCTTCGGTCTCGTGTGAGACAAGGAGTGCGCAACCACGGACATACGGGCCCCTAATACGAGGCCCGCCTCGACCGTCCGAGACTCGCTTGGCCGCCTGTCTCGGACGGCCGAGCGCGTCTTCGCACAGGCTCGTCCGATGGATAAAACGGCTCGCCGGGGTGGCACCCGGGTGCCATACGATTGCGACGGCTTGCAGCGCCAACCTCACTACGCGTGACCGGGGCGACCTGAGCGGTCGCGCCCGCTGCACTCTCCCGACCTGGGCCCGCCGTGGCACTGTCACCGGCGCCGTACGAAATGGAGCATCCAAGGATGGCTCGACACCTGGTAACCAGCGCGCTTCCCTACATCAACGGGATCAAGCACCTGGGCAACATGGTCGGGTCGATGCTTCCGGCGGATGTGTACTCCCGGTACCTCCGCCAGCGTGGCCACGACGTCCTGTACATCTGCGCGACCGACGAGCACGGGACACCGGCCGAGCTGGCGGCCAAGGCGGCCGGAGTGTCGGTGGCGGAGTTCTGCGGGCAGGCCCACGACGCGCAGAAGGCCGTGTACGACGGCTTCCAGCTCGCCTTCGACTACTTCGGACGCAGTTCTTCGCAGCAGAACGTCGAGATCACGCAGCACTTCGCGCGCCAGCTGCACAAGAACGGCTTCATCGAGGAACGTGTGATCCGCCAGGTGTACTCGCCGGTCGACGGCCGTTTCCTGCCGGACCGGTATGTCGAGGGCACCTGCCCGCACTGCGGCTACGACAAGGCCCGCGGCGACCAGTGCGAGAACTGCACTCGCGTCCTCGACCCGACCGACCTGCTGAACCCCCGTTCGGCGATCAGTGGCTCCACGGAGCTGGAGGTCCGCGAGACCAAGCACCTGTTCCTGCTCCAGTCCAAGCTTCAGCGCGAGGTCGAGGCGTGGGTCGCGCTCCACGAGGCGCAGTGGCCGCAGCTGTCCTCCTCCATCGCCCGCAAGTGGCTGACCGAGGGCCTGCACGACCGCGCCATCACCCGTGACTTGGACTGGGGCGTCCCGGTTCCGACCGACACCTGGCCGGAGCTCGCGGCCGAGGGCAAGGTCTTCTACGTCTGGTTCGACGCCCCGATCGAGTACATCGGCGCGACGAAGGAGTGGTCGGACGCTGGCCCAGATGGCGAGACCCGCGACTGGAAGTCGTGGTGGTACGAGGCCGACGACACCGTGCGCTACACCCAGTTCATGGCCAAGGACAACGTCCCGTTCCACACGGTGATGTTCCCGGCCACCGAACTCGGCGTCCGCGAGCCGTGGAAGAAGGTCGACGTCGTCAAGGGATTCAACTGGCTCACGTACTACGGCGGCAAGTTCTCCACCTCCCAGAAGCGAGGCATCTTCACCGACGCCGCGCTGGAGATGCTGCCGGCGGACTACTGGCGCTACTTCCTGATCGCCAACGCCCCCGAGTCCGACGACTCCTCCTTCACCTGGGAGCACTTCGCCGCCACGGTCAACAAGGACCTCGCCGACACCCTCGGCAACTTCGTCAACCGCGTGCTGTCCTTCTCCCGCAAGCGCTTCGGGGACGACGTCCCTGCGGGCAACGCGGCAGGCGAGGCGGAAGCGCGGCTGGGCGAGGAGATCGCGCGGCTTCTGGCCGAGTACGAGGAGCACATGGAGGCCCTCCAGTACCGCAAGGCAGGGGCGGCGCTGCGGGCCCTGTGGTCGGCAGGTAACTCCTACCTGGAGGAGAAGGCCCCCTGGCTGGAGATCAAGACCGACCCGGAGGGTGCGGCCCTGACCCTGCGTACAGCGATGAATCTCATCCACCTCTACGCGATCGTCTCCGAGCCGTTCATCCCCGCCTCGGCCGCCGCCATGCGCGGTGCCTTCGCCCTGGAGAGCGACACCGCGACCTGGGTGACCGCCGAGCAGGCCACGTCCCTGGACGCTGTCCCGGCCGGCACCCCGTTCACCGTGCCGCCGGTGCTCTTCGCGAAGATCACGGCGGAGGACCTGGAGTCCTACCGCGAGCGCTTCGGCGGAGCCGACGTCTGAGGCGGCTGGGCTAACGACTCGGGGAGCAGTCTGGTTCGGGGTGTGTCTACCTGGCCGTTCGACCGGTGGTTGATCAGTTGGCGATTGGGCGGGTGAGCACCAGTTCGGTCCTGTGCTTGCGAGGGGTTGGCCGTCAGGCGGAGCGGTCGGAGACTAGTGAGGCGATCGCCAGGTGGGGTGGCGCGTAGGCTTCACGGCGCCCGGTGCACGCTGGAGTGCCACAGCGTTACTCGGCGTCGGTGTGTTCCACACAGATCCGCTGGGAGGGCTGGCGGCGACGCTGTTCGCGCCAGGCAGGGTTGTCTCGGCGCATGCGTTGTCGGAGGGATTGTTCGGCGGGGCGCTGACCTGGTCGGGTAACTCGCTGGCCAGCCTGCGGTAGCCCGCGTCCACCTCGGCTTTCGCGTCGGGATGCTGGTGGAACTGCTCGGCGATGCCGTCGGTGCGCACCGCAGCTTGATCGTGTATGCGACCCTGGCGCACGATGCCGATGGAGAGGGCGCGGCCCCGGCGTTCACTGAAGAGGGTGGTCTTGATGGCGTTCTGCTCCTTCTTGCCCGAAACGAATGCCTGGTGACCCGGCTGTCCCTCCCCAGGATGGGGACTTGGACTTCGGTCCCGTTGGTGCTCACGGTGATGCCTTCGGCGTCGGCATAGTGCGAACAGGTCCTCCAGAAGAGCGGATCCGCGCTGGGAGATTCACGGGAGTCCGTTCAACGGGAACGAGGGGAGCAGGAATAGGTTCGGCAGCAACTCTTATGGATATTGCGGATGTTGTCGGTGCGAGCTGCGCCACTGTCAGGGGGGTGCGGCAGACTGTCGGTGATCCGTGCGGGACCCCGAGGCGAGGAGCCGACTGGTGAACACTCCCAGGCAGTTCGGTCTGTTGATCCGGTTCGCCCTGGACACTCTTGGGGAGCGCAACGCGCACCACGAGTTCGAGCAGCTCTGCCTGGACGTGGCTCGGCGGGTGCTCGTGAGCAATCTAGCGCCAGCGACAGGTCCCGTGGGTAGCGGGGGCGATCAGGGCCGGGATGCCGAGAGTTTCTGGACGGACCTTGCCGGGGCTCCGTCGCCGGTCTCGGCTTTCGCCCGGCTGGCCTCCGGGGAGAAGGTCGTCTTGGCCTGCACGATGCAGAAGGACAACGTCCCGGCCAAGATCAGAAGGGATATGGCGTCGATCTGCGGCCAGGGTAGCCCCGTACAGCGCGTGCTGTACTTCACGGTGGCCCCGGTGACGGTCGGCACGCGACACAAGCTGGAGGACGAGGCACGCGATGCCCACCGGGTTGAGCTGGACATCTTCGATGCGGCCCTACTGACACAGTTCCTGACCGACCCCGATCTCTACTTCCTGGCCGAGCGATATCTGGGTCTTCCGCCGCTGCCAGGCATGAGTGAAGCCTCCGTCAGTGACCTGTCGGTGGCGGTGCCCGAGGACTCGGTCGAGCACCGGATCCGCGGGCGAGGTGCGCTGCTGACCGCGTTGGAGGAGCGGGTAGCTCACGTCGGAGGCCGGTTGGTCTTGTGCGGGGTAGGCGGCAGCGGTAAGAGCACGGTCGCGCTGGCGCTTTCTCGACGGGTCGCCGCCGAGCGGAGGGTGTGGTGGGTTGACGCCACGACCCCAGCCGCCTTCGTGGAGGCGCTGCGTGAGGTCGCCGTGCAAGCAGGGGTGGAGCGTGTCGTGGCGCGCGACGTGTGGCGCAACCACGAGGCCGCCCGGGATGTGCTGTGGGACGTTCTGAACAACGCGAACGCCGGGCGCTGGCTGTTGGTTGTCGACAACGCCGACGACCCAGCTGTGGTGCGGGACTGGATCAGGCAGCCGGTCGCTGGGAACACGGTGGTAGTGACGAGCCGCGACCAAGACCCCGGCTCCTGGTGGACGTCGGCGGCGGTCCACCCCGTCGTCCCGATCTCCGAGGCCCAGGGCGCCGCGATGCTGCGTGAACTGGCTCCTGGTGCCGGTTCCGAGGGCGAGGCAGTACGCCTGGCACGGCGGTTGGGCGGCCTGCCCCTCGCCCTGCTGCTCGTGGGGAAGTACCTGGCGATGACCAGCAGTGACCTGACGCTTCCTGAGTCGGAGGCCCCTCAGACGTTCGCCGCATGCTGGGAAGCACTGGACGCGGAGTTCGCCGAGGCGGTCGCAGCGCTGCCGCACGATCCACACGGCCCGCTGGCCCATACGTGGGAGATGTCACTGGATCTGCTGGAAAAGCGGGGCACAGCTGCCGCACGGCCGCTGTTCCGGCTGATCTCGTTCTTCGCACCTGAGCCGCTGCCAGCCGCCCTGCTCCGCAGGAGCGTGCTCGCCGCCACAAACGATTTCACGGGATTGTCGTCGTCTGCGCTCGATGCGGCCGTACGTGGCCTGCTGGGGTGTGGCCTGCTGCACCGTCGACGCTTCGAGGGGCATGGTTCGACGCTAGAGACTCTGGTCGTCCACCCGCTCGTTCGAGAGATCACCCGCACCCAGCCGGCCGCCATTGAAGCGGCACCGGTGTACTCGACTCTGTCGGTCGCCCTTCTCGCGATGGTGGCGAAGGGGCTCGATCCGGCCGCCCCGGCGAACTGGCCCCTCTGGCGATTGTTGCTGCCGCACTGTGTCCACGTCGCGGCAGACATGAAGCACGCTGCTGCGCTGGAGTACCAGATGCGCGGCGAACTCGCGGCGCGGGCGGCTGTGTACGCGCAACAGTCAGGCCAGTGGGCAGTGGCGGAGGTGCAGTTCAGCCACGCCCTGACCGCCTACGCACGAACCGCTCCCGACGACAACCCTAGGACCGTCCTGGCGACAAGGCACAACTTCGCCTTGCTAAAGCGTGATCAAGGCCGTCTCGACGAAGCAGAGGCAGACTTCAGTGACGTCCTGCGCACAGCTACCCGGGTCCTCGGTCCAGATCACGAAACTAGCTTGACCGCGCGCCACGAACTGATCCGCATCATCCTTCAGCGGGGAGACGTCGCGGGTGCGCACACGGAATTCTCAAGACTCGTTCCGCATCTGACCGTCGTCCTTGGTCCCGAGCATCTGACCACCCTCGCTGCACGCCACGAACTCGCCAGAGCGCTGCGCGGCCAAGGCAACCTTGCCGAGGCCCGCAGCGCGTTCGAGCAGCTGATCCGCGACATGGCGAATGCGTTGGGCAACACATCTCCCGCGATGCTCGCCGCCCGCCATGAACTGGCAGACCTGCTTCTCGAACTTGGCGAGAGCGAGCAGGCCCTCAACGAGTTCGTGGCAACACTCCACCTAGAAAGACAGACGCTGGGCCACGATCACCCGAGCACCCTGGTCACCCGGCACAACCTCAGCTACGCGCTTCTGGATCTGGGTCTGTTCGACGAGGCGGAGGTTGAGCTGCGTGACATTCACGCGACGTGGACCCGTATCGCCCCCCGAGGGCACACGTCCTCCTACCGGGCCCAGGGCACTCTCGCCGGGCTGCTCACCGCGACAGGAAGGCCCGCCGAGGCTGAGGAACACTTCCGGGCGGCGGCCGAGGCATTGGCGGCCGCGTTTGGTCCTGCGCATTCGGAGGCGGTCGAGGCTTGCCTGGGTTACGCCGGAACCCTTCGGCTACTCGACAGACAGACCGAGGCTCAGGCTGCGCTGAGGTCCCTGTTGACCGCTGTCCTTGCCTCCCACGGCACCTGCCATCCCAGCCTGCTCGTGGTACGCCGGCACCTTGCGGACGTGTACTTCGAGCTACACCAGGACACCGCCGCGGAGCATCAGCTGCGGTTGCTGGCTGAGGCGCAGAGCGACGTCCTGGGCCCCGGGCACCCTGACACCTTGAGAACCCTCGGCCAGGCGGCAGCGGTCGCTCTCCGTCAGGGTCGGGTTGGCCTCGCCTCCCGCGAACTGGGCGCCGTGGTCGAGCCATTGGCCTCGCACCTCGGCAGCGACGACGAGGACACCTTGAGCGTGCGGCTGAACCTGGCCTACGCGCATCTGCTCCTCGGTGAACTTGCAGCGGCAGAACAGCAGCTGACCCAGGTCGTGGTGGTGTACGAGAACGGTTGTCGCGCCCCGGACGAGCTGCTGGCCTCTGCACAGGACCTGCAACGTCAACTGGACTGAAATCGAAATGAATTGGCAGTAGTTGCCCTTGGCCGGGAGCTGTCCGGTCCAGGAGCAGACCTTCTCAGCTGTCGAGCAGTTGCCGCAGAGCGTCCCGACGCAGGCGCGTTTCCGGATCAGCGGCGTCCCCGTTGAACCGGACTCCTTCGGCGATCAGGACGTCTGCAGGTGTGTCCGTGCGCGTCTGATCGGGCCACTGGAAGCCTTTGCTGACGCGCCCTGCCACATTGAGGACGCGCCAGGGGTTGGGGCATTGGCCGCAGGTCGCCAGATGGGTACCGACCGGGACGGCATGGCTGCCGACCACTGCAGCTACGTCTCCGTAGGTGGTCCACCGCCCGGCGGGCACGGTGCCCAGCAGGGTGTGCAGCCCCGTCCAGTCTTTGCGGGTGCCGTTGAGCTGCCTGGCCAGACCTGTCAGGTCGATCCCCGCCAGTGTGGCCCATTCTTCGGGGTCGACATCAGCGGGCACGTGGTCGGTGTCGACGTCCCACCATGTTGTTCCCTGTATGCCGTCGGCGGTGCGACTCGTCACGCTCGTAAAGATGTGGTTGGCGAGCCCAGTCGGTGAATAGGACGCGCCATCGGCGTCCCAGATCAGCGGCTTGGCGGTGCTGTTGGTCCAGGTGACCGTTGCTCGGCTGATGTCCTTTTCCACCCACGAGTGGATGGCGTTGCGGATGGATTCCGGGGCACCGTGGCGCGGAGTCAGCCGCAGCCGTGTTCCGTCCGGCAGCAAGCCCGCTCCGACGAGGACGTGTACGGCGTTGCGCGAGCGTGAGCGTTCCTGCAGCTTCTTGGCCGCCGCCTCGCCTTCGACCCGAGCCGGTGCGAGCGTGAACTCCTCGACCTCCGGGGTCGGATAGACCTTGGTGAATCCGGCGACGAGGTGACCCTCCACCTTCCACAGGCCCACCTGGATGAGGTCGATGTCGAGGCTCATCTCCGACAGCCAGACCACGGAGTGGGTGACCTGCTTGGGGAAGTCGGCGGCGATGATCACTTGGCGGGGGCGTTGGAGCAGCTCCGGGCTCCACTCCCTGTCCACATGGTCGAGCAGACGCTGCTTGCACGCGTCGATGTCGAGGTCCTGCCCCCTTCGCGACAGGAAGTCGCGGTGCGCCTGGGCCAGGGTGCCGAGGTCGAACCGGGACACCAGAGCGGCGTAGGTGATCGCCTGGAGGTGTACGTCGCGGTCGGCCGTGCCGCGCTTTAGCTCGACCACGACGAGGCGGCCGGTCGCGTCCAGCCCCAGAACGTCCAACCGGTCGCGCGCCGGCACTCCGTCCGTATCGGCCCACCGGTCGTACTCCGCGGTGACCACGAGCACCGACTCCCCGAGCACCTGTGGGTGGGCGATCACCCACTCCTGAAGGTGCTGCCGCTCAAGAAGACTTTCCGCGGCCAGCCCAGTGCGCGATATCGGCGTGGCCGTCTGGCCGGCGACGGTGAAGAGATGATCCACGGTGCCCCCCTCGTACGCCCGGCGACGGTGCACCGGGTGGCCAGAGCCTACGTGGGCAGGTTTGCCTCTCGACGGCTGTTTGCCGGACTGCCGGCATGCGCCCTCGCCGATTTTGGGAGCCGGATTCCGAGATCGGCTCCCAAACGGCTCCCAAGACGCCCCCGGAAACCACTCAGGGGCCTGATCCACTTAGTGGATCAGGCCCCTGACCTGGTCTTACGGCTGTCGGGGTGGCGGGATTTGAACCCACGACCTCTTCGTCCCGAACGAAGCGCGCTGCCAAGCTGCGCTACACCCCGATGTCCACCGGTCTCCCGGCGACATCGATAACTCTAGCCCACCCTCGCCCGGAGGCGAAATCCGGTTACCGGCGGGGCCCGGTCCGGTGCCGGACCCGGAGCCGGGGGCGGGGGCGCACGTGGTCCAGGGCGATGAGCAGGGTGGCCAGGACGACGAGGAGCAGGGAGAGGGCGAAGGCGTGGGCGAGGACCTCCGGAAATCCGTAGGTGTCCACGTCGAGAAAGGGGTACGGGTAGCGGGGGCCGGCGTCGGGGGAGAGCAGGGCGCCCCGGGCCAGGACGAAGCCCAGGTAGGTCAGGGCGGAGAACAGCCACAGCGGCAGGAAGCGCAGGCGCAGCGTCCGGGCCGGGGTCAGCAGGAGCCAGTCCAGGGTCACGGCCACGGGCAGGACCGTGTGCAGCAGCTGTTCCGAGACGGCGCGCGTGCCCGTGGCCGGGGCGTCGGGGGCGCCGGCGGCGGAGTAGCCGAAGCTGTTGTCGGTCATGATCAGGTGGTACACCAGGCCGATGATCACCGCGACGAGGAGCACGCCGCCCGTCAGGTGCGGGGCCGCAGATCCCCGGCCGGTCCAGGAGCGGAACGCCGACCAGCCGAAGACCCCGGCGGTCAGGAGGTTCGCCTGGAAGGTGAACCGGCTCAGCAGCTCCAGCGGTGCACCGGTCGTCGCCAGCTCGATCGTGAGGCCGCAGATCGCCGCCGCGCACACCAGCGCCCGGAGCACGGCGGCGGTACGACGCGGTGTGCGGGCGCCCCGCAGGAACGCGTCCTCGGCCCGGGGCCTGGGCAGCGTCGCGGTTTTCGGGGCGGCGGTCATGGTCCTCACCGTAAAGGCGAGGTTCCCGGCCCGCGATTCATCCGTGCCGGATGGGCCCGGGCCCACCCGGCACCGTCGGAACCGGGCCTCGTGCCTCAGGCCCGCGCGGTCAGTGTGAGCAGGGTCGCCTCCGGGGGGCAGGCGAAGCGGACCGGGGTGTAGCGGTTCGTACCGCAGCCGGCCGAGACGTGGAGGTAGGCCCGGTTGCCGTCGGCCGTGTGGCTGGAGAGGCCCTTCACCCGGTCCGTGTCCAGGTCGCAGTTGGTGACCAGCGCGCCGTAGAAGGGGATGCAGAGCTGTCCGCCGTGCGTGTGACCGGCCAGGATCAGCGGGTAGCCGTCCTTCGTGAACGCGTCGAGCGAGCGGATGTACGGGGCGTGGACCACACCGATGGAGAGGTCGGCGCCGGTCTCGGGGCCGCCGGAGACCTCGGCGTACCGGTCGCGCTTGATGTGGGGGTCGTCCAGGCCGGTGAACGCGATGTCCAGGCCGTCGAGCTTCAGCCGGCCCCGGGTGTTGGAGAGGCCGATCCACCCCGCGTCGTCGAAGGCGTCGCGCATCGGCTCCCACGGGTTGTGGACCACGTTCGTAGCCGGGGCGTTCCCGTTGAGCCCGTGCTTGCCCGCCGCCTTCTCCTTGAGATAGCGCACCGGGTTGCGGAGCTTGGGGCCGTAGTAGTCGTTCGAGCCGAAGACGTACACCCCGGGGAGTTCCATGAGGGGCCCCAGCGCGTCGAGCAGCTCGGGCACCGCCTCGGGGTCCGAGAGGTTGTCGCCGGTGTTGACCACGAAGTCCGGGCGGAGCCCTGCCAGGGACTGGAGCCAGGCGCGCTTCTTGCGCTGGCCGCTGACCATGTGGACGTCCGAGATCTGGAGTACGCGCAACGGGCGTGCCCCGGGCGGGAGTACCGGGACGGTCACCCGGCGGAGGCGGAACGAGCGGGCCTCGAACCCTGCGGCGTAGGCGAGGCCGGCGACGCCGACCGCCGCACCGGCCGCAGCGACTTTCAGGGGAACTCCGTAGCGTGCGCGCATGCGCCCATCGTCGCAGACCCGGCCCGGGCGGGGTCCGGCGGCGGCGGGAAAACAAAAGGGCGCCCCGGACCGCGTAGCTGACACAATCAGGTCATGACCACGCTCAAGTCCAAGCTCAAGGAAGACCTCACCACCGCCATGAAGGCGCGCGACGAGCTGACCTCGTCCACCCTTCGGCTGACCCTCACCGCGATCACCAAGGAGGAGGTGAGCGGGAAGACCGCTCGCGAACTCTCCGACGACGAGGTGCAGAAGGTCATCGCCAAGGAGGCGAAGAAGCGCCGCGAGGCGGCGGAGGCGTTCGCCCAGGGCGGCCGGACGGAGCAGGCCGAGCGGGAGAAGGCCGAGGGCGAGCTGCTCGACGCGTACCTGCCCAAGCAGCTTTCCGACGAGGAGCTCGACGCGATCGTCGTCTCCGCCGTGGCGGAGGCGAAGGCCGCCGGCGCCGAGGGCCCGCGTGCCATGGGCGCCGTGATGAAGATCGTCAGCCCGAAGGTCGCGGGTCTCGCCGAGGGCGGCCGGGTCGCCGCCGCGGTGAAGAAGTCCCTCGCGGGCTGAGGCCCTGAGGGCTGGGCCCCGAACGCATGAAAAAAGGTGGGGCGCCCCGGTCAACGGGGGCGCCCCACCTTCACGTCCGACGTTCGGCCCGTCCGTCAGGGGCCGTTGCCGCCGCCGTCCTGACCGCCGTGCCGGCCGCCGCCCTGGTTGCCGCCGGGGAAGTCCGGCAGGGTGGGTGTCGGGTTGGCGCCGGCGTCGCCGGTGTCGTCACCCTCGTCACCCTCGCCGTCGCGCCCCTTGTTCTTGTCCTTGTCGCCCTTCTCCTCGCCCCTGGGGACGGAGACGGTGTTGAAGGACGGGGTCTCGCCGGCGTCGAGGGCGCCGGTCATCGCGATCTTCCAGATCGGACCGGGCAGGCAGCCGCCACAGACCTTGTCGTAGTACTGTCCGCCGATCGTGATGTCGTACATCGGCAGCTTCTTGCCGATGTCGGCACCGACCCAGACGGCCGTGGAGAGGTTCGGCGTGTAGCCGACGAACCAGGCGTCCTTGCGGTCGTTCGTCGTACCGGTCTTGCCGGCGTTGTCGCGGTCGGTCAGACCGGCGGCCGTACCGGTGCCGTCCTCGACCACGCCCTTCAGCATCTGGTTGATCGTGTCCGCGGTCTTCTCGCTCATCGCCCGGGAGCAGCTCGACTTCGGCACGGCGAGCTTCTTGCCGTTGGCGTCGGTGATCGACTGGATGGCGATCGGGGTGCAGTACGTGCCGCGGTTGGCGAACGTCGCGTACGTGGAGGCCATGCCGAGCGGGGTGCTCTCGGCGCCGCCGAGGGTGATGGAGGGGTCCTCGCCGAGGGTCTTGCCGTCCCCGCGGGAGTAGCCGACCTTCTTCGCCATCTGGACCGTGTCGCAGAGGCCGACCTTCTGCTCCAGCTTCGCGAAGTAGGTGTTGATGGACTTCCCGAGGGCGCTGGTCATGTCCCAGGTGCCCTTCTCCTCGTCCGTCTCGTTCGACGGCTTCCAGGTGTCGCTTCCCGCCGGAGCACCCGAACAGGTGGTGAAGGAGCTCATCGGCAGCGTGATCTCGTGGTCCGTGGTGAAGGACTGGGCCGGGCTGATGCCCTTCTCCAGCGCTGCCGCCGCGGTGATCGGCTTGAAGGTCGAGCCGACCTGGAAGCCGTAGGTGGAGCCGCCCATCGCGGAGCCGACGGCGAGGTTGAGGACCGTCTGGTTCTTCTTCTGGTCCAGGCCGTAGGGGCGGGACTGGGCCATCGAGAGGATCCTGCCGGTACCGGGCTCGACCTGGACCACCGAGGCGGCGACCTTGTCGTCCTTGTTGACCTTGGCGATGGATGCCTCGTTGGCGGCCTCCTGGGCCCGCGGCGAGAGCGTGGTCTTCACCGTCAGACCGCCGAGGTTCCAGAGCTTCGACCGCTCCTCGCTCGTCTTGCCGAAGGCGGGGTCGTTGAGGATGACCTTGCGTACGTAGTCGCAGAAGAAGCCCGCACCGCTGACGGCGGTGATGCAGCCGTTCTGCGGGGTCTTGACCTTCAGCTTGATCGGGGTGGCCATGGCCTTGTCGGCCTCGGCCTGCGAGATGCTGCCGGTCGCGGCCATGCGCGCGAGGACGGTGTTGCGGCGCTTGGTCGCCTCCTCCTCGTCGTTGACGGGGTCGTACCGGCTCGGCGACTGGACGATGCCGGCGAGCAGCGCGGCCTCGTCCAGCGTCAGGTCCTTCGCGTGCTTGGAGAAGTACCGCTGGGAGGCGGCCTCCACGCCGTAGGCCTGCTGGCCGAAGAACGTGATGTTGAGGTAGTTCTCGAGGATCTTCTTCTTGCCGAGCTCCTCTTCGACCTGGATCGCGTACTTCAGCTCACGGACCTTGCGGCCCAGGGTCTGCTGGGTGGCCTCGGCGACCTTCTCCGGGTCGTCGCCCGCCTCCTCGACGAACACGTTCTTCACGTACTGCTGGGTGAGGGTCGACGCGCCTTCCGCCGTCCCGCCCGACTGCACGTTGCGGTTCATCGCGCGCAGGATGCCCTTGAGGTCGACCGCCCCGTGCTCGTAGAAGCGTGAGTCCTCGATCGCGACGATCGCGTTCTGCATGTACGGGGAGATGGCCTTGAGCGGTACGACGGTGCGGTCGCGCGAGTACACCGTCGCGATGGCGCCCCCGTCGGCGTCCAGGATCGTGGTGCGCTGGCTGAGCGGTGGTGTCTTGAGGTTGGCGGGGATCTCGTCGAATCCCTCGACCGTCCCCTTGGCGGCGAGCCCCAGTGCGCCCGCGGCCGGCATTGCGATGCCCGCCAGCACGGCTCCGGAGAGCGCGGCGACACCGAGGAACTTGGCGGCCTGCTGGGTCGTGGTGAGACCCCCGCCCGAGCGCTTTTTTGGCATGGGGGCAGCCTAATCCGTATCCCTGTACGTTCCGATGGAGCAGGCTCCGCTCGGGATGTTCAGGTACCAACCCGTTACGAGAAGCGGGTTTGAGAGCTGAATCGCGCACGTCACAGGCGTGCCGACCGGTCGGCGGGAGCCTGTGGGCGCAAGGGGGCGCAGAGATCACCGCGCAGGCGTGCGCCGGCGCGAGGGCACGGCGCAGTGGCTACGTTGTCATTCGCCGGACACGCGCGCATCCCTTGGCCTAAGCTGCACTCAACTGTCACAGCAGTCCGGCTCCGTATCAACCCCCGCGTACCCGCCGCATGCATCCCCCAGCTCGGCGTCCGTGCAGGAGTACCGCACACACGGCGTTCCCGAAAACGTCTGGTGTGTCGTGGAGTGTCCCTTGCAACTCGGGTGTACCGTCCCGGTTTTGCACGGTTCGTCTCGCATGTCCGCGCATCACTCCCCTGGGTGATCTGCCGCATACGCATAGTCCGTTCGGGCCATTCAAGATTGGGCCCGAAGGGGGTGTTGTGCTCGGGGCCGCTTCCGTAACGTCCTCAACTGGCAGCGGTGAATATGCCTCTGCCGCCGTGGGGGAGCCTCAATTCGGGAGAGGACGGCGCCGGCATGGGCTGGGTAACCGACTGGAGTGCGCAGGCAGCCTGCCGCACTACCGATCCGGACGAGCTGTTCGTACAAGGGGCAGCGCAGAACAGGGCCAAGGCGGTGTGCACCGGATGTCCGGTGCGTACGGAGTGCCTGGCCGACGCGCTCGACAACCACGTCGAGTTCGGCGTGTGGGGCGGGATGACGGAACGGGAGCGCCGCGCACTGCTGCGCCGCCGCCCCACCGTCACGTCCTGGCGGCGACTGCTGGAGACCGCGCGCAGCGAATACGAGCGGTCCACGGGCATGCTGCCCGGAGTCATCGACATGGACGACGACGACTTCCAGGAGACGTACGCCGCAGTGGGGTGACCCGCTGCGGGACGTTCGCCGCGCAGGGGTAACTCCACGCGTCGGCGGTCAGGTTGGGCCGACGGGCCGGCAGGGGGGCCAGTCGTCGATGTCCCCGTACGGAGTCGCGCGAACGCGCCGTACGGGGAATGCCTCGGGCGAACCGGGGCCGTCCCAGGGTCGGGCGTGCCCGCTTTCCGCTCGCGATTGCGGATCGGCCGGTGGAGCCCGGGCCCTCAGGCCGACCCGGCGGGATCGCGGCCGGCCGCGCCCGCCGCGAGACGTTCGCCCACGGTCCGCAGCCCCGCCAGATCGTGCACGTCGCCCGGCAGCGCGGCCACCTCGGTCACCAGGACCTCCGGGTGGGCCGCGGTGAAGCGCTCGCGGGTACGCCGCTCGCGGGCGACGACCTGCATGCGTTCGGCGTGCAGGCGCAGCAGTCCCTCGGTGAGTTCTTCGATCGCGACCACGGGGACCGCCGGAGCGCCGTCCGTGCCGTCCAGGGCGTCCGTGCTGTTCGTGCCGATGGGGGTGGGGGACTCAGCGGCTTCGGGGGACGGATCGAGGGGGAGGGCTACCGCCGGGTCACGAAGACCAGTCTTCCCGGGGGCCCCATCCACCATGCCCGCCGCCTCAAGATTTTCGGCGGCGGCGAGTGCCTGCTCGGCGGTGAGGCGTGCGGCCTCGCTGCCGTGCGCCCGGTTCAGCACCAGCCCCGCCAGCGGCATCCGCTCCGCCGCCAGCCGTTCCACGAAGTACGCCGCCTCGCGCAGCGCGTCCCGCTCCGGCGTCGCGACCACCAGGAACGCCGTCCCCGGGGCCTGGAGCAGCTGGTAGGTGGCGTCTGCCCGGGTACGGAAGCCGCCGAACATCGAGTCCATGGCGGCCACGAACGTCTGGACGTCGCGGAGGAACTGGCCGCCCAGCAGCTTGCCGAGGGTGCCGGTCATCATCGACATGCCCACGTTGAGGAACTTCATCCCGGCCCGGCCGCCCATCTTCGCGGGCGCCATCAGCAGCCGGATGAACTTGCCGTCGAGGAACGACCCGAGCCGCTTCGGCGCGTCCAGGAAGTCCAGCGCGGAACGCGAGGGCGGGGTGTCGACGATGATCAGGTCCCACTCGTCGCGCGCCCTCAGCTGCCCGAGTTTCTCCATCGCCATGTACTCCTGCGTGCCCGCGAAGCCGGCCGACAGGGACTGGTAGAAGGGGTTCTCCAGGATGGCACGGGCCCGTTCGGCGTCCGCGTGCGCCTCGACCGTCTCGTCGAAGGTCCGCTTCATGTCGAGCATCATGGCGTGCAGTTCGCCCTCGCCCGCGATGTCCTCCACCCGGCGCGGGACGTTGTCGAGCTGGTCGATGCCCATGGACTGGGCGAGCCTGCGCGCGGGGTCGATGGTGAGGACGACCACCTTGCGTCCGCGCTCCGCCGCCCGTACGCCGAGCGCCGCCGCGGTGGTCGTCTTGCCGACGCCGCCGGAGCCGCAGCACACCACGATCCGGATGCCGGGGTCGTCGAGCAGCGCGTCGGTGTCGAGGCCCGGCACGCGCACCGGGTCCGTACCGGCCGCCGTCGCCGTATCGCCCACGGCTTCCGTGCCGTCCACCGCTGCCTTGCCGCCCTCGCCCTCGGAGCCGGGTGCGGCGCCGGATGCCCGCGTCATGACGCCTCCTCTTCCCCTGCGCCCTGTTTGCGGAGCTCCCCGGCCAGGACGTGCAGCGCGGCGAGGTCGATGCCCTCGCCCATCAGCGGCAGCTCGTCCGTGGGCAGCCCGAGCCCGGCCAGTACGGCCCGCTGCTCGCGTTCCAGGCGGACCCGCTGCGCGTGCTCGGCCGCCTGCGCGATCAGCGGGCGGACCAGGGCCGCCGAACCGGTCACGCCCGCACGGGTCAGGGTCTTCGCGATCTCCTTGCGACGGGCCCCCGACGCGGTGCGCAGCGCCTCCTCGTCCAGCAGGTGCGGGCGGACCATGTTGACGATCACCCGGCCCACCGGGAGCTGGGCTGCGCGCAGTTCCCCGATGCCGTCCGCGGTCTCCTGCACCGGCATCTCCTCCAGCAGGGTCACCAGATGGACGGCGGTGTCGGGGGACTTGAGGACCCGCATCACGGACTGGGCCTGGTTGTGTATCGGGCCGATCCGGGCCAGCCCGGCCACCTCGTCGTTGACGTTGAGGAAGCGGGTGATCCGGCCCGTGGGCGGCGCGTCCATGATCACGTGGTCGTAGACGAAACGACCCTGCTTGTCCTTGCGGCGCACCGCCTCGCACGCCTTGCCGGTCAGCAGGACGTCCCGGACCCCGGGTGCGATGGTCGTGGCGAAGTCGATCGCGCCGAGCTTCTTGAGCGCCCGGCCCGCGCTGCCGAGCTTGTAGAACATCTGGAGGTAGTCGAGGAGCGCCTGTTCCGCGTCGATGGCCAGGGCGAACACCTTGCCGCCGCCCGGCACGTCGGCGATCCTGCGCTCCTCGTAGGGCGCGGCGCTCGCGCCGAAGAGCTCGGCGATGCCGCCGCGCCCCTCCACCTCGACGAGAAGGGTGCGCCGGCCCTCGGCCGCGAGGGCGAGCGCGAGGGCGGCGGCCACCGTGGTCTTACCGGTGCCGCCCTTGCCGCTGACGACCTGGAACCTGCTCACGCTTCGAGCCTAACCAGTAGGTCGGCAGCCTACGCACGGGAGCGCCCGTGCCAGGCATTACAGTCGGGCCATGACCAAGTGGGAATACGCGACCGTGCCGCTCCTCGTGCACGCGACCAAGCAGATTCTGGACACCTGGGGCGAGGACGGCTGGGAGCTGGTCCAGGTCGTGCCCGGGCCGAACAACCCCGAGCAGCTCGTGGCCTACCTGAAGCGGGAGAAGGCGTAATGGCCGGTACCGTCGAGGCGCGGATCGCCGAGCTCGGGCTCACCCTGCCCGACGTCGTTCCGCCGCTGGCCGTGTACCAGCCGGCCGTGCGCTCCGGTGCGTACGTGTACACCTCGGGCCAGCTTCCGATGGTCGAGGGCCGGCTCGGTGTGACCGGCAAGGTCGGTGGCGAGGTGACGGCCGAGGAGGCCAAGGACCTCGCCCGGGTCTGCGCCCTCAACGCCCTCGCGGCCGTGAAGTCGGTCGTCGGTGACCTGGACCGGATCGCCCGGGTCGTCAAGGTCGTCGGCTTCGTGGCCTCCGCCCCAGACTTCACCGGACAGCCCGGTGTGATCAACGGCGCCAGCGAGCTGCTGGGCGACGTGCTCGGCGACAAGGGCGTGCACGCCCGCAGCGCCGTCGGTGTCGCGGTCCTGCCGCTGGACGCACCGGTCGAGGTCGAGGTCCAGGTCGAGCTGATCGACGCCTGACCGTACGCACGTGTTCCCTCGTCCCGTCCGGCCTTCTGGGCCGGGCGGGATCTTTTTCGTACCCGCTGTCGATCCCAGGGGCCGATCCCAGGTGTCTATCCCCGCTGCCGATCTCACCGGTGGGGAACGCGCGTACCCCCCTCGTACAAATCGGCCGATCCGGATAGCCTCCGGCCATGTCCCAAGGTCAGTGGTACCCACCGGAATGGCCCGACCGGATCAGAGCCCTCGCCGCGGGCGAGCTGACGGCCGTGACCCCCCGGCGCGCCGCCACCGTGATGCTGCTGCGCGACGCCCCCGCCGCGACCGGTGCCGGACCGGCCGTCCACATGCTGCGGCGCCGTACCACCATGGCCTTCGCCGGAGGCGCGTACGCCTATCCGGGCGGCGGGGTCGACCCGCGCGACGACGACCACCTCGTCGGCTGGGCCGGACCCCCGCTGGAGAGCTGGGCCGCACGGCTGGGCGTCCCGAGCGCGGCGGAGGCCCAGGCCATCGTGTGCGCGGCGGTCCGCGAGACCTTCGAGGAAGCGGGCGTCCTGCTCGCGGGCCCCACCCCCGACACCGTCGTCGGCGACACCACGGGCGCCGACTGGGAGACGGACCGCGCGGCGCTCGTCGCCCGGGAGATCTCCTTCGCCGGGTTCCTGGAGCGGCGGCGGCTCGTGCTCCGCTCCGACCTGCTCGGTGCCTGGGCCCGGTGGATCACCCCCGAGTTCGAGACCCGGCGCTACGACACCTGGTTCTTCGTCGCGGCGCTCCCGGAGGGCCAGCGCACCCGCAACGCCTCCACCGAGGCCGACCGCACCGTCTGGATCACCCCCGCCGACGCCACCGCCGGCCACGCCCGGGGCGAACTCCAGATGATGCCGCCCACCGTGACGACGCTGCGGTCGCTCCTGCCGTACCGGACGGCCGAGGAGGCGCTGAAGGCGGCCGGGACCCAGGATCTCGCCCCCGTACTCGCACGGGCGCGGCTGGAGGGCGACCAGTTGGTGCTGATCTGGCCGGGACACGATGAATTCACCACGCCCGTACCGCCCGCAGCCGGAGGAACAGCATGAGCGACGCCGCGCTACTGCCCGGACAACCGCGCGGACAGGTCGTCTCCGGACCCGCCACCGCCCGCGCGGTCAACGTCCTGGCCCCCAACGCCTCCGCGATGACCCTGGACGGCACCAACACCTGGATCCTCGCCGAACCGGACTCGGACCTCGCGGTCGTCCTGGACCCGGGACCGCTCGACGACACCCACCTGCGCGCCGTGATCGACACCGCCGCCCGGGCCGGCCGGCGCATCGCGCTCACCCTGCTCACCCACGGCCACCCGGACCACGCCGAGGGCGCCGGGCGCCTCGCCGAGCTGACAGGTACGAAGGTGCGCGCGCTCGACCCCGCGCTCCGGCTCGGCGACGAGGGGCTGGCGGCGGGGGACGTCATCACCACCGGAGGGCTCGAACTCCGGGTCGTCCCCACGCCCGGCCACACCGCCGACTCGCTCTCCTTCCACCTGCCCGCGGACGGCGCGGTGCTCACCGGCGACACGATCCTCGGCCGGGGCACGACCGTCGTCGCGCATCCGGACGGGAGGCTCGGCGACTACCTCGACACCCTGCGGCGGCTGCGCTCGCTGACCACGGACGACGGCGTCCACACCGTCCTGCCGGGCCACGGTCCGGTACTGGAGGACGCGCAGGGCGCGGTGGAGTTCTACCTCGCGCACCGCGCGCACCGGCTGGCCCAGGTGGAGACGGCGGTGGAGTCCGGGCTGCTCACGCCGTCCGAGGTGGTGGCCCGGGTGTACGCGGACGTCGACCGGTCCCTGTGGCCTGCGGCGGAGCTGTCCGTACGGGCACAGCTGGAGTACCTGGCGGAGCACGGACTGATCTGACCCGGAGTGGCGTCCTGGCACGGGCTGATCTGACCCGGGGTGGCGTCCTGGATCCGCCCCGGTGAGCCCCGTGCGCGGAGAGCCCTGTCGCCGGTCAGCCCCGTCCCCGGAGGTGCCCCGCGTGCCCGGGAACGCCGAGAGGCCCCGCCTGACGGCAGGGCCTCTTCGTGCGTGTACTGCGTCGCGGTACGACGGTGTACGGCGTTGCGTGTACGGCGTGCGGTACGGGCTCCGGGAGCCCGCCGGATCAGCGCGAGCGCTTCGCCAGCCGCTCGACGTCGAGCAGGATCACGGCGCGGGCCTCCAGGCGGAGCCAGCCACGGCCCGCGAAGTCCGCGAGCGCCTTGTTGACCGTCTCGCGGGAGGCGCCGACCAGCTGGGCCAGCTCCTCCTGGGTGAGGTCGTGGACGACGTGGATGCCTTCCTCGGACTGGACGCCGAAGCGGCGCGACAGGTCCAGGAGGGCACGGGCGACACGGCCCGGCACGTCGGAGAAGACCAGGTCGGACATCTGGTCGTTGGTCTTGCGCAGACGGCGGGCGACCGCGCGCAGCAGCGCGGTGGCTACCTCGGGGCGGGCATTCAGCCAGGGCTGGAGGTCGCCGTGGCCGAGGCCGAGCAGCTTGACCTCGGTGAGCGCGGTCGCGGTGGCGGTGCGCGGACCCGGGTCGAACAGCGACAGCTCGCCGATCAGCTCCCCGGGGCCCAGGACGGCGAGCATGTTCTCGCGGCCGTCGGGGGAGGTGCGGTGGAGCTTCACCTTGCCGTCGGTGACCACGTACAGGCGGTCGCCAGGGTCACCCTCGTGGAACAGCGCGTCTCCGCGCGCGAGGGTCACCTCACTCATCGAGGCGCGGAGTTCCGCGGCCTGCTCGTCATCGAGCGCCGCGAAAAGCGGGGCGCGTCGTAGAACGTCGTCCACGAGATCTCTCCTTGTCGGCCTGTTCAGGGAACCGTGGTCCCCATCATGCCGGACGGTAAAACAGTGCGATCAATCACAAACCAGTTTGACGCACGAGCCGCCCGGATCGTACGGCAGGGGCCGATCAGGGGTGGAAACCCGCTGACACGGGCGAATCCGGGGGCCGGGGACGTGGCCGGCCACGCGCGCCGGGCGGCCGGCCGGCACGGCGCCTCGCGGCGTTGTCGGACCGTCCGGGTACAACCCGGTACCCGGGTGGCCCTCCGCCTTGCGAGGCACCGCACCGGACACCGCCCGCCGATCCGACGCGAACTGTCGGCCACGGCCTAGGCTGACCGGGTGTCCGGAAAGCTGCTGGGAGCGAAGGGCGAGGGGGCCGTCGAGGTGCCGGAGAAGCAAGATTCAGCCGTGGGCGAACAAGGCTCGGGGGCGTCGCGGAAGGCCCGTACGCGGACGCCCGCCACCGCCGCCCAGACCTCGGCGCAGGCCGCCGCGAAGGCGCGTCCGTCCCGGTCGAAAGCCGTCGGCGCGTCGAAGACCGTACCGGCGAAGCCGGCCAAGCCGGAGTCGCATCTGGCGATGGTCCGCCGCGCCCGCCGGATCAACCGTGAACTGGCCGAGGTCTACCCGTACGCACATCCGGAACTGGACTTCCGCAACCCCTTCGAACTCCTCGTCGCCACCGTCCTCTCCGCGCAGACCACCGACCTGAGGGTCAACCAGACCACCCCGGCGCTCTTCGCCGCCTACCCCACCCCCGAGGACATGGCCGCCGCCGTCCCGGAGGACATGGAGGAGCTGATCCGGCCGACCGGGTTCTTCCGGGCGAAGACCCGGTCTCTCCTCGGTCTCTCCGCGGCGCTCCGGGACAACTTCGGCGGCGAGGTGCCCGGCCGGCTCGAGGATCTCGTGACCCTGCCCGGCGTCGGCCGCAAAACGGCCAACGTGGTCCTCGGCAACGCCTTCGGAGTCCCCGGAATCACCGTCGACACCCACTTCGGCCGACTGGTGCGGCGCTGGAAGTGGACCGACGAGGAGGACCCGGTGAAGGTGGAGGCCGTGGTCGCCGGGATCTTCCCCAAGAGCGAGTGGACGATGCTCTCCCACCGGGTCGTCTTCCACGGCCGTCGGATCTGCCACTCCCGCAAGCCCGCGTGCGGCGCGTGCCCGATCGCGCCGCTCTGCCCCTCGTACGGAGAAGGGGAGACCGACCCGGAGAAGTCCAGGAAGCTGCTGAAGTACGAGAAGGGCGGCTATCCGGGACAGCGCCTCAGCCCGCCCGCCGACTATCCGGGCGACCCCGCTCCCGGCCTCGGCGAGCGGGAGGCCGCCGCGCAGGAGGCCGCCCTGGTGACCGCGCTGGAGGACGGGCCCGGGGGCGCGGGCTCCACGGGCGCATCGGACCGCAAGGCCGCATCGGGCGGCAAGGCGACATCGGGCGGCAAGGCCGCGCGTGGGCCGAAGACGGCGCGGGGTACGGGAGCCGCATGAGCGAGAACGCGCCCCGGACGGGAGAGAACGCGCCCCGCGGCTTACGCCCGGAGCCCACAGCGTCCCCGACGCCTCCGACGCCCCTGGCACCGCCGGCGGGTCGTGCGCCCTCGGCGGCCGTCGTCACGGAACGTCCCGGCGCGTCCCCCGTACGGATGAGGCCGGAACGAAATGGCAGATGACAGGCGTTGTGAGAAATCGGGGGTGCCCATGACCTACACACCGAGCACGACGCGGCCGACGAGCGCCGCGCAGACGGACGGCGGGCCGCACCGGCCGGGCGGGCAGCCCGGCTCCGGGGACGGGGTCGCCGTCACCACCGAGGGCATGCCGTCGTGGCTCGCCCCGGTCGCCGAGGCCGCCCGCGACGTGCGGCCGCAGCAGCTGAGCCGCTTCCTGCCGCCGGAGAGCGGGGCCGGGCGCCAGTCGGCCGTGCTCATCCTCTTCGGAGAGGGCGAACAGGGACCGGAGCTGCTGCTGATGGAGCGCGCCGGAACCCTCCGCTCGCACGCGGGGCAGCCGGCCTTCCCGGGCGGCGCGCTCGACCCCGAGGACGGCGACCCGGCGACGAGCGGTCCGCTCCGGGCGGCGCTGCGGGAGGCCGAGGAGGAGACCGGTCTCGACCCGCGGGGTGTGCAGATCTTCAGCGTGCTGCCCCGGCTCTACATCCCGGTCAGCAGCTTCGTGGTGACCCCGGTGCTCGGCTGGTGGCGGACGCCGAGCCCGGTGCGCGCGGTCGACGCCGCCGAGACGGCCCGGGTCTTCACCGTCCCCGTGGCCGATCTCACGGATCCGGCCAACCGGGTGATCACCAAGCACCCCAGTGGCTTCCTGGGCCCCGCGTTCCTGGTGGAGAACGCCCTGGTCTGGGGGTTCACCGCCGGTCTGATCGACCGGATTCTCCACTTCGCGGGCTGGGAACGCCCCTGGGACAGGACCAGGCAGGTGCCGCTCGACTGGCACGCATGACAGGCTGGCTCCCCTGCTGGGTTGTTCCGGGCCCCCGGACCCCGTCACCCGACGGGCCAGGTGACGAATCTGCGAGGCTATAGACGGTGAACGTGCTGGACATCCTGCTGCTCGTCGGCGCCGTGTGGTTCGCGGTCATCGGCTACCGCCAGGGTTTCGTCGTCGGCATCCTGTCCGTGATCGGCTTCCTGGGGGGAGGCCTGGCCGCGGTCTACCTGCTGCCGCTCCTCTGGGACCGGGTCACGGCCAACTCCGAGGTCTCCTCGACGGCCGCCGTGGTGGCGGTCGTGATCGTGATCGTGTGCGCGTCGGTCGGCCAGGCCCTCACCACCCACCTCGGCAACAAGCTCCGCGGGCACATCACCTGGTCGCCCGCGCGCGCCGTGGACGCCACCGGCGGTGCCCTGGTCAACGTGTGCGCGATGCTGCTCGTCGCCTGGCTGATCGGGTCCGCGCTGGCCGGCACGTCCCTCCCCACTCTGGGCAAGCAGGTCCGCAACTCCTCCGTCCTGCTCGGTGTCTCCCGTGTGATGCCCCAGCAGACGTCGACCTGGTTCGACGACTTCTCGTCGGTTCTCGCCCAGAACGGCTTCCCGCAGGTCTTCAGTCCGTTCGCCAACGAGCCGATCACCGAAGTCGAGCCCCCCGACCCGGCGTTGACCGGCAGCCCGGTGGTGGGCCGTGCGAAGAAGTCCGTCGTCAAAGTCGTCGGCATGGCCCCGAGCTGCGGAAAGGTCCTCGAAGGCACCGGTTTCGTCTTCGCGGACGGGCGTGTCATGACCAACGCCCACGTCGTGGGCGGCGTCGACGAGCCCACCGTCCAGGTCGGCGGCGAGGGACGGGTGTACGACGCGAAGGTCGTCGTCTACGACTGGCAGCGCGACATCGCCGTACTCGACGTCCCGGAACTCCGGGCCGCCGCACTGAATTTCACCGAGACGGAGGCCAAGACCGGCGACAGCGCCATCGTGGCCGGCTTCCCGGAGAACGGCGACTACGACGTCCGCTCCGCCCGTGTCCGCGGCCGGATCCAGGCCAGCGGCCTCGACATCTACCACCGGGGCACCGTCCACCGCGACGTGTACTCGCTCTACGCGCTCGTACGGCAGGGCAACTCCGGCGGGCCCCTGCTCACTCCGGACGGCCAGGTGTACGGAGTGGTGTTCGCCAAGTCCCGCGACGACGCCGACACCGGTTACGTGCTGACCGCCAACGAGATCCGCCCCGACATCGACGCCGGCCGCACCGCCGACCAGCAGGTCGACACCCAGGGGTGTGCCCTCTAGGCCGAGTTGTGAGAGCAGCGCCGTCCGCTTGGAGGGCGGCTCCGGCTGCGCCGGTGATGTTCCCCTGCGCGGACGCCGTGTCCGCGCAGGGGGGTGGTCAAGTGCGGTTCGCGGTCAGGTGCGGGGATGGCGCAGCCGCGCCGATACCCAGCGGGCCCGCCGGCGGAGGATGCGGGGAATGCCGAGCCGAGGATCGTGTATGACCTGCACGGTATGCATCTGGCCCGTGGGGCCGCCCCCCTCATGAGTGCTCACCGCGGCAGTGGCGGTCGAGCGGCGGTTGCGTGCTGCGTCACCGAAGTCGTGCGTCCAGCCCATACCCCGACGTTTGCCCCTGACCCATGGTCGGTAATCGTGGGGAAGCAAGCCAATCGGCCTATGCGCCCGGCACGTGGCCGTGCGGCGCACACCTGTACGGATCGGGTCAGCGATCGGGCTCGGGATCCTTGAGCCAGTTGATGAGTTCGGTCGAGAAGGCGGTCGGATCCTCCTCGTGCGGGAAGTGCCCGAGACCGTCGAAAAGTCGCCACCGGTAGGGAGCCTCGACGTACTCGCCGGACCCCGCCGAACTCCGCGTACGCATCGCTGGATCGAGTGAACCGTGCAGGTGCAGAGTGGGCACCCGGACCGGTCGTTTCATGCGCCGGTAGAACTGCACCCCGTCCGGCCGGGCCAGCGACCGCACCATCCACCGGTACGGCTCCACCGAGCAGTGCGCCGTCGACGGGATGCACATCGCGCGACGGTAGACGTCCAGCGTCGGGCCGTCCGGGAAGGCGATGTCGTTGGGGCCCGCCCACTCCTCGATCAGCCGGCCCACCAGGGCGCCCTCGTCCGCGACGAGCTGACGCTCCGGCATCCACGGCCGCTGGAAGCCCCAGACGTACGATCCGGCCCGGGACTGGCCGAAGTCCGAGAGCATGGAGGAACGCCAGCGGCGCGGGTGCGGCATCGAGGACACCACGAGGCGCCGCACCAGCTTCGGCCGCATCACGGCCGCCGTCCACGCGAGGTAACCGCCCATGTCGTGGCCGACCAGCGCCGCGTCCGGCTCGCCGAGCGACCGGATCACGCCGGTGACGTCGAGCGCGAGGTTGGCGGGGTCGTAGCCCCTGGGCGTACGGTCGCTGCCCCCGACCCCGCGCAGGTCCATCGCGACGGCGCGGAAGCCCGCCTCGGCGAGCGCGGGCAGCTGGTGGCGCCAGGTCCACCAGAACTGCGGGAAGCCGTGCAGCAGGAGTACGAGGGGGCCTGAGCCCATCTCCGCGATGTGGAACCGTGCCCCGTTGGCGGCCACGTCGCGGTGCGTCCAGGGGCCGTCCAGCCGTACCGGACCGCCGGACGGCGCGGGGCGGCCGCCGCCCACCGGGGCGACGGGGACCGCCGGACCGGACGGCGCCGTCGGCCCGCCGTCGGAGGCGGGCCGTGCGGCGTCCGGGGTGGACCCGGACGGCTCCGGCGCGGGACGCGCGGAGCCTGTCGTACCGAATGCGCTGCTTTCGGGGACCGTCATGCCGAAGAGCGTGCCACAGCGGACGACTTGTCCTGAACCGGGCTCTTCTCGACGGCCTTGTCCGCGAGGGAGGAGCCGCCGATCGCGGGACGGGACGGGCCGGGCGCGGTGACCGGGCGGGGGTGTGGCTTGACGCCCTGAAGGACGGCGGCGCTCTGCTTCGCGGACGCGATCGACTTCTCCGGCGGCTTGACCTTCTTGAACTTGGCGACGGCGAAGAGGGCCAGCAGTACGCCCAGGAGAATGAAGGCGCCGCCGACGATCAGGAACGACCAGGCCAGGCCCAGCCCCAGGTTGTGGATGCCGTACGCGGCCGCGAAGCTCAGCGTCGGGATCGCGAACAGGAGCAGGACGCCCGCGATGATGCCGGCGGCGCTGCCCATGACGCCCCGTTTGACGTCCTGGCGCACCTCAGCCTTGGCCAGGGCGATTTCGTCGTGCACCAGTGCGGACATCTCGGCGGTCGCCGTGGCGACCAGCTGTCCCAGACTGCGGTCCGCGCCGCCCACGAAATTGCCGGGGTCGCTCATCCTGACTCCCTCTCCTCTTCAACACGTCCGGTGACAGATCATGCCGGACTGTCCGGCTTGTTGCCCGCTGCCCCCGCCCGTTCGGCGAGACGGCGGTGTTCGGCCGCCTTCCGTTCGTGGAGTGCGGCCATCCGCAGGTGGTACCCGGGATCGTCCTGCTCGTAGACATCGGGAACCCCCGACGCGTCCTCGTCCCGCTCCTCCGCCTCGTACAGCGCCCGGTGGACGCGTACCCGGAGTTTGAGCAGTACACCGGAGACTACGGTGGCGATGAGCGAACCGAGCAGAACGGACGCCTTGACTTCGTTGGTCATGTCCTCGTCGCCGGCGAAGGCGAGCTCGCCGATGAGCAGCGAGACGGTGAAGCCGATGCCGGCGAGCGCGGCGACCGCGAAGACGTCCGCCCAGGCCAGAGCTGGGTTGAGCTCGGCCTTGGTGAAGCGGGTGGCGAGCCGGGCGCCGCCGTAGATGCCGACGGTCTTGCCGACGACGAGGCCGAGGACCACCCCGAGCGTCTCGGGCCGGGTGAAGACTTCGGCGAGCGCGTCGCCGCGCAGCGTCACCCCGGCGGCGAAGAGCGCGAACATCGGGACGGCGAGCCCGGCGGAGAGCGGGCGCACGAGATGCTCGATGTGCTCGCCGGGGGAGCGTTCCTCGCCCTCGCGCCGGACGCACCGCAGCATCAGCCCCATGGCGACGCCCGCGATGGTCGCGTGGACGCCGCTGTTGTACATCAGTCCCCAGATGACGAGGGCCAGCGGTACGTACACCCACCAGCCGCGGACCTCGAAGCGGAGCAGCGCCCAGAAGAGGGCCAGCCCGAGGAAGGCGCCGCCCAGGGCCAGGAAGTCGATCGACTCGGTGAAGAACACCGCGATGATCAGGATGGCGAAGAGGTCGTCGACGACGGCCAGCGTCAGCAGGAAGGCCCGGAGCGAGCCCGGCAGCGAGGTGCCGAGGACGGCGAGGACGGCGAGCGCGAAGGCGATGTCGGTTGCCGTCGGCACGGCCCAGCCGCCCAGACTGCCGCCGCCGATGGCGTTGGTGAGTACGTAGACGAGCGCGGGCACCGCCATGCCGCACAGGGCGGCTACGACGGGCAGGGCGGCCGTCCTGGGGTCGCGGAGTTCGCCCGCGACCAGCTCGCGCTTGAGCTCCGCGCCCGCGACGAAGAAGAAGACGGCGAGCAGCCCGTCGGCGGCCCAGTGCTCCACGGAGAGGTCGAGCCCGAGGGCCGCCGGGCCGAAGTGGAAATCGCTGACCGCCGTGTAGGAAGAGCCGAGCGCGTTGGCCCAGACGAGTGCCGCGATGGCCGCCACCAGCAGGACGACGCCGCCGACCGTCTCCGTGCGCAGCGCGTCCGCGAGGTAGGTCCGCTCCGGCAGCGGCAGGCGGCCCAGCAGGGTCGGCCGGGAGGATGCGGCGAGATGGGAGGGCCGGGTGGGCGCGGGGGGAGCCTCGGTCGGGGGCGTCGGGGCTGCGGCCGACGGGTCGGATGCCGACGGGTCGGATGGCGGCGGGGTGCGGCGGGGTTCGGCCACGGGAGGGACCTCCGGGGTTCGGGGCGGTGGCGAGGACATGGCTGACACGCTCGCCGACCAGACTTCCCGGCACCCCTATGAAGATCTTCCCCGCTTTCGCGCGGTCACGGCCACTGTAGACCCGTCACCCGCACGCCCGAGGGGCATCCGGCGCGTGCGTTGCCGGATGCCCCTCGGAGCCGTACATCTGCTTCGTGTTCTCGGTCCTGCCCGCTGTCGGGCTGTGCCTGATCCCAGGCCCCGCCTCAGTCCTCGGAGGACCCCTTGGGGAACTCCGCCTGGATGAGGGACATGACCGACGGGTCCGTGAGCGTGGTGACGTCGCCCAGCTCGCGGTTCTCGGCCTTGTCGCGCAGCAGCCGGCGCATGATCTTGCCCGAGCGTGTCTTGGGCAGCTCCGCCACCGGCAGCACCCGCTTCGGCTTGGCGATCGGGCCGAGCGTGGCGCCGACGTGGTTGCGGAGCTCGGCCAGCAGCTCGTCGGAGGAGGTCGCCGTCCCGCGCAGGATGACGAAGGCGACGATCGCCTGACCGGTCGTCTCGTCGGCCGCGCCGACCACCGCCGCCTCGGCGACCGCCGGGTGCGACACGAGAGCCGATTCGACCTCGGTGGTCGAGATGTTGTGACCGGAGACGAGCATGACGTCGTCGACCCGGCCGAGCAGCCAGATGTCGCCGTCCTCGTCCTTCTTGGCGCCGTCGCCCGCGAAGTACTTGCCCTCGAACCGCGACCAGTAGGTGTCGATGAAGCGCTGGTCGTCGCCCCAGATGGTGCGGAGCATCGACGGCCACGGCTCGGTGAGGACGAGGTAGCCGCCCCCGCCGTCCGGGACCTCACGGGCCTCGTCGTCGACGACCGTGGCCGAGATTCCGGGCAGGGCGCGCTGCGCCGAACCGGGCTTCGTCGCCGTGACGCCGGGCAGCGGCGAGATCATCATCGCGCCGGTCTCGGTCTGCCACCAGGTGTCCACGACGGGGCACTTGTCGGCGCCGATGTGCTTGCGGTACCAGACCCACGCCTCGGGGTTGATCGGCTCGCCGACCGAGCCGAGGACGCGCAGGCTGCTCAGGTCGAACTTGGCGGGGATGTCGTCCCCCCACTTCATGAACGTGCGGATCGCGGTCGGCGCGGTGTAGAGGATCGAGACGCCGTACTTCTGCACGATCTCCCAGAACCGGCCCTGGTGCGGGGTGTCCGGGGTGCCCTCGTACATGACCTGGGTCGCGCCGTTCGCCAGCGGCCCGTAGACGATGTACGAGTGGCCGGTGACCCAGCCGATGTCGGCCGTGCACCAGTAGACGTCGGTCTCGGGCTTGAGGTCGAAGACGGCGTGGTGGGTGTAGGCCGCCTGGGTGAGGTAGCCGCCGGAGGTGTGCAGGATGCCCTTCGGCTTACCCGTCGTCCCGGAGGTGTACAGGATGAAGAGCGGCTGCTCCGCCTCGAAGGCCTCGGGGGTGTGCTCGGCGGACTGCCGGCCGGTGATCTCGTCCCACCAGACGTCGCGGCCCTCGGTCCACGCGGTGTCCTGACCGGTGCGGCGCACGACCACGACGTGCTCGACGCTCTCGATACGGGACACGGCGTCGTCGACCGCGGGCTTCAGCGCGGACGGCTTGCCGCGGCGGTATCCGCCGTCCGCGGTGACGACGACCTTGGCGTCGGCGTCCCGGATACGGGCGGCGATGGCGTCGGCGGAGAAGCCGCCGAAGACCACCGAGTGGGCGGCGCCGATGCGGGCGCAGGCCAGCATCGTGATGGCGGCCTCGGGGATCATCGGCAGGTAGACGGCGACCCGGTCGCCCTTGCCGACGCCCAGCTCGGTCAGCGCGTTGGCCGCCCGGGAGACCTCGTCCTTCAGTTCCGCGTAAGTGATCGCCCGGCTGTCGCCCGGCTCGCCCTCGAAGTGGATGGCGACGCGGTCGCCGTTGCCCGCCTCCACATGGCGGTCCACGCAGTTGTACGCGACGTTGAGCTTGCCGTCCGCGAACCACTTCGCGAAGGGCGGGTTGCTCCAGTCGAGCGTCTCGGTCGGCTCGGTGGCCCAGGTGAGGCGGCGGGCCTGCTCGGCCCAGAAGCCCAGCCGGTCCGCGGCTGCCTGTTCGTACGCCTCCGCCGTGACATTGGCGTTCGCGGCCAGCTCGGCCGGCGGCTCGAACCGGCGCTCTTCCCGCAGCAGGTTGGCCAGGCTTTCGTTGCTCACGACATCTCCCATTCCCAGGGTGACCGTTGTGTCCCGAGGCATAGCTCATCAGGCGAAAGGCCGAGTGACAAGTGTCTGCCAGGAATTGGTTTAGACCTATCCCTCGTGTTAGGGAGAGACTCCGCCGACCTGTCCCGCCGGCGCGGCAGTCGTTACGGCGTGTCCGTACCGACTCGTGCCGCGCCCGCGGGAGGGCGGCGGAACCACAAGGTCTCACGGCCCCGGGGTGCGACCGGTTCAGGCGAGGCTGTGGCTGACCTCCCCGTGACCGGGACGGTCTTCCGGAAGCGCCTCCTCCTGATCGGGGCCGATGCCCGGCGCCACCCGCTCGAAGACCTCGTCCGGGCCCGAACCGGAACTGGCCCCCTCCGTCAACAGATAGGCCTGCGCCTCCCCGACGTGGAAGTACATGCCGTGCAGCTGGAGGGTGCCGTCCGCCAGCCGGCGTGCCACCGACTCGTGCGCGCGGAGGTGGTCGAGCTGCTGGACGACGTTGGTCAGACAGAGCTGCTCCACCGCGTCGGCGGGCATCCGGCCGGAGATGCGCGCCCAGGAGCGGTCGCGGGAGGACATGCGGTCCAGGCTCGGCAGCCCGTGCCGCAGCCACCGCCACAGGGGAGTGTTCCGGGGCGTCCCCGGCTCTGCGTTGAGCAGCGCCTGCATGGCACCGCAGCCGGAGTGCCCGCAGACGGTGATGGACTCGACCCGCAGCACGTCCACCGCGTACTCGATCGCCGCGGCCACCGAGTCGTCACCGCCCGCGTCGGCCCCGGCCCCGGGCGGGGGCACGAGATTGCCCACGTTGCGCACGGTGAACAGATCGCCCGGCCCGCTCGACGTGATCATGCTCGTGACGAGGCGGGAGTCCGCACAGGTGAGGAAGAGCTGGGACGGCCGCTGGCCCTCCGCCGCGAGACGGGCGAGCTCCTCGCGGACCAGCGGGGCCGTGTTGAGCTGGAAGGAACTGATGCCGCTCAACAGGCGGTGCCCACCGCGCCGGGCAGCGTCGGCGCGCTCCACGGGGCGTCCGTCCGTCTCCGCCACGCGCTTCTCCGGAAGCCCGTCGGCATGCCCCGGCCTGGTGTGGGGGCGTTCCGCCGCGGTGGTGGGCTGGTGGGGCCGGTCGTGGCAGTGGTGGTTGCGCCAGGGCGTCCACGGGCGGCAGCAGGAGTGCGCCGCCGACGCGGGTTCCGCGATCCTCCCTCCGGACCTGCCGGTGAAGACGATGCTGCCGCCGTGGGCGACCTGGGTGGTGCGCCAGTCCTGAATGGCCTCGTAGGCCGCGTGGTCCATGAAGAATCCGTCCAGTTCCACGATCGCGTCGACGCCTTGGGGGAGTTGGTTGAGGATGCGGCTGAGCCGGGGCACCGCGAGGAAGGTCAACTGGCCGCGCACGATGACCAGGTAGCGGCCGTCGCTCTCGCTCACGGTGACGCGGGTGCGGGCGAGACGGTGCAGTGCCATGCCCACGGCGGCCGCGATGCCGATCGCGACGCCGGCCAGCACGCCGAACACCACGACGCCGGTGATCGTGGCGCCGTAGACCAGGAACTCGCGGTGCCGGTGGACGTTCCTGATGTGGGCGTAGTTCACCATCTGGATGCCGACGACCATGACGAGGGCGGCCAGCGCGGCGAGCGGGATCCACTCGAGCACGGCCACCAGAAAGGCCGCCGCGAGCAGGACCCAGACGCCGTGCAGCACGGTCGCGGCGCGGCCGGTGGCCCCGGCGCGGACGTTGGCCGAACTGCGCACCGCGCCACCGGAGACAGGCAGCCCGCCGAGCAGCCCGGCCAGCGTGTTGGTGATGCCCTGGCCCCGCAACTCGCGGTCCAGATCGGAGCGGGCGACGCGCGTCAGCGGCATGTCGGGCTGGCGCAAGGCGTGTTGGGCGGCGCGGTCGGAAGCCAGCTTGTCCACGGCCACGGCCGCCAGGAGTGACTCCAGGCTGCCGACCAGCATCACGGTGAACATGGCGGTGGCGAGGGCGAGTACGGGCCCGTGCGGCATTTCGGGCAGGACGTGCGAGCTCCACGAGGGCAGGTCCACCCGGCTGATGCGGGGCGCGGCGACGGCCGCCACCGCCGTGGCCACGGCGACCGACGCGAGCGCGGCCGGAATCCTGCGGAGCACGCGGCCCGCGCCACCGGGAATGCGAGGCCACAGCACCAGCAGAGCGATGGTCAGGGCTCCGATCAGCGGGGCGGCGGGACTGATCCGCGCCAACTGCTCCGGCAGTGCGAGGGCGTTGTCCACCGCTGAGCTCTGCGGGGATCCGCCGAGAACGATGTGCAACTGGGCGAGCGCGATGGCCACCCCGATCCCGGCGAGGGTGCCGTGGACGATCGCGGGGCTGACGGCGAGGGCGGCCCGCGCCGCTCGCAGCGAACCCAGCAGGATCTGGAGCAGCCCGGCCCCGATGGTGATGGCACAGGTCGTGCGCCAGCCGTAGACCTGGATCAACTCGGCCGTCACGACGGTCAGTCCGGCGGACGGCCCGCTGACCTGGAGCGGGGTGCCGCCGATCAGTCCGGCGACGATGCCGCCGATCGCGGCGGAGATCAGGCCGGCCTCCAGCGGCGCGTCCATGGCGACGGCGAGGCCGAGCGACATGGGGACAGCGATGAGGAAGACCGTGATCGACGCGGAGAGGTCGCCCGCGGTGACGCGGAAGCGGCGGCCTTCGCGCGGCGGCGGGCTGTGGGGCCGCTTCTCCCCGGCGGCGCGGGCGAGGTGGGAGTCGTGGTGGTTTCGGTTCTTTCGGGTGGGTACGCAGGCAGGCATTTCCCGTCTCCTCCGGGGCAGCGCGGTCGCGGAACGTGGGGGACGCGGCCGTGGGTCACGGCGTGCAGCGGCGGGATTTCTCAACGCTAGGTAAACGAATCGTAATGCAGAGTAAAGAAGTGTGGTTCACATATCAGGCAAATAGTCCACAGGATCGCCCAATGTAGTGAATAAGCATCTTTTCGTACGGCCTGTCGCTCGGAGGCATCCGAGCCGCGTGTGACCGTGACCGCGCCGGTCGGCACATTCCACGCAAACGAGCCGCAAGGAAGAGGTGGGCGGATGATCGCCGCCACGAAGAGAGTCGCCCTGGGCATCACCACCGCAGCCGTGTTCGCCGCGCTCGCCGGTTGCTCCGGCGCCGGAACGGACGGGGTATCGGGAGCCGGCGCCGAGAAGGCGCACGGCGCCAAGGAGAAGCCCGACGGGCAGAACGCTCCCGCCCCCGGCAACGCCGTCCAGCTGATCGGTGACGGGTCCACGGCCTTCACGGGCGCCCAGCCCAACCTCCCCGTCCCTGAGCGCCTCGCGCCGGGGCAGAAGCCCCCGCAGTTCGTGGTGTTCTCCTGGGACGGTGCCGGCGAGGACAGCCAGAAGCTCTTCTCCCACTTCCGCAAAGTCGCCAAGAAGTACGGCGTGAAGATGACGTACTTCCTCAGTGGCGTCTATCTGCTGCCCGAGGCGAAGAAGGACCTCTACGACCCGCCCCAGCACTCGGCCGGCCGCTCCGACATCGGCTTCAACGACACGAAGGGCATCCACGACACCCTCAGGGAGGTGCGCGCCGCCTGGAAGGAGGGCAATGAGATCGGCACCCACTTCAACGGCCACTTCTGCGGCCCCGACGGGGGTGGCGGTACCTGGTCGGTGGACGAGTGGAAGAGCGAGATCCGCCAGGCCAAGTCCTTCGTGAAGAACTGGAAGACGAACGACCCGGAGCTCACGTCCGAGGCGCCGCTCCCCTTCGACTACGACAAGGAACTCGTCGGCGGCCGTACCCCGTGCCTCGAAGGCCGGGAGAACATGGTCGCCGCCGCCCGGGACCTGGGATTCCGCTACGACTCCAGCGGCATCAACAACCAGGTCTGGCCCGCGAAGAAGGACGGCGTCTGGGATC
This sequence comes from Streptomyces sp. NBC_01335, assembly GCF_035953295.1. Lineage (GTDB taxonomy): Bacteria > Actinomycetota > Actinomycetes > Streptomycetales > Streptomycetaceae > Streptomyces. The sequence goes on from NZ_CP108370.1 coordinate 4,335,032, forward strand.
TCTCGCTCCAACTCGTGCCCGTCCCGGGGCGCGACTTCGAGACGCTCTCGATGGACTACAACTTCATGTTCAACCAGTCCGGCGTGACCCAGGGAGACCCGGCGGAGCACGAGTACTGGGGCGACCAGATGCGTGACGGCCTCCTGGAGGCCTTCGACCGGTCGTACGACGGGAACCGTGCGCCGCTGATCATCGGCAACCACTTCGAGTCCTGGAACGGCGGCACCTACATGCGCGCCGTGGAGGAGACGATCGCCTCCGTCTGCACCAAGTCGGACGTGCGCTGCGTCTCCTTCCGCCAGCTCGCGGACTGGCTGGACGCCCAGGACCCGGCGGTGGTGGCCAAGCTCGGAACGCTCGGTGTCGGGGAGGCCCCGAAGGGCGGCTGGTCGTCCTACCTCGCGGCCCCGACGGTGGCCGCCGGCGGCAAGCCGATGAGCCCTGCGGCGAAGGACGGGGCGAACGGCGCGGCGAAGGGCAAGGACGCGGACAAGGGTGCCGCGAAGGACGCGGGCAAGGGCGCGGGCGAGAAGTAACGTTTCTTCGGGTCTCGGGCCTCGGGCCTCGGGCTTTGAGGATCGGGGATCGGGGTCCGGGTCTCCGGGTTCGGGCTCCGGGCCGTGCGAGGGCGGGACCGCTGCGGGCATTCCGCGTGGGTCCCGCCCTTCCGTCGCGGCCCCTACCGTCCGGACCGCGGTCGTCGCTCGGTCACGCGGGGGCCGACGCGCCGGTCACCAGGCGGTCGTCGAGCGTGAACGCGGGGTCGACCTGGGCGGCCAGATCGGCGCCGGTCTTCTCGTTGCCCCAACTCTCGGCGTTCTTCAGGTGGAAGTGCACCATCTGGCGCGTGTACCGCTCGCGGTCGCGCAGCGCGTACGAGTCCTCGGCCGCGTCCTGGAGTGCCTGGAGCGCCATCCTGTTGTCGGCCTCCAGCAGCTCGAAGCGGTTCGGCCGGCCCTTCTCCATCGCCCGCACCCAGTCGGAGTGGCCGACCCCGACGAGCAGGTCCTCGCCGACCTCCGCGCGCAGGAAGTCCAGGTCGTCCGGACCCTGCACCTTGTTGCCGACCACCCGGAGCGTCACGCCGAAGTCCCGCGCGTACTCCTTGTACTGGCGGTACACCGACACGCCCTTCCGGGTCGGCTCGGCGACGAGGAACGTCATGTCGAACCGGGTGAACATCCCCGAGGCGAACGAGTCGGATCCGGCGGTCATGTCGACCACGACGTACTCGTCCGGGCCGTCGACCATGTGGTTGAGGCAGAGCTCCACCGCGCCCACCTTGGAGTGGTAGCAGGCGACGCCGAGATCCGACTCGTTGAACGCGCCGGTGGCCATCAGCCGGATGTCGCCGTCGTCCAGCCGGACGGTGCGCGCGCAGGCGTCGTAGACGGGGTTGTCCTCGCGGACGCGCAGCAGGCGCGAACCCTCGCCGGGCGGCGTCGTCTTGATCATCGTCTCGGCGGAGGCGATCCGGGGGTTGGTGCCGCGCAGGTAGTCCTTGATCAGCGGGAGTTCGGCACCCATGGACGGAAGCGCCGCCGCCTCCTGCTCGTCGAGGCCGAGCGCGGCCCCGAGGTGCTGGTTGATGTCGGCGTCCACGGCGATGACATGGGCTTCGTTGGCGGCGAGGTGGCGGATGAAGAGAGAGGACAGCGTGGTCTTGCCGCTGCCGCCCTTCCCTACGAAAGCGATCTTCATGTTCACCTAGGGTAGCCGCATCATCGCGGAAAGTCGTCGCGCTTCGTGAAGAACGACACGTGGGGGTCGCGAGGGTGTATGGGGCGCGTAGCCTCGTTACTTATGAGTACGACTGCCTCGGATCCGCTCGCCGCCCTCGCCGCTCTGCCGGGGGTTCCCGACTCCGTGGACTCGGTCCGCAAGGCCGTGGACCGGGTCTACGGCCACCGTGTGATGCGCCGCCGCAGCAACGAGGTGACCTCGGAAGCCGCGCTGCGCGGAGCGCGCGGTTCGGCTGCGCTGTCCGGTGCCGACTGGAACCTGGAAGAGGTGCGACGGCGTACCGACTTCAGCGGCGACACCGAGGCGCGGACGGTGGGTGCCGCGCTGCGTCTCACCGCCGAGGCCGGTCAACTCCTCTCCATCTGGCGGCAGTCGCCCCTGCGGGTCCTGGCCAGGCTGCACCTGGTCGCGGCCGGAGGGGCGACACCCGACGACGCGGTGGGGCGCCCCCGGCTGGTCGGCGAGACGGTCGACGAGCCCCTCGTGGAGGCTCCCCTGCCGGGCGCCGACGAAGTGGCCGGGCGACTCGACGGGCTGTCGCGGCTCATCATCGACGGGAGCACCGCTCCCGCGCTGGTCACGTCCGCCATCGTGCACGGCGAACTGCTCGCCCTGCGCCCCTTCGGTTCGCGCAATGGGCTGGTGGCCCGGACCGCCGAGCGCATCGTGCTGATCGGCAGTGGCCTGGACCCCAAGTCGATCTGCCCGGCCGAGGTCGGTCACGCGGAGCAGGGGCGCGCCGCGTACGTGGCGGCGTTCGAGGGATACATGTCGGGGACGCCGGAAGGGATGGCGGCCTGGATCGCGCACTGCGGGCGCGCGGTGGAGCTGGGCGTCAGGGAATCGACCGCGGTCTGCGAGGCGCTGCAGCGCGGCGCCGCCTGACGGCGTGGGGTGGGCGTCACCTCGGGCGTGGGCAGGGCAGGCGCCACTCGGGCGTGGGCAGGCCAGGTACCAAGAGTTGCGGCGGTACCGGAACCGGTACCGCCGCTGGCACTTCCGCCGGGTTACCAAGCGTCCTCGAAGTATGCCCATCAGGTCGGGTTCTTTGCCCGTCACCTGGTGCGGCTGGCCCGTAATCGACGGGTCGACGTCGCGTGGGTGCTCGGCTTCGGTGCTCGGTCCGTGGGGCCTTGCTGCGTGAAAGGTCATCCTCTCGGATGTCCCCGGTCTCGCGGGCCGTTGACTCCTTTGTACTCCTGGAGTGGGGTAAGCGGTACCCCGGGCTCCACTTCTTTACTTTCGCGTTCAATCACCCGTGGCAGGCCACTGTCGACTCCCCGTCCCTCGTGCCCGGTTGCCGGACGGTGCCTGTGTGAGGCCCGTCCGTACGGCGGGGCGGGGGTCAGGCGGATGCGGTGGCTGCCGCGCGTCGGCGCGTGGCGTACCAGACGAGACCCGCGGTGGCGGCGGCCGCTCCCACGGCTGCGGCGGCGACGAGTGCCGGACGCGGCGGCAGCGAGAAACGGGGCAGCCTCTGCTTGAGCCGCACCGGGCGGTTGAAGACGAGGATCGGCCACTGCCTGGCACCGGCTTCGCGTCGTAGTGCCCGATCCGGGTTCACCGCGTGCGGGTGGCCGACCGACTCCAGCATCGGGACGTCGGTGGCGGAGTCGCTGTAGGCGTAGCAGCGGGAGAGGTCGTACCCCTCCGACGCGGCCAGTTCCTTGACGGCCTCGGCCTTGGTCGGGCCGTAGGCGTAGTACTCGACCTCGCCCGTGAAGCAGCCGTCGTCGCCGACGACCATCCGGGTCGCCACGACCCGGTCCGCGCCGAGCAGTTCACCGATGGGCTCCACCACCTCGGCGCCCGAGGTGGAGACGATCACCACGTCGCGGCCGGCGGCGTGATGTTCCTCGATGAGGGTGGCGGCCTCGTCGTAGATGATCGGGTCGATCAGGTCGTGCAGGGTCTCGGCGACGATCTCCTTGACCTGCGCCACGTTCCACCCCTTGCAGAGCGCGGAGAGATATTCACGCATCCCCTCCATCTGATCGTGATCCGCGCCTCCGGCGAGGAAGACGAACTGTGCGTACGCCGTGCGCAGCACCGCGCGGCGGTTGATCAGGCCGCCTTGGTAGAAGGACTTGCTGAAGGCCAGCGTCGAAGACTTCGCAATGACCGTCTTGTCCAGGTCGAAGAAGGCGGCGGTGCGCGGCGAGAAGCGGTTTTCCACAAGGCTGAGCATAGGGGGCCTCCATTCGGCTCAAACTCCGGTGCGCGGGTTTGCCTGGCAAGGTGCTCGGGTACACCATGGAAGTCACGGATCGTTCGCGACCGTGCTAACCCGGTCCGACTCCTCCCCCCCCGAGTCGGCCGTGGGGACGACCCCCGCTCTCCCCCCCCGGCGGGGGTCGTCGCACGTCCGGGTGTGTTCTTCCCCGGAATCACGCGGTTTCTCCCCCTCTGTTGCGGGCTTGTGCTCCGGTGCGCGAGCGGCTGCGGCCAGCCTCACATGTGACTGTGCGTAGTGAATAGAGTGCGCTCCGAATGTCCCCGGTTCGAGTGACCGAGTTATTCACAACGTGAGAGTTGTCCACAGTTCTCCATCAAGATCCACATCTTTTTCCGTGAGCTCGCATGGTGATTCCGCCCGCGAAGTCCGCGGGTTCCTCCAATCACCTGTCCCGGAACTTCCGGGATCAGCGTGAACGGTGCTCAAGGAGCTGTGAGAAGGGGTGGAGATCGTGGCCCGATCCCTTGTGCGGGAAGGATTCCCGATCGCCGATGAGCGGTGCGGTGTACCGCTCGTCGTGACGGAGGACATTGATCTGCTCGACGATCTGCTGCGTCTCTGTGCGGCGGCCGGAGCGGAGCCGGAGGTTCACCACGGCGCACCGGAGGACCGCGAGGTGTGGCGGCGGGCGCCGCTGGTCCTGGTGGGCGACGACGCGGTCCAGCGGTGCCGCGGACTCGCGCGGCGCCGCGGGGTGATGCTCGTCGGGCGGAACCAGGACTCGCCCGATGTCTGGCGGCAGGCGGTCGAGATCGGCGCCGAGCACGTGCTGAGGCTGCCCGATGCCGAGGGCTGGCTCGTCGAGCAGCTCGCCAACGCGACGGAAGGCGCAGGACGCCCCGCGCTCACCGTGGCGGTGGTGGGTGGCAGGGGTGGAGCCGGTGCGTCGACGCTCGCCTGCGCGCTCGCCGTGACCGCCGCCCGGGCGGGACTGCGGGCGACGCTGATCGACGGCGATCCGCTGGGCGGCGGCATCGACGTCCTGCTCGGCGGAGAGCGTACGGAGGGCCGGAGATGGCCCGACTTCGCTCACACCAGGGGCCGGCTCGGCGGTGGAGTCCTGGAGGGTTCGCTGCCCGCCCTGCACGGGCTGCGGGTGCTCAGCCGGGGGCGTGAATGCGGCGTCGTCGTACCGCCCCAGGCGGTGCGGTCGGTGCTCGCGGCGGCCCGGCGGCTGGGCGGGGTGGTCGTCGTCGACCTGCCCCGGCAGGTGGACGAAGGCGTCACGGAAGCGCTCTCCCAGTCGGACCTCGGGCTCTTGGTCGTGCCTGGTGAACTACGCGCCGTGGCAGCCGCGAAATGCGTCGCGTCGGCGGTCGGCACGTCCCTCGACGATCTGCGCGTGGTGGCCCGGGCACCGTTCGCCCCCGGGCTGGACGGCCCCTGGGTGGCCCGCGCGCTCGCCCTGCCGCTGCTGGGCGAACTCCCGCTGGAACCAGGCGCTTCGGCGTATCAGGACGGCGTCCTTCCGCCGGGTTCCGGGCCGCGCGGTCCACTCGCCCGGTTCTGCGCCGCCTTCTGGGAGAAGGCGTACGTCGGTGGTCTTCCCGTCCCCCTGGGAGGGGCGTCATGACCGAGGGCCTGCTGGACGCCGTGCGGCAGCGGCTGGCGCTCAGCGGGGAGGTGCCCACTCCGGCAGGCGTCGCCGCCGCCGTACGGGCGCAGGGCCGGCTGCTGGGGGACGAGGAAATCCTGGGTGCCGCGGCCGAGTTGCGCGGCGAGCTGGTCGGCACGGGTGTGCTGGAGCCCCTGCTGGCCGATCCGGCCGTGACCGACGTCCTGGTCTCGGCCCCTGACCGGGTGTGGGTGGACCGGGGCGGCGGTCTGGAGCTGACCGGGGTCACCTTCCCCGACGCCGCGGCCGTGCGCAGGCTCGCGCAGCGCCTCGCGGCGGTGGCCGGCCGGCGCCTGGACGACGCACGGCCCTGGGTGGACGCGCGGCTGCCGGACGGGACGCGGATGCACGCGGTGCTGCCTCCGGTGTCCGTCGGCTCGACCTGTCTCTCCCTGCGTGTCGTCCGCCCCCGGGCCTTCACCCTGGAGGAGCTGGTCCGGGCGGGCACGGTGCCACCCGGTGGCGACCGGGTGCTGCGGAGCCTGGTGCGCGCCCGGGTCTCGTACCTCATCAGCGGGGGTACGGGCGCGGGGAAGACCACCCTGTTGTCGAGCCTGCTGGGAGAGGTCGGCCCGCACGAACGGATCGTGCTGGCCGAGGACTCGTCCGAACTGCGCCCGGACCACCCGCACGTGGTGCGCCTGGAGTCCCGGCCGGCCAACCAGGAGGGCGCGGGTCGGGTGACACTCCGGGACCTGGTCCGTCAGGCGCTGCGCATGCGTCCGGACCGGCTGGTCGTCGGCGAGGTGCGGGGCGCCGAAGTGACGGACCTGCTCGCCGCGTTGAACACCGGCCACGAAGGCGGGTGCGGCACGGTGCACGCCAATGCCGCGTCGCACGTACCCGCTCGGCTGGAGGCGCTGGGGACGGCCGCCGGGCTCGACCGGCCCTCGCTGCACAGCCAGTTGGCGGCCGCGCTGTCGGTCGTGCTCCACCTGGTGCGCGACCGGACGGGACGACGGCGCCTCGCCGAGGTCCATGTGCTGGAACGCGACTCGGACGGGATGGTGTTCACCGTGCCCGCGCTGACCGGCGGGCCCGACGGCTTCGTACGGGCCACCGGTTGGCAGAGGCTGGCCGCGCTCGTCGGGGGTGCGTGATGAGCGCAGTGGCGCCCGTGTGCTCGACGTGGGGAGCGGCGGCCTGTGCCGCCCTGGCGGCCCTGCTGTTCCTGCGCCGCGGCTCCGGCAGCCCGGCGCGGGCGAGGTGCGCGGAAGTGGTGCGTGGCGCCTCGGGCCCTGGGGTCGGCGGTGGCGCGGAGATCGGTGTACCGGCCGGGGTGGTGCGGAGTGCGGCGGTGCTGCGAGCACGGGCGGGTGAGCTGCTGGGACGGCGCCGCGCATGGCTGTGTGTTCCGGTGGCCGTGGCACTCGCGGTGCTCGGGGAATCGTGGTTGCCGCTGGTCGCGGGGGCCGTGGCGGTACCGCTGGTAAGGCGGTGGCTGCGCGGGCGGGACGAGCGGGCCGTGTGCGAGCGGTCGGACGACGCGGTGACGGCGCTCTGCGGTGCGGTCGTCGGCGAGTTGCGGGCCGGACGCGAACCGGGGCAGGCCTTGGTCCGTGCCGTGCGGGAGACCCGAGGGCTGGGCGCGGCCGAGTCACCGGTGCTCGCCGCCGCGCGGTTCGGCGGCGACGTCCCCGTCGCACTGCACCGCGCGTCCCTGATGCCGGGGCTGGGGTCGCTGGCCGGGGTCGCGGCGTGCTGGCGGGTGTCGGTGGACGGCGGTGCGGGACTCGCGGCGGGGCTGGACCGTCTGGAGGGAGCGTTACGGGCCGAGCGGCGACGCCGGGAGGAGCTGCGGGCGCGGCTCGCCGGAGCCTGGTCGACGGTGGTGGTGCTGGCACTGCTGCCGCTTGCGGGCCTGGGTATGGGCGCCGCGCTCGGGGCCGAGCCCCTCCGCGTCCTGCTGCACACCCCGGCAGGGCTGGTCTGCCTGGCGACCGGTCTGCTGCTGGAAGCGGTCGGGCTCCTCTGGGCCGGGCGGATCGTGCGGGCGGGGGACACGGGGTGAACGCGATGTCCCAAGAAGTTGTCCACAGTCTGGGGATCTGGCTCTCGGCGGGCACGGCAGCCCTGTGCTCGGTGCTGTCGGTCAGCGGTACCCGGCGGGAACGGGCCCGGCTGAGGAGAGGCGCGGCGCTCCTCCCAGGGGCGGACCGCGACATGGGTGCGGCGGGTGCGGCGAGTGGGAAGCGGGTGCGGCGAGTGCCGCCCCGACCGGCCCGGGGAGTCCGACCGGCCCCGGGAGTCCGACCGGGCCCGGGCGTCCGTGAGGCCCTGGGAGTCCGTGAGGCCGCGGAGGGCCGGGAGGTCGCGGGAGGTGGTGGCATCGCGGGGGTCCGTGACGTGGTGACGCGGTGGGGAGAGCCGGCCGGCGCGGGTCTGACGGCGTGGATTCTCGTGGGAGGCGCCACCGGGGCCGTGGTCGGCCTGGGGGTGGCCGCTGCGGTGTGGCACGTCCGGCGAACCGGACGGGCCCGGCGTTCGGGAGGGTCCGGGAAGCCGACGGAGGACGAGCTCTCGGCCTCCCGGCAACTCCCGCTGGCGGCGGATCTCCTGGCCGCCTGCATCTCCGCCGGCGCCGGTCCCCGGCAGGCCGCGGAGGCCGTGGGGGAGTCGCTGGGGGGTCCGCTCGGTGAGCGGCTGGTCCGTGCGGCCGTCGAGATCCGCCTCGGCGGTGATCCCTCCCTGGCCTGGGGCCGCCTCGGGGACGTCCCGGGGGCGGGTCCGCTGGCCCGGTGCCTGGACCGGGCCGGTGAGACCGGGGCCCCGGCAGCCGAGCCGGTCGCCCGGCTGGCCGACGCCATACGCTGCGCGCGCGCCGACGCCGCCGTGGCGAAGTCCCAGCGGGCGGGCGTGCTCATCACCGCGCCGGTGGGGCTCTGCTTCCTTCCGGCCTTCCTGGCAGTCGGGGTCGCGCCGGTGATCGTCGGACTCGCGGGAGGACTCCTGCACACCGGCTGAACCATCTCCACATTCCAGGACCAACGGCGCGCCGCAGGTGCGCCGGTTACCGACCATGCCCGTCGACGGGCGGAACGAGGACTGACATGAGCGCCGACACGGGTATCGAAACGAGTGGGAACGTCGCGGACGGTACGCGCGGCGGAAAGGGCCGACGCGGTCGGCATACCTTCCGCGAGGTGGGGCCGGTGCGATGCCGGCTCCGGACCGTGTCGCGGGACCAGCGGGTCCGGTGGTCCCGGAGGTTCGGCGGGGCCGACCGGGGGATGACCACGTCCGAGTACGCGATGGGGACGATCGCGGCCTGCGCGTTCGCCGCCGTTCTCTACAAGGTGGTCAACAGTGGTGCGGTCCAGAACGCGTTGCAGTCGTTGATCGAGGGCGCGCTCGATGGCTCGTTCTGAGCGGGGCGACGAATCGGAACGCTACGGGGGACGGCGGTGGACCCGGGCCCGGCACTCTGGCGGGGACACGGGCTCGGTCACCGCCGAGGCGGCGATGGTGCTGCCGGTGCTGGTGGCCCTCGCCCTGGTGCTGGTCTGGGCGCTGGTGGCGGCCGCCGACCAGATCCGGTGCGTGGACGCGGCGCGGGCCGGCGCGCGAGCCGCGGCACGTTCCGAACCGGAGGCGGCGGTACGGGCCGCGGCCCGCACGGCGGCCCCCGCCCGGGCCCTGGTCGTCGTACGGAGGGAGGGCGCGCTCTGGCGCGTACGCGTGGAGGCGCCCACACCCGGGCCGCACGCCCTGGCCCTCACCCTGAGCGCTGAAGCGGCAGCCCTGGCCGAGGACACGGTAGGCGCCGGTCCCGGTGCCGGCGAAGGTACCGGCGCAGATCCCGGCCCCGGTGGAGATCCCGGCACCGGTGCAGAGCCCGGGACCGGGACCAGTGCAGAGCCCGGGGACGCCGCGGGCGCCCCGGACATGGCCGGAGGCGGGCGATGAACCGGTTCGGCGGCCGCCGCCGCGATCAGGGGATGGCGACCGTGTGGGTGGCCCTGACGGTGGCCACCCTCTGCTCGGTGTGCGCGGTGATCCTCGCGTTCGGGCAGGCGGTCGCCGCCCGGCACCGTGCCGGTGGGGCGGCGGACCTGGCCGCCCTCGCCGCTGCCGACCGCGCGCTCCAGGGGCCCGGGGCCGCCTGCGCGGCGGCCCGGCGGGTGGCGGGCGCGCAAGGCGCCCTGCTGGTGCGGTGCTCGGTGCGGGGAGAGATCGCAGACGTGACGGCACGGGTGGTGTTCGGGCCGTACGCGCCGCAGGTCAGGTCCCGCGCGGGCCCTCCGGTACTTCCCGGCCCGACGGGCCCGGGGCTGACGGATCCGGCTCTCCCGGCGCCGGCGGGTCCGTGGGGGCCGCCCTGAGGAGTTCGGCCAGGAGCCGTACCGCACCTCGCTTGTGGAGGGGCTCGTTGCCGTTGCCGCACTTGGGGGACTGGATGCAGGAAGGGCAGCCCGCCTCGCACTCGCAGGACGCGATCGCCTCGCGCGTCGCGGTGAGCCAGGCACGGGCGGTGTGGAAGGCGCGTTCGGCGAACCCGGCGCCGCCTGGGTGGCCGTCGTACACGAAGACGGTGGGCAGCAGGGTGTCGGGGTGCAGCGGTACGGAGACCCCGCCGATGTCCCAGCGGTCGCACGTGGCGAACAGGGGGAGCATCCCGATCGAAGCGTGTTCGGCGGCGTGCAGCGCACCGCCGAGGATCTCCGGGTTGATCCGGGCGGCGTCGAGCTGGTCCTCGGTGACGGTCCACCAGACGGCCCGGGTGCGCAGGGTGCGGGGGGGCAGTTCGAGCTTGGTCTCGCCCAGTACCTCTCCGGTGATGAGCTTTCGGCGCAGGAAGGAGACGACCTGGTTGGTCACTTCGACGGAGCCGTAGCAGAGCCGCCCGTCGCCCCAGGGGATCGTGGTGTCGGTCTCCAGGACCGTGATGGCGGTGGTGTCGCGGGCGTTGGTCGAGTACGGCGGACTCGCCTCCTCCACGAGAGCGACGGAGTCCTCCAGGTCCAGCTTCCGGACCAGGTAGGTACGCCCCTGGTGGAGGTGGACGGCGCCCTCGTGCACCGCGGTGTGTGAGGCGGCCTCGTCGACGGTGCCCAGCAGCCTGCCGGTGCCCTCCTCGACGATCTGCACCGGACGGCCTCCCCCGCCCCGGATGTCGGTGAGGTCGGCGGCCCGTTCGCGGCGGGTCCAGTGCCAGCCGGCCGCCCGCCTGCGCAGCAGTTTCGCGGCCTCCAGCTGCGGCAGCAGCTCCGGCACGGTGGGCCCGAAGAGAGCGATGTCCGCAGCGGTGAGAGGCAGTTCGGCGGCGGCGGCGCACAGATGGGGGGCGAGTACGTAGGGGTTGTCCGGGTCCAGGACGGTCGACTCCACGGGCTGCTGGAACAGGGCCTCGGGGTGGTGCACGAGGAAGGTGTCCAGCGGATCGTCCCGTGCCACCAGCACGGCCAGGGCGCCCTGCCCCGAACGGCCGGCGCGGCCCGCCTGCTGCCAGAGGGAGGCCCGGGTGCCCGGGTAACCAGCGATGACGACGGCGTCCAGACCGGAGACGTCGATCCCCAGTTCGAGGGCGGTGGTGGCGGCGAGACCCAGGAGTTCACCGGAGTGCAGGGCGCGCTCCAGGGCGCGGCGCTCCTCCGGCAGATAGCCGCCCCGGTAGGCGGCGACGCGTCGCGGCAGCGAGCGGTCGACCTCGGCCAGCCGCTCCTTGGCGATCACGGAGATCAATTCCGCGCCGCGCCGGGAGCGCACGAAGGCGACCGAGCGGACGCCCTGGAGCGTCAGATCGGTGAGCAGGTCGGCGGTCTCGGCGGTCGCGGTACGCCGCACGGGCGCGCCCTTCTCGCCCTGCGTATCGGTGAGCGGCGGCTCCCAGAGCGCGAAGACCAGTTCACCCCGGGGCGAGGCGTCGTCGGCGATCTCCTTGACCGGCAGCCCGGTGAGGCGGCCGGCCGCGACCGACGGCTCGGCCGCGGTCGCGGAGGCGAGCAGGAAGACCGGATCGGAGCCGTACCGGGCGCACAGCCGCCGCAGGCGGCGCAGGACTTGGGCGACGTGCGAGCCGAAGACGCCCCGGTACGTGTGGCATTCGTCGATGACGACGAAGCGCAGAGCGCGCAGGAAGGAGGCCCAGCGGGGATGGGACGGCAGAATTCCCCGGTGCAGCATGTCGGGGTTGGTGAGGACGTAGTTGGCGTACTGGCGTACCCACTCGCGTTCCTCCACGGGCGTGTCGCCGTCGTAGACGGCGGGCCTGACCGCGTTGCCGAGCGGCGAGGCGAGAGCCTTCACCGACCGGCGCTGGTCGGCCGCGAGCGCCTTGGTGGGGGAGAGATAGAGCGCGGTGGTCGCACGTCCGTTCGGGGCCTCGGAGCCGTCGAGCAGCGTACTGAGCACCGGGGCCAGATAGGCAAGCGACTTTCCGGACGCCGTGCCGGTGGCGATCACCACGGATTCGCCGTCGAGCGCGCATTCGGCCGCGGCCGCCTGATGGACCCACGGATGGTCGATCCCGGCACGCCCGATCGCCGCGATGACTTCCGGGCGGATGCGATCCGGCCAGATGGCATGGGTTCCCGGTCGCGGGGGCAAGTGCTCCGTATGAGTGATGCGCGCGGCCCGGCCCGCCCCTGCGGCGAGTCGGTCGAGGATCATGTCGGGGGAGGGGCGGGAGTCTCCGCTCTCGGCGGGTCCGCTGGGGCGGTGATTCTTGGCCATCGGCACCGAGTGTGTCACTGGCGTGACGGACAATGGTCCCAAGGCGTCGTGCATGGCTGCTGGTAAGTGATTGAATGCCATCGCGGCTGGCGATCCGTCCCCTGGCTCCGTCGGGGAGACCGAGGGGCGACCGCTCGATAGCAAGGTGCTGGAGGATCCGTGGACCTGTCCCTGTCGACTCGCAATGTGTCCGGCCCTGGTGGCGACCGTACGGTCGTCGAGGTCGGTGGCGAGATTGATGTGTATACCGCGCCCAAGCTGCGCGAGCAGTTGGTCGAGTTGGTGAATGACGGCAGTTACCACCTGGTTGTCGACATGGAGGGTGTCGACTTCCTCGACTCCACCGGCCTCGGCGTGCTGGTGGGCGGCCTGAAGCGTGTCCGGGCCCATGAGGGCTCGCTGCGCCTGGTCTGCAACCAGGAGCGCATTCTCAAGATCTTCCGGATCACGGGCCTGACCAAGGTGTTTCCGATTCACACCACGGTCGACGAGGCCGTCGCCGCCACCGACTGACGTCGGAGCGGCCCGCCGGCCCCGGTCGGCGGACCGTGGACGGCCCGGACGGCAGCAGCCGCGCCGGGCCGCGCTGAGCAGGCGGTCGACCCTGGGTCGGCCGTCCGCTCCGTGGGCTCCCGGAGGAGACACAGGGGTACGGGCGCCACGCCCGGGCCTCTGAGACGCACGCCCTACGTTCGAGGGGGATCTCATGGCCACCGTTGAACTCCGCTTCAGCGCACAGCCTGAACATGTCCGGACGGCCCGCCTGGTGGCAGCCGCTGTGGCACGCCGGGCCGGCGTCGACGAAGCGGTGCTCGACGAGGTCAGGCTCGCGGTGGGCGAGGCGTGCAGCCGGGCTGTGGGGCTGCACCACGCTCATGGCATCGACACCCCGGTGGCCGTGGTGCTGACGGACGAGGAGAAGTCGTTCTCCATCGAGGTCGGCGACGATGTGCCGGGTCTCGGCAGTGATGCCGGAAGCGCCGTTCCCGGCGCTCGCAGGGCCTCACCCGTCGTGCCGGTGGGACTCGACGACCCCGAGCCGGAACCGGACGGTGAGGGCGAGGACGAGATGGGCCTCGCCGTCATCAAGGGCCTGGTGGACGACGTGGAGGTCCGGTCGGGGGCGAACGGCGGGGTGATCCGTATGACCTGGCCGACCGCGCACGCGGTGGTCTTTCCCTGAGCGGTTCCCGGTCGTCGGGGTCCCTTCCATGTCGGGTTCCAGGGCTCCGAGGCTCCTTCGGAGGTCCGGGGTTCCGCGGTTCCTTCGGGGGTGCTGAGCCGTGAGCCGTTGGGGCGGTGCGCGCGTACCCCTGTGCGCTCCCTGAATCCGTCCAGTCCCGTCGGGCCGGGTGGTCGGCCGAGGCGTCGTTCCGCCCTGCCCGCTGCCCGCTGCCCGCTGCCCGCTCTGCTTCCCCCGCTTTCCCCGCCCTCGTCGGCCGGGTGCTGGAGGCGCCGCCGCCGCGATGCGCGCAACCCCGGCCGGCCCTCGTGTAGCCCCGACGAACCCTCAGCGACTCCCTGGTGGAAGCCGAAGTCCGTGGCGATCCCCTCGGTTGACCCTGTGGCCAAAAAGTGACGCATATTCACATCAGGTGTGACAAATGGGTGCTGATGCCGCGTCTGTCGCGAGGCGGACTGGAAGGCGGTGGGAGTGAAGGCTTCATCCTTTCGGGTGAAAGCGGGAGGGTGGCCCGAGGGGTGGGTCCGCTGGTCGGCGTGGGCGCGCGAGGTGAGTTGAATCTCCCCTGCCGTTCTTGGTGCAAATGGCTACAAAGGCCGCATACCGGTAGGCCAGCGCCCGGTTGTCGCCCACTTGGCGTGTAAGTTCCGGGGCCGAGAGCCTTGGAAGGGACCGATCCGGTGAACAAGAAGCTTGCGGCCGCACTGTCCGGCGGTGCGGTACTCGTACTGACGCTGACGGGTTGCAGCGACGACAGCAACGACGAGGTCAACGACTGGGCCAAGAAGGTGTGCGGCGAGATCCAGCCGCAATTGCAGAAGATCGCGGACGCCAACGCCGCCATCCAGGAACAGACCGCGGACAACAGCCAGCCGGCCGACGTGCAGCGGACCGACTCGGCCGCCTTCCAGCAGATCTCGGAGGCGTACAAGGCGCTCGGCTCGGCCGTGGACTCGGCCGGCGCCCCGCCCGTCGACGACGGTGAGGCCACGCAGCAGGAGGCGGTGAAGGGGCTCAACTCCTCCTCCGAGGCGTACGCGAACCTCAAGACCAAGGTGGACGCGCTCGACACCGAGGACCAGGCGAAGTTCGCCGACGGACTCAAGGACATCGCGGACGAGCTGAAGAACATCAGCAGCACCGGCGCCAACGCGCTGAACAAGCTGCAGTCCGGCGAGGTCGGCAGCGCGATGGCCAAGCAGGACAGTTGCAAGAGCCCTTCCGCTTCGGCCTCACCCGGTTCGGGCGCCCCGGCCTCGGCCAAGGCCTCGTAGCCCGTAGAGCCCGCGCGGCGGACGCAGCGGCCCGGTCACCCCTCGTCGGGGGGCCGGGCCGCTGCCGTTGTCGGTGGGAGCGGCGACAATGGGGGCGTGAGTACGAAGAGCCCCTCAGCACCGACGAGCCCGACGAGCCCCACGGGGCCCCGCCTTCCGCGGTCCGAGCACGTGCCCGCACTCCGCGAGGCGCTGCTCGCGGCCGCCTTCACCGCGGACGGGCTCCTGGACCTGCTCGGCGCACCGGCCTACGCGGCGCTGGCACGCGCCGAGACGGTCCCCGCGCTGCGCGCGACCCGGGGCGACACCGCGCTCGACACGCTGGTGCGGCTCTTCCTTCTCCAGCGCGCCGTTCCGGTGGAACGGGCGAAGGCCGCCCTTCCGCTCGCCGTCTGCCTGGAGGACGGCTGGGTGCGGGAGGAGGACGGCGAGGTACGGGCGACCGTCGACGTCCGCCCGTACGGCGGCCCCGAGGGTCAGGACTGGTTCATCGTCTCCGACCTCGGTTGTGCCGTCGGAGGCGCGGGCGGCATCGGATCGCACGAGGAGGGGGTCGTGCTCGGTGTCGGGGGCGCGTCCACCACGCTCGCCGGGATCACGGTCCGCACCCCGGTCGCCTCCGCCCTCGACCTGGGCACGGGCTCCGGTATCCAGGCGCTGCACGCCGCGCAGCACGCCACGCGGGTCACCGCCACCGACCTCAATCCGCGGGCCCTGGACTTCACGCGGCTCACCCTCGCCCTTTCCGGCGCGGCGCCCGCCGATCTGCGGGAGGGCTCCCTCTTCGAGCCGGTCGCCGACGAGACGTACGACCTGATTGTCTCGAACCCGCCGTTCGTCATCTCTCCCGGCGCCCGACTCACCTACCGCGACGGCGGCATGGGCGGCGACGACCTCTGCCGCACCCTGGTCCAGCAGTCCGGCGACCGGCTGAACGACGGCGGGTACGCCCAGTTCCTCGCCAACTGGCAGCACGTGGAGGGCGAGGAGTGGCAGGACCGGCTCCGTTCCTGGGTGCCGGAGGGCTGCGACGCCTGGATCGTGCAGCGTGAGGTGCAGGACGTCACGCAGTACGCCGAGCTCTGGCTGCGCGACAGCGGTGACCACCGGGCCGATCCGGCCGAGTACACCGCCCGGTACGAGGCGTGGCTCGACGAGTTCGAGGCGCGGGGGACCACGGCGGTCGGATTTGGCTGGATCACGGTGCGCAAGTCCGCCGCGGCCGCTGCCGGGAATCCGTCGGTCGTCGTGGAGGAGTGGCCGCACACCATCGAGCAGCCGCTCGGCCCGGCCGTCCTCGCCCACTTCGCCCGCCAGGACTACCTGCGGGCCCAGGACGACGCCTCGCTGCTCGCGGGCCACTTCGTCCTCGCCGAGGAGGTCGTGCAGGAGCAGGTCGGTCTGCCGGGCGCCGAGGACCCCGAGCACGTGGTGCTCCGTCAGCACCGCGGGATGCGCCGGGCCACCAAGGTCGACTCGGTGGGCGCCGGGTTCGCGGGCGTCTGCGACGGATCGCTGCCCGCGGGCCGCATTCTGGACGCCATCGCCCAGTTGATGGGCGAGGACCCCGTGCTGCTGCGGGACCGTACCCCGCAGGCGATCCGGCTCCTGGTCGAGGAGGGCTTCCTGGAGCCGGTGGAGCCGGTGGAGCCGGGAGCGGGCGGGGCCGGGCGCACGGCCTGAGCGCCCCCGCACCGCGCACGCCCCGCACACTCCGCACTCCCCACGGCGACGTCCGGCGACGTCCGGCGACGTCCGGCCACGTCCGGCGACGAACGCCCGGCAGGTGGGGCCTGAGCAGGGCGTATCCATGTCGGGGCGGGTACGGCCCCGGAGCGGGTGGGTGGCCTCCGCGTGCCCGGGGCCCGCTGTTCACCCGGGGTTCGCGCGGCCGACGTCCGGGGGTGGCAGCCTCGCCCCTGCGCGCCCCGAGGGCGAGCCGGTCCCGGTCGGGTCCGGCCGACCGGGGCGGCCGGGACCGGTGGCGGGCCAGGACGGGGTGCGGAGAGATGGAGAGCGGGCCGGCGGTCCTCGCGGGATCGGTCTTCGTGCTGTTCGGCGCCGCGCTCCTCATCTGGACGGGGGCGCGCACCGCCCGTCGCGCGCCGGTGGCCCATGGAGTGAGCCCCGTCTCGGCCGCCGTGCTTTCCACGGTCTTCGGCGTATTTTTCCTCGCCCTCGGCGTATGGGTCCTCACCCGCGTCTGATCCGGAAGAACGGCCCCGGGCGTCCGGCCCGCGAGATCCGGCCCGTCGGCCCGTCGCCCCGTCCGCCCACCGGGCCGTCGGCCCGCCCGCCCCGTGCCCGCCTCGCCCGTTCACGTCCTCTCCGCTCTCCCTCCGCACCCTCTCCGTACTCCTTCGCGCCCCTTCTCCGGTGTCCCGAAACCCGCAGGCAGCTGCCGTACGCAGTGCGGAACGGACAGTCCGGGCGGCAGGAATGCCGGAAGTCGGGTTACCGTTCGAGTGGCCGTTGCGGGCTTTTGCCGTTTGACACGGGGGCGGGTTGTACCGTCACACTCCGCAGCGACAGCACCGCCAGTGGCTCACCGCCGCCGCGTGGATGCGCATCGAGTGCCGACCGGAGAGAAGAGCGAAGTTGTCCCCGACCAGCGAGACCGCACAGGGCGGCCGCCGACTCGTCATCGTCGAGTCGCCTGCCAAGGCGAAGACGATCAAGGGCTATCTCGGCCCCGGATACGTCGTCGAGGCGAGCGTCGGGCACATCCGCGACCTCCCGAACGGCGCGGCCGAGGTTCCCGACGAGTACACCGGCGAGGTCCGGCGGCTCGGGGTCGACGTCGAACACGACTTCCAGCCCGTATACGTCGTCAACGCTGACAAGAAGGCCCAGGTCAGGAAGCTCAAGCAGCTGCTGGCCGAGTCCGACGAACTCTTCCTCGCCACCGATGAGGACCGCGAGGGCGAAGCCATCGCGTGGCACCTGCAGGAAGTCCTGAAGCCCAAGGTCCCGGTCCACCGGATGGTCTTCCACGAGATCACCAAGGACGCGATCCGCGCCGCCGTCGCCAACCCGCGCGAGCTCAACCAGCGCATGGTCGACGCCCAGGAGACCCGCCGCATCCTCGACCGCCTCTACGGCTACGAGGTCTCGCCGGTCCTGTGGAAGAAGGTCATGCCCCGCCTTTCGGCGGGCCGTGTCCAGTCCGTCGCGACCCGGCTCGTCGTCGAGCGGGAGCGCGAGCGCATCGCCTTCCGCTCCGCCTCGTACTGGGACCTGACCGGCACCTTCGCCACCGGCCGCACCGGTGACGCCTCGGACCCGTCCACCCTGACCGCCCGTCTCAGCGCGGTCGACGGGCGCCGCGTCGCCCAGGGCCGCGACTTCGGTGCGGACGGCCGGCTGAAGGCCGCCTCCGGCCAGGTCATGCACCTGGACGAGACGAACGCCCGCGCCCTGGCCGCCGCCCTCGCCGACTCCGCCTTCGCGGTCCGCTCGGTCGAGTCGAAGCCGTACCGCCGCTCGCCGTACGCCCCGTTCCGTACGACCACCCTCCAGCAGGAGGCGAGCCGCAAGCTGGGCTTCGGGGCGAAGGCCACCATGCAGGTCGCACAGAAGCTGTACGAGAACGGCTTCATCACCTACATGCGTACGGACTCCACGACCCTCTCGGACACGGCGATCTCCGCCGCCCGGGCGCAGGTCACCCAGCTGTACGGCGCGAACTACCTGCCGGAGAAGCCGCGCACCTACGCGGGCAAGGTCAAGAACGCCCAGGAGGCGCACGAGGCGATCCGCCCCTCCGGCGACCGTTTCCGCACCCCGGCGGAGACCGGGCTGACCGGCGACCAGTTCCGTCTGTACGAGCTGATCTGGAAGCGGACCGTCGCCTCCCAGATGAAGGACGCGGTCGGCAACTCCGTCACCGTCAAGATCGGCGGCCGGGCGAGCGACGGCCGGGACGCCGAGTTCTCCGCCTCCGGCAAGACGATCACCTTCCACGGCTTCATGAAGGCGTACGTCGAGGGCGCCGACGACCCGAACGCCGAGCTGGACGACCGCGAGCGCCGGCTGCCGCAGGTCGCCGAGGGCGACGCGCTCTCCGCCGAGGAGATCACCGCCGACGGCCACTCCACCAAGCCGCCGGCCCGCTACACCGAGGCCTCGCTGGTCAAGGAGCTCGAAGAGCGCGAGATCGGCCGCCCGTCGACGTACGCCTCGATCATCGGGACCATCCTCGACCGCGGTTACGTCTTCAAGAAGGGCACGGCACTCGTCCCGTCGTTCCTCTCCTTCGCCGTCGTCAACCTGCTGGAGAAGCACTTCGGCCGGCTCGTCGACTACGACTTCACCGCCCGCATGGAGGACGACCTCGACCGCATCGCGCGGGGCGAGGCCCAGTCCGTGCCGTGGCTGAAGCGTTTCTACTTCGGCGCGGGCGAGGACAACGCGGGTGCCGGTAAGGCTTCCGACGCGGGCAACGGCGACGGCGACCACCTCGGCGGACTCAAGGAGCTCGTCACCGACCTCGGCGCCATCGACGCCCGGGAGATCTCCTCGTTCCCCGTCGGCAACGACATCAAGCTCCGCGTCGGCCGGTACGGCCCGTACATCGAGCGCGGCGAGAAGGACTCCGAGGGCCACCAGCGCGCGGACGTCCCCGACGACCTGGCGCCGGACGAGCTCTCCGTCGAGTACGCGGAGGAGCTGCTCGCCAAGCCGAGCGGCGACTTCGAGCTGGGCGCCGACCCCGTGTCCGGCAACCAGATCATCGCCAAGGACGGCCGGTACGGCCCGTACGTCACCGAGGTGCTGCCCGAGGGCACGCCGAAGACCGGCAAGAACGCGGTGAAGCCGCGGACCGCCTCCCTCTTCAAGTCGATGTCGCTCGACACGGTGACGCTGGCCGACGCGCTCAAGCTGATGTCGCTGCCGCGCGTCGTCGGCGAGGACGCCGAGGGCGTCGAGATCACCGCGCAGAACGGCCGCTACGGCCCGTACCTGAAGAAGGGGACGGACTCGCGGTCGCTCACCTCCGAGGACCAGCTCTTCGACATCACCCTCGACGAGGCCCTCGCCATCTACGCGCAGCCCAAGCAGCGCGGCCGGGCCGCCGCCAAGCCGCCGCTGAAGGAACTGGGCACCGACCCGGTCAGCGGGGCGCCGGTGGTCGTGAAGGACGGGCGCTTCGGCGCGTACGTCACCGACGGCGAGACCAACGCGACGCTGCGCACCGACGACAGCGTCGAGGAGATCACGCCCGAGCGCGGGTACGAGCTGCTCGCCGAGAAGCGCGCCAAGGGCCCCGCCAAGAAGACGGCGAAGAAGGCGCCCGCCAAGAAGGCCACCACCGCGAAGAAGGCCCCGGCGAAGAAGACGGCGACCGCGGCGAAGAAGACGACGGCGGCCAAGAAGACGACGACCGCCGCGAAGAAGACGACCGCCGCGAAGAAGACCACGGCCGCGACGAAGAAGGCGACGAGTTCCGCCGCCTCCTCGGCGACGCCCACGGAGGACTGAGCCGGGGTGCGGGCCGCCCCGCACCCCGCGACACGCGCGACCGCCGCCCCCGGTTCCTGACCGGGGGCGGCGGACGTGTGTCCGGGTCCTCTCCCCCCAGGGGTGGATTCCGGACGCTCCGGGGAGGCGGCGCAGGAGGTTCAGGCCCGGCCGCCCGGCAGGGTTCCCGGACTGGGGTGACGGTCCGCCGCACGGTCGTATGTTCGGCCGGGGCAACGACGACCGTACGGCTGCCGATAGGCTGGACGGATGACGCGAGCCGAGCAGCCAACGGTCGTGAGCCCCACCTCCGACACACTTGCCGCAGACTCACGCGAGCGCGCCCTACGGGCCCTGTTGCGCATCCAGCCGCTGAAGCGGCTGTGGAGCGCCCAGCTCGTCGGCGGGATCGGCGATGCACTCGCCTTCCTCGTGCTGGTGCTGCTGTCGCTGCAAGCGGCGGTCGTCGAGGGCTCATTCGGCACCGGATACCGCGGGGCGGCCTTCGCCGTCGCCGCCGTCTTCGGTGTCCGGATCCTTTCCACCTTGCTCTTCGGAGCCGTACTCCTGGGTCCGCTGACGGCGCTCACGACCCCCGGCGGAGTGCTGGACCGGAGATGGCTGATGATCGGCGCCGACGGGCTCAGGCTCGCGCTGCTGGTCGTCGCGCCGCTCTGGATCGACTGGACGCCCGACAACGCGCTCCTGATGATCCTGGTCACCGTCTTCCTGGCCGGAGTCGGGGAACGCGTGTGGTCGGTCGCGAAGGAGAGCGCGGCTCCCGCGCTGTTGCCGGCCCCGCCGATCGAGGGAGCGGCCGTACGCCCGCTCCCCGACCACCTGGACGCGCTGCGCCGGCTCTCCCTGCGCACCGACTTCCTCGCGGTGCCCGCCGCCGCGGTGGTCCTGCTGGCCGCCACCCTGGTCGGCAACCTCCTGGGCGCGGGCCTGGACTGGTTCTCGCTGCACCAGGCGGCTCTCGGCTCGTACGTCGCGGCCGGGCTGTTCTCCGCCTCCATCTCGACCCTGTACTTCCTCGAACTGCCGGGCCTCCCCACGCCCCGGCCGCGTTCGCCCCTTGAGGGACTGCGCCGCCCGGCCGCCACAACGGACGGGACCGGTGCCGAGAAGGGCCGTACCGGTGCGCTCCGGCTGATGGTCGCCGCCTGCGCGGCCGTCGCCGCCGCGATCGCCGCGGCCGCCGGTGTTGCCGTGCTCCAGGCCGCCGACCTGGGCGGCGGGCCCGCGACGTACGCCCTGCTGATCCTCGGGCTGACCGGCGGCACCGCCCTCGGTATCCGTACCGCCGTGAAGGTGCTGCCCGCACTGTCGCGGCGCCGGCTGCTCGCCCTCGCGCTCGCCCTCACCGGCGTGGCGCTGCTGGTGCTCGGCCTGGTCCCGGACACCGCGACCGGGCTGATGATCGCCCTGTTCGCCGGGTACACCGCCGGGATCGCCGCGCACACCGGCCACAGCCTGATCGACCAGGAGACCGAGGAGCCGCGGCGGGCCAGGACCACCGCGCACCTCCAGGCGGTCGTCCGGGTGGCCGTCGCGGTCGGCGCGATCGGCGGCCCGCTGCTGGCCGCCGCGTTCGGCCGGCACCGTCTCGTCGCCGGTGACTTCGTCTTCGCGCACGGCGGCGCCGCCTTCGCCCTGATGCTCGTCGGCGCCTTGCTGCTGCCCGTCGCCGCGCTCGTCCTCGCCAAGACGGACGACCGCGCGGGGGTCCCGCTCCGGCGCGACCTGCGGGAGGCACTGCGCGGCGGCGACCCGGCCGTCGCACCCGCGGCGACCGGCTTCTTCATCGCCCTGGAGGGTGGCGACGGCGCCGGGAAGTCCACCCAGGTCGAGGCGCTCGCCTCGTGGATCCGGTCCAAGGGCCACGAGGTCGTCGTGACCCGCGAACCGGGGGCCACCCCGGTCGGCAAGCGGCTCCGTTCGATCCTGCTCGACGTGTCCTCGGCCGGACTCTCCAACCGCGCCGAAGCGCTGCTGTACGCCGCCGACCGCGCCGAGCACGTCGACTCCGTCGTCCGCCCGGCCCTGGAACGCGGCGCGGTCGTCATCTCCGACCGCTACATCGACTCCTCCGTCGCCTACCAGGGCGCGGGCCGGGACCTCTCGCCCGTGGAGATCGCCCGTATCTCGCGCTGGGCGACCACCGGCCTCGTGCCGCACCTGACGGTGCTGCTGGACGTCGACCCCGCCACCGCGCGGGAGCGGTTCACCGAGGCGCCGGACCGGCTGGAGTCCGAGCCGCCGGAGTTCCACGCCCGGGTGCGTTCCGGCTTCCTGACCCTCGCGGCGGCCGACCCGGTCCGGTACCTCGTCGTGGACGCCGGCCAGGAACCGGCGGCCATCACCACCGTCGTACGCCACCGGCTCGACCGGGTCCTGCCGCTCTCCGAGGCCGAGATCAAGGCCCAGGAAGAGGCGCGCAAGGCGGCCGAGGAGGAGGCCAGGCGCAAGGCCGAGGAGGAGGCCGCCCGCAAGGCGGAGGAGGAGCGGCTGGAGCGCGAGCGCCAGGCGCAGCTCGCCAAGCTCCGGGCCGAGGAGGAGGAGCGCAAGCAGCGCGAGCTGGAGGAGGCCCGCCAGGCCGAGGCCGAGCGCCAGGCCGAGGAGGCCCGGCAGCGCGCCGAGGAGCTCCGCCTCCGCGAGGAGGAGGACCGGCGTCGCCGCGAGGCCGAGGAGAAGGCGCGCGAGGCCGAGCAGGAGCGGCTGCGCCTCCAGGCCGCCGAGGAGGCCCGGCTCCGCAAGGAGGCCGAGGCGCTCCGGCTGGAGAAGCAGCGCAAGGCCGAGGAGGCCCTGGTGCGGGCGGAGGCCGCCCGTCGCCGGGCCGAGGAGGAGGCCGCCGAGCGTGCGGCCGCCGAGGCCGCCGCACGGGCGAAGGCGGAGGCCGCGGCCCGTGCCGAGGCCGAGCGGGTCGCCGCCGAGCGTGCGGAGGCCGAGCGGGTCGCGGCCGAGCGTGCCGAGGCCGCCCGCAAGGCTGAGGCAGCGCGCGCGGAGGCCTCGCGTCCGGTGCGCGACCCGTGGACGAAGTCGTCCGCGTCGGCGCCGGGCGGGGCTGGTGCGTCCGGCGGCTCCGGTGCTGCCGGCGGCTCCGGGGCTTCGGGCGCTTCGGGCGCTTCGGGGGAGGAGCTGACGGTGGAGACGCCGGTCGTGAACCCGAACGAGGTCACCCAGCAGGTCCCGAAGGTGCGTCCCACGGAAGGAGAATCGGGCTCTTCCTCGGGCTCTTCGTCGGACGGTTCGCGCGGGGCGAAGGGGCAGGCGGGGTCGTCGGAAGGTGACGAGACCACCGTGCTTCCCGCGTACCGCGAGGAGGCGGACGAGACCACCGTCCTTCCGGCGTACCGCCCCGAGGCGCCGGCCGACCGTGTTCCCCGGGGCATCTTCCGGGACGAGGACGCGTCGCCCTCCGCTGCGGAGAGCGAGACCGAGCGGACCCGCGAGCTGCCGCAGATCAGCGGCGACCCGGCGGCCGACCGGGCCGCGTACGAGCAGCCGGGCCGTCCGCGCCGGCCGCGTCCGGACTGGGCCGAGGAAACCCCGCTGGACGATCTGCCGACGCTCGCCGACGAACTGCTCGGCGGACACGACGACGACAACGAGGACGGGTTCGGCAGCGGCCGGCGGCGCCCGCGCCGCTGAGGACCGCCGCCGCTGAGGACCGCCCCGCCGTACGCGTACGGCGCCACCGACCGCCCCCGGACCGGATCTTCGGCCCGGGGGCGGTCGCGTGCGAGGGGGCCGTCGCACGCGGGGTGAGGACGTGAGCGTCGCCCTGGTACGTACGGGAGCGCCGCCCCGGTACGTACGGGAGCGCCGTCCCGGTGGGCACGTGAGCGGCGCCCCGGAATCCGTACGGCGTCGGGATTGTCGGTGGGGTCCCCCACAATGGAAGCGCGCAGCACTCCGCGCGCAGTACGCCTCCGGTTCTCGTCACCGCAGGACCGCACGACACCACCGGAAGGGCGGTGACCATGTCCGTATGGGACGACCTGGTCGGTCAGGACCGTGTGCAGGAGCAGCTCTCGGCTGCCGCCCGTGACGCCGACATCCTGGTCACCGCCACGGCCCAGGGCGAGCCCGTGCCCCCGGGCTCGAAGATGACGCACGCCTGGCTGTTCACCGGACCGCCCGGTTCCGGCCGGTCCACCGCCGCCCGTGCGTTCGCCGCCGCCCTCCAGTGCACCAGCCCCGACCGGGCCATGGGCGGGGCCCCCGGCTGCGGGTTCTGCGACGGCTGCCACACCAGCCTCATCGGCACCCACGCCGACGTCGAGGTGATCCGCACGGACCTGCTCTCCATCGGTGTGAAGGAGACCCGTGAGCTGGTGCGCCGCGCCCAGCTCTCACCGGCCGTCGGCCGGTGGCAGGTCATCGTCCTGGAGGACGCCGACCGCCTGACCGAGGGCGCGGGGAACGTCCTGCTCAAGGCCGTGGAGGAGCCCGCCCCGCGCACGGTGTGGCTGCTCTGCGCGCCCTCGCTGGAGGACGTGCTGCCCACGATCCGCTCCCGCTGCCGTCACCTCACGCTGGGCACGCCCCCGGTCGATGCGGTGGCGGACGTCCTCATCCGCCGCGACGGCATCGACCCCGAGCGCGCGCACTCCGCGGCCCGCGCCACCCAGGGCCACATCGGCCGCGCCCGCAGGCTCGCGACGGACGAGCGGGCGCGGGCCCGCCGGGCCGCCGTGCTCAAGGTCCCGCTGCGCGTCGCGGACGTGGGCGGCTGCCTCAAGGCGGCGCAGGAGCTGATCGACACGGCCGCCGAGGACGCCAAGCAGGTCGCCGAGGAGGTCGACGTCAAGGAGACCGAGGAGATGAAGGCGGCGCTCGGCGCTGCCGCGGGCGGCCGGATGCCGCGCGGCACGGCGGGCGTGATGAAGGAGCTGGAGGACAAGCAGAAGCGACGCAAGACGCGTACCCAGCGCGACAGCCTCGACCTCGCCCTCTCCGACCTCACCGGGTTCTACCGCGATGTGCTGGCCCTCCAGATGGGCTCGCGGATCGCCCTCGCCAACACCGACGCCCAGGACGCGCTCGACCGGATCGCCGAGTCCTCCGCGCCCGCGCAGACCCTGCGCCGTATCGAGGCGGTGATCGCCTGCCGCCGCGCGCTCGACCGGAACGTGGCGCCGCTGCTGGCGGTGGAGGCGATGACGATGGCCCTGCGCGCGGGCTGAGCGCGCGGTGGCGACGGCCCTGCGCGCGGGTTGAGCGCGCAGGTCGGCGGGAGCGCTCCTCCTACCCGCGCGCTCCCTCCGCGCCCGCCTGGCTGCCCCACCTCCCATTCACCCGAATGAGGAGGAAATCAGACGACTCGTCACCGGGCGACTACGCTCCGGGCATGGACTCCAGGCGCCTGCTCCAGACCCTCGCCATCGCGCTCGGCACTGCCGGCCTGCTCGTCTCCGGTTGCACGAACGGTGGTTCGACGCCCAGCGCGTCCGCCGTCGGCTCCTCGGCGACCGTGGCGGCCAAGGACCTCGCCCCGTACTACGCGCAGAGGCTGAAGTGGGGGGAGTGCGGCGTCGAAGGCTTCCAGTGCGCGACGATGAAGGCGCCGAAGAACTACGGGAAGCCGGGTGACGGGGACATCGATCTGGCCGTCTCCCGGAAGAAGGCGACCGGGCCGGGCGAGCGGATCGGCTCCCTCCTGGTGAACCCGGGCGGCCCCGGCGGCTCGGCCATCGAGTACCTCCAGGGGTACGCGGCCCTCGGCTACCCCGCACAGGTCCGCGCCCGGTACGACATGGTGGGCGTCGACCCCCGCGGAGTGGCTCGCAGCGAGCCCGTCGAATGCCTCACCGGCAAGGAGATGGACGCGTTCACCCAGGTCGACCTGACGCCGGACGACGAGGCGGAGACCGACAAGCTGAGCGCGGCCTTCCAGAAGTTCGCCAACGGCTGCGAGAAGCGCTCCGGCGAGATCCTCCCGTACGTCTCCACCGTCGACTCGGCCCGCGACATGGACATCCTGCGCGAGATCCTCGGCGACGAGAAGCTGCACTACGTGGGCGCCTCGTACGGCACCTACCTGGGCGCGACCTACGCCGACCTGTTCCCGGACCGGGTGGGACGCCTGGTCCTGGACGGTGCGCTGGACCCGTCGCTGCCCGCCGTCGACGTGAACCGCGACCAGACGGCCGGCTTCGAGGGCGCCTTCGAGTCCTTCGCGGCGGACTGCGTGAAGCAGAAGGACTGCCCGCTGGGCACGGGGAGCACGGCCGACGCGGCTGCCGAGCTGAAGCGGCTCTTCGAGGATCTGGACACCAAGCCCGTCCCGACCGGCGAGGACCGGAAGCTGGGCGAGTCCCTCGCGACCACCGGAGTGATCGCCGCCATGTACGACGAGTCCGCCTGGCCCCAGCTGCGCGAGGCCATCGCGGGCGCCCGGCACGGCGACGGCTCCGGGCTGCTCGCGCTCTCCGACAGTTACTACGAGCGCTCGCCCGACGGCTCGTACGCCAACCTCATGTACGCCAACTACGCGGTGAACTGCCTCGACCTGCCCGCCGCCTTCTCCGACACCTCGGCCGTGGAGAAGGCCGTCCCGAGCTTCGAGAAAGCCTCCCCGGTCTTCGGCAAGAACTTCGCGTGGGCAGCCCTGAACTGCGCGTACTGGCCGGTCGACCCCACCGGCACCCCGCACGCGACCCACGCGAAGGGCGCCGACCCGATCCTCGTCGTCGGCACCACCCGCGACCCGGCCACCCCGTACAAGTGGGCCGTCTCCCTCGCCGACCAGCTCACCTCCGGCACCCTGCTCACCTACGACGGCGACGGCCACACCGCGTACGGCCGGGGCAGCGACTGCATCGACACGGCGATCAACCGGTACCTGCTGGAGGGCACCGTTCCGAAGAAAGGCACCACGTGCAGCTGAGCCCTCCCTGACCCGGCCGTGACACGGCCCTGACCCGCACCCGGCCTGTCGCCTACCTGGCGCAGGCTCGTGGAGGCCCTCCCCGCAGGTCAGGGCCGCCCTGACCTGCGGGGAGGGCCCCTGGGGCGGGTGGTACGGAGCACCCCCGGAAACTGTGTAGACTTGGCCCCGCTGCTGATCGCACCATGGTGCGGCAGGGCGTGCCGCCTTAGCTCAGTTGGCCAGAGCAACGCACTCGTAATGCGTAGGTCTCGGGTTCGAATCCCGAAGGCGGCTCGGAATCGCCCCAGGACTCACTCGCCGTGACCTGGGGCTTTTTCATGCCCTGACCTTCCTTGATCCCGCCGACCATCGGCCATCCGTCCTGCGGACAAGGCGGCGAGACACCCTTGGTACGGTGCGCCGATGTCAACGATCAAGCAGTTCCAAGTGACCTTCGACTGCGCGGAACCTGCGCGCCTCGCCGCTTTCTGGTGTGAGGTACTGGGGTACGTCGTACCGGCGGTCCCGGAGGGGTTCGCCACGTGGGAGGAGTACCACCGCTCGCTGCCGCCCGAGGAGCAGGAGACCTACTTCGCGTGCACTGATCCCTCGGGTGTGCGTCCGCGCCTGCTCTTCCAGCGAGTTCCCGAAGGCAAGGTCGTCAAGAACCGGCTGCATCTCGACGTGCGGGCCGGTATCGGGCTCGTGGGTGAGGAGCGCCTTGCCACCCTTGAGGCCGAGTGCGCACGACTGGTCGCGCTCGGTGCGGTACATGTGCGGACGATGCGTGCCGACGGCGAGAACGAGTCCTGCATAGTGATGCAGGACCCTGAGCGCAACGAGTTCTGCCTCGACTGAGCCTCCTCCGGGGCTGGTGGGCGGGGAAACCGTCTCCGGTGGACCTCCTCAGATCAGTCGAGGGTGATCTCGCCGACCTGTTGGCCATCTGCGGCGTCCGAGCGGTGCCTCCTGAACCGTGAGCCGAACCCGACGGCTGCGGCGACGCCTCCTGCGATCAGGACGCCGATCGACAGCATCATCGGCGCCGCGGAGCCCGAGTCGCCGGCCGTGTCGTCGACGGGGTTCGTCGTCGCGTCGTCGGCAGGGGTGTCGACGACCGGTGCCCCCTGCGCGGAGGGCGGGGCGCTGGGCGTGGGCGGGGTGGTGGCCGACGCGCTCGGTGCTCCCGGGGTTCCGGACGAGCTCGGCGTTCCCGAGGCATTCGGCGTTCCCGACGCCCCCGCAGTCGAACGACCGGAACCTCCTCCGGGGCGCGTGCCGGCGGCGGACCCGTCGGCCGTCCCGGAGCCGCTTCCAGCTCCGGCTCCGGCCGATCCGGTTCCGGTCCTGGAGGACGCGGTGGCTGTCGGCCTCACCGGCTCCGTGACGACCAGCGACTGCAGGGTCAGGTCCTGCCCCGGCGTCAGGGTGCATGATCCGTCGATCGCTCCGACCACCGCCCCGTTCGCGTTTCTGGGGACGAGGCGCATGGTGAGGTCGCCGATCGTGACCTTCGCGTCGCCCGGTCGTCCGAAGGTCACGGAAGGCTGCGTGCCCCGCGCGGGGACCTGGAACGAACCGGATGCCGGAAGAGGGGTCCTGGGAACCGTCATGGGCAGCTTCAGGGGGATGTCGGTGTCCGGCGCGGTCACGGTGGCGGTCGCGGTCAGCGAGCCTTCGATGGTCTTCACGCCGCCGATGGCTGCCAACTGCGCGAAGAACGCGGTCAGTTCTGCAGACCCCTTGACGGCGGAGCGCGGAGTGCCCGTGCCGGCTTCGACCGAGTTCGGAATGTCCGTCTGGACGGTCATCGTGATGGGTGCGGTGCCGAGGTTCGTGAACGCGCAGGAGTACTGCAGCGAGCGCCGGACCGGCTCCGCGTGCGCCGGCCCGGCACCTGACGTCACCAGGACTCCGGCCGCCGCTGCGGCCGTCACGACCGCCGCGACCCTCATCGGGGCTCCGGCCGCGTGGCCGCCCGCGTCACGTGGATCGCGGGTTCCGGTTCGCTGCCTGTGTCCGGTGGTCATGAGTGCTCACCTGCCATCGATGGTCCGGGCTGTGGGTACGTTTCGGCCAGGCGGTCCCGGAGTCGCGCGTGGCGGAACTGGTGGACCGCACCCGCCTGGCGCAGCACCCCGCGTGCGTACGCGTCGTCGAGGAAGGCCCTCACGCGCCACGGCAGCCTCCCCGTCAGGGGGAGCCAGACGCGTACCAGAACCACCCAACGGCCCCAGGCGGTCAGCGTGCAGAGCCCGCCCCCGATCGCGAGCCCGACCGTGATCCCCTCGAGTGCCGCTCGGGGGCCGTTGAAGAGGCCGTTCAGAGCCCCGTATCCGAGCCCGACGACCATCGCGAGGGCGAACATCTCGGTGAGCACGGTCGTGCGGTTCCTGTCCAGCAGGACCGACCAGCTGACGGTCTCCTCCGGTGGGATCGGGTCCTCCAGCCCCGCCAGGAGCGCGACGATGATCCCACCCGCCAGTCCCTCCCCCAGGCCGATCGTCAAGGAGTTCCCGAACGTGAAAACGATCAGCGTGGGGGTGGCCCCCAGGATCGCGAAGTAGACCGCCGCTCCGACCCCGAGCACGGCCCCGAAGATGAGTCCGCCGATGATTCCGGCCTGAAGTCTGGGGAGAAAGCTGTCCCTGACCTTCCTCGTCCCGCCGCGCAGCCGCAACCGCATGCGCGATGGTGTGAAGGCCCCGCCGACCTGGAGTTTCGATGTGATCACATGCATGAGGGCGAAGGCCGGCCCGACCCCCAGTGCGTTCAGGACGACGGCGACGGCGGCCGGACCGGGATCCCCGCCGAGGCCGAGTCCGAAGAGGGCCCCCGTGACGACTCCGAGCATGATTCCTGTCAGGAGCCCGGTCATCGCACCGGTCACGAGGGCGCGCGAGGTGAGACTCATGGAAGTCCCCAGACGCCACCACTCGATGTCGTGCGTCGTGAGTTCCCTCAGATGCGTGGCCAGGTAGCCGAGCCAGTCCCGGGCGCGATCGGGGTCCCAGCGTGAGGGGCGTTCGAGGTTTCCTTTCCCGCCTTTCGCGGAGGAGGGTGAGCTGAGAGGGCGTTCGTAGGCGCTGGGGATGAAGGCATCGAGCAGGTGGTCCTCGATGGCTTGCCGGCTGTCGAACTTCCTGAGCAGATCCACCGGATCGCGGCCGGTCGCGTAGACGGTGCGGGCCAGTGTGACCATCAGCGGGGTGGTCAGCACGGCGGTGAGATCGCGGCACCTCGGGTTGCCGGGGTCCTCGTTCATCTCGCCGAAGACGTGCGCCCACTTGCTCGGAGGCGTGCTGACGGACTCGTCCGTGAGGGACGCGCCGGCGGGGCGCAGCAGATACGTGATCGAGTCGTCCAGGGTGAGGTCGTCCAGTTCGAGCCCTACGAAGTGAACGGGCCCGGGATCGGCCACCGCTGCTTCGAGTTCGGCGCGGCGACTCGTCACCAGCAGCGACAGGTCCGACCCTCTGAGGCCTTCCAGGGCTCTGTCGCGCAGGCCGTCGGCGATCTCGTCGAACCCGTCCAGAATCACCAGGAGACGGTTGTCACCGAGTAGCCTTTCCGCCCACGCCGGTCCGTCGGAGGCGGGCCCCGCCAGAGAGGGATGGTCCCGGTCGAGACGATCGATCAGCCAGTGCCGCAGGCTGCCCTCAAGGGGATTCCATGACCCGAGGCTGAAGATCACCGGAATCCGTGCCGTGGCGGACCGGTTCTCGGGTGCCAGCAACGTACGAGCGAAATGCTGGATCAGGATGCTCTTGCCCGAGCCCGCCCGGCCCAGCACCATCAGCTTTCCGCGCTCCGCACGCTGGTAGAAGTCCACCATCCTGCGGGCCCACTCGTCCAGGTCCGGAAGAGCGGAGCCCCCTCCCGCGTCTCGGGGGCCGAAGAGGACGTCGTCGTGGCCATGAGCCAGTGTCCTGGGCGCCGGCCGGCAGTGCACGGGCAGAGGCTTGGCCTGAACCCAGATCTTCTGGTTCTCGCCCTCACGGACCAAGTGGTCGTAGAGCCGGGCCGCGAGATTCTGGGCTGCCTGGTCCCACTGACCTTGGGCTTCGGTGACATGAATGTTGATCACGTCGCCGGTGGCGATGGGCGCGTGGTTCGGTCCGTTGACGGCGACGCTTCTGGGCCCGCTGGAAAGGGTTGTGGGCGGGAGGGCGCGGTGTGGCTCCTGCGGGCCGTGCCTGTGGTTCATCGAGGGGGAAGACCGTCGCCGGTGGAGATGGTTCCGTGGTTGTCTCCGCCGACGGCGACGCTGCGCGGGCCACTGGCGTGCGCGGCGGGGGGCTGCGGCAGAAGCGCCGAGAACTCCGCTGCGAGATCGGGGGAGTTCCTGAGCACGTCACGCAGGACGATCCTCAACTCCGCGCGTCGCAGGCTGCGCATGTCCTCGTCCTCGCCCACCTCCGCGATCCGTTGGACCGCCTCCCGGACCGCGTCCACCTCTGCCTCCGCACCCCGGCTCGTGATCCTGGTGAGGATCCGCTGCCCCAGTCGTACGGTCGCACCGGCTGTCTCGTCCTGCACTCTGCTCAGTACGCCGGCGCCGTAGGCGAGGACTGCCGCTTCGGCCGCCGGTACCACTTGGTTGAGCAGGGCATCGATCTCGGGCACGGACATTCTCCTTGCTGGGCAATGGAGTTGGGGCTTCATGCTAGTCATGTGCGGGTCCGTGTTCAGCGGTTCGCCGGATGGCCCGGGCGCTCCCGAAATCTTCACGCCGGGTGTGGGCGGGGCCGAACCCGCAGGCCCTCCGCCGGGGGCTTCCCGCAAGTTCTGAGGCGCCTCGCCTTGCCCCTCGCCTCGCCTTGCCTCCTCGCCTCGGCCGGAACGGCCGTCAGGTGCGGGGCACCTCCGGCCGCCTCGGCCGCCCCGGTCGTCCCGCAACCCCTGGCCCCGGCGGTGCGAGGCGGCCCCGGCTCAGTCCGGGCCCAGCGACGCGACCAGCTCGACCCGTCGCCGTATCCCCAACTTCCGGTAGGTGTTGGTCAGATGGGTCTCCACCGTGCGCCGGGCCAGATGCAGCAGGCCGGCGATCTCGGTGTTGGTGTGGCCGTCGGCGGCCAGCCGGGCGATGCGGCGTTCGCTGGCGGTGAGGGAGTGCGCGCCGGTACCGGCCCGGGTGGGGCGGCGGGCGCCGCTCTCCCGCAGGGCCTGCTCCGCGAGGGTGCGCAGCCGTACCGCGCCGAGCCGTTCGGCGCGCTCGACCGCCTCGCGCAGGCATCTGCGGGCGTGGGCGTGCTCCCCGGCGGCGGTCAGCGCCCGGCCGTGCGCGAGCAGCGCGCTGACCAGTTCCGTGCCGACCTCGGTCGGTGACTCCCGCAGCAGCCGTACGGCCTCCTCGGCCAGCCGCAGGCCGCGGCGGCCGCCGGTGACCGTGCCGAACACCCGCAGTGCGCGGCCCACCGGGCGCGCGGTGCCCCAGACGCGGGCCAGGCGCAGTTCCTCCTCGGCCAGCGCGAGCGCCTGCCCGGGGCTGCCCAGGACCAGGCAGCACAGGGCGGCCGCCGTGCGCCACGGGGTGACGACCGGGCTGACGACCTCGCGTTCGGCCTGGCGGCGCCCGCACTCCAGGAAGTCGTGCAGCGCTCCCGCCGGATCTCCCGCCGAGGCGCGCTGGATTCCTCGCGCGTAGAGGAACCGGTTGCGGCCCCAGGAGTCGGGCGCCTCCCG
This sequence comes from Streptomyces sp. NBC_01335, assembly GCF_035953295.1. Lineage (GTDB taxonomy): Bacteria > Actinomycetota > Actinomycetes > Streptomycetales > Streptomycetaceae > Streptomyces. The sequence continues at coordinate 4,367,777 of NZ_CP108370.1, forward strand.
CAGGTCGAAGGCGTCCGCGAACCGCCGCGCCTCGGCCGTGCGGCCGGTCTCCACGAGCCCGGTCAGCACATGGGCGTGCGCGGGGGCGAGTCCGGTGGACGCGGCGGCGGGGGAGGCGGCGGGCAGCCAGGTGAACTCGCCCCGGGCGGTGGCGATGTCGGCGCGTACGTTGAGCAGCGCCATGTGCATGGGGTGCGGCAGGTGGGGGAGCCGGTCGGCCAAGCCGCGGTCGACCAGTTCCTCGGCCTCGTCGAGCTCGTCGGCCCACTGGGCGACGGCGGCCGCCGCACCCAGCAGAAACGGTTCGGCGAGCGGGTCGGACGGCTCGGCGAGCAGGATCCGTACCTTCCGCATCGCCTCGTCGGCCGAGGTGAGCCCGGCGGTGGCCGCGTACCGTACGAGCAGTGCGTGGGCGGCCGGGCTGACCAGCTCGGGGGTGCGTTCCGCGGTGACGCGCAGCCACCGGTAGACCTCCTGGCGGACCGTCTTGTCCTGGTCGGAGAGGAGCACCGTCGCGCTCTGCAGGGTGCTCGCCAGACCGGGGTGGCCGGCGAGCTGGCCGTCCGCCCTGCGCAGCACCTCCAGGGCGGCGCGCGTCCTGCCGCGTCCGGCGAGCGCGGTGCCCAGGGCGACGGCCGCGCGGACCCGTTCGCGCGGGGTGCCGGCCAGCGCGAGCGCCTCGGTGAACCGGGGGATGGCGGCCGACGCCTGGGCGCCCGCGTACTCCAGGGAGCCCAGGTCGGTCAGCAGCCGCTGCCGCTGCCCGTCGGAGAGCGGTTCGTCCAGGGCACGGCGCAGGTACGCGACGGCGTCGCCGGTCCGTCCGGCGCGCAGGGCCAGCGAGGCGGCGCCGTGCAGCGTGGTGGGCGCCCAGGGCTGACCCACCGGGCCGGCGAGCAGCAGATGCCCGGCGACCGTCTCGGCGGGGGCGCCCCAGCGCCGCGTCACTTCGGCCGCCGCCCCGCGTACGGCGTACCGCCGGGTCGCGGGGACGCAGGCGAGGACCGCGTCGCGCAGCAACGGGTGGGCGTAGCGGGGCCTGCCGTCGCCGCCGGGGCGCAGCAGGCCCAGTCCGGTCATGGCGGTGAGCCACCCCGTCACCCGGGCCGGATCGGCGCCGGACAGCTCGGCGAGCAGCCGGTCGAGCTCCTCGGCGGCCCGGTCCGGGCCGGTGCCGGCCGGGCGGGGCTGCTCCGGGCTCCTGCGGTCCGGCTCCTCGTCGAGGGCGGCGAGGACGCGCGCCACCTCCGCGGTCTCCGCCCCGGCGCTCTCCAGCCACCAGGACACCGCCGCCACGTACGCCCCCGGGTACAGCGCGGCGGCGGTCTCGGGCACGGCCGGGAGGGAGCCGGAGGCGCCGAGGTCGTCCAGGAGGGCGCGGAGCAGCAGCGGGCTCGCCGCGCCCGCCCGCGTGCAGGCCTCGACCCACGCCCCGGTGGCCGAGGGGAAGCGCGCGCGCACCAGGCCGGCCGCCGCGTCGGCGGTGAGCGGGGCGAGGGTGTGGGTACGGACGAGGGCGGGGGAGAGGCCGCGGGCGAATCCCGGGGCGGGCTGGCCCACGTCGTACTGGCTGCGTTCGGTGACGGCGAGCAGCACCGGCAGCCGGAGCCGGTCCACGTGCCGGGCGGTCTGCACCAGCCACCGGTACGAGGACGCGTCGGCGAGGTGCACGTCGTCCACGGCCACGAGGAGCGGGGCCTGTCCGGCGTGGGCGAGCAGCAACTGCCGCAGCCGGTCGCCCTCGTCCCGCTCGTCCTGGTCCGGATCGTCCTGGTTCAGCCCGTCCCGGTCACGCTCGTCCGGGTGCCGGTCGCCGGCCGGGCGTATCGCGCAGCCCCCGGCGGGTGGTTCCGGCGTGGTCCACGAGCGCAGCAACTGCCGGACGGCGGCGAAGGGGACCGTGGCGTCGTCGGGGGAGCAGCGGGCCCGCAGCACCCGCATGCCGTGCCCGCCGGCCGCCTCGGCGGCGGCCTCCAGGACGGTGGACCGGCCGGTGCCGGTGGCCCCGCGCAGCAGTACCGCACTGCCGTGGCCCGCGTGGGCGCGGGCAGCACGTGTCGCGATCAGTTCCGCCGCACCCCTGTGCTCGCGCGGTTGCTCACTGTAGGGTCCGGACATTCTGTCCCCTCCTCGCGACGGTGGAGAACGGGGAGTCCCCCCGTGTACCGCCCCGGGCGTCCTGCCCGCGACGGGTGGTGCCGTGGTCCGCGGACACCGCGGATCTCGTGGTGCCGCTCGTGGTGTTCCACGATGGCGGGCACCCCAGCCGTTCCACAAAGGTGGATAACGCGGGCCCGCCGGCGACCGGAACCGGGTTCCACACATGCGGACATGGGGGAATTCGGTTGCACAGCGCCACGCGCACCACACAGCCCGGCCCGGCCGACGCCGTGGAGCGGATACGCGTCGCGGTGCACACCCGGGACCCGATCTCGCGCGAGGGGGTCCACAGCCAACTGCGCCGGTACCCGGAGATCGATCTCCGGGACGAGGGCGAGTCCGGCCCCGGCACGGTGCTGCTGCTCGTCGAGGACTCGCTCGACGAGGCGGTGCTGACCCGGCTGCGCCGACTGGTGCGCGGCGAGGGCGCGCGGGCGGCGCTCGTGGTGGGCACCCTGCGGGAGGCGGAACTGCTCGACGTGATCGAGTGCGGCGTCGGCGCCATCGTGTGGCGCCACGAGGCCACCGCGACCCGGCTCCTGCAGGCGGTCCACGCGGCCGCCCGCGGCGACGGCGACCTGCCGTCCGACCTGCTCGGCCGGCTGATCAACCAGGTGGGCTCGCTGCACCGCAGCGCGGCGGGCCGGGCCGGCGCCCCGGTGTCGGGTCTGACACCGCGTGAGGTCGACGTACTGCGGCTGGTGGCCGAGGGGTTCGACACCGGAGAGATCGCCAAGAAGCTGTCCTACTCCGAACGCACGGTCAAGAACGTCATGCACGGAATGACCACCCGCCTGCACCTCCGCAACCGTGCGCACGCCGTGGCTCAGGCCTTGAGGGAAGGCTACATCTGACCGGAAGGGCAATCCGAGCCGCCCCTGGGGGCGGTGCGGTCTGCCCGGCCGACGTCCCGGTGCGACTGCGGGGACGGGCGGTACGGGAGGCAGGATCGTCCGGGGCGGCCGGGACGATCAAGGCGGCGCGCCGGTACGAAGGCATGGACGACAGCGGGGCCGGGAACGGCAGGGCGGGAGCACGACGGTGATCCACGAAGTGGACGAGGTCCTCAAGAACCTTCTCAGCGGAGGCGCGTTGAGCGGTTCGGGCATCGACATCGCCTTCGACGCCCCCACCCGGGACTGGGCCGCCCGCCGCAACGCGCCCACCATCAACGCCTATCTGTACGACATCCGCGAGGACGTCAACCGCCGCCAGCGGGGGCACGTCCCCGTCTACGACGAGCGGGACGTGGTCGTCAAGCGCCGCCAACCCCCGCGCTGGTTCCGGCTGTCGTACCTGGTGACCGCCTGGACCAAGCAGCCCCAGGACGAACACCGGCTGCTCTCCGCCGCGCTGGCCACGCTCATCCCGCGCGAGCTGATCGGACCCTCCGAACTGCCCAGCTCGCTAGGTGCGTTGGGCTTGGCCGTGCCGCTCTCGGTGGCCGGCATCCAGACCGAGGCCCGCTCGCTCGCGGAGATCTGGTCCGCGCTCGGCGGAGAACTCAAGCCCTCCCTCGACCTGGTGATCACCGCACCCTTCCCCGCCTACCCCGAGTACGACGCCGGGCCGCCCGTCACCGAGGGCGCCGCGGTCCGCGTGGGCACCATGGACGCCGAGGACGGCACCCGCGCCGAGTCGGAGCGCGCGCACCGGCCCCACCAGGTGGCGGCTGCCCAGGAGGCCAGGAAAACGGCCCGCCGCAACCGCGCCACGGGCAACCGCACATGACCGCCGGCACCCCGCTCGCGCCGCCGGCCGATGCCGACGCCGACCACGCCACGCCGCTCCTCGCCCGCCTCGCCGAACTACGCGAACGCGCGGCGCTGTTGGTCGAGTACCGCTCCGCCGACGACCCCACCGCGAACGACCCGCTGCGCGGCCTGTACGTGTCGAAGGAGGCGGCCGAGCATCTGCTGCGCCCGGCGGAGCCCTTGCGGCTCGGTGTCGCCGAGCCGGTCGACGCGTACGCCGACCGCCTGACCGACCTCGCCGTCCGGCTCGGGCTGACCGGCCTCGACGCCCTCCTCCTGCTCGTCGCGCTCGCCCCGGACCTGGACCGGAGCTTCGAGTCGCTGTACGGCTACCTCAACGACGACGTCAGCCGGCGCCGGGCCACCGCCGCGCTCGCCCTCGACCTCTGCGGCATCCCCGTCCACCTGGCGTCCGCACGGGCCCGGCTGCACCCGGCGGCCCCGCTGCGCGCGCTCGGGCTGCTCGACGTGGAGGAACCCGAACGACCTTTCCTGAGCCGCTCGTTGCGCGTACCGGACCGGTTGCTGGCCCACCTCCTCGGCGACGACGCCCCGGACGCCTCCCTCGCCGGACACCTCCACCCGCTGGACCCGGGCCCGGAGCCGGGCGACGCGCCGTACGACCGGCCCTACGGCGGGTCCCACGGCGGGTCCTGCGCCGAGCAGGGGTCGTACGGAGAGCAGGGGCCGTACGAGGAGCAGGCGCCGTCCCCCGACACCGCCACCGGCCTCTTCGTGCACCGTCTGGCCGCCCGGCTCGCCGTCGGTCCGCCGGTCACGGCCTACCTCCGTGAGCGGCGTGAGGGCGACGGGCTGCCCTCGATCGCCGCAGCCCTGCGCCTCGCGGGCCTGCCGGCCCTGCGGTTCACCGGGCCCGAGGACCGCGTCCCCGACCTGCTGCGCGAGGCCCGGCTGACCGGCCGCGCGGTGGTCGTCCAGGGGCTGCCGGACAAACCGGACGCGCTGATACGGCAGTTGGCGGGGGCCGCCGACGTGCCGGTACTGATCACCGGGCCGCGCCCGTACGACCCCCAGTGGTCCGGCACGGACCCGCTGGTCCTGGAGGCGCCCCCGCGCGGCGCCGGTGCGGCCGACGCCTGGTCGGCGGCGCTCGGCGCGGAGCCCGGCTTCGACTTCGACCTGGCCGCCACCGTCGCCCCGTACCACCTGGCCGACGACCACATCGTCCGCGCCGCCCGCGCGGCCCGGGGCCTCGCCGCGTTCGACCAGGGGCCGCTCACCCCCGCCCACCTGCGGCTCGCCGCACGCCAGCAGTCCGCCTCCGGCCTCGAACAGCACGCCCGGCGCATCCGGCCCGCCGTCGACTGGCGGGACCTGGTGCTGCCCCCGGGCCCCCTCACCGAGCTGCGCGAACTCGCCGTGCGCGCCCGGCACCGCGACCGGGTCCTCGGCGTGTGGCGGCTGAGCGCGGGCGGCGGCCGGGGCCGGGGCGTCCTCGGACTGTTCGCGGGCGCCTCCGGCACCGGGAAGACGCTGGCGGCGGAGGTCGTCGCGGCCGAACTCGGCCTCGACCTCTACACGGTGCAGCTGTCGTCGATCGTCGACAAGTACGTCGGCGAGACCGAGAAGAACCTCGAACGCATCTTCACCGAGGCGGACCGCACCGACGCCGTGCTCCTCTTCGACGAGGCCGACGCCGTCTTCGGCAAGCGGTCCGAGGTGAAGGACGCCCACGACCGGTACGCCAACATGGAGAGCTCCTACCTGCTCCAGCGCCTGGAGTCCTTCGACGGCATCGCGCTGCTCACCACCAACCTGCGCGCCAACATCGACGAGGCGTTCACCCGGCGCCTCGACCTGGTCGTGGACTTCCCGTTCCCCGACGTCGAGCAGCGTCTCGCCCTGTGGCGGCACAGCCTCTCCCACGTGCCCTGCGAACCGGAGGTCGACGTGCAGCCGGTGGCCTCGGTCTTCGAGCTGGCGGGCGGTTCGATCCGCAGCGCCGTGGTGACCGCCGCCTACCTCGCGGCCGCCCGCGACGACCAGGTCACGGCGGCCGACCTGCTGGAAGGCGCCCGGCGCGAGTACCGCAAGGCCGGGCGCCTGGTGCCGGGAGAGGGGACCTGGTAGGCGGGCGGGTTCAGGCCCGGCCCAGCGGGCCGCGCGTGAACCCGCCCGCCCGCCTTCGCCGGCTTCGTGGGCCTCGGGTCACTGGACGGAGGCGGGGACCCTGAGCAGGAGCGCCTCCAGCGTGACGTCGTTGCTCCAGCTTCCCCCGAAGTTGTAGCCGTTGGAGACCTTCGCGTCGACGCACTTCTCGGCGTACCAGTCCTTGCCGACGTAGCGGACGTTCTGGCAGACCTGCCCGCTGCTGATCGTGACGGCGAAGGCGGTCATGACGGGGGCGTCCTCCGTGGTGCTGCCCATGTAGTTGTCCTCGCCGTCGGCGATCCAGTCCGACCAGTGCGTCCAGGCGGGTTGGCCGTTCGTCGACCGGGGGTCGTGGACGGCGGCCTGGATCTGCGACGAACCGACACCGGCGATGGCGGTGTTGACGGCCACGATGGGCACGTTGCGGGTGTTGCCGGTCATGGCGCCGTCGCAGACCGGTTTCGTCCAGCCCTCGCCCTTGATGAACGCGCGATAGCAGATGTGCCGCCCCGCCGGGTCGTCCTTGGCCATGCCGTTCACCGCGGTCGCCGCGGTGTCCTCGGGCGCCTTCGAGGGAGTGGACTCCTTCTCACCGCCGCCTCCGCCCGATCCTTCGGACTTCGTTTCCTGGGTCGGCTGGGCGGGTTCGGTGGTGGGGGCGGTGGTTATGGGTGGTGGGGCGAGGGTGGCTTGGGGTGTGGGGGTGGGTGCGAGGGTGGCGCTGGCTTCGACGAGTTTTTCGGTGGTGCCGGTGGCGATGGCGGGTTTGTGGCCGAACCAGAGGGCGATGAAGGTGATGGTGAGGGCGAGGAGGATGCCGAGGAAGGTGGCGAGCCAGCGGGGGAGGAAGCCTTGTTGGACGTAGGTGCCGTCGACGGGGAGGGGTGTGGTTCCGGAGCGTTGGACGGTGAGGGTGTAGGGGCGTTGTTCTTTGGCTCCGAACCAGATGATTTTGCGGGGTTTGAGGGTGGTGGTGATGAAGGCGGCGCGGCCGGGTTCTATTTGGATGTTGCTGGGGCGGAGTTCGTAGGTGAGTTGGTCGCCGGTGTCGGTGCCGTTGAGGGAGGCGGTGAGTTTGGTGTTGCCGAGGTTGTCGATGGCGAGGCGGGGGCGTCCGCGGAGTCGGCCTTTGACGGTGGGGGGTACGAGTTCGGCGCGGAGTTCGGTGAAGGGGGTGATGGTGAGGTTGCCCTCGGGGACGGTGGTTGCTTCGGGGTGTTCGGTGGGGGTGATGCGGATGGCGTAGGGGTTGGGGCCTGCGGTGGCGTCGGGTGTGCGTGGGGGTGCGAACTTCAGCTCGACCGTGCCGGTGGTTCCGGGGTAGAGGCGCAGGGTGGGTGGTTCGATGGTGGTCCAGGGGGCGATGTCGCCGACGGGTTCGAAGCGGTACTCGTCGACTACGTCGCCGGTGTTGCGCAGGCGGAGTCGTACGGTGGTGCTGCTGCCGGGATCGACCGTGGCCGACGCGGGTTCGAGAGAAGTCCATAGGCTCACCCGGCCACGTTAGATCAGTGAGCCGCCACCCTCATGTGCCCTCTGCGCGACCGGAGTTGCACTCCCGTCGAACGTGCCCGTTCAGGCGCCCCCGTGGTCTCCCCGGGCAGCCCCTCCGCCCCCGGGTGATGCCCCGTGGGGCATTCCCGGGGGCGCCGACCGGGCATTCCCCGGGGGCACCTTCGCACCTGGGCCGGACCTCAGGGAATCTCGTTGATCTGCTCGCGGGTGAGTGCCTGGTCCCACGCCGTGACCTCGTTGATCTTCCCGTCGAACTTGTCGGCGTTGGCGTCGGCGTACCTGGCCCGGCCGATGATGAAGGCGCCGGTGGTCGTGAACGGGTAGAGGTCCTGCACGGAGCCCTGGGGTGCGCCGTCGACGTAGAGGGTCTGGTTGCCGGTGGTTCCGTCGAACACGCCGACCAGATGGGTCCAGGTGTGCAGGGCTGCCGGGGCCAGGGAGAGCGCGCGGTAGCCGATCGCCGCGTTGTCACCACCGTCCGAGCGTGTCCGGGAGAACGCCCAGCGCTTCTCCCCCGGGGAGAACTGGAGGTAGAAGGCGCTGTTGTGCGTCCCGCTCTGGCTGACCGCGGTGGAGAAGTGAGCGGTGGAGTCGAGGTACACCCACGCCGAGATCGTGAAACTGCTGCCGGGCCCGGTGGGCACCACCGGGCCGGTCGAGATCATCTGACTGCTCGAACCGTTGAAGGAGCCGGCGCCGCCGTGCCCGTCGGCACCGGCCACGTCGGTCACGGTGAGCGGGTGGGCGCCGGTTTCGTCCTTGCCCAGGTCCCCCGGCCTGACCAGCCACTGGCCGATCGGATCCGGTACCTCGGGGGGCTTCGGCTCCGAGGAATCCCCGCCGCCGCCTCCGCCCGATCCTTCGGACTTCGTTTCCTGGGTCGGCTGGGCGGGTTCGGTGGTGGGGGCGGTGGTTATGGGTGGTGGGGCGAGGGTGGCTTGGGGTGTGGGGGTGGGTGCGAGGGTGGCGCTGGCTTCGACGAGTTTTTCGGTGGTGCCGGTGGCGATGGCGGGTTTGTGGCCGAACCAGAGGGCGATGAAGGTGATGGTGAGGGCGAGGAGGATGCCGAGGAAGGTGGCGAGCCAGCGGGGGAGGAAGCCTTGTTGGACGTAGGTGCCGTCGACGGGGAGGGGTGTGGTTCCGGAGCGTTGGACGGTGAGGGTGTAGGGGCGTTGTTCTTTGGCTCCGAACCAGATGATTTTGCGGGGTTTGAGGGTGGTGGTGATGAAGGCGGCGCGGCCGGGTTCTATTTGGATGTTGCTGGGGCGGAGTTCGTAGGTGAGTTGGTCGCCGGTGTCGGTGCCGTTGAGGGAGGCGGTGAGTTTGGTGTTGCCGAGGTTGTCGATGGCGAGGCGGGGGCGTCCGCGGAGTCGGCCTTTGACGGTGGGGGGTACGAGTTCGGCGCGGAGTTCGGTGAAGGGGGTGATGGTGAGGTTGCCCTCGGGGACGGTGGTTGCTTCGGGGTGTTCGGTGGGGGTGATGCGGATGGCGTAGGGGTTGGGGCCTGCGGTGGCGTCGGGTGTGCGTGGGGGTGCGAACTTCAGCTCGACCGTGCCGGTGGTTCCGGGGTAGAGGCGCAGGGTGGGTGGTTCGATGGTGGTCCAGGGGGCGATGTCGCCGACGGGTTCGAAGCGGTACTCGTCGACTACGTCGCCGGTGTTGCGCAGGCGGAGTCGTACGGTGGTGCTGCTGCCGGGATCGACCGTGGCCGACGCGGGTTCGAGAGAAGTCCAAAGGCTCACCCGGACACGCTAGGGCAGCGTCCGGGTACGGGTCAGGTGATCGCGGGCAGGAGCACCCGGCCGCGAGGGACGACGGGCTGCCTGATCGGCCGCCCGGTCTTCCCCGAAGCGTGACCGGCTGCCCCCGGGTGTGCCCGGGAGGCCCTTCCGGGAGGCGGACGGGCAGTGGTAGGCAGAGAACTGGATCCCGAGGAACGCCCACCCGCCCCGCTTCGGGCGGGGACCTGGCTCTCCCCGGCCCGCAGGGACGCCGTACCCGCCCGGAACACGGGGGGCGGTGGGCGAGCCCGCAGCTGACGGCGAGTCATGCTCCGGACGGTGCGGAAGCCACCGGCTGCCCTCAAGGGCACCGGCAGTGCCCCCGAACAGGTCCCGGAGGACGTTTCGGCGGCCCTCCCGCAGGGGCGAGAGTCGAGGTGGTTCCTGTCTCGTACCCCGAGGAGAGCAGAACATGCCGTCCTATCTGTCGCCCGGCGTCTACGTCGAGGAGGTGGCCAGCGGCTCGCGTCCCATCGAGGGAGTGGGCACGTCGGTCGCCGCCTTCGTGGGACTCGCGCCGAGCGGTCCACTGAACGAGCCGACCCTGGTCACCAACTGGAGCCAGTACGTGGCGTCGTTCGGTGAGTTCACCGACGGGTACTACCTGGCGCACTCCGTCTACGGCTTCTTCAACAACGGTGGCTCCGCGGCCTACGTGGTCCGCGTGGGCGGCTCCGCCGAGGGCGCGTCCTCCGACGGACCGGCCGGCTCCGGCCGCGCCGCGGTGAAGGCCACCACCGCCCCGGCCGCGCTGGAGGCCGGCGAGTTCCGGCCGCTCGGCGGGTTCTCGGTCGCGGCCATCGCGCCCGGCACCACCGGCGCGCTCAGCGTCGAGGTGACGCTTCCGGAGGACGACAGTCCGGCCGACCGGTTCAAGCTGACGGTCAAGGACGGCGACAAGGCCGTCGAGACCTTCGACGTGTCCGCCAAGAAGGGCGGCCGTACCTACGTCGTCACGCAGGTGAAGGAGCGCTCCAAGCTCATCACCGTGGCCGAGGCGGCGCCCGCCGGACAGCTGGTCCGGCCGGACGCGCAGACGGTCGCCCTCGCGGCTCCGTCGGCCGCCGCCCCCGCCGTGCCCGCCGACGATTCGTACCCCGGGGCGGCCCGCTACCTGGGCGACTCCGCGGACCGCACCGGCTTCGGCGGCCTGGAGGCGATCGACGAGATCTCCATGGTCGCGGTGCCCGACCTGATGGCCGCCTACCAGCGCGGTGCGATCGACCTGGAGGCCGTCAAGGCAGTCCAGTTGGGCCTGATCGCGCACTGCGAGCTCATGGGCGACCGGGTCGCGGTCATCGACCCGCCGCCGAGCCTGAATGCCCGTCAGATCCGGGTGTGGCGCCAGGAGACGGCCGGTTACGACTCCAAGTACGCGGCCCTGTACTACCCGTGGATCAAGTCCTTCGACCCGTCCGTCGGTCAGTCGGTGCTGGTCCCGCCGAGCGGTCACGTCGCCGGCATCTGGGCCCGCAACGACTCCGAGCGCGGTGTGCACAAGGCCCCCGCCAACGAGGTCGTGCGCGGCGCGGTGGACCTGGAGACCCAGATCACCCGCGGCGAGCAGGACCTGCTCAACCCGATCGGCGTCAACTGCATCCGGGCCTTCCCCGGTCGCGGCATCCGCATCTGGGGTGCCCGTACCGTCTCCTCGGACCCGGCCTGGCGCTACCTGAACATCCGCCGCTACTTCAACTACCTGGAGGAGTCGATCCTCCTCGGTACCCAGTGGGTGGTGTTCGAGCCGAACGACCACGCCCTGTGGGCGCGCATCCGGCGCAACATCTCGGCGTTCCTGACCAACGAGTGGCGCAGCGGCGCCCTCTTCGGCCAGCGCCCCGAGGAGGCCTTCTACGTCAAGTGTGACGAGGAGACCAACCCGCCGGAGTCGGTCGACGTCGGCCGTGTGGTGTGCGAGATCGGCATCGCGCCGGTCAAGCCCGCCGAGTTCGTGATCTTCCGACTGGCCCAGTTCTCCAGCGGCAACGGAGAGCTGGAGGAGTAGCAGCCGATCCGGGTGGTGTCCGGCCGCGACCGGCCGGACACCACCCGGGCCTCGGGCTCCGACCCGGTTCGTACCGGGCCTGGTTGGCTTCACCGCCGTAGCGCCATCCCACAGACCTTCACAAGGACAGCGAACACATGAGTCTCCAGCCGGGTGACGCCCTCACCTCGCACAATTTCGGCCTGCAGATCGACGGTGTCATGGTCGAGTACCTCGCCGAGGTCAGTGGCATGAGCATCGAGCAGGACGTCATCACCTACCAGCAGAACACCCCCAACGGCCAGAACGTGGTCAAGAACATGCCGGGTGTGAAGAAGAACGGCACCTGCACGGTCATCCGCGGTATGACGCAGTCGGCTTCGTTCACCCAGTGGATCAACCAGTCGATCTCCGGCCAGATGACCACGGCCCGCAAGAACGCCTCCATCATCATGATGGACTTCCAGAACAACCCGGTGAAGCGCTACCACCTGCGCAACGCCTGGTGCAGCAAGATCGACGCGAGCACGGTGAAGGCCGGCGAGGCGTCCGCGCTCACCGAGACGGTCACCATCGTGTTCGAAGAACTGGTCATCGAGTAATGCGTCGTTCGGCCGCCAGGGCCGGCGCGTTCGCCCAGGAGTCCGGTGCGGAGACGGCGCAGCCCGCGCCCACCGCCGTACCGGACGCGCAGTCCGCCGCGCAGATCCCGCAGCCGCAGCCGACGCAGCAGGAGCAGGTGCCGCAACAGCAGCAGGTGCCGCAACAGCAGCAGCAACGGTACGAGCTGCGCACCGAGTTCGCGTTCCAGCTGCCGCGCGGTTACGTGGACGACTCGGGCACCGTGCACCGGGACGGGATCATGCGCCTCTCGACGGCGCGCGACGAACTCGTCCCGCTGCGCGACGTGCGCGTCCAGGAGAACCCGGCGTTCCTGTCGGTGGTGCTGCTGGGCCGGGTGATCACCCGGCTCGGCACGCTGCCGATGATCCACGACGGCATCGTGGAGAACATGTTCGCCTCCGACCTGGCCTTCCTGCAGGACTTCTACCGCCAGATCAACGCGGAGGGCCACACCCGCGCGTCGGTGGAATGCCCGCACTGTTCCGAGCCCTTCGAGGTCGAGCTCGGCGGGAGCCGCCTGGGGGAATCGTGACGTACGCGAACGACCGGCTGCACGAGGAGATCGCGTACGTCGCCTACCACTTCCACTGGAGCCTGGAGCAGATCCTGGACCTCGAACACCAGGACCGGCGCCGCTACACCGACCAGATCGCGTCCTTCGTGACGCGCGCAGGCGCGGAGGGCTGAGCCGTGGGGTTCCTGGAGCGGTTCAAGGCAGGCCGGGCGGGCGGTACGGGCACGGGTGCGAGTACCGGCACGGGTGCGGCGGCCGTACCGTCCGAGGGCGCTGCGTCCGTACCGTCCGTGGGTGCGGCATCCGTACCGTCCGTGGGTGCGGCGGAGTCCGCGCACGGCGGTGCCGACGCGGGCCGGGCGGCGGCGACGGAACCGGCGGGCGGCCGTGCGCCGGTCGCCGCGTCCTGGGCCGGGCTGCCGCCGATCCAGCGTGCGGTGGCCACCGGCCCGGCGGGGATCGCGGATTCCGGGTTCGGCGGCCGGCTGCCGACCTGGCAGAACCCGTCGTTCATGGGCACCGCGTCCCACGCCGTCCTGGACGGCCGGTCGAACTCGGTAATCGGCGGCGGTACGCGCCCGGCGTCGGCCCGGCCCGTACCCGGCCTCGAACGCCGTGCGGGCGCACTGCCGTTGGCGGGCAACGACGCCACGGTGCAGCGTGCCCCGGCCGTCCCGCTGCGGGCCCTCCCCGCGAGCTTCCCGGGTACACCGGGGGTGCCCGCGCCCGCGCCCGCCGCTTCCCGCGCGCGCACCGCGCGGCCGGTTCCGGCTGCGGTTCCGGTTCAGGGCGTGACTCCGGCTGTGACCCCGGCTCCGGGTGCGGCTCCGGTCGGGGTCGCCCCGGGTCCGGTGGTTCAGCGCAGCGCGGCGACGGCGGCCGGTCCGGCCTCCGTAGGCGGGTCCGCCCCGGCGCCGGCCGCTGCTCCTGCCTCCGCTCCGGTGCCGGTACGGCACGTGACCCCGGCCGGTCCCGAGTCCCCGGCTGCCGTTCCCCCCTCGCCGCGCGCGGGTCTGCGGGTGACGCCGGTCGCGGCGAGCCCGTCCCCCCGGCCGACGGCCCTGACCCGGGCGCAGCCCGGGGCGGCGGTGCAGCGGCGGTCCCTGCCGGTGGCACGGCGGAACGCGGGCGCCGTGAGCGGGGCCCCCACGAGCGGGGCCTCCATGAGCGGGGCCTCCATGAGCGGGGCCCCTACGAGTGGCGCGGAACCGCTTGCCGCTCCGGTGCGGCGAGCGGCCGTCCCGCGTGAGGGCGGTACGGCGGGGGAGGCTTCGGGCGGAGGTTCCGGCCCGACGGGCCCTGGTCCGGCGGGCGTGAGTCCTGCTCCGGCGGGGCCTGCTCCGGTGGGTGTGGCACCTGGTCCGGTGGGGCCCGGTCCGGCTGTTTCCGGTCGTGCGGTTTCCGCTCCGGCCGTGCAGCGGTCGGCGGTGGAGCTGCCGGTGGTGCAGCCGTCGGTGATTGAGCCGCAGGTGGTGCAGCGTTCGACCGTACAGCCGACTCGGCACGCGGCGGGCCCGGCGCGTGCCGAGTCGGGAGCGCCCGCCGCGTCCGCGTCCGCCGCGCCGGTCAAGGGCACCTCGGCGGGGGCCGTCGGCCCTTCCGGCCCCGCCGACAGCCCCTCCGTGGGGAAGAGTTCGGCGCGTCCCGGCCGTCGCGTCGGCGTGGGGGCCCCGGTCCGTGGGGACTCCGGTCCCGCCCGGCCTCCCGTCGCCCCGAGCCCTTCCGCGAGCGTCGCGCCGGCCCCTTCCGCGAGCGTCGACGCGGGGGCGGCACGCGACGGTGCCCCGGTGCAGCGCGCGGCGGCCGCTGACGCTCCCGTGCGGCGTGCGGGGGCTGATGATGCTCCGGTGCGGCGTGCGGGGGGCGGTGACGTTCCCGTCCAGCGCGCTGCCGTTGTGCGCAGCGAGGCCCGGGGCGGGCAGCCCGCGCAGCCCGTGCAGGGCGCGCCTTCCCCGCAGCCGTCCGGGGCCACCCCCGGAGCCGTTCGGCCCTCGGCTCCGGCCGCGCCCGCCGCGCGTACCGCAGCGCCGCTGCCCGTCGTCCAGCGAGCGCCCGAATCCGCGCGGCAGCAGCCCGCCTCGCCGTCGCGGTCCGTCGGTGGTCCGGCGGCTTCACCCCGCACCGGTCCCGCGGCGACCGCCTCCACGCCGACCGCGCCGGGTGGCCGCAGTTCCTCGTCCGGCACGCCGTCCGGCTCCCCTTCGGAGGCCGCGTCCGGCTCGGCGCCGGTGGCTTCGCCCGCCCCGGGGATCGCCGTCCAACGCGCCTCCGCCCAGCCGATCACCCCGGCGCCCGGACCTGTGCACTCCGCCCAGCCCGCCCAGCCCGCCCAGCCCGCCCAGCCCGTGCAGCCCGCCCAGTCCGTGCAGTCTGCTCAGCCGACGAGACCGACCCCGGCGCCCTCCTCCGCCCCTGCGTCCGGCACAACTTCGCTGCCCAGCAGCCCCGTTCAGCCAGGCCCCCCCGTCCAGCGGGCGGCGGCCCGCTCCGGGGCCCAGGGGCAGCCCGCCGGGCGGACGGCGGACTCCTCCGCCGTGCCGCCCGTCCGGGAAAGCGCTGCCCGTCCGCCGTCCCGCACGGGTCTGGGCGCTCCGATCGCCTCGGCGCCTCCGGTACGTACCTCCGCTCCGGCCCCCGCCGTCCAACGGGCCATGGGCACCCTCGTCCCGGCCCCGTCCGCGAGCGCCAACCCGTCCCCAGCCCCGTCCCCAGCCCGGTTGTCGGCCCCGGTCCCGTCTCCGGCGACTCCGCGCCGCTCGCCCCTCGGCGCCCCGATGAGTGCCGTGCCCACCGACGCCGCGCCGACGCCCGCCCAGCCCGTTCAGCGTGCACAGCCCGCACAGTCGGCGCGTACGGCCCAGGCTCCGACCTCGCGTACGGCTCCGGCACCGGCCGCCCGCGCCCTTCCGCCGGTCCCGCCGCTTCCCTTCGTACAGCGGTCACCGGCGCAGTCGCAGTCCCAGGCTCCGCAGTCGCAGGCTCCGCAGTCCCAGCTTCCGCAGCCCTCGATGCCGCAGCCCCAGCTTCCGCAGCCCCCGGTGTCGCAGTCCCCGATTCAGCGGGCCCAACTCCGACAGCCTCAAGCGTCGTTGGCGCCGCTGCCTCTCCCGGTGGCCGCGCCCAGCTCCGTACAGCCGCCGCTTTCGACCGGGCCGCTCCCGACCGCGCTGCCGCCGACGCTGCCGTCAACGCCGATGCCGACCCCGGCGCCGGCGCCGGCCGTGCCGGCCGCGCTCCAGCGCAGCGTCGCGGCTCCCGCGAGGGCGGTGCCGCTGCGCCGTCCGGTGACGGCCCGGGCCCAGGCGGCCGGCGGTTCCGCCGCCGTGGCTCCGCTCTCGGCCCCCGAGGCTCAGGCGGCTCCGGCGGCCCCGATGCCGGTCGTCCAGCGGCTCTGGGGGCGGCACTCCAAGAAGGCCGGGACCACTCCCGTCCACTCCGGCTCGTCCGCGCTCGGCAGCCTCGCGTCCGCCGCCGCGGCCACGGTCGCCGGCCACCTCGCGCACGCCGCGCCGCCCACCCGCCCGGCCGGGCCGCCGCCGTACACGCCTGCCGGGCCGCCGCCCCCCTACACCCCCGGCGCGGCCCCGGCGTCGTACGCGCCGCCACCGTACGCACCGCCGCCCCCGCCGGCGTACCAGGCGGTCCCCGACGGCACGTTCGATCCCAAGGAGCTCACGGAGTTCCAGCTCGACGAGCTGGCGCACCGGCTCATCGGCCGGATCACCCGGCTGATCCGCACCGAACTCCGGCTGGACCGCGAGCGGATCGGCAAGCTCCGCGATCCCCGCCGCTGACCGCCACCGACCGCCGCTGACCGCAGCCTGGCACCGCCGAGAAAGCCGCCCCGCACCGACCCGTCCGACCGCACCACAGAGAGAAAGGTCCGCCGAGATGCCCTCCAGTCAAGACCCGGGCTCCACCATCTGGTTCTCCCTCAGCATCGACGGCGAGAGCCTCGGCTACTTCAACGGGTGCGAGGGGCTGTCGTCCGAGGTGGAGATCGAGCACCACCAGGAGGGCGGCAACAACGGCTTCGTGTGGGCGCTGCCGACCCGGGTCACCTTCTCCACGATCCGGCTGACCCGTCCCCTCACCCCGGACACCGCGAAGGTCGCCAAGTGGATCTCGTCCGTGCAGACCGGGATCACGCGGCCCACCGCGCAGATCGCGGCGCTGCGCGCGGACGGCTCGGAGGTCGCCAGCTGGGGTCTCATCGACGTGCTGCCGGTGCGCTGGACCGGGCCCACCCTCGACCCCGCGAGTCCGGCCGTGGCGACCGAGGTCCTGGAGATCGTCCACCACGGATTCACGAACTGAGAGGCGGCCGACACCATGGCCAAGGGCAGCAAGGGCGCCGGCAAGAGCCTCGTACGCGCCAACCTGGCGATCCACGAACCCCCGGTGGGCGACAGCATGACCCCCGGCGGGATCATCGAGACCTTCGCCTTCGACTTCAATCCGTCCCAACTCTCGCTGAGCCGACGAGCGTTGTGGACGGCGACCCCGGCGCAGATCGAACGGACCGGTGCGAAGCCGGAGTTCATGGGTGTCGAGGCGATGCAGATGGGTCTGGAGATCTTCCTCGACTCCTCCGACAAGCCGACCGGCAACACCGTGCTGAAGAAGGTGGAGTCGCTGCTCGACTGCTGCGAGGTGACCCTGCGCAGCATCGGTGCCAAGAAGCCCTCGCCGCCGTGGGTCGTCTTCCAGTGGGGGGCGTTCTCGACGGTGCGGTTCACCGCCTACATCAGCTCCGTCGACGTCTCGTACACGGTGTTCGGCACCACCGGCGTCCCCATCCGGGCCACCGCCCGGTTGCAGCTGACCGAGATCCCCAGCAAGACCAGGGGGCAGAACCCGACGTCCGGTGCGCTCACCGCGCAGCGCGTCCACCGGGTCGTGGCGGGCGACTCGTTGCAGTCGCTGGCCTGGCGGGAGTACGGGAGCGCCGCCGCCTGGAGGTCGATCGCCCGGGTCAACGGCATCGACGACCCCCGGGTCCTGTCCCCCGGAACCGAATTGATCATGCCGTCCGCAGAGGAGGTGCGTGGCTGATGGTGCGCGCCGCGTACTCCAGTGTCGTCGACGTCAGGATCGGTGGTGCCAAGGTGCCGCCCAACCTCACCGACTCCCTGGTCGAGAGCCATGTCGACCAGGGGATGGGTGTTCCGGCCGCGTTCCGGCTCACCTTCCGGGACCCGTACCGGACGATCCTCGGCAAGCTCGGGGTCACCTTCGGCACCAGCGTGGTCATCACGCCGATCGCCGACGGGCACGGGGCCGGCGACCCGCTGCTGACCGGTGAGGTCACCGGCCTGGAGGTCGACTACGACGGCACCGGCACCTTCGCCGTCGTGCGGGGCTACGACCTCGGGCACCGCCTGCTGCGGCGGCGCCGGGTCACCGCCTTCCGCAACCAGACCGCGTCCGACATCGCCCGGAAGCTGGCCGCCCAGGACGGGGTGCCCATCGGGCGCATCCAGTCGACGAAGACGGTGTACGAGTTCATCAGCCAGTCCAACGTCACCGACTGGGACTTCCTCGCGCGGCTCGCCGACGAGAACGAGATGGTGATGTCCATCGACGCGAAGGGCATGTTCCAGTTCGTGTCGCCCAAGCCGTCCTCCGGCGCGCCCTCGCCGAGCACCGACGGGGACAAGAGCCCCTTCGTGCTCCAGGCCGGCCACGACATCCTGCGGCTGCGGGCCGCCGTGACCGCCGCCGACCAGGTCGGCAAGGTCGAGGCGCGGGGCTGGGACGTCACGACGAAGAAGGAGCTCACCGCGGTCTCCCCGGCGCTGTCCAACCCGGCCATCGGGATCGGTACGACCCCCGGCGCCGCCGCCGGGAAGTTCGGCACGGCACCGCTGGTCGACACGGGGACCCCGTACGACAAGCAGGCCGAGGTGAAGTTCGCCGCCGACGCGCTCGCCGACGACATCACCTCCTCCTTCGCCGAGGTGGAGGTCGTCGCGCGCGGCAACCCCAAGCTGCGGCCGGGCATCCCGGTGGCCCTGGCCGACGTGGGCAAGCCCTTCGAAGGCAAGTACACCGCCACCTCGGTGCGCCACCTCTTCGGCGACGGCAGGCACTACGAGACCTGGGTGACGGTCAGCGGACGCCAGTGGCGCTCGCTGTACGGCCTCACCTCCGGCGGCTCGGAGACCGCGCCCCGGCTGCCCAGCGTGGCCAACGCCCTGGTCACCGACGTGAACGACCCGCTGAAGCAGGGGCGCGTCAAGCTGCGGTTCCCGTGGCTGGACGACACCTACGTCAGCGACTGGACGCGGACCGTGCAGATGGGCGGCCTCGCCGGTGGCGGCATCTTCCCGCTGGACGTCAACGACGAGGTGCTCGTCGGGTTCGACCGGGGCGCCCTGGACCACCCGTTCGTGATCGGCGGGCTCTACAACGGCAAGGACGTGCCGACCCCCGTCAAGGACGTACCGCTGCACAACTCCGTGTCGAAGAAGGCGACCCGGCACACCGTCTCCGACCGGGACGGCAACCGCGTGGACCTGCTCAGCCAGAAGACCGGAGGCCGTAAACAGGGCGTCCGGCTCGCGTCCGGGGACGACAAGCTGATCATCCATCTGGACCGGACCAAGACCGAGATCGTCGTGGACAGCAAGGGCACGGTGAAGATCACGGGCAGCCGGTCGGTGTCGGTGGAGGCCGGTACCGATCTGACGCTCAGCGCCCGGCGGGCCCTGACCATCAAGAGCGGCGGGCCGCTCAGCATCAGCGGCGGCGGCGCGGTCAACGTCAGGGCCGCGGGTGAGCTGGGGCTGAACTCGGTCGGTGTCCTGAACATGAGCGCCGTGGGCGCCGCGATGCTGACCGGTGGCGGAACCGTGCAGGTCACCTCGGCCGTCAACACCACCATCAAGGCCCCCACGGTCCTGGTCACGTCCCCGGCGTTCCTGGCCAACGGACTCCCGGTGCTATGAGCGAGAACACCAACGGAAGGCAGGAGCAGGTCTGATGGCCGAGCAGTTCGTCGGGTCCGGCTGGTCCTTTCCCCTGCGCATCGGACCCACCGGCGGGATCGCCCTGGTCAGCGGGGAGCGGGAGGTCGAGGAGGCGATCCGGCTGGTCCTGTCGACGGCGCCCGGGGAGCGGCCGATGCGGCCGGACTTCGGATGCGCCATCCAGGACCTGGTGTTCGCACCGGTCAACGAGCAGACCGCGGGCCGTATCCAGCACGAGGTGTACGCCAGCCTCGACCGCTGGGAGCCGCGCATCGAGGTCGACGACGTCGACGTCACCGTGGGCACCGACCAGTCCGTCCTCTACATCGACGTCCGCTACTCGATCCGCGGCACCAACAACCCCCGCAGCCTGGTCTTCCCGTTCTACGTCATCCCGTCCCACGACGAGCCCGACACCGGCCCCCACCCGGACAACTCTCCCGAAAGCGACCGTTGATGGCCCTCCCCTCCCCGAACCTCGACGACCGCCGCTTCCAGCAGTTCGTCGACGACGCCAAGCGCTACATCCAGCAGCGCGCCCCGGAGTGGACCGACCACAACGTCTCCGACCCGGGCATCACCCTCGTCGAGACGGTCGCGCACATGGCCGACGAGGTCGTCTACCGGCTCAACCGGGTGCCGGAGAAGAACCATCTGGCCTTCCTGGACCTGGTCGGCATCACGCTGTTCCCGCCCTCCGCGGCCCGTACGGACGTGACGTTCTGGCTCTCCGCGCCGCAGGAGGAGCCGGTGACCGTACCGCTCGGCACCGAGGTGGCCACCTCGCGCACCGGCGACGAGGAGGCCGTCGTGTTCGCGACCGAGCGCGAACTCATCGTATGGAGCGCCTCGTTGAACCGTCTGCTGGTGCAGCGGCGGGGTGAGGCCGCCCTGGACCGCACGCACGACCTCGCCGACGACGAGAAGAACGTGCTCTGCTTCTCCGAGTCGCCCTCCCCGGGCGACTGCATGCTGCTGGGCCTGACCAGTGCCGTGCCGCACTGCGCGGTCGCCCTGGAACTGGACAGCCGGGTCGACGGCGTCGGCGTCGACCCGCGGCAGCCGCCCCTGGTGTGGGAGGCGTGGACCGAGGACGGCTGGCAGCTCTGCGAGGTCGACCGGGACGGCACCGGTGGTCTCAACCGGCCCGGTGAGGTGGTCCTGCACGTCCCCGCCGGGCACGTGCTCTCCCGCAACGCGGGCCAGGAGGCGGGGTGGCTGCGGTGCCGGGTCACCGAACCCCTCCCCGGCCAGCCCTTCTACACCACCTCGCCCACCGTCCGGTCCGCCGAGGGATTCACCATCGGCGGCACCGCCCCCGTCGTCCACGCCGAGACGGTCTACGACGAGGCGCTCGGCGAGTCCACCGGGCTGCCCGGCCAGCGGCTGCGGCTCGCGCACGCGCCGGTGGTCGGCGACACCCCGCCGGTGCTGCTGCAGACCGCCGAGCACGAGGGCTGGGCGGACTGGGAGGTCGTCCCGCACTTCGCGGCCTCCGGCCCGGACGACCGGCACGTCACCGTGGACGCCGCCACCGGCGAGATCGCCTTCGGGCCCGCGGTACGCGAACCCGACGGCACCCTGCGCCGGTACGGGATGGCCTCCCCCAAGGGCTCGCCCGTCCGTGCCCGCCGCTACCGCACCGGCGGCGGCCGGGCCGGCAACGTGGCGCGCGGCGCCGTACAGGTCCTGCGCACCTCCATCCCGTACGTCTCCGAGGTCGTCAACCGCGAGGCCGCCCGCGGCGGCGTGGACGGCGAGACGGTCGAGGAGGCGAAGGTCCGCGCCCCGATCACGCTGCGGGCCCAGGAGCGCGCGGTCACCCTGCGCGACTACGAGGAACTGGCCCGCCGGGCCGCCCCCGAGACCGCGCGCATCACCTGCCTGGAGGGCGAGGAGAGCGAGTACGGCGCTTACGCCGTACGGGTGTTGGTGGTCCCGCAGGCCGTGCCGGACCCGGGCGGCCGCCTCCGCTTCGAGCAACTGGTGCCCGGCGACGCACTGTTGGAGCGCATCACCCGGCACCTCGACGAACGGCGCCTGATCGGGACCCGGTTGGCGGTCGGCCCGCCGTTCTACCAGGGCGTCACCGTCGTCGCCACCGTGCACGCCTTCCGCGGCGTCGACACCGACCTGGTACGCCGACGGGTCCACGACGCCCTCTACCAGCACCTCGATCCGCTGACCGGCGGCGCGGACGGCAAGGGCTGGCCGTTCGGACGGCCCGTGCAGGCCGGCGAGGCCTTCGCGGTGCTCCAGCGGATCCCCGGCGTCGAGCTGGTGGACGAGGTCGTGCTCTACCCCGCCGACCCGCTGACCGGAAAGCGCGGCGAGGCGACCAACCGCATCGACCTGTCGCCGCCGTCCCTGGTGTTCTCGTACGACCACCGCGTCCGCGTGATCGGGGACTCGGCGGACGGCGACCGCACCGGCGGGAGCCGCGGATGAGAGGCTCCATCGACGGACTCGGTTCGTCGGCGCCCATCGGCGCGATGCTGCCCGCCGTCTTCGCCGACGACGACCTCGCCCTGCGCTTCGTCGCCGGGCTCGACGAGGTGGTCGCGCCCATCCACACCGCGCTGGACTGCGTCGACTCCTACTTCAGGCCCTCGCTGGCGCCGGTGGACTTCGTCCGGTGGCTCACCGCCTGGGTCGGCGCGGAGACCGACGGCACCGAGCCCGAGGCGCTGCTGCGCACCGCCGTGGCGACCGCCGCGTACCTCCACCGCATCCGCGGCACCCGGCGCGGCCTGGCCGAGACGGTCCGGCTCGCCTTCGGCGTCGCACCGGAGATCAGCGAGAGCGGGGCGGCCGACTGGACCGCCCGCCCGCTCGGCCCGATCCCCGGCGTCCCGCGCCCCCACCTGCACGTACACCTGAGGCTGCCCGAACCGACCAAGGCGGACCACTACCGCCTGGACGGCATCGTGGCCGCCGCCCGGCCCGCCCACATGCCGTACACGGTCCAGGTGACCGCCGGCGATCCGTCCGAAAGGACCTCGGAGAGATGACCACGCAGAACTGCGCCGAATGCGGCACCCGCGCGGAACCGGGCCAGTCGTTCTGCGACGCGTGCGGGGCCGTACTGAGCTGGGCCGATCGCGGGGCCCCGGCCGCCGCCGCGAGCACCGCCCGCGCCCAGGGAGCGGGCGCCGAGGCGCCCGCTCCGGAAGCGGCGTCCGCCGGCCCGGCCACCGCGTCCCCGTCCGACGGCCGGACGGCCCCGACCGACGGCCCGGCGCCCGCCGGCCCCGGCTGGGACGCCTTCGCCCGGCCCGGCGGCGGCGCGGGGCTGCCCCGGCAGTCGCGGCAGCCCCTGGACCCCGGGCCCCTCGCCCAGGCGGGCTCCCCGGAGAGCCGTGCGCGCGAGGAGGCGTACGACGCCGGGCCCACCGCCCCGACGGAGCCCGCCCGGGCCTCCGGGCACGGCGCGAACGACGACCGCGACGAGCCCGACACCCAGGAGGTCCCGGGGGTGACGGACGACTGGGCGGCCAGAATGGCGGCCAGAGGCGCCGACGGAGGTGCGGCCGGAGGGGTGGACGACTGGCCGGTCCGGGAGACCGACCGGGGTGCGGCCGGAGGGGTGGACGACTGGCCGGTCCGGGAGACCGACCGGGGTGCGGCCGGAGGGGTGGACGACTGGCCGGTCCGGGAGACCGACCGGGGTGCGGACGACCGGGCCATGTCCGACCGCGCCCGCCGACTCATCGTCCCGGTCGCCGACCCCGCCCCCGTGGTGGCCCCGTCCGTCGCGCCGGTCCTGCCCGGCCGGCCGGTCCCCCAGCGCCCGCAGTCCGTACAGGCCCCGGGCGAGCAGCTCGGCTTCGACGGGGGCGCGCCCTGCCCCTGGTGCAGCACCCGGAACCGGCCCGACCGGCACTACTGCACCCGGTGCGCGATGCCCATGGCGGGCGACGAGCACGCGCCGGGCCGCCGACTGCCCTGGTGGCGGCGGCTGTTCGACTCCAACAACCGGGAGACCCCGTGGGCCGGCGACCGCCCCCGGGTGCGCCGCACCTTCGACCGCGTCCTGCGATGGGTCGGCGCGGCGATCGTGCTGACCCTGGTGATCGTGGCGGCCGTCCACATCCCCGACGGCGTCCGGGCGACCCGCGACCACTTCGCCAAGCGCGCCCCCGTCTCCCCGGACCACGTCTCCGCGTCCCGGTCCTACCCGGGCCACAAGCCGGACTCCTCCTTCGACAAGATCAACAACACTTGGTGGGGCCCGGGGGTCTCCGAGTCGGGCCAGGGGCAGTGGATCGAGGCGTCCTTCGACTCCCCGACCCGCCTGCTGAACGTGATGGTCACCCCGGGCGTCTCCCCGCACGCCGACAAGAACACCGAGCAGGCACTTCCGCACCTCATCGACGTCACCGTCACCACGGCCGACGGCAAGACCACGCGGAGCCGGCTCACCCTGGACGACGGCGCGGGCGGCCAGGCCCGCAACTTCCGCTACGACGACGTCACCAAGGTCCGCTTCACCGTCCAGTCCTCGTACCACACCTCCTCGACCAAGCAGGTCGCCTTCGCGGAGATCGAGTTCTTCGGGCCGTCGCACTCCGGCGACAGCTGATCCGCGTCACTGGGGCGGTGACGGCTGATCGACGTCGCTTCCGCGGTGACGGCTGATCCGGGTCGTCCAGCCCAACGCCGAAGCCCGGTCCGGGAGTTCTCCGGTCCGGGCTTCGGTGCGCCGGGCTTCAGTCGTGCCGGGCTTCGGCGTGCCGGGTGGGGTCCAGCGGGGCCGGGCGCAGTGCACGTGGCGGGCGTGGCCGGCGTCGCCGGGGCCGAGGACCTCCGTCGCGCCGAGCTTGCGGCAGGCCGCCATCAGGTTCACGCGGTGAGCGACGCCAGGGCGACGACGGCGGTGGCCAGGCGCACGGCCCTCGTACGTGCGGTGGTCGAGGGCATGCGTGATGCCTTGTCCGAGCAGGATGGGTGCGAAAGCCGCCGGAGCCGGAGCCCTGCCCGTGGAGTCCAGTCGGCCGGACCGGGTCGGGCAGGGGTAGGCGGAAGCAGCCCCCGAGGGGGCGTGGACCGAGAAGGAGACGGTCCGCTCCGCTCACCGCCCGGCGGAACCCCCGTACAGGTCCCGCCGTGCCGTCGTGAAGCGGCGCAGGGCGTCCGGGAGCGGGGCGATGCCGATGCCGGGGGTGGTGGGGACCGGGAGGTGGCCGTCCTGGAGGACGAACGGCTCGGTGATGTCCTCGGCGAAGTAGCGGCTGGAGGCGGAGGTGTCGCCGGGGAGGGTGAAGCCGGGGAGGGCGGCGAGGGCCAGGTTGGGGGCGCGGCCGATGCCGGTCTCCAGCATGCCGCCGCACCAGGCGGGCACGCCGTGCGCGGCGGCGACGTCGTGCAGGCGGCGGGCCTCCAGGTAGCCGCCGACCCGGGCGGGCTTGATGTTGACGACCCGGCAGGCGTCCATGGCGATGGCGGAGGCGGTGTCGCGGGCGTTGTGCAGCGACTCGTCGAGGCAGACGGGGGTGGCGATGCGGCGCTGGAGGAGGGCGTGGGCGTGGAGGTTGTTCTCCTCCAGCGGTTCCTCGATGAGCAGCAGGCCGAACTCGTCCAGGCGGCGCAGGTGTTCGGCGTCGGCCAGGGTGTAGGCGGTGTTGGCGTCCACCTGGAGCGGCAGCGCGTCGCCGAAGCGTGTCCGGACCGCGCGGACGGGCTCGACGTCCCAGCCGGGTTCGATCTTCAGCTTGATCCGGACGTACCCCTCGGCGAGGTAGCCCGCCACGTCGTCCAGGAGCTCGGGGACGGAGTCCTTGATGCCGACGGACACCCCGGCGGGCACCCGGTCGCGGACGGCGCCGAGGTAGGTGGCGAGGGACATCCCGTGGGCCCGCAGCTCGGCGTCGAGCACGGCCGTCTCCAGGGCGGCCTTCGCCAGCTCGTGACCCTTGACCTTCGCCATGGCGGGGGCGAGGGCGGCCGTCGTCAGCTCCGGCCGGGCGGTGACCCGGGGCAGCAGGAAGTCGCGGATGACGGTCTCGGCGCCGGAGACGTACTCGGAGCAGTACAGCGGCTCGGGGTCGGCGGCGAACTCCGACCAGCCCTCCGCCTCGTCGGTGACGACGTGCAGCAGGAAGGTGTCCTTCGTGGTCATCGTTCCGAAGGAGGTACGGAACGGGGTGACCAGGGGGATGGCGACGTGGACGAGTTCGACGCGGTCCAGCCTCATGCCGGGTTGCCTTCCTGGTTCTGCGGGGCGGCCGGGGCGGCCGGGGTGTGCGGGGCGGCGGGGGTCAGGGTGTACCAGCCGTCGCGGG
This sequence comes from Streptomyces sp. NBC_01335, assembly GCF_035953295.1. Taxonomy (GTDB): domain Bacteria; phylum Actinomycetota; class Actinomycetes; order Streptomycetales; family Streptomycetaceae; genus Streptomyces. The sequence continues at coordinate 4,393,473 of NZ_CP108370.1, forward strand.
ACATCGACGTGGCGGTGTACCCGTCGGCGAACGCCCGCGTGAAGACCTCGCGTACGGCGTGGCGCCAGCGCAGCGCGAGCGCGGGGTCGGCGGCGCGCAGCTCCACGACGTCGTCGGGGACCCGGCAGCGGAAGGTCGTCCCGGCGCGGACGGCGAGCGGGGCACCGTCGGGGGCGGTGGCGAGGACGACGGGCGTACCGGCTGCGGGCCCGGCCGTCTCCGAGGGGGTGCGGTCCCCCTCCGCCAGGTCCCAGGTGACGGTGAGGCGGTCGCTCTCGTCGCCGTCGTTCAGCCCGTCGGCCATCGGGCCGTAGAAGTCCACCAGGTACTCGGTGCCCGCGCCGCCCAGTTTCACCAGGTTGAAGCGGGCGTTGCGGCCCACCAGCGGGTCGAACGTCCAGCGCATGGTGCGGGCACCCCGGTCGAGGGCCCAGACCCGCTGCGCCTGTTTCACGGCGAGCCCCACGCCGCGGTCGCTGGTGCGGGCGGCGGCCACGAAGGAGTACACGTCCCAGGCCGACGGCTCCCCGAACACGGCGACGGCCGCGCCGCACAGTTCGCCCTGCCCGGTGTACGCGGCGTGCACCGCGCCACCCGCGTGCACGAGGCTGTGCAGCACCTCGGCCGGGTAGGGCGGAGTGCTGCGCGGGGTCTGCCACACGTCGCTGAAGAAGTCGGCGACGGCCGCGATGCCGGGCACGTCGTGGACGGTGCGGGTGGTGACTCCGGCCGCGCGCGCGGCGGCCGCGGCTCGGTCGCGTACTGCGGGTGTCGCTGTCATGTCTTGAGTCTCCGCGCGCTCCTCCCCGAACTGGTTGTCCGGAGGGACAAGCGCCACCTAGAGTCGTGTTGCGATCGGCCAAAGTCGGGGCCGCCGGTGAACCGGCGAGCCGCGCACCGCGCCCTGTGAATCGAGGCCCCATGGACGCCCCCACCCTCAGCGATCTGCTCGACGTGCTCGGCGGGTCGTCCGTACGGGCGCTCGCCTCCCCCGGCGGACTCGGAGTGCGGGTCGGCGAGATCCTGCTGTACGACGCCGACGCGGCGCTCCCGCCCGCCCCGGGCGCCGTGCTCCTCGCGGTCGGGGTACGGCCCCCGGCGGCGGGCCCCCTGCTGCACGCCGCGGCAGCCGCCGGCATGGCGGCCGTGGTCGTACGGGGTGCGGACGGGCCGGCCGAGGCGGCCCGGGAGGCCGGGATCGCGCTGCTCGCGGTCGACGAGGACGCGGCCTGGCACCGCGTCCACCTGCTGCTCTCCTCGGCCGTGGGCGCACGCTCCGGGGGCACGCCCTCCGCCGCCGGGGACCTGTTCGCCCTGGCCGACGCCATCGCCGCCGCGACCGGCGGGGCCACCGCCGTCGAGGACCCGCGCCAGCGCATCCTCGCCTACTCCACCGTGCCCGGGCAGGCCGTGGACGAGGACCGGCGGCAGGGCATCCTCGGCCTCCAGGTCCCCGACAGCCCGGAGAACGCCGAGCAGTACCGGGCCATGTTCGCCGCCCCGGCACCCCTGCGGCTCCCCGCGCTCGACGCCGGCAACCTGCCCCGGATCGCCGTCGCCGTACGGGCGGGCGGCGAGACGCTCGGCTCGGTCTGGGTGGTCGACGGCGGGACGCTCGCCCCCGACGCGGAGGAGGCCCTCGCCCAGGGCGCCTCCACGGCGGCCCTGTTGCTGCTGCGGGCCCGCGCCGCGCAGGAGCTCGCCCGGCATCTGGGCGGTGACCTGCTGCGTCGGGTCCTGGACGGCACGGTCGACCCGGCCGGAGCCGCACACCGCCTCGGCCTCGGCGAGGGCACCGATCCGGTGCGGGTGGCGGCGTTCGTCCCGGCGGGTGCCGGCACCGCGCCGGACGTCGAGCAGACGGCGCTGCGCCTGCTCGATCTCGTGCGGCTCCAGTGCGAGGCGCGGTACGGGCGGCACGCCTGCGTCCTCGTCGACGGGGTGGTGTACGCGCTGTTTCCGGCGGTCGGCGAGCGGGGCGCGGCCCGGCACCGGCAGCTCGCGCAGGACATCGTGGAGCGGGCCGCCCAGGCCCTGCGGATGCCGGTACGCGGCGGCCTCGGAGCGCTGGTCGCGGGGCTGGCACGGGTGGCGGACTCCCGGGCCGACGCCGACCTGGTCCTGCGCTGCCTCGACGACGGGCGTCCGGTCGCGCTCGTGGAGGACGTACAGCCCCGGGTGACCCTGCTGCGCCTCGGCGAACTGACGGCCGGGCGGCGGGAGTTCGAGGGCGGCGCCTGGGCGCGGACGGTGGCGCACGACGCGGCGCACGGCACCGAGTACGCCCGCACGGTGCTGGCCTGGCTCGACGCGGGGTGCGACATGGCGGGCGCGGCCGAGCGGCTCGCCGTGCACCCCAACACCTGCCGGTACCGCCTGAGGCAGGCCCGGGAGCACGTCGGCCTGGACCTGGACGACCCTGACGAGCGGCTGGTGCTCTGGCTGAGCGCCCGGCTGTCCGGCTCCGTTCAGGCGCCGCCCAGCCAGGCGGCGAGCTGCTCCTCGCACCGCGCGAGCTGGTCCACCGGGACGAACTCCCCGGGCGTGTGCGCCAAGGAGGGGTCGCCGGGGCCGAAGTTCAGCGCGGGCACGCCCAGTTCGGTGAACCGGGCCACGTCGGTCCAGCCCAGCTTGGGGCGCGGCTCGACGCCGAGCACGCCGACCAGCGAGGCGACCGCCGGGTGATCGAGGCCCGGCAGCGCACCCGCCACGGCCTCCGTCACCACGAACGCGTACTCCTCCGGCGGGAACCGGTCCTCCGGGAAGAGGGACCGTACGTACTCCTCCGCCTCCTTCGGCGAACGGCTCGGCGCGAAGCGGGCGTTGAGGGAGATGACACAGCTGTCGGGGACGACGTTCCCGGCCACTCCGGCGCGGACCGCGACGGCGTTGAGTCCTTCCCGGTACTCCAGCCCGTCGATGAGGACCCGCTCCGGCGTGTGGTCGGCGAGGCGCTGGAGCACCTGGGCGGCGCGGTGCGCGGCGTTGACGCCCATCCAGGCCCGCGCGGTGTGGGCGCGGGCGCCCCGCACGGTGATGTCGGCGCTCAGCACACCCTGGCAGCCGGCCTCGACGCCCGCGTCGGACGGCTCCATCAGGATCGCGAGGCCGGCGTCGAGCAGCAGCTCGGGGCGTTCGGCGGCGATGCGGTGCAGCCCGTTGCGGTCGCCCTCGACCTCCTCGCACTCGTAGAAGACGTAGGTGAGGTCGCGGGCCGGTGCGGTGAGCGCCGCCGCCAGCCGCAGGGCGACCGCGACACCGCCCTTCATGTCGCAGGCGCCGAGTCCGTACAGCCGCTCGCCGTCGAGCCGGGCGGGCAGGTTGTCCGCGACGGGCACGGTGTCCAGGTGCCCGGCGAGGATCACCCGCTCGGGGCGGCCGAGCGTCGTGCGGGCGACGACGGAGTGGCCGATCCGCTCCACGCTCAGGTGGGGCAGGGCGCGCAGGGCGGCTTCGACGGCGTCCGCGAGGGGGCCCTCCTCGCCGCTCTCGGAGGGGAGGTCGACGAGGGCGCGGGTCAGCGCGACGGTGTCGGCGGTGAGGTCGAGCGCTACGGGGAGCCCGGCGGTCACGACTGGTGCTCCTTCGCCCGCTCGTGGGAGAGGGCCCGGGCCTTCGTACCGTTCAGCGCGGAGTGCTTCATCCCGTACAGCGCGTAGACGGCCAGCCCGACCACCATCCACACCGCGAAGGTGATCCAGGTGTCCGAACCGAGGCTGAAGAGCATGTACACGCAGCAGATCACGCCGAGCACCGGCACCACCGGCGAGAACGGCACCCGGAAGCTGCGGGGCGCGTCCGGGTTGCGGCGGCGCAGCAGGACGACGGCGATGTTGACCAGGCCGAACGCGAAGAGCGTGCCGATGCTGGTGGCGTCCGCGAGGCTGCCCAGCGGGACGAGCGCGGCGAGTACGGCGATGAACGAGGAGACGATCACCGTGTTGGCGCGCGGCACCCCGCTCTTCGCGTGGACCCGGGAGAAGACCGGCGGCATCAGCCCGTCGCGGGACATGGAGAAGAGGATGCGGATCTGCCCGTACTGGACGGTGAGCACCACGCTGGTGGTCGCCACGACCGCGCCGATCGACAGCAGGATCGGCCAGAGGCTGCCGCCGCCGACGGCCCGCACGAGGACCTCGCTGAGCGTGGCCTCGGTGCCCTCGAAGAGGCCCCACGGCATGGCGCCGAGCGCGGCCACCGCGACCACGACGTAGAGGAAGGTGACCAGGGCGAGCGAGAGGATGATCGCGCGCGGCAGGTCGCGCTGCGGGTTCCTCGCCTCCTCGCCGGCGGTCGAGGCGGCGTCGAAGCCGATGTACGAGAAGAAGAGCGAGGCGGCGCCCGCGCTCATCCCGGCGGCGCCGAGCGGGAAGAGCGGCGTGAAGTTGCCCGCGCGGAACGCGGTGAACGCGACGGCGCAGAACATCACCAGGGCGGCCACCTTCACGCCCACCATGATCACGTTGGCTACGGCGCTCTCCTTGGCGCCGCGCAGCAGCACCACCATGGAGAGGACGACGATGACGGCGGCCGGCACGTTGACGACTCCGCCCGCGCCGGGCGGGGCGGCGAGCGAGTCGGGGAGGGTGACGCCGAAGACCAGGTCGAGCAGCTCGTTGACGTACTGGCCCCAGCCCACGGCGACCGCCGCGACCGACACCCCGTACTCCAGGATGAGACACCAGCCGCACACCCAGGCGACGAGCTCCCCGAGGGTGGCGTACGTGTAGCTGTACGAGGAACCCGAGCGCGGGATCATGCCCGCGAGCTCGGCGTAGGACAGGGCCGAGAAGAGCGCGGTGACGCCGGCCAGGACGAAGGAGACGATGATCGCGGGGCCCGCCTCGGGCACCGCCTCGCCGAGGACCACGAAGATGCCGGTGCCGAGGGTGGCGCCCACGGAGAGCAGGGTCAGCTGCCACATGCCCATCGTGCGCCGCAGCTCACTGCCGGACGGCACTTCGGCGGACACGTCCTGCCGCCTGGTCAGCCTGTGCTTCAGGCCGCCACCGGGACCGTTGCCCGGCATCGTCCGGACCGTCTCCATGGCACCGCTCCTCTCGCCCCGCGCTGGTTGGTGTGCCCGGCGGATCATGGCCGGACGCCACTGGGTGGTGCCCGGCGGATCGCCGCCGGACGCCACTGGTCGTCGACCTGATCATGCTGAGTGCCGACCGTGCGGGGGTGAGAATATCCGCCAGAGAGTTTCGAGGCTCTTTGGCCTTTCGGCCAAAGAGGGCCGTGGCGGGTGATCGACGGGAGGTGTGGCCCACCTCGGCGGAACGGTTGCATCCGCTTCGGTGCCGGCGGGTCGGCGGGTCCGGGGGAGTGGCGGCATCCTCGCAGGTCACCGCCAACTCGTCGGAAGCGGACTGCCGCTGAGCGGGCCGGGCGGCGCCGGGACCTTGCCTCGGCCGTGTCGTCCGGCGGCCGGTCGGGGCGGCCCGGGGAGCCCGGCCGGGCGTCCCCCCGGTGGCCCCGGGCCGCCCGCCGGATGCGCGGCCGGGCGTGACGTACTCCACGGCCCGGGGGTCCGCTACGCGTCGATGCGCGCCAGGGCGCCGGTGATCGTCGCGAGTACGGCGCGGGACTCGGGCTCCAGGAAGAAGTGGCCGCCGGGGAAGGTGTGCACGGTGCAGGTCCCGGTGGTGTGGTGGCGCCAGGCGTCGGCCTCCTCGACGGTGGTGAGCGGGTCCTCGGAGCCGGTCAGCACGGTGAGGGGGGAGCGCAGGACGGTGCCGGGCGGGCAGTGGTAGTTCTCGAGCGCGCGGTAGTCGCCCCGGACGGCGGGCAGCACCAGGCCGACGATCTCGGGGTCCGCCAGCAGCTCGGTGTGCGTCCCGCCGAGCCGCCTGATCCGCGCGAGGAGACCCGCGTCGTCCAGCGAGCCGACCGGCTGCCCCGGCGGGCGGCGGGTGTCCGGGGCGCTGCGGCCGGAGAGGAAGAGCATCAACGGCGGCTCGACGCCGCTCAGTTCCCGCAGCCTGGCCACCTCGAACGCCAGTGAGGCGCCCATGCTGTGGCCGAAGAAGGCCAACGGGCCTGGCAGGGTCAGGAGTTGCCGGTGGATTGCCTCGGCGAGCTCGCCGAGGTCCTCGACGCACGGCTCGGAGAAGCGGTCCTGCCGCCCCGGGTACTGGACGGCCACCACCCCGACCGAGGGCGCGAGGGCCGCCGAGAACGGGTGGAACCAGCCGGCGGAGCCGCCGGCGTGCGGGAAGCACACCAGGGTCACGGCGTCCGCCCCGGCGGCGTGGTAGCGGCGGAGCCAGGGGGTGTTCCCCGTGTGCGGTGCGGTCATCTTGCTGCCTCTTCCCGTCCGTTCCCTTGCCGGGACACGTTTCCCCGCATTCTTTCGCGGGCCGTCCCGTAGTGGATCCCGTACGTGATCAATGCCCATCGGCTCGCGGGGGAACCCGTGCCGGGATCCGGAGGGCCGCACCGGTCGGCGGTCGACTCACGTTCACCGTGTGTTCATTTCGTGTACTCAGCTCATTCAGATAAGGATTTCATAAGTTCCTCATCTTTTGCCGATTCCTTACCTGGAGGAAGAAGACAAGCGAACGGCACGAAGGGGAGCCATGACTGGCTGGCTGGGGCGACTGCGTCCAGGGGCTCGTGGCACGAAGGCCGTCGAGCGGGGAAGGGCCGGTACGGCGGCCGGAGCGGCCGGAGCGGCCGGAGCCGCGAGCGCGTCCGCCAGGACCGGGCCGGGGCCGGGGGCAGGGCCGGGGTCCGGCCTCGCGGGCGAGGAGGCCCTGCGGGTGGCCAGCAGGCTGCACGCCTTCAACCGGTACGAGCTCAAGTACCTGGTCCCCGTCGAGCAGGCGGCCGAGATCCGGGACGAGCTGGGCGAGCGCATGGACCGCGACCCCCACAGCCCGGTGGGCGGTTACGGCGTCTGGAGCCTCTACTACGACACCCCTCAACTCCGGTTCTACTGGGAGAAGATCGAGGGCCTGAAGTTCCGCCGTAAGCTCCGCATCCGGCACTACGGCGACCTGGACGGGATCACCGACGCCTCGCCGGTCTGCGTCGAGATCAAGCAGCGGGTCAACCGGGTCACCCAGAAGCGCCGCATCACGCTCCCGTACGAGACGGCCCGGCGGATGTGCGACGACCGGCAGATGATCGAGCACTCGCCGAAGGAAGCCGCCTTCGTCGAGGAGGTCCTCGAGCTCGCCGTACGCCTCAACCTCCAGCCCACCGCCATCACCGGCTACCAGCGCGAGGCCCTGGTCGGCCGCGACCAGGACACCGGTCTGCGGGTCACCTTCGACCGGCGCATCCGGGGCCGTGACCGGGACTTCCACTTCGGCACCGCCGACGCGGAGAACCGCTTCACGATCCCGCCGCACATGTCGGTCATGGAGATCAAGGTCAACGAGCGCACCCCGCACTGGATCACCGACCTCGCCGCCCGCCGCGACCTCAGCCTGATCCGCGTGTCCAAGTACGTCCAGTCCATCGAGGCGTTCGGGCTCGCGCCCCGCTCGGTGTTCCACGTACGGGAGGAAGACCTCCCGCCGGCTCCGGCCCACCACACCACCGGCGATGGAACCCCGTTCGCCGTTTCCCCCACCCGACTCCCCGCACCGGGGCGCCCGACGGAGGCTGTCCGCCCGTGAATTTCGACCTGCAGGACCTGAGCGGCACATTCAGTGTCATGGACATCGTCCTGGCGATGACCCTGTCCTTCGTGCTCTCCACCGTGATCGGTTACGTCTACCGGGCCACGCACAAGAACGTCTCGTACAGCCAGTCGTACGTCCAGACCCTGGTCATCGTCGGCATGGTCGTCGCCCTGATCATGCTGGTCGTGGGCTCCAACCTGGCGCGCGCCTTCTCCCTCGTCGGCGCGCTGTCCGTGGTCCGCTTCCGCAACGCGGTCAAGGAGACCCGGGACGTCGGCTTCATCTTCCTGGTGATGGCGATCGGCATGGCGTGCGGCGCGCGCTTCTACACCCTGGCGGCGGTCGGTGGCGTCGTCATCGCGCTGATCATCTTCCTGATGAGCCGGTTCGACCTGTTCGCCCTCAACGTGCAGCGCCAGGTCGTCAAGGTCCAGCTCCCCGCCGGTGAGGACCACACCCAGAGCATCCAGGACGTACTGCTGCGCCTGACCGACGAGTTCGAGCTGGTGAGCACCGAGTCCATCCGGGGCGGCACGCTGACCGAGGTGTTCTACACCGTGCGCATCAAGAAGGGCCACGAGCCCGGTGAGCTGGTCGCCGCGCTCCAGGAGCGCACGAGGGGCCAGCGCGTCACCGTGCTCACCGGTTACGACCAGACGGACCTGTGATGGCGGAGGTGGAGGGGGGCGCCCGCGAGGAGCGGCGCACCCCGCCCCGCAAGCGGCTCGCGCACCGCATACCGCTGCCGGTGCGCCACCACTGGAAGCCGGTCGGCGCTCTCTGCGCGGGACTCGCCGTGCTCCTGGTCTTCTTCTCGGACGCCCGCGTCACCCCGTTCGTCACCAGCGCGTCCGCCGAGGACGCCGACACGATCACCGAGAACCTGCCCGGCACGGTCGGCCTGTACGACACGACGGCCGCGCACACGTTCCGGATCGAGTACGACCAGACCGACTTCGACACGATGATGAAGCAGTACGAGAAGGACGGCACCAAGGACTACATCGAGGCCGACCTCACCATCGACGGCACCTACCTCAACGACGTCGGCATCCGCCTCAAGGGGAACTCGACGCTGCAGAGCCTGCGCGGCTCCGGCGGAGGTCCCGGGGGCGCGGCCGGAGGGTTCGGCGGCGCGGGCGGTCAGCAGGGTGAGGGCCGGCAGGCTCCTCAGCAGGGCCAGGGCCAGCAGGCTCCACAGCAGGGCCAGGCTCAAGGCGAGGGCCAGGCTGAAGGCCAGGGTCAGGCTCAAGACCAGGCCCAGGGAGGTCAGCAGGCCGCCGGTGGTGGGATGCGGGCGGGCGGTGGCGGGATGGCTCAGTACGACCTCTCCGCCGACAAGCCCGAGGAACTCCCGTGGCTCGTGAAGATCGACGAGTACGTGGAGGGGCGCGCGTACCAGGGCCACCGGGAGATCTCCCTGCGCCCGGGTGTGGACGACCAACTCCCGCTCAACGAAGCCCTGTCGCTCTCCCTCATGGCCAAGTCGGACCAGCCCGCCGAGGAGTTCGGCTTTGTGAATCTCACCGTCAACAACCGCCCCGCGGCGACCCGGTTGATGGTGGAGAACCCGAGCAAGGATTACGTCGAGCAGCGGGTCCTCGGTGACGGGGTCGCGTACAAGGCCCGTGCGGGCGGCAGCTTCGACTACGTCGGTGACGACCCGACCGACTACGAGAAGTCCTTCAACCAGCTCAACAAGAAGGGCAGCCAGGACCTCGCCCCGGTGATGCGGCTGCTGAAGTGGGTGGACCAGGCGTCGGACGAGGAGTTCGCCGCAGACCTCCACACGTACGTGGACGTCGACTCGTTCGCCCAGTACGTGGCGACGCAGAACCTGATCCTGAACTTCGACGACATGGCGGGTCCGGGGAACAACTACGTGCTCTGGTACGACCTGGGCACGAAGAAGTTCTCCGTACTGGGCTGGGACTTCAACCTGACCTTCAGCGGCGACGCGACCAGCGGCCCCGACGACAGCACCAGCATGGGCGGGTTCGGTGGCGGTGGCGGTGGCGGAGGCGGTGGCGCGATGCCCGGCGCCGCGGCCGGAGGTGCCCAGAACGCGGCCGGTGGCGACCAGGCCGCAGCCGGTGGTCGGAACGCGGCCGGTGGCCAGGGCGCGCCCGACGGGGCGCAGGCACCGGCCGACGGCGGCTTCCCCGGTGGCGCACAGGGCGGCCCCCCTGCCGCCCGGAACACCGCAGGCCAGAACACCGCGGGCCAGGGCGACGGCGGCCAGGCGGCCGGTGGCCCCGGCGGGCGGATGGGGGCCGGGGGCGGCATGGGCGGCAACGCCCTGAAGGAGCGGTTCCTCGCGGCCGACGCCTTCGACGCCGTCTACCACGCGGCGTACAAGAAGCTGTACGAGCAGTACTACGGCTCCGGGTTCGGCACCGGCACCCTCGACACCCTCGTCGCCGCCGCGAAGAAGTCGGGCGCGGACGCCTCCGGAGTCGAGGAGACCGCGAAGTCCCTTCAAGCCACGCTCACTTCGCGGACCGAGAGCCTCGCGAAGGACAAGGTGATCACCGGCGGCTGAACCGGGCCCGCCCGATGCCGGAAGCCCGTATCCCCTCAGGGGTACGGGCTTCCGGTGTGCGGGTGCCCGTACACATCCAGCCGGGCCGGCCGGCCGACGCCGCCCTCCGGCACGCGGTGACTCCTGACACCGTGGCGCCGGCCTCCGCGCCCGGTCAGCCGCGCAAGTAGGCCAGCACGGCCAGCACCCGGCGGTTCGTCTCCTCGGAGAGGGTGAGGTCGAGCTTGGTCAGGATCGAGCCGAAGTGCTTGCTGACCGTGCCCTCGTTGACGGTGAGGGCGTCGGCGATGGACGCGTTGGACCTGCCCTCCGCCATCAGCGCGAGGACCTCCTGTTCGCGCGGGGTGAGCCGGGCGAGCGGGTCGCGGCGGTGGCGGATGAGCTGGCGGACCACCTCGGGGTCGACCACCGTGTCCCCGGCCGCGACCCGGGCCACCGCCGCCGCGAACTCCTCGACGTGGCCGATCCGTTCCTTGAGCAGGTAGCCGACGGCCGTACCGTCCGCCGAGTCCAGCAGCTCCTCCGCGTAGGAGCGCTGGACGTACTGACTGAGGACCAGCACCGGCAAGTCCGTTCGGAGAGTGCGTAGTTCGACGGCGGCGCGCAGTCCCTCGTCGGTGAAGCCGGGCGGCATCCGGACGTCGGTCACCACGATGTCGGGGGCGTGCGCGGCCACGGCCGCGGCCAGCTCCCCGGCCGTCCCGACCGCCGCCACCACCTCGTGGCCGAACCGCGTGAGCACCCCGACCAGCCCCTCGCGCAGCAGCACGCTGTCCTCGGCCAGCACCACGCGCAAGCTCTCGCCCTCGGTGCGCAACGGCTCAGCTCCTGGTTCGTACGGGCGGACACGGCACGCGCAGCCGGACCACCGTGGGCCCGCCGGGCGGACTGGAGAGTAGCAGCAGGCCGTCGACGACCGAGAGACGGTCGGCGACCCCCTGGAGGCCCGTACCCGCGGCGAGATCCGCGCCGCCCGTGCCGTCGTCCCGTACCTCCACCGAGAGTTCCCCGTCCGCGCAGGCCCCGTTCACCACCACCCGCGAAGCGCCGCTGTGCCGGGCCGCGTTGGTGAGCGCCTCGCAGACCGCGAAGTACACCGCGGTCTCGACGGCCTCCGGGAGCCGGTCGGGTACGTCCAGCTCGACGTCCACCGGTACGGCCGAGCGGTCTGCCACGTCCTCCACCGCGGCGATCAGGCCCCGGTCGGTGAGGATCTGCGGGTGGATGCCCCGGATCAGCTCGCGGATCTCGGCCAGCACCTCGTCGGCCTGGGTACGCGCCTTCGCGAGCAGCCCGGCCACCGGTTCGGCGGGGCGTTCGAGACCGGCCAGGCCGAGGGTCATGGAGAGGGCGACCAGGCGCTGTTGGGCGCCGTCGTGGAGATCACGCTCGATCCGGCGGCGCTCCGCCTCGAAGGCGTGCACGAGGCGCATCCGTGACCGGTCCAACGCCTCCACCCGGTCGGCGAGTTCACTGTCCGGCGGGCAGAGGAAGCGCCGGGTCAGTGCGGCCCGGACCGCCGCGAGCGCACCCAGCGGGTAGGCGAGCACCGGGAGCAGGAGCACCCCGGCCAGCAGCATCGCCCAGGCGGCGGGGTAGGACTCCACGAGCCACAGCTTCAGCAGCCGCGCCTCGCCCGCGCCGCCCGCGGCCATCCGGGGGAGCACCGCGATCAGCCCCACCGGGATCAGGAGCACGCAGGCGATCGCCAGCGCCTCCACCGGCCACAGGAACAGCCCGAGGAAGAGGGCGTACGCCAACTCCCGCCAGGTGGAACGCTCCTGGAGCCTGCTCCGCAGCCAGGCGGAGAGCCCCGGGTCGGCCGGTGCGCGGTGCGCGGCAGGCAGCGGGGCGGGGTCCACCAGCCGCAGCCGCAACCGCTCCAGCGCGGCCAGCGGTATCCCGGAGAGGGCGAGCACGAGCAGCAGCGGCAACCCCACCAGCACCACGGAGAGCACACCGCCCGCGACGGCCAGCAGGGTCAGGGCCGCCAGCACGGCGGCGCCGAGCGGGACGCCGGTGAGCAGGTAGAGCGCGGCGCGCCAGAGCCAGGCGCCGAGCACGTAGCGACGCTGCCGCAGCGCGTGCGGAAGGGAGGCGGGGAGCATGGGGGAACCGTAGGCGTCCCGGCCCGCACCCTGCCATCCGCGGGTCCCGTGGTGGAGACAGCTCCACCATCAGGACGGCAACCAGCTCCGATGTGCGGAGCGCGAGGCCCCGGTTGGCTGGGGTCATGAGTCAACAGCCCGCGGTTCAGCTCCGATCCGTCACCCGTACGCACGGTCGCGGCGGCAGCCTCGTCACCGCCCTCGACCGGGTCGACCTGAGCGTCGAGCCCGGATCCTTCACCGCGATCATGGGCCCCTCCGGCTCCGGGAAGTCCACGCTGCTGCACTGTGCGGCCGGGCTGGACCGGCCGACCTCCGGGCAGGTGTTCCTCGGCGGCACCGAGCTGACCGCCCTCGGCGAGCGGCGCCTCACTCTGCTGCGGCGGCGCCGGATCGGGTTCGTGTTCCAGTCCTTCAACCTCCTGCCCGCGCTCACCGCCGCACAGAACGTGGCCCTCCCGCTGCGGCTGGCCGGGGGCGGACCCCGCCGGGCCGAGGTGCTCGACGCCCTGGACCGGGTGGGGCTCGGGGGCCGCGCCGGACACCGGGCCGGCGAACTCTCCGGGGGCCAGCAGCAGCGCGTGGCGCTCGCCCGCGCCCTGATCGCCCGCCCCGACGTCCTCTTCGGCGACGAACCCACCGGAGCCCTCGACTCCACGACGGGCCGGGAGGTCCTGGCGTTGCTGCGCGCCCTGGTGGACGGCGGCCGGACGGTGGTCATGGTCACGCACGATCCGGTCGCCGGGGCCTCGGCGGACCGGGTGGTGCTCCTGGCGGACGGCCGGGTGTGCGACGACCTGCGCGCCCCCGACGCGGAGCGGATCGCCGCACGGATGACCCGGCTCACCGGAGGCGCGGCGGCGGACACGTCACGGCGAGCGCCGGAGGACACCGCGGAGACGGCGGTGACGGCATGCTGACGCGCGTCCTGGCCGGGCTGCGGACCCGCTGGGTCACCTTCGCCGGCTCCTTCGTCGCCCTCGCCCTCGGCACGGGCCTCGTGGCGGCCACCGGCCTCGCCCTGGCCGCCACGCTCGACGCTCCGGAACGCGGCCCCGAGCGGTTCGCGGCGGCGCCGGTGGTGGTCAAGGGTGCCGACACGCTCCGGGTCGCCACGCCCAACGGCGTACGCACCCGGCCGCTCGCCCGGCCCCGGCCCGTACCGCCCGCCCTCGTGGCCCGGCTGGCAGCGCTCGGGCCGACCGTCGAGGACCGCACGTTCCCCGTGGCCTTCCCGTCCGGGGGCGGCCCGTACGCGGAAACCGAGGTCGTCGGGCACCCGTGGTCGATCTCCGCCGCTACCCCCTACCGGCTGACCTCGGGGCGCGCCCCCTCGGCGGCGGACGAGATCGTCGCGGCGACCGGCCCGGACTCCTCCGTACGCCCGGGGGACCGGCTGCTGGTGCTGTTTCCGGGCGCCACGGGACCAGACGCCACGGGACCCGGCCTCACGGCCCGAGGAGCCACGGGACCAGACGCCACGGGGCCCGGCCTCACGGCCCGAGGAGCCACGGGACCAGACGCCACGGGGCCCGGCCTCACGGCCCGAGGAGCCACCGCCCCCGACGCGACGGTTCCCGACGCCACCGCCCCCGGGAGCGCCGGCCGGAGCGTGACGGTGGTCGGCACCGTCGCGGCGTCCGGGTTCGAGACGGCGCTGTTCTTCACCGACGCGGAGGCAGCACGGATCTCGCCGCCGGTCGACGCCGTGGTCGTCCACGCCGACCCCGGAGCCGTCACCGCCGAGGTGGACGCGGCTGCACGGGCCGACGGGAGACAGTGGCAACAGGGCTCGGGGGACGGGCAGTCGGCCGATGAGCCCCGGCCGTCGGTGCTCACCGGCGACGCGCGCCGCCGTGCCGACCCGGACCCCGACCGCGACAAGGAGGCCCTCGCCTCCGTCAACGCCCTGCTCGGCACCGCCGCGGGCATCACCGCCTTCGTCTCGGCCGCCGTGGTCGCGTCCACCTTCTCCTTCGCGGTGGCCCAGCGGCGGCGGGAGTTCGGACTGCTCCGCACGGCGGGCGCCACCCCCGGGCAGATCCGCCGGACCGTGTACGCCGAGGCGGCCCTGGTCGGTGTACTGGCCTCCGCCGCCGGATGCGGGTGGGGCAGGGCGGCGGCGCCCCGTCTCGCGGCCTGGATGGTGGACCGGGGGATCGCCCCCGCCTGGTTCGCGACCGGCGACCGGACCTGGCCGCTGCACCTCGCCTTCTGGACCGGACTGGCCGTGGCGGTGGCCGGCTCGGCCGTCTCCGCCCACCGCGCCGGACGCACCGGGCCGACCCAGGCGCTGCGCGAGGCGGCCGTCGACGACGGAACCATGCCGCTCCTCCGGTGGGTGCTGGCAACGCTCGTCGTGGGCACCGGAATCGGGCTGCTGGTGACGGCACTGGTCTTTGACCCGGGGCAGCTCCTCAAGCGCAAGACCTTTCTCACGCAGCCCATGGTGCTCATCGCCGGATGCGCCCTCCTCGCCCCCGCCCTGGTACCGCCTGCCGTCCGCCTGCTGACCCTGCTGCCCGCCGAACTGCCGGGAGCCTGCGGTCTGCTGGCCCGGGAGAACGCCTCGTCCGCCGTCCGCAGGACCGCCGCCGTCGCCGCGCCCGTCCTCATCACGGTGGCCCTGGCCGCCGTCCTCATGGGAACGACCGGGACCCTCGCGGAGGCCAAGGAGTCCGAGGCGCTGACCCGTACCTCCGCCGAGTTCGTCGTCACCGCGGAGGACGAACAGCGGCCCCTGCCGAAGGAGTTCGTGGACCGCGCGACCGGGATTCCCGGTGCGCGGGTCAGCGCCTCCCGCTCCACCGGGGTCACCGTCCTCGAAGAGGGCGTCGCCCTCGTCTCCTACGAGGCGGCGGCGGTGGACCCCGACGCCTTCGCGGCCGTGTCGGCCCTGCCGGTCGCCGCGGGCTTCCTCGCCGCCCTGGACGACGACGGCATCGTGGTCACCCAGGAGTGGCTGACCACGAAGGTCGGCGAGCGGGTCACCGTCCGGCTGGGCGACGGCCGGGAGGCGTCCCTGCGCATCGCGGCCGTGCTGCGTACCGGAACCGGGGACCACGGCGTCCTGCTCAGCGCCCGCAACGCCGCCGGGGCGCCGGTGGACCGGCTCGACATCACGGTGGCGCCGGGCGCCGACCGGACGGCGGTCGTCGCGGCGCTCCGCGCGGCCGGCCGGGCCACCGGGACCGAGGTGACGACGGCGCGCGCGTGGGCCACCGCCCACCACCCCCGCACCCGGGAGACCACCCGGCTGGGGCTGTTGATGGTGCTCGCCATCGCCCTGCTCTGCACGGGGATCGCGCTGGTCAACACCCTGGTGATGGCGACCTCGGACCGGTCCCGCGACTTCGCCGTACTCCGGCTGGCCGGGGCGACCACCGGCCAGGTGCTGCGGATCGTGGCCGTCGAGGCGCTGGTGGTGGTCGGGGTGGGGGCGGTACTCGGCGCGCTCGTCGCCGCGATCGACCTGGGCACCGGGTGGGGTGCGCTGGCCCTGCTCGGCGTGCGCACGGGCGTCGTGGTGCCGTGGGCGGTGCTCGGCGCGGTGCTCGGCAGCGCCTCGCTGATCGCGGTGGTCGCCGCCGTACTCCCGGCGGCGTGGGCGCTCCGGGGCCGGCCGGTGGAGGCGGTCGGCGGGCGCGAGTAGCGGCAGCGGACCACCTCGGGGGCGATCACCCTGCCCGCGTCCCCAACCTCCCGCCTCTCCGTCAGCCCCCGTGCGCGGCCACCAGCGCCGCAGCCTCGCCCAGGACGGCCTGCTCGGCGGCGGAGAGGTACGGGTCCGACGCGCGGCGGGCGACGGCCCCGGCGAGGTCCTCGTCGGTGACCGGGCCGTCGCCGGCCATGGCGTCGAGCAGCGCGGTGAGCAGGAGGCCCACCCCCTCCGCCGCCGGGAAGCCGGGGGTGAGGGAGACCTGCGCCAGGATCAGGGCCGACATGGCGCGGTCCGTCCCGGGCGAACCCTCGGTGGTGTTGCTCCAGTCGATCACCACCGGCCCGCGCCCGGTCAGCATCACGTTCTCCGGGTGCAGGTCGAGATGGAGGATGCGGACCTCCGGGTCGGGGGAGAGGCGCGGCGGCAGCGTGTGCAGCTCCCGCAGCAGCCCGGCGATCATCTCGCCGCCCTGCCGGGCGTCCAGGGAGCCGGCCGTGAGCGCCTCGGCCATGGTGGGGCCGGTCAGCCGCTGCATCACGAGATCGCCGGGGCCCGCCCCCTCGGCCGGCGGCCCGATGCGCGGTACCGGGAAGCCGAACGCGGAGAGGTAGGACATCACCGCCAGCTCGGGGGTGGTGTCGGCGTCGTCGCGGTAGCGGCGCAGGACCCAGGAGTCGTCGAGTGCGTACACGTCGGCGCTGCGTCCCGACCCCAGTAGCTGACCAGTGTCCATGGCGCCGAACCTACCCGCGCGCACGGGGGTTGGGGAGCGGTGGGGGGAACCGGGATCCGCCCGCCCGGTCCGGGGGCGGACAACCGCCGGAGAATTGGTCGGTGTTCGCGTGAAACATTCTCCCGGGCCCATCGCGTCGAAGGAGTGCGGGGGCGCACGGCTTGACCGGCCGTGGGAGACGGGGGAACGCATGAGGAAGTCGCGGGTCGAGGACTTCAGGGAGTTCGCGGCGAGCTGCGCGGGCCAACTGTACCGATCGGCCGCGCTGTTGACCGGCGGCGATGTGCACCTGGCAGAGGATCTCGTTCAGGAGACCCTCGGCCGGATGTACATGCTGTGGGGCCGTGTCCACCGGATCGACAATCCGGCGGCGTACGCCCAGACGGTGCTCGTCCGCGCCTTCCTCACGCACCGCAGACGCCGCTCCGCCGGTGAACGCCCGCTCGCGGAGCTGCCGGACACCGCCCCCACCCCCGCCGGGGCGGACCCCGCGCTCCGCATGACGCTGATCGACGCCCTCGACCGGCTCGCCCCGAAGGACCGGGCGGTGGTGGTGCTGAGGTACTGGGAGGACCGCAGCGTCGAGCAGACCGCCGAGGCTCTCCGGACCAGCCCGGCAGCCGTAAGGACCCGGTGCGTACGGGCGTTGGCCCGGCTGCGCACCATGCTCGGCGGCAGCCTCGCCGAGTTCGCGACGCACTGAACCGGCCGGCCCCTCCGTCCCGCCGGAAGCCCGACCCGACCTACGCTGACTCCACCGAACGAGAACGGTGACTTCGCCATGCCCTTTGAAGACGACCTGAGCGGAGAACTCCGCCGTGCCGGCGACTCCTTCGAGATCCCCGACCGGACCGCGCTGCTCGACGGCGCGGTCGAGATCGGCCGGCGCGGGGTGCGCCGGCGCAGGGTCGCCACCGTCACCGGGGGCGCGCTCGCCCTCGCGCTCGTCGTCCTCGGCGGCGGTCTGGCGACCGGGCTGGTCGGGGGATCCGGCTCCGGGGCCCAACTGGCCTCCGGCACCCGCGCGGTGACCCCGGGGGCCGGGGGAGGCGTCTCCGGCACGGAGATGGTCGAGACGCTGGCCTCGCTGCTGCCCGGAGGGAAGGTCTCCGAGGGCTCCGGCATCGGTACCGGGGAGATCGAGGACGGCGCGGTGGCATCGGCCTCCGTGGTCTACGAGGACGGCAAGGGGGCCGCCACGGTCACCGCCTCCCTCTACCCGACGCCGGCACACGCGCAGGCCAGGGGCGGCGCGGGCGCCTGCATGAACGAGCCGGGCGCCGTGCGGGACGTACCGGACGGCGCGGCACTGGCCTACGACGGGATCGACGGGGCCGCCCTCGCCGACGGCTCCGGCGGGCAGGCGCCCGTCACCGAGTGCCCGACCACGGCCGCCGCCGCGGGCGGGAACCTCGTCGGCTACCGCTTCCGCACCCTGTCGGCGGCCGGGGTGACCGTCGACGTCCGCGCCTACAGCGGGGTGCTCGACGGGGGCGCCGAGGGCGACCGCTCCACCCCGCCGCTCACCAAGAGCCAACTCGCCGACCTGGGACGGTCCGCGAAGTGGACGGGACTGGTCCAGCGCATGAGGGCGATCGTCGCGCAGCAGGAGAAGAAGGGCGGGGACGGGTCGGACAGTGGAGCACCCACCCCTTCGCCCGCCGCGAGCCGCGCCCCCGAGCTCGACTACTCCCTGCTGATGCCCACGCTCCTGAGGCTCCTCCCGGACGACGTCACCGTGGTCCGGCAGCAGCACGACAGCGACAGCGAGTACGCCGAGCTGGTCGTGGACGACGGCCAGGGCCAGTCCCTCGTCGGGATCAACGTCCAGCGCGACATGCGGGACGTGGCGAGCGACCTGTACGGCAGCGCCGAGACACTGCCCGGCGGGGGGCTGCTCGCGGTCCGGCAGACACCGGGCGAGAAGGGCGGGCAGGGCATCGTCCAGTGGACGGTCGACCTCATGTACCCCGACGGCATGCGGGTCGTGGTCATGGCCTTCAACGCGGACCGGCAGGACGGGACGGCCACCCGGACCGAGCCCGCGCTCTCCATCGACGAGCTCAAGGCCCTGGTCACCTCCCCGGATTGGCGCAAGCTCCAGGTGAAGTAGCCGTACTGCTACGGAAAAAGCGCCCGTGCCCCGCGAACAGCAGGCGCGGGCGCTTCGCTTCATGCCGAGGACGCCGGCCCCTCACTTCGCGTCCGAGTACCGCTCCACCACCGCCGTGGTGAACGGGAACCGCACCGGGGTCACCCCGAAGGCGATCCGCCCGGCCAGCTCACCGGCCTCGCGGATCGCCCGCACCACCCGCTCGGCCTCCTCGGCCGGGCAGTGCACGATCACCTCGTCGTGCTGGAAGAAGACCAGCTCCGCCCGGAGTTCCTCCTCGGCGAGCGTGCGGCGCAGCCCGGCGAGAAGGAGCAGCGCCCAGTCGGCGGCGCTGCCCTGCACGACGAAGTTACGGGTGAAGCGGCCGCGAGCCCGCGCGTCGGAGGAGGCGTACCCGGGGGTGAAGCCGTACCCGCGGCGGCCGTCCCCGGAGCCGTCCTCCTCGTCCGCGCCGCCCTCCTGCGGCAGTCCCGCCTCGCCGTCGTCCCCGGCCCCGGCGGCGGGCGGGCTGGTCCGCCCGAGCCAGGTCCGTACGAGACGGCCCTCCTCGCCCGCCTTCGCCGCGTCGTCGACGTACCCGACGGCGAGCGGGAAGCGGCGGCGCAGCGCGGCGAGGTTCTTCAGGCCGTCGCCGGAGGTCTGGCCGTAGACCGCGCCGAGCAGGGCGACCTTCGCCTGGTCGCGGTCGCCCCGGAAGGCGCGGTCGGAGAGCGCGGCGTAGAGGTCGCCCTCGTGTCCGGCGACCTCCATCAGCCCGGGGTCGCGGGAGATCGCGGCGAGCACCCTCGGCTCCATCTGGTCGGCGTCGGCGACGACGAGCCTCCAGCCCTCGTCCGCGACGACGGCCCGGCGGATCACCTTCGGGATCTGGAGCGCCCCGCCGCCGTTGGTCGTCCACCGCCCACTGACCGAGCCGCCGGGCGTGTACTCGGGGCGGAAGCGGCCCTCGCGCACCCAGTCCTGGAGCCAGCCCCAGCCGTGCGCGGTCCAGATGCGGTAGAGCTTCTTGTACGCGAGCAGGGGCTCCACCGCCGGGTGGTCGATCTCCTCCAGCTGCCAGCGCCGGGTCGAGGTCACCTTGATCCCGGCCCCGGCGAACGCCTTGATCACGTCGGCCGGCAGATCGGGCCGCACCCGCCGCCCGAACGCGGCCGACACCCGGTCCGCCAGCTCGGCGAGTCTGCGGGGCTCACCGCCGCCCGCGTACCGCTCGCCGAGCAGCTCGTTCAACAGCGCCCGGTGCACATCGGCGCGCCAGGGCATCCCGGATCGGTTCATCTCGGCGGCGACCAGCATCCCGGCCGACTCGGTGCCGGTGAGCAGCAGCATCCGGTCCGGGTGCTCGGCCGCCGCGTGGCGGCGCAGCTGGTCGGCGTAGACGTCGAGCAGCCCCTCGAACGGCACCTGGGCCCCGGCCGACGGCTCGAAGAGCGGGGACTGCGCCCCGGGGTCGGCGCTGCGGGGCGGCGGGTCTGCGGGTACGGGGGCGTTACGGAGGCGGGCCAGGGCCGCCGCGGCGGAACGGGGTTCGCCGAGCCGCCCCTCGTGGCCGAGGAGGAGCAGCTCCGCGCACTCGATGTCGTAACAGCGCTCGACGCGGACCCCGGCGGCGAGCAGCCGGGGGTAGACCGCGGCGGTGGACCGCCAGACCCAGCGCACCACCTGGGGGCGCGCCCGGACCGCCTCGGCGAGGTCGGGTTCGTGGCGCACCGGACCGGCCGGGCGCCCGTCCCGCTCCAGCGGAACGAGCAGCGCGCCGCCGCCCTCCGCCTCGGCCAGGGCCCACCGTTCCGTCATGGCCCCGAGTCTGGCACCGGGCACTGACACCGACGGGGAGCGGCCCCGGGGAGCGGCCCCGGGCGGCGCCTCCCGGGAGGCAGTCCGGGGGCCCGGCCGCGAGGATCGGCACGGGGGCGACGACGAGCGGACCGCGGTGCGCGCGGGGAGCAGGAGCAGGGATGAAGGCGATCGTGTTCGAGGAGTTCGGCGGCCCCGAGGTGCTGCGGCTGACGGAGGTGGACGCCCCGCGGGTGGCGCCGGGCCGGGTGCGGGTGCGGGTACGGGCCACCGGGGTCAACCCGCTCGACCACAAGATCCGCAAGGGGTGGATGGAGCAGGTCCACCCCACCCCGCTCCCCGCGACGCCCGGCAGCGAGTTCGCGGGCGTGGTGGAGGAGATCGGCGAGGGCGTCACGGACTTCGCCCCCGGCGACGAGGTGCTCGGCTACAGCGAGACGGGCGCGTACGCCACCGAGGTGCTGGCCGCCCCGGAGAAGATCACCCGCAAACCGGCCGACCTGGACTGGGAGACGGCCGCCGCGCTGCCGGTGGCCACCGAGACCGCCTCCCGGGTGCTCGACGAACTGGCGCTGGACTCCGGGGAGACGCTGCTGCTGCACGGCGCGGCCGGAGCGGTCGGCTCGGCCGCCGTACAGCTCGCGACGGCCCGGGGCGCGACCGTCATCGGTACCGCGTCCGCCGCCAACCACGACTATCTGCGGGTGCTGGGCGCGACGCCGGTGGAGTACGGCCCCGGGCTGGTCGAGCGGGTCCGCGCGGTCGCTCCACAGGGTGTGGACGCGGTCTTCGACGCGGCCGGCCGGGGCGCGCTGCCGGACTCCATCGAGCTGCGCGGCGGTACGACGGACCGGGTGATCACCATCGCCGACGCGGACGCCCCCGCGCTCGGCGTCGCCTTCTCCGCCGGGGGCGGCGGCCCCTCCGCCGGCCGTCTCGCCGCCAACGCCCGCCGGGCCGTCCTCGGCGAGCTGCGCATCCCGGTCGACCACACCTACCCGCTGGCGGAGGCCGCCGAGGCGCACCGGGTCAGCGAGGCCGGGCACGTACGCGGGAAGCTGGTGCTGCTCCCGCCGCAGGAAGCGTGAGCGGAAGGGCGAGGCGCTGGGCGGCGTGAGCGGAAGGGCGAGGCGCCGGGCGGCGTGAGCGGAAGGGCGGCAGAGGCAGCGGAGGAGCGGGCGGAAGGGTGAGGAAGCTCCCGCCCGGGCGCCCGCCTCTACCCTGAACCCATGGAACCGGTGATCGACCAGGCGTGCGCGGCGGCCCTCTACTCGGAGGGCGACGCCGGTCTGGACACCGGTGCGTCGCTGCTCGCCGCCGCACCGGACGCGGACGACGACGCGCACCGCCGCGGCGAGGAGTTCCTCCGCCGCGCCTGGGCCCGGGGCTGGCAGCCCGCCGACGTCGTCCGGTTCGTGCGCCGGGAGCTGGACGAGGAGCGGGCGGCCCTCGCCGCGACCCTGATCGCCGCCGAGACCGCCGCGTACGCGACGCTCCCGCCGCGCTGGTCCGGCCAGCTCGCCGAACTTCCGCCGCCCGTCCCGCGCAACCGCCCCGACCGCTTCTCCTACGCCTCCGCGCTGCTGGAGCTGTACCGGCTGCTGCTGCGGCTCCCCGCCGTGGAGGCGGTCGGGCCGCCGCCCGGCGAGACCCCGGCCGGTGCCGGCCGGCTCCCGCCGCCCACGCACGACGAACCGCGCATGCTCACCCGCATCCGCGCCCTGCTGGCGAAGGCGGAGGCCACCGACTATCCGGAGGAGGCCGAGGCGCTCACCACCAAGGCCCAGGAGCTGATGGCCCGGCACAGCATCGACGAGGCGCTGCTCGCCGCCCGTACCCACAGCGGGGACCAGCCCGGCGCCTGCCGGATCGGGGTCGACGCCCCGTACGAGACGGCCAAGGCGATCCTGCTCGACGCGGTCGCCTCGGCGAACCGCTGCCGGGCCGTGTGGAACAGCGACCTCGGCTTCACCACGGTCGTCGGGTTCGAGCCCGACCTGGAGGCGGTGGAGCTCCTCTTCACCTCGCTCCTGGTGCAGGGCACCTCCGCGATGGCCCGGGCCGAGGCGGGGCAGCGGGCCGGCGGCCGGAAGCGGACCAAGACGTTCCGGCAGTCCTTCCTGATGGCGTACGCCCAGCGCCTCGGCAGCCGGCTCGCCGCCGACACCGCCCGGGTCACCGCCGAGGCGGACGCGGAAGCCGCAGGTGCGGCCGGTGGCGGCACGGACGGCCCAGGGAACGACGCGCTGCTCCCCGTGCTGGCCGCCCGCGACGTGGCGGTCTCCGGCGCGGCGGACCGGATGTTCCCGAAGACCACCACCACCCGGGTGCGCGGCGCCACCGACCTGGACGGCTGGACCCACGGCACCGAGGCCGCCGACCGCGCCAGGGTGGGCGGACGCGGGGGCCGGGGCATCACCTCGTAGGCGGGGGAGGCGGTGCCCGGCCCGGAAGCGGCCGGTCCCTACGTGACCCTCAGGCGATCGGTCAGCCGTGCCAGCAGGGGCAGCGCCGCCACCAGCACCTCGCGCTCCCCGGGGTCGAGCGCGTCGCCGATCGCGGCACCCAGCACGTCCGCACGCCTGCCGCGCTCCTCCGTGAGCCTGCTGCCGCCGGCCGGCGTGAGGTGGAGCAGGAGTTTGCGCCCGTCGAGGGGGTGCGCCTCGGCCCGTACGAGCCCTCGGTCCAGCAGCTCCTTGACGGCCTTGGTCGCCGACTGGTGCGTGACCCCCCGCCGCTTCGCGATGTCGGCGGCGGTCATCGTGCCGTCGCGGTCCAGGTAGCCGAGGACGGCGGCCTCGCCGGCGGGCATCGTGTCGGCGGTGCGCACCGTGCGGACCAGCTGTCCGATGGTCAGGCGCAGTTCCTCGGCCAGTCGAGCGTCGTCCATGGCGGCAGTCTACCGCCAAATCAGCCAGCCAGGTTGTACAGTTTGCGTTGTACAGTTTGGTTGGAGATCATCGAGGCGTGGAGACGCGCCGAGACACCGCCCCGGCCGGAAGGACACCACCATGAAGCTCACCAAGCACGCCCACGCCTGCGTCGCACTGGAGAAGGACGGCACACGTGTCGTCATCGACCCCGGCACCCTCACCCCGGACGCGGCGGAAGCGGTCGGCCGGGCCGACGCCGTCCTGATCACCCACGACCACTTCGACCACTTCGACGAGAAGCTCGTCTCCGCCGCCCTGGAGACCCGGACCGGCCTGCGGGTCTACGGCACGGCCGCCGTCGCGGCGGCCCTCGGCGGCCACGGCGGCCGCGTCCGCGCCGTGGCCGCGGGCGACTCCTTCACCGTCGGCTCCTTCGCCTTCACCGTCCACGGCCGGACGCACGCGCCGATCCACGCCGACCTGCCGTGCCCGGACAACGTCGGCTACCTCGTCGACGGCGGCGCCGTCTACCACCCGGGGGACGCCTACTCCCGGCCCGGCGTCCCGGTGCGCACCCTCCTGCTGCCGACCAGCGGCCCGTGGACCAAGCTCGGTGAGGCCGCCGACCACGTGCGGGCCGTCCGGCCCGAGCGCGTCATCCAGATCCACGAACTCATGCTCAGCGAACTCGGGCAGGCATCCACCGCCCGCTTCCTCGGCGAGCAGGGCCTGACCGGCGTCGCGGTCGAGCGACTGGAGCCCGGCACCACCGTCCAGGTGTGACCGGGCGGGGCGGCCGCGGAGCTTCCGCCGGGCCGGCCCCCGCGGGGCACTCCCGCCGGGCCGGCCCCCGCGGGGCACTCCCGCGGGGTCGGCACCCCCGCCCGGTCCGCCTCCGCGGGCGGCCGGAAGCCGTCCCGGACGGGTGAACCAAAGGTCGGGCTTGCCCCGTATCGCGGCTACGCTCGCCCCATGAGTTGGCTCCGGGCGCTGAAGGAGACCGCCCGCTCGGGGTTCACGGTCGAGCGGACCCGGCTGGAACCGCTCATCGCGCTGCGCGGCGCCATCGGGCTGGCGCTGGTGGTCGAGACCGCGCTCGCGCTCTCCGGGCCGGTCCTCGCGGCCAGCTCCGCGTTCGGCGCGTTCCAGGCGGCCATCGCCACCTTCCAGCGCAGCTGGCGCCCCCGCCCGGTGCTCGCCCTGATCTCCGGCGTCAGCCTGAGCATCTCGACGTTCGTCGGCTACCTCGCCGGCCCCTACCACGTGGTGTTCCTCGGCGTCCTGGTCCTCTGGACCTTCGTCGCCGGGCTCGCCTGGGCGGCGGGTCCCACCGGCGGCATCATCGCCTCCTCCAACGTGGCGATCATGCTTGTCACCATCACCCTGCCCACCTCCGTCCTGGACGCCGCCGCGCACGCCGGAGTGATCATCATCGGCGGCCTGGTGCAGGCCTCCCTGATCGTGCTCTTCCCGGTACGCCGGTGGGGGGCCCAGCGCGACGCGCTCGCCGACGCGCTGGCCGCCGAGGCCGACTACGCCCGCCGGCTGCGCTACGACCCGATCGCGCCCTTCGACCCGCAGGCGCTGATGACCGCCCGCGACGCGGCGGCCGTCTCCGCCCGCGAGGCCCGCCACCGCCCGGCCGAGCTGCACGGCGCCCGGAGCGTCGCCGAACGCATCCGCCCGGTGCTGGCCTCACTGGCCGACCCCGCCATGGGAGTGCCCGAGGACGGCCCGCAGCGCGACCGCGCCCGTGAGCTGCTCAAGGCGGCCGGCTCGGTGCTCGACGCGGCGGCCCGTGCGATCCGGCACGGCGATCCGGTCCGGCTGGGCGGACCGGCGCTGGCGGCGCTGGAGGCGCCCGAGACCGGCGGGCTCACCAGCGGCCCGCCCCGGCGGGCGGCCGACCGGCTGATCGCCCTCCTCCACGACGTCGTGGAGATCGCCGAGGGCGCCGGAACCCGGCACGGCTCGGAAGCCGACCCCGAGTCCCCGCACCGCCGCCGCCCGGGCCTGATCAAGCTCGTCCCGGTCGTGATCGGCCGGATGCGGGGCGAGTTCCACCGCGGCTCGGCGATCCTGCGGCACGCGATCCGGGTCACCGCGGTCGCCACCGTCGGCTACTTCATCGGGGAAGCGCTGCCCCTCGGGCACGGCTACTGGGCGCCGATGGCCGCGGTCATGGTGATGCGGCCGGACTTCTCGCAGACCTACGCCCGCTCGGTGGCCCGCTTCGGCGGCACCATCGTCGGCGTCACGTTCGCCACCGTCGTCGTGCAGGTCGCCGACCCCGGCCCGGAACTCTCCGCCGCGCTCGCCGTCTGCTGCGCCTGGCTGATGTACCTGCTGATGCGCACCGGGTACGCGGTCGGCCAGGTCTGCATCTCGGCGTACGTCGTCTTCCTGCTCGGCATGGCCGGGACCGACTGGTCGCAGACGGTCCCCGAACGCATCGTGCTGACCCTGGTCGGCGGGCTGCTGGCCATGATCTCGTACGCCGTCTACCCGGCCTGGGAGACCCCGCGGCTGCGCAACCGGCTCGCCGAGTGGCTGATCTCGGTCGGCCGGTACGCCGCCACGGTCATCGACCAGTACGCCGAGCCGGCGGCCCGCAGCAACGACGACGTACGGACCGCGCTCATCGCCTCCCGCGAGGCCCGCGTGGAGTGGACGGAGACCCTGAAGAAGGCCCAGTACGAACCGGTGCGGCACCGGGGCATCTCCCGGGCGGCCGCCACCGACGCCCAGCACGCGCTGTCTCAGCTCGGCCGGGCCGCCATGCTGCTGGAGGCCCACCTGCCGGACCGCGCGGCGACCCCCGTGCGCGGCGCGGCGGAACTCGCCGACGCCCTGCGCGGCTCGACCGAGAAGGGGGCCAAGGCGGTACGCGAACGGCGGGTCCCGGAATGGGGGCCGGTCGCCGAATCGGTGGCGTACTGGGACTTTCTCGAAGCGCCCTACGACGAGGAACCCGAACCGGGAGAACCCGTACCCGACCCCGTCGTACGCCGGGGAGCCGCGTTGCTTCTCGACGCGCTGGTGGAATTGTCGTTCGCGCTGGACGACCGGGGAGCCGTGCCCAGCAGCCGGAGAGCCAGACCGTCCGATGAAGGCGGAGAATCCGGAGAAGCCGAAGAAGCCGGCATGGCCGAAGAAGCCGGAGAAGCCGGAGAAGAGGACCGGGCGGAACCGGGATCCCGCTGAAAAGCATGGAAGTGGGGGAGGGCGCTCGGGCGGTGTCCGGCGGCGTTCGCCACAGCGCCACCGCGGTGTCACCGCGGACGCGCCGCAGCGTCCGGCACGGGCCGTGGCCCGCGGATACGGCGGGGACGCGGCAGGGTTGGGGCGGGGGAGATGCCGAGGGGGATACGGGGTGCGGCGGCGGAGATCATCGAACCGGGTCGCCCGGGAGGTCCGCCGGTGACGCACGTGCCATTTGCAGGTGCCATGAATCGCTGTAATCAAAGGACCACCGCGCGTGCACGTGCATTTGCCCATGCATTGGCATGTGAATTACCGCTATGATCCAGGTTGGTTGACGCTTGGTTGACACTTGGACCTTGCAACTCGGGGAGCTTTCTGTGCACGACGTGTACAACGGCATGGCGGCCACAGGACTTCACGGGGTCGTATGGCAGAAGAGCAGACACAGCAACTCCCAAGGATCTTGCGTGGAGTTCGCGAAACTTCCCGGGGGGAATGTGGCCATGCGCAACTCGCGTCACCCGGACGGTCCGGCGCTCGTCTACACGCCGGCGGAGATCGAGGCGCTCCTGCTGGGCGTCAAGGACGGCGAGTTCGACCACCTGGCGTCAGGAGCCTGAGCGAGCACGGCGCGGTACGGTCCCGGGGGCGCGGTAGATTCCCGCAACCGTGACGGGACATGAGCGGCGGGACATGAGCGGCGGGACATGAGGGGGGCCGGAGCGCGACTCCCCCTCGCACTCCGGCCCCCGGTCTTTCGGGTTCCGCCCCCCGCGGGTCCCGTACGTGTCGTGACGGGTCCCCGAAGTGTCGCGCGCACCCGTGCGGGGCGCGGACAGCCCTTCGCTCAGAGGGAGTTGTCGGCCACCTCGCCGTCGTCCGTCAGCAGGAACACCGCCCAGACGACCTTCCCGCGCAGGGGCGCCGGCGCTCCCGGGGTCCCGGGAGCCGGGACCGGGTGCCAGCCCCAGCTGTCGCTGAAGGACTCCACCAGGAACAGCCCCCGGCCGGACTCGGCGGAGTCCTCCGCCTCCCCCGCCACCGGGCTCTCCCGGCTGGGGTCGCGGACCGCGCACACCAGACGGGTGGAACAGCGGGCCAACTGGAGGCGCACCGGAGGGGAGTTCGGGTCACGGGCGACATCGGCGGGCAGCGCGTGGCGCAGGGCGTTGGTCACCAGCTCCGAGACGACCAGGGCGACATCGTCGAAGCGGTCGTCGAGTTGCCACTGATGGAGCGTGCCACGGGTGAAGTGCCGTGCGGAGCCGACCGCTTCGTACCGCGCCGGGAGCGTGATCGATGCCGATGCCGTGATCGCCGCGGGATCGGTGGGGGGCAGGCCACGCCGTAACGGTTCGAGCGTCGTCGATCCATCAGTCCTCATACGAGGTGCTCCCGGGATTCGCGGCTGCGAGCGGCACTGCCTGTGAGCGGTACTGCGGGGACACAGCGGCACAACACGAACGATCACGCAGGTGCGCAAGGGCCATGCTTCCGAATGCTTGAAGCAGATGCAAGGGCAGATGCACGTGCACGCGCCTGACGTGCCCGGTACCGTGGTGGTTCCGGAGTATTTCTTCCGCATGCCATTTTTCACGGCTCCGGCAAGTCTTCCCCTCTCTGTAACCGAATGAGTACGGCCCGAAGCGTTTTGGTGGCAGAATCCGGTTCTCGGGGTTCGGGGGGCCTCGTTGCCCGGGAAGCTATGGGGAGGGTTGTCCAGTGTCGGCAGGCGAGTCGAGTGGATCCGTGGTGCGCCGCATCCTGCTGGGCTCTCAGCTCAGAAGGCTGCGCGAGTCCCGCGGGATCACGCGTGAGGCGGCCGGCTACTCCATCCGGGCCTCCGAATCGAAGATCAGCCGCATGGAGTTGGGACGGGTGAGCTTCAAGGCCAGGGACATCGAGGATCTGCTCACGCTCTACGGAGTCGCGGACGAGGCGGAGCGCGAGTCGCTCCTCGGCCTGGCGCGCGAGGCCAACGTGGCGGGCTGGTGGCACAGTTACGGCGACGTGCTGCCCGGCTGGTTCCAGACGTACATCGGTCTGGAGGGGGCGGCATCCCTCATCCGTATCTACGAAGTCCAGTTCGTGCACGGCCTGTTGCAGACCGAGTCGTACGCGCACGCGGTCGTCTCGCGGGGCATGCGCGGGGCACCCGAGGCGGAGATCGACCGCAGGGTCGCACTCCGTCTGGAGCGGCAGAAAGCGCTCGTCTCCGAGCGCGCACCGGACTTCCACGCGGTGCTCGACGAGGCGGCCCTGCATCGGCCCTACGGCTCACGCGACGTGATGCGCGCCCAGTTGCGGCATCTGCTGGAGATGTCGGAGCACCCCAACGTCTCTCTCCAGGTGATGCCTTTCAGTTTCGGCGGACACGCGGGCGAAAGCGGCGCGTTCACCATGCTGCGCTTTCCCGAATCGGACCTGTCGGACATCATCTTTCTGGAGCAGCTCACCAGCGCGCTCTATCTCGACAAGGCCGAGGACGTCCAGAGTTACGGAAAGGCCATGGCCCAGCTGCGCGCCGACAGCCCCGGGGAGGACGAGACCCGGGATCTCCTCCACAGACTCCTTCAACAGACCTGATCCACGCGTACGATGACGTCCGATCAGGAGTGTGCGAACGCCTGCAGTAAGGGATTGCATGTCCTTCTTCCATGAACTGGCCCATCAGTACATCGATGGCGAATGGCTGACCGGCAGCGGTTCGTGGGACATCATCGACGTCAATCCCTACAACGGCGAGAAGCTCTGCGCCATCACGGTCGCGACGACCGCCGAGGTGGACCGGGCGTACCGGGCCGCCGAGCGCGCGCAGACGGCATGGGCCGACGCCCGTCCGCACGAGCGACAGGCCGTCCTCGTACGGGCGTTGGACGTCGTCGAGGAGCGCGCCGACGAGATCGCCGAGGCCATCGTCGACGAGCTGGGCGGGACGCTGCCCCGGGCGCGGTACGAGATCGATCTCGGCCGTGAGCTCCTCCGCGAGGCGATACGCCAGGCCGTCCGCCCGGTCGGCGGGCTGCTGCCCGCGGCGGTGGACGGCAAGGAGAACCGGCTCTACCGGCGACCCGTCGGGGTCGTCTCCGTCATCAACGCCTTCAACTTCCCCTTCGTCGTGGCGATGAAGTCCGTCGCGCCGGCCCTGGCGCTCGGCAACGCGGTCGTGATGAAGCCGCACCAGAACGCACCCGTCGTCGGCGGCGGGCTCGTGGCGCGCGTCTTCGAGGAGGCCGGGCTGCCGCCGGGGCTGCTCAACGTGGTGGTCACGGACAGCGCCGAGATAGGGGACGCGTTCATCGAGCACCCGGTGCCCGCGGTGATCTCGTTCACCGGATCGGACCGGGTCGGCCGCCGGATAGCGGCCAAGGCCGCCCGCCGCTTCAAGCGGTGCGTACTCGAACTCAGCGGCAACAGCGCCCTGGTGGTGCTGGAGGACGCGGACATCGAGGCGGCCGTGGACGCCGCCGTCTTCAGCCGGTTCTTCTTCCAGGGCCAGGTCGGCATGGCCGCCAACCGCATCCTGGTCGACCGCCGGGTGGAGGCGGAGTTCACCGGGCGGTTCGTCGCCGAGGCGGCCCGGATCACCGCCGGGGACCCGCGCGACCCGGCCACCCGTATCGGCCCGGTCATCAACGCCTTCCAGGTCGACGCGCTCACCGGGCTGGTCGATGAGGCACTCGCCGCAGGGGCCACCGCGCTGCTGCGCGGACGTACCCGGGGCAATGTCGTGGAGCCGACCGTGCTGACCGGGGTGCCCGAGGGCTCGCCCCTGCTGTCGCAGGAGCTCTTCGGCCCGGTGGCCGTGCTGATCCCCTTCGACGGGGAGGACGAGGCGGTACGGATCGCCGACGACACCCCGTACGGGCTGAGCGGGGCCGTGCACACCGCCGACGTCGACCGCGGGGTGCGGTTCGCGCGGCGGGTCCGCACCGGCATGTTCCATGTCAACGGTCCCACCGTGCAGGACGACCCGCTGGCCGCCTTCGGGGGCGAGAAGATGTCCGGACTCGGCAGGCGGAACGGCGACGCGGCCGTGGACGCCTTCACGACGACCCACTGGATCTCGGTCCAGTACGGCCGCACGGTCTTTCCTTTCTGAACGCAACAGCGTGTCACGGGCGTTGAGGACCAAAGCTGTCCGCAAGGGCTCGTAGCGTGGGGGTGTCGGTCGGGGCCACGGGGGCACCGGCCCGAGACCCCGGGACGGTCAGCATGGTCACCCACGTGTCCGAATCGCACGGCGACGAGCGCGGCACCCTCCTCGGCTTCGTCGAGGCCCAGCGCGGCGCGATCCGCCGCACCCTCCTCGGGCTGACCGAGGAGCAGGCGGCGAGCCGGCCGACCGCCGGCGAGCTCTCCCTCTCCGGGCTGGCCAAGCACGTCGCCGAGACGGAGCTGAACTGGCTCCGGATGGCCCAGCAGCAGCCCAACGAGAAGGTGCGCACCCAGGAGACCTGGGGGGACAGCTTCCGGCTCGTCGACGACGAGACCGTGCCCCAGGTGCTGGCGTTCTGGGACGGCGTGGCCGCCGAGACCGAGAAGTTCATCCGGTCGGCCCCGGACCTCGGTGCCACCTTCCCGCTGCCCGAGGCTCCGTGGTTCCCGCAGGGAGAGGTGGTCTCCCTGCGGTGGTTCCTGGTCCATCTGGTGGAGGAGATCGCCCGGCACGCCGGTCACGCCGACATCATCCGGGAGTCCCTGGACGGCAAGACCGCCTTCGAGTTGATCGCGGACAGCCGCAAGTAGGCCTGGACAAAGCCCTGTTCAGTGGTGGAACGAGGTCGCGGCACCCTTGTCGTGGCTCAGTGGGCGCGGCTGCTCGCGCAGTTCGGGCAGCAGCGCCCGCAGGTCCTCCAGCAGGAGTTCGGCGAGGTCGGAGGAGAATCCGTTGCGGCAGACGATCCGCAGCACCGACAGGTCCTGCCGGTTGGCCGGGAAGGTATAGGCGGGCACCAGCCAGCCGTGTTCGCGCAGCCGCCGGGACACGTCGAAGACGTCGTACGCCGTCACGTCCGGCGCGGTCGTCACGGCGAAGACCGGCAACTCGTCTCCCCGGGTGAGGAGCTGGAAGTCGCCGAGGGCCTCGATCCGTGTCGCGAGGCCCCGGGCGACGTCGCGGGAGGTCTGCTGGACGGCGCGGTAGCCCTCCCGGCCCAGCCGCAGGAAGGTGTAGTACTGCGCGACGACCTGGGCGCCCGGCCGGGAGAAGTTCAGCGCGAAGGTGGGCATGTCGCCGCCGAGGTAGTTCACCCGGAAGACGAGCTCCTCGGGGAGGTCCTCGGGTGTCCGCCAGAGCGCCCAGCCGACGCCCGGGTAGACCAGGCCGTACTTGTGGCCCGAGGTGTTGATGGAGGACACCCGGGGGAGCCGGAAGTCCCACACCAGGTCCTCGTCGACGAAGGGCGCGACCATGGCGCCCGAGGCGCCGTCGACGTGCACCGGGATATCGAGCCCGGTCCGCTCCTGGAGGGCGTCCAGCGCCTCGCAGAGTCCGGCGATCGGCTCGTAGGACCCGTCGAAGGTGGAGCCGAGGATGCCGACGACCCCGATGGTGTTCTCGTCGCAGAGGTCGGCGGCGCCCTGCGGGTCGATGTGGAAGCGGTCGCCCTCCATGGGGACGAGCCGGGCCTCGACCTCCCAGAAGTTGCAGAACTTCTCCCAGCACACCTGTACGTTGACGCCCATCACCAGGTTGGGCCGCGCGGTGGCCGGATAGCGGTCCGGGTTCTTCGCCGCCCAGCGCCGCTTCAGGGCCAGCCCGGCGAGCATGCAGGCCTCGCTGGAGCCGGTCGTGGAACAGCCCACGGCGGTGGACGGGTCGGGGGCGTTCCACAGGTCGGCGAGCATCGCGACGCACCGGCGCTCCAGTTCGGCGGTGCGCGGGTACTCGTCCTTGTCGATCATGTTCTTGTCCCGGCACTCCGCCATCAGCACCCCGGCCTGGGGTTCCATCCAGGTGGTGACGAAGGTGGCGAGGTTGAGCCGGGAGTTGCCGTCGAGCATCAGCTCGTCGTGGACGAGCCCGTACGCGGTGGACGGCGGGAGCGGGCCGTCCGGCAGCCGGTGCGTCGGCGGGGCCGAGGTCATGCCGGCCGTCGGATCGGCCTCCCCGAAGAAGGGGTTGAGGGCCAGCTTCCGGCCCGTGCCGGACCCGTCCTTGCCGTGTGATCCCTTGTGGAGCGCCATGCGGCACGTCCTCTCGGTTCGCGGAGCCCCCTCCCCGCCGCCGGGTCAGCCCTCGGCGGCGAGACCGGCCTTGATGGCCCGGGTGAACTTCACGACGCGCTCGGCCTGGACGCGCGCCGCCGTCAGCGTCTGCTCGCCGACCGGGATGTCCCCCTGGCCGGCGACGTGCGAGGTGCCGTACGGGTTGCCGTCGACGAACTTCGACGGGTCGGTGTACCCGGGGGCGACGAGGATGCCGCCGAAGTGGTGGATGGTGTTGTAGAGCGCGAGCAGCGTCGACTCCTGGCCGCCGTGCGCGGTGGCGCTGGAGGTGAAGCCGCTGTAGACCTTGTCGGCCAGCGCTCCGGCCTGCCAGAGCCCGCCGAGGGTGTCGATGAACTGCTTGAGCTGGGCGGCGAGGTTCCCGTACCGGGTGGGCGAGCCGAAGATCACCGCGTCGGCCCAGACGATGTCGTCGGCGACGACCTCGGCGATGTCGGTGGTCGCCCGCACGTTGGCGGCCCAGGCGGGGTTGGAGTCGATCGCGGCCTGCGGGGCGAGCTCGGCGGCCCTGCGCAGCCGTACGTCGGCGCCGGCCTTCTCCGCGTCCTCGGCGAGGGCCCTGGCGATCGTCGCGATGGTGCCGGTCGAGGAGTAGTAGACGACGGCGACATTGACGGGCGTGGACATGCGAGATCCTCCGGGCGTCGGGTGGTGAGGGCCGTACGGCGGGAGTTCTCGTGCGGCTCCAAGAGGCCGTACGCATGTGACGATACGGACAAATGGCCCATTCGGCACGTCCGGCGGGAGGGCCGGTGCGGCACGGCGCCGTACGGCCCCGCGCCGTGCCGTACGGGCCCCGCGCAGTGCCCCAGCACCCCCTGCGCCATGCCGTACGGGCCCTCATCGCAGCGGCGTACCGTCCTCGTGCAGCTGCATCTGGGGCCGCCCGGTCACCAGGAGCCAGGCGGGCAGGGTCGCCACGCAGAGCACCGGCAGCACCGTCAGGTCGCTCACCAGCACCGCGGCCATGAAGAGGCTCAGCCAGCCCTGCCGGGTGACCGCGAGGACCAGCCCCAGTACCGCGCAGGAGACGGCGAGCGCGGGCGGCACCGCGTCGACCAGCGCGTGCGCGCAGAGCCCCAGGGCCGCCCCGGCGAAGACCGCCGGGAAGATCCGGCCGCCCCGGAAGCCGCAGGTGGCGGCCACCACCAGCGCCGCCATCTTCACCACCGCCATCGCGGCGAACTCCCCGGCCGACCAGCCGTCGGGCGACGCGGCCAGCTCCTCCACCTCCTCCAGCCCCTTGAAGAGGGTCAGATGGCCACCCAGAGCGCCCAGCAGCCCGAGCACGAGCCCGCCGGCGGTGATGGCGAGCACCGGGTGCCGCAGCGCCTTGAACGCCCGGTGCGTCCACGGCGCCGCCAGCACCCCGGCCATGCCCAGCACGGCCCCCGCCGAGGCGATCACCAGCGCGGCGAGCAGGTCGCCCCAGCCGGTGTGGGTGTAGTCCGGCAGTGACAGGTCGAAGCTGGGGTGATCGGCCAGCGTCATGGTCAGCGCCCCCGCCGTACCCGCCGCGAGCGGGCCGAAGAGGCGGTCCCAGAGCGCCCCGGGGCCCGGCTGGGAGGCGAGGACCTCGGAGAGGATCAGGGCGGCGGCGACCGGGGTGCCGAAGAGGGCGCCGACGGTGCCCGCCGCTGCGAGCCCCACCCACAGCTCGCCCGGCGCGTCGGGGGCCAGCCGCCGGCCCAGCCAGAAGGCGAGCGCGATGTTCGCCTCGGTGATCGGGTTCTCCGGTCCGAGGCTCACCCCGCCGGCCAGTGCCAGCACGGTGACCAGCAGCAGCCCCGGTACGACGTCGGGGGCGAGCGGGGGGCCGACCAGCCCGGTGGTGGCCGGATCGGGGCCCGCGTGGCCGTGCACCAGATGGACGGTGATCCCCACCGCGACACCGGTCGCCGTGAGCATGACGATCATCCAGAGCGAGGAGAACCGGCCGATCCCCAGCGCGTCCGGAAGGGTCTCCCAGAGCACGTCCTGGAACTGCTCGGCCAGCAGGCTCACGCCGAGCAGGATCAGCGCCGAGACGACCCCGACCACCAGCGCCGGCAGCACGACGGGCAGCAGCCGCCGGGCGGGCGTGGGCGCGGGGCCGTCACCGGCGGGGGCCGAGGGGAGCGGGGAGCCCGGGGAACCAGGGGAATCCGGGGAGGGGTGCGACGCGGAGGAGGGGGCCACCGGCTCACCCTATCCACGCAAATGCCGCACAAGCCGCTTATCTCTCACGCCTCGCACCACGGCCTGGCGCCATGCCTCGCACCATGCCTGGGGTGCCACGCCTCGCGCCATGCCCGGCAGCACGCCTCGCACCCGCACGAAGCGTGCTGCCGCCCGTCACAGCTCGCTGATCACCGCGGCCGTCCCGTACGCGCAGACCTCGGTGCCCACGTCCGCCGCTTCGGAGACGTCGAAGCGCATCATCAGCACCGCGTTGGCGCCGCGCGCCCGCGCCTGCTCGACGAGGCGCTCCATCGCCTGGTTGCGGGTCTCCACGAGGGTCTTGGTCAGTCCCTTCAGCTCGCCGCCGATCATCGACTTCAGCCCGGCGCCGATCTGGCTGCCCAGGTGGCGGGAGCGCACGGTCAGCCCGAACACCTCGCCGATCACCCGGGTCACCTGGTGCCCGGGTACGTCGTTCGTGGTGACGACGAGCACGTCCGCGTGGTCGCTCTGGCCGCCGCCGTAATCCTCGATGCCCATGGGTGACACCTCCTGGGGACCAGCTTTGCCCCGGCCGGTGCCGTGCGCACGCCCACCGCGGCCACTGGAACCCGGAGCATCCCCGGGGCGTTGATAGCTTGGGGCGGCCACGCAGCCCCCATCGATCGATCCTGGAGCCCGGACCCTTGAATACGCTTGCGCTCGGCCCGAGCTGGCTGGACCCGGACTATCTGATCAACACCTTCGGACTCCCCGGCGTCCTCCTCATCGTGTTCGCCGAGTCCGGACTGCTGATCGGGTTCTTCCTGCCCGGCGACTCCATCCTGTTCACCACGGGTCTGCTGGTGACCACGGGCCAGCTGCACTACCCGCTCTGGCTGGTCTGTCTCCTGATCGGGATCGCCGCGATCGTCGGGGACCAGGTCGGCTATCTCTTCGGCCGGAAGGTGGGCCCGTCCCTCTTCAACCGGCCGGACTCCAAGCTCTTCAAGCAGGAGAACGTCGAGAAGGCGCACGAGTTCTTCGAGAAGTACGGCCCGAAGTCGCTGGTCCTGGCCCGTTTCGTGCCGGTGATCCGCACCTTCACGCCGATCATCGCCGGTGTCAGCCGGATGAACTACCGCTCGTTCCTGGTGTTCAACATCATCGGCGGCGTCCTCTGGGGCGTCGGGGTGACCGTGCTCGGAGCGGTGCTCGGCAAGATCGAGTTCGTGCACAAGAACATCGAGGCGATCCTCGTCCTGATCGTGCTCATCTCCGTGGTGCCGATCGCGATCGAGTTCCTGCGGGCCCGCTCCAAGTCGAAGAAGGCCGCCGCGAACCGCGAGGACGACGACCGCCCCGGCAGCAACCCCTCCGACGGCCCCTCCGGCAGCTCGCCCGCCGGCCGCCGCGGCGGCCGTCACGCCAAGCGCTGACACCCGCCCGCACAGCCCTGGTACGGCGCCCCTCCCGGTACGACACGGGACGGGCGCCGTTTCGCGTACGCCGGGGCCATGCGCGAGGTCTCAGAACCCGCGGGTGCGCTTCGCGGCCCGGCGGCCCGCGCCCGTCTCCGTACCCGGTACCCGCATGAAGAGCCGGGAGATCTCGCTCCCGAGGTTCACCCCGATCGCGATGGCCAGCGCCGTCGCCACCGCCGTGGAGAGCGAGGCGAGCCCCCGGTCCAGCTCGCCCTGGGCCACGCCCAGCAGCCCGAAGTACGTCGCCGAACCGGGCAGCAGCGGGCCGATGGCCGCTGTGATGAAGGGCAGCGAGGAGGTGTAGCGGTAGCGCGAGAAGAGCTGCCCGAACAGGCCCACCAGGCCGGCCGCCACCGCCGTCGCCGCGACCGGCGAGAGGTCGCCGGTGCGGGCCATCGCCCCGTAGATGATCCAGGCCACCCCGCCGTTCAGGGTCACCGCGAGCACGGTGGACCGCTCCTGCTGGAGCAGGATCGCGAACGCCAGGCTCAGCGCCATCGACGCCAGGATCTGGAGCACCGGGCGGTCATGGGCGACGAAACGTTCCTCCGGATTGAGGGTGGCGCCCAGCTGGAGCCCCAGATAGAGCACCACCAGCACCCCGACCACGATCCCGATGAAGAAGTACATGACTTCCAGCAGGCGCGCGGCGGCGGTGATGTAGTAGCCGGTCAGCCCGTCCTGCACGCCCGCCACCAGGGCCCGCCCCGGCAGCAGCGCGAAGAGCCCACCGGTGATCACGGCGGACGGCCGCACATCGCTCCAGTGGGTGAGCGTCAGCGCCACCCCGAGCGCGGCGGGCGGCATCGCGGCGGCGGTGAACTGGTAGAACTCCGGCAGCCCGCGCCCCGCGCAGAACCAGGCGAGCCGGTCGCCGAGCATCGCGCCGGCCGCCGCCACGAAGAACACCACCACGCCACCGCCGACCAGCACCGACGCCGCCCCGGCGAGCAGCCCGGCGGCCGCCGTGAGCGCCCAGCCGGGGAAGGGGTGGCGGTTGCGCCGGATCTCCGCCAGCCGCCGGTACGCCTCCTCCAGCGAGACGTCCACGTCCTCGGTGGTGATGTCGTCGATCAGCCGGAAGACGGCCGCCAGCCGGTTGTAGTCGGTGCCCCGGCGGCGCACCGTGCGGCTCGCCGTGACCGGGTCCTCGACCAGCGAGGGCTGGTGCGAGATGGAGAGCAGCGTGAAGGTGACGGTCGGCTCGCACCGGTCCAGACCGTAACTACGGGTCACCGCGAACATCGCGGCCTCCACGTCCTCGGCACCCTCGCCCCCGGCCAGCAGCAGCTCGCCGATACGGAGCGTCAGGTCGAGCACCCTCGGCACGGCGGGGCCCGAGTCGTCCGTCCGCTGGACGCTCTCCGCCGCGGGGCGTTCGGTGACCGGCATCCGGAGCATGGTGCGCATCCGGTCCTGCCAGGGCGCTTCCTTGGTCAGCCGGACCATCGGGATGCCCTGCGCCGGGGTGAACGCGGGCGTCTGGCTCGCGTCGTACGACCGGGGCGGGGTGAAGGCCGAGGCGCCGGTGTCCGAGTCGGAGAGGTTCTTTCCCGCCCGTCCCGGACCGGAAGCGGAACCCGTCCCGGGCGGCTCCGGCTGCACCCCGGCCGGTACCGCGAACTCCGAGGTCGGCTGGTCGTCTTCGAGCGGCAGCACGGGCTGCTCCACCCCGGCGGGCGCGGTGAACGCACTGTGCGCCTCGTCGGACTGGGGCTTCTGGTCCTCCGGACCGCCCTGCTCCGCCACTGCTGGACCTCGCTCTTCCTGGCCTGATGCGTCCTGGCCGCACTCCTGCCCAGTATGGGCACGGACAAGGGACCCGCACGCGAAACGGGCGGCACACCGATGAGGTGTACCGCCCGTTCACGCTGTCCTCAGGCCGTCGACGAAGACTCTCGAGTCTCCGTCAGGACCGGCCCCGCCACCCGTACGGAAGCGGAACCGGAAGGTCCTGTGAAGGGGACCGCGTCAGTGCGCGCCGCCCTGGTCCTGCAGACGCTTGTAGGAGGCCTCGATCTCGGCCTCGGCCGCGGCACGGCCGACCCAGTCGGCGCCCTCGACGGACTTGCCCGGCTCCAGGTCCTTGTAGACCTCGAAGAAGTGCTGGATCTCCAGGCGGTCGAACTCCGACACGTGCTGGATGTCCTGCAGGTGCTCGACGCGCGGGTCCGACGCGGGGACGCACAGCAGCTTGTCGTCGCCGCCGGCCTCGTCCGTCATGCGGAACATGCCGATGGCGCGGCACTTGATGAGGCATCCGGGGAACGTGGGCTCGTCCAGGATGACCAGCGCGTCCAGCGGGTCGCCGTCCTCGCCGAGAGTGTTCTCGACGAAGCCGTAGTCGGCCGGGTAGCTGGTCGAGGTGAAGAGTCGACGGTCCAGGCGGATCCGACCGGTCTCGTGGTCCACCTCGTACTTGTTCCGCGAACCCTTCGGGATCTCGATGGTGACGTCGAACTCCACGGGTGGCTCCTCCATGATCAACACATACGACTGGTGGTTAAGTGTCCCCCACGCAGATGTGTGCTCGCGAAAGGGGCTGGTCAACGGTGGCCGAGCCGGTGGATGAACCGTCGAAGGAACCGTCGGACCCCTGGGGCAAGCTGAAGGGCCTGGCCGGAAAACCGGCCCTGCCGGACAACTGGCGGCTCGTCGCAGGCTCCGCGGTTCTCGGCCTGGTGGTCGCCGCCGGCGCCGTGTTCGCCGCCGGCCCCTGGGACAACGGTCAGCGTACGGCCGAACGCGCCCGGGCAGCCGGCCAGAGCCGTACAGGTGACACAGCTCACCGCGGTTCGGCGGCGGGCCCCGCGGCGCCGGCGCCCGCTCCCAGCGCCGCCGCGGTGCTCGCAGCCCTCAACGCCGGCCGCGCCCCGGCCGGGGCGGCGGTGGCGCCGGCCAAGGAGCTGGACCGGCTGATCAAGGCCTCCGCGCTCGGCACCCGTACGACGGCCGTCGTCGTGGACACCGCCACCGGCAAGCAGGTCTACGCCCGCGCGGCCGGTACGCCGATGACCCCCGCCTCCACCATCAAGATCGCCACCACGGTCGCCGCGCTCTCGGAGCTCGGCCCCGACCACCGCATCGACACCACCGTGCGCGCCTCGCCCGACCTGCGCACCGTCACCCTCGTCGGCGGCGGCGACCCCACCCTGGACGAGGCCGGACTGCGCGCGCTGGCCCGGTCCACCGCCAAGGCCCTCGACGACCGGAAGGTGCGCGAGGTCGTCCTCACGTACGACGCCTCCGCCTACTCCGGGCCCGCCCGTCACCCCATCGGCCCCAACGACAACATCGCGCCGGTGAGCGCGCTGATGGTCCGTGAGGGCCGGCTCGACAGGAGCGACCACGGGCCCGCCGCACGCTCCGGTGACCCCGCCGCCGACGCCGCACACCTGTTCGCCGGGTACCTGAAGGACAGCGGCGTGAAAACGACCGGCGAACCCCGCTCCCACCGGCCCGCCGCCAAGGCGACCACCCTCGCCACCCACCGCTCCCAGCCGCTCTCCGCCCTGGTCGAACGGACCCTCACCAACAGCGACAACGACCTCGCCGAGGCCCTCGCCCGGCAGACCGCCATCGGCGCCGGCCGCCCGGCCGGCTTCGACGGGGCCCGCGCCGCGGTCACCGCCCGGCTGAAGAAACTCGGCCTGCCGGTCACCGGCGTCCGGCTGGGCGACGGCAGCGGACTCGACCGGAACGACAAGGTCTCCGCCGCCCTCCTGGCGGGCCTCCTCGCTCGCGCGGCGGACCCCGCCCACCCCGAACTCCGCCCCGTCCTCACCGGACTCCCGGTGGCCGGGTTCAGCGGCACGCTCGACGCCCGCTACGGCGAGAAGTCGGGCGGCGCCGGACTCGTACGGGCCAAGACGGGCACCCTCACGGGCGTCAACGCGCTGGCCGGCACGGTCGTGGACCCCCGCGGGCGGCTGCTCTCCTTCGCCTTCCTCACATCCGGCACCACCGCCCCCGGTGACGCCGAGAGGGCCCTCGACGACCTCGCCACGGCCCTGGCCACCGGCACCGGCTGACGCCCCCGCGACGCCGTCGCCCGATGCGGGCGCCGGCCGTCGACGCCCCACCACGGGAGCGCACCCTCACGTACGGTTGACGCATGACGAGCATCGGTGGTGCCGAGATGGTCGACTGGAATCTCGCGGTGGCGACCGCGACCCGGCTGGTACGCCCGGGTCCCGAGATCGACCGCGAGGAGGCGCGCGCCGTCGTCGCGGAGCTGCGCCGCCACGCCAAGGCCTCGGAGGAACACGTCCGTTCCTTCACCCGGATGATCCCGCAGGGCCCCGGGGCCCCCGCCCCGGCCGACACCCCCGTCCTGGTCGTGGACCGGGCCGGCTGGATCAAGGCCAACGTCGCGGGGTTCCGCGAACTCCTGCGCCCGCTGCTCTCCAAGATGCAGGAGCGGCGCGGCAACGGCCCCGGCCAGAGCGTCATCGGGGCCGTCGGCGGCAAGGTGACCGGCGTCGAACTCGGCATGCTGCTCTCCTTCCTCGCCTCCCGGGTGCTCGGCCAGTACGAGACCTTCGCCCCCGCGAGCCGGGAGCTGCCCGCCCTCGACCAGGGCGGCGGCCGGCTGCTCCTGGTCGCCCCGAACATCGTCCACGTCGAGCGCGAACTCGGCGTGGACCCGCACGACTTCCGGCTCTGGGTGGCCCTCCACGAGGAGACCCACCGCACCCAGTTCACCGGGGTGCCCTGGCTGCGCGACCACCTCCGGGGCGAGATCCAGTCCTTCCTGGACCAGACCGACGTGGACCCCGCCACCTTCGTCGAACAGCTGCGCGAGGCCGTGCAGTCGCTCGTCGGCGGGCGGCCCGAGGGCGAGCGCGGCGAGGGCGGCGGACGCAGCCTGGTCGAACTCGTCCAGACGCCCGCCCAACGCGAGATCCTCGGCCGGCTCACCGCCGTGATGTCCCTGCTGGAGGGGCACGCCGACTTCGTCATGGACGGCGTCGGACCCGACGTGGTCCCCTCGGTCGCCGAGATCCGCGAGAAGTTCCAGCAGCGCCGCGCGCGCGGTGCGGGCCGCCTCGACCTGGCCCTGCGCAAACTGCTCGGCATGGACGCGAAGCTCCGTCAGTACCGCGACGGCGAGCGGTTCGTGAGCGCCGTCGTCGCCGAGGTCGGCATGGACGGGTTCAACCGGGTGTGGACCTCGCCCAACACCCTCCCCACGAAGGCCGAGATCGCCTCCCCCGCGGACTGGGTCGCGCGCGTGCACCGTAAGGCAGATTCGTGATCTTGACGCGGCCCACGACCGGATGAAGGTCCCCCAATCACCCATCCGAGGGACCATGAGGGCATGGGAAGCCGTGCAATGCTCGGTGAGCAGCTTGCCTCTGTCACCATCGACGCACTCTGAGTGACGTCAGGGAGGGCACGTCGCCGTCCCGCCTCTCGGAGGCACCCCCCAGAACTCCAGAAGGGCACCGGACATGGGTCCCCATCCTGCGGTCGCGGCGATACGCCTGGCGGTCCGCCGCGTACTCCACGACGTACTCACCGAACACACCCTCCGCACCGGTCAGGGTCTCCACCCCGACCGGGTCCAAAACCCCCGCCTCGCCGAAGCCGGCGGAGCCGGCCGGACGGCCTTCCCCGAACGGCCCGCAGTCGCCCACCGCCCGCTCGTTCTGGTGGCCTGCTCCGGCGGTGCCGACTCCATGGCGCTCGCCTCCGCCCTCGCCTTCGAGGCCCGCAAACTCGACGTCCGGGCCGGCGGCATCACCGTCGACCACAACCTCCAGACCGGCAGCGGACTGCGCGCCGCCGAGGTCGTCACCCGGCTGACCGCCATGGACCTCGACCCCGTCGAGGCCGTCGCCGTCCACGTCGGACGCGAAGGCGGCCCCGAAGCCGCCGCCCGCGACGCCCGCTACGCCGCGCTGGACGCCGCCGCCGAGCGCCACGGCGCCGCCACGATCCTGCTCGGCCACACCCGTGACGACCAGGCCGAGACGGTGCTGCTCGGGCTCGCCCGGGGCTCCGGCATCCGCTCGCTCTCCGGCATGGCCGCCGCCTCCGGGCCGGCCGGCCGCTACCGCCGCCCGTTCCTCCAGCTCGACCGGCAGACCGTCCGCAAGGCCTGCCTGGTGCAGTCCCTCCCCGTCTGGGACGACCCGCACAACGCCGACCCCGCCTACACCCGCTCCCGCCTCCGCCACGAGGGCCTGCCCGCCCTGGA
This sequence comes from Streptomyces sp. NBC_01335, assembly GCF_035953295.1. Classification (GTDB taxonomy): domain Bacteria; phylum Actinomycetota; class Actinomycetes; order Streptomycetales; family Streptomycetaceae; genus Streptomyces. The sequence goes on from NZ_CP108370.1 coordinate 4,436,194, forward strand.
GAAGGCCCTCGGCAAGGGTGTCGTCGAGGCGCTCGCCCGTACGGCCCAGCTCTCCCGGGACGATGCCGACGCCCTGGACGGCTGGGCCGCCGAGGCGGAGCGCGCCGTGCGCGACGACGACGGCGAGCTGGACTGCGCCAAGCTCTGGGCGCTGCCGCCCGCCGTACGCCGCCGGGTACTGCGCCGCGCCGTCATCGACGCGGGCGCCCCGGCCGGTTCGCTCTTCGCCCGGCACGTCGAGGAAGTGGACCGGCTGATCACCGGCTGGCGGGGCCAGCGCGCCCTCAACCTGCCCGGCCGCGTCGAAGCCCGGCGGCAGGGTGGCAGACTGGTCATCCGGCAGAGCTGAAGAGCAAGCGGCTGAAGTGCAGGCGAGACGGCCGGCCGGGCCCGGGTGACACACACCGGGCCGGGCGGGCGAAGAAAGAGACGCGGGTGAACGAGAAGGACATGGGCAGCGACCTCCAGTCGGTGCTCCTCACGAAGGAAGAGATCGACGCGAAGCTCGTCGAGCTGGCCGCCAAGATCGACGCGGAGTACGCGGGCAAGGATCTGCTCCTCGTCGGGGTCCTCAAGGGCGCGGTGATGGTCATGGCCGACCTGGCGCGCGCGCTGTCCACTCCCGCCACGATGGACTGGATGGCCGTCTCCTCGTACGGCGCGGGCACCCAGTCCTCCGGCGTCGTCCGCATCCTCAAGGACCTGGACACCGACATCAAGGGCAAGCACGTCCTGATCGTCGAGGACATCATCGACTCCGGGCTGACGCTCTCCTGGCTGCTCTCCAACCTGGGGTCGCGCGAGCCGGCGAGCCTGGAGGTCTGCACCCTGCTGCGCAAGCCGGACGCCGCGAAGGTCGCGATCGACGTGAAGTGGATCGGCTTCGACATCCCCAACGAGTTCGTCGTCGGCTACGGGCTGGACTACGCGGAGAAGTACCGCAACCTCCCGTTCGTCGGCACCCTCGCCCCGCACGTGTACGGCGGCTGACACCCCGCCGGGAGAACGGCCCCCTGCCGCACGCCGGCCGGGGGCCGTCCCGGGAACACGGCGGCGCCGGGAACCCTTACCGCGCTCCCGCCGTTGAAGGTCTCGAATAAGGGTTTCCGGTACGTCCTCGGCGGTCGCAGGCCACAATGCTGGGGTACGGTCCGAAGAGCAGTCTCAATCTCACAGCAGCATTTACCTACGGGCAGGAGGGACGGGGCGACTTCGCTCCGTATGGATGGACGTGAAGCGATACTTCCGTGGGCCGGTCATGTGGATCGTGCTGGCCGTCCTCGCCGTGGTCGTGCTGATGAATGTCGTCGGCCAGTCCGGCGGCTACAAGACGGTGGACACCGCCAAGGTGGTCCAGGCGATCAGCAAGAACCAGGTGGAGTCGGCCAAGCTGACCACCGGTGACGAACAAATCCTCAAGATCGAGCTGAAGGACGGCGAGAAGCTCAAGGGCGAGTCCGGCAGCAAGTTCCAGGCCAGCTACATCGGCAGCCAGGGCGTCGATCTCGCCGAGACGATGCAGCAGAAGTTCGAGAACGGCGACATCGAGAAGGGTTACACCGTCTCGCCGTCGAAGCAGTCGCCGTTCCTCTCGATCCTGCTGTCGCTCCTGCCCTTCGTCCTCATCGTGGTCATCTTCCTGTTCCTGATGAACCAGATGCAGGGTGGCGGCTCCAAGGTCATGCAGTTCGGCAAGTCCAAGGCCAAGCTGATCACCAAGGACACGCCGAAGACGACGTTCGCCGACGTGGCGGGCTCGGACGAGGCCGTCGAGGAGCTCCACGAGATCAAGGAGTTCCTCCAGGAGCCGGCGAAGTTCCAGGCCGTCGGCGCCAAGATCCCGAAGGGCGTCCTGCTCTACGGGCCGCCCGGTACGGGCAAGACCCTGCTCGCGCGCGCCGTCGCCGGCGAGGCGGGCGTGCCGTTCTACTCGATCTCCGGCTCCGACTTCGTCGAGATGTTCGTCGGTGTCGGCGCCTCCCGGGTGCGCGACCTCTTCGAGCAGGCCAAGGCGAACGCCCCGGCGATCGTCTTCGTCGACGAGATCGACGCCGTCGGCCGCCACCGCGGCGCCGGCATGGGCGGCGGTCACGACGAGCGCGAGCAGACGCTCAACCAGCTGCTCGTCGAGATGGACGGCTTCGACGTCAAGGGCGGCGTGATCCTGATCGCGGCGACCAACCGGCCGGACATCCTCGACCCGGCGCTGCTGCGCCCGGGCCGGTTCGACCGCCAGATCGCCGTGGACCGCCCGGACATGCTGGGGCGCCTGGAGATCCTCAAGGTGCACAAGAAGGGCAAGCCGGTGACGGAGGACGTCGACCTCAACGCCGTCGCCCGCCGCACTCCCGGCTTCACCGGTGCCGACCTGGCGAACGTGCTGAACGAAGCTGCGCTCCTCACGGCGCGCGGCAACAAGAAGCTGATCGACAACTCCACCCTGGACGAGGCGATCGACCGCGTCGTGGCCGGCCCGCAGAAGCGGACCCGGATCATGTCCGAGAAGGAGAAGAAGATCACCGCGTACCACGAGGGCGGACACGCCCTGGTCGCGGCGGCTTCCCCCCAGTCGGACCCGGTGCACAAGATCACGATCCTCTCCCGCGGCCGTGCCCTCGGTTACACGATGGTGCTCCCGGAGGAGGACAAGTACTCCACGACCCGCAACGAGATGCTCGACCAGCTCGCGTACATGCTGGGCGGGCGTGCGGCCGAGGAGCTGGTCTTCCACGACCCGACCACGGGTGCCGCCAACGACATCGAGAAGGCCAGTGCCACGGCCCGCGCGATGGTGACGCAGTACGGCATGACCGAGCGGCTCGGCGCGATCAAGTTCGGCGGTGACAACACCGAGCCCTTCGTGGGCCGCGAGATGGGTCACCAGCGCGACTACTCGGAAGAGGTCGCCGCGCTCGTCGACGAAGAGGTCAAGAAGCTCATCGAGACCGCGCACAACGAGGCGTGGGAGATCCTGGTCGAGAACCGGGACATCCTCGACACCCTGGTCCTCCAGCTCCTGGAGAAGGAGACCCTGGGCAAGGAGGAGATCGCGGAGATCTTCGCCCCGATCGTGAAGCGCCCGGCCCGCCCGGCGTGGACCGGTTCGGCCCGGCGCACCCCGTCGACGCGTCCGCCGGTGCTCTCGCCGAAGGAGCTCGCCCTGACGAACGGCTCGGCGAGCGCCAACGGATCGGCGGCGTCCTCGGACACCACCGCCGGCACCAAGGACATCTCCTCGGAGGACCGTCCGGAGAGCTGACCCCCGTACCGCACAGGTGTGACGGCCCTCACCCGCCGCCCGCCCGTACCGGAATGGATGCCGCGCCCCCCAGGTTTTAGCCTGTGGGGGCGCGGCTTTTCGTTGGGCCGTGCAGGCACCGCGCAGCCGGCGCGCAGAGGAACGAGGCACAGATGACCGACCCGGTGACGCTGGACGGCGCGTACGCGAACGGCCCGTACGGCGAGTTCGACGAGAAGCGGGCCGAGGCCGCGGTACGGGAGCTGCTGATCGCGGTCGGCGAGGATCCGGACCGCGAGGGGCTCCGGGAGACCCCGGGGCGGGTCGCGCGGGCGTACCGGGAGATCTTCGCGGGGCTCTTCCAGGAGGCCGAGGACGTCCTGACGACCACGTTCGACCTGGGGCACGACGAGATGGTCCTGGTGAAGGACATCGAGGTCTTCTCCACCTGTGAGCACCACTTGGTGCCGTTCCGGGGGGTCGCGCACGTCGGGTACATCCCGGCGACCTCGGGGAAGATCACCGGGCTCTCGAAGCTGGCCCGCCTGGTGGACGTCTACGCCCGCAGGCCGCAGGTGCAGGAGCGGCTCACGACGCAGATCGCCGAGTCCCTGATGGAGATCCTGGAGCCGCGCGGCGTCATCGTCGTCATCGAGTGCGAGCACATGTGCATGTCGATGCGCGGGATCCGCAAGCCCGGGGCGAAGACGATCACCTCGGCGGTGCGCGGACAGCTCCGCGACCCGGCGACGCGGGCCGAGGCTATGAGCCTCATCATGGCGCGCTGAGGGGTACGACGCTGGGGCGTGCGGCGCTGAGGGGTACGACGCCGAGGCGTACGGCGCTCACGCGCGTGGCGCCGGGGGCGTGGCCGGGGCTCAGGCCGCGGCCACGCTCTTGTCGTCGTCGTGGTCCTCGGGGAGCTTGCAGACGTGCTCCAGGAAGAGGGCGGCGGCGATGACGGCGAACGACGCCACCACGGCGGCGGCCGCGTAGATCGCCTGGTCGCGGCGGGGCGGCAGGTCCAGATAGCTCAGCAGGAACACGCCGGTGCCGCCGTACACCCCGGCGACCAGTGCGGCCACCAGGGCACTGGCCTGGCCGAAAACGAGCGCCCGGGCGGCCATCAGCGGTTCGACGCCCTTGGCTCCGGGGCGGCGTTCGCGCTGGGCGCGCAGCCGGGAACGGAGCGAGAGGGCCGTCGCCAGCAGGACCGCGGCGATGGCCGCGAGGACGATCGGTGCGGCGAGCGGGACGCTCGGCAGGGTGCCGAGGGCGTTCCAGAGGCGCGCACCGGCCCAGGACAGCACGCCCGCGCCGGCGAAGAGCCCGGCCAGCACTCGGAGCCGTAGTTGCCTCACCGATCAAGCCGCCCTTCGCCGCCCGCGATTTCCCCGCGATCGTCCGCGATCCGTCCGCGGTCCGTTCGTACGTCCGTCCGTACGTGTGTGCCCAGGGCTGTCCGGGGTCCGGGTGGACCGGGGACAGCCCTCAGAGCCTAACGATTACTCGGGCAGGCGGAGTTCCAGGTCGGCCCGGGGCAGCACGCCGTCCCGCCCGATTCCGGCCAGCAGCTCGGCGACCGGACCGGCGCCCGGCAGCTGCGCCTCGGGGTCCACGTCGTGCCAGGGCGCGAGGACGAAGGCCCGCTCGCCGGCCCGGGGGTGCGGCAGCGTGAGGTGCGGGTCGTCGGAGACCACGTCGGCGTACGCGACGATGTCGACGTCGATGGTGCGGGGCCCCCAGCGCTCCTCGCGGACCCGGTCGAAGGCCTCCTCGATGGCGTGGCCGCGCTCCAGCAGCGAGGACGGCGGCAGCGTCGTCTTCACCACGACCACCGCGTTGAAGTACGACGGCTGGGAACCGGGCTCGACGCCCCAGGGCTCCGTCTCGTACACCGGGGAGACCGCTTTGACCCGGACGCCGGGGGTGTCCTCCAGGGCGTCGATGGCGCCCTGGAGGGTCTCCAGGCGGTTGCCCAGGTTGGAGCCGAGCGAGATCACGGCCCGCTTCGGGTTGGAGAGGGTGATGTCGGCGTCGTCCACCTGCTGGACGACCGAGGCCGGCACCGGCTGGACAGTGGGATCGCTCTGCCCGCGGGCGGAAAATGCTGTCATGCTCGGCTCCGGATGATGGTGATGGTCACGTCGTCGAAGGGGACCGTGATCGGGGCGTCCGGCTTGTGGACGACCACCTCGACCTCGTGGACTCCCTCGTGCTTGAGGCACTGCTGGGCGATGCGTTCGGCGAGGGTCTCGATCAGGTCGACCGGCTCGCCCTCGACGATGGCGACGACCTCTTCCGCGACGACGCCGTAGTGCACGGTCCGCGAGAGATCGTCGGCGGCCGCGGCGGCCCGGGTGTCCAGGCTCAGGGCCAGGTCCACGATGAAGGTCTGGCCCTCTTCGCGTTCCCGGGGGAAGACGCCATGGTGTCCACGGGCCTTGAGGCCGCGCAGCGCGACACGATCCACGCGAATCACTCCTGCTGTTGTTGGTCCACGAGGCGCGGGAACCTTCCTTTCGGAGGGCGCCGGGCCCGCGCGCCCCGGCATACCGGCACCGCGCCCCGGCGAAGACGCCTTCTTCCGAATCTACCCGCGAGCACCGACAGAGCGGGGCCTCGGGTGTGTCCGGTACACGCCCCGCGAGGGGCGTCCGCCGTTCCCACGGGCGCTGGTGTCCGCGTATACCCGCTGTTCCGGGGGCTCAATCCCCCGCGCCGGGAGTGCCTGGAGCGCCGTGAGCGCCGGATGCGGCCGGATCAGGCAGGGGATTCCGGCTCCGGTTCCTCGTCGGACTCGGTCAGGACCGGGGAGCCGTGGTGCGACCAGAGCTTCCAGCCGTCCGGGGTGCGCCGGAACACGTTGGTCGCGACGACGAGCTGGCCGACCAGCGGGCCGACCGTGTCGTCGCCCTCGGCGGGGCCGCCGCTGAGGATGTTCTCCGTGCAGTTGACCAGGGCGGTGTCCCCGGTCATGGCGACGTCCACGTCGGTCAGGATGAACTGGATGTACTCGGTGTTCGCCATGATGAGCGCGTAGCTGCGCAGCACGTCGCCACGGCCCCGGAGCACCGGCCAGCCGGGGTGGACGCAGGAGACCGTGAGGTCCTCGCCGGGCAGCCAGAGACCGGCGAGACGTTCGTAGTCGCCGCTCTCCATCGCCTCGTAGAAGTCGGTGTTCGCCGCTTCCACGGCGGCGACGTCGGTGGCCGCGTCGGGGATGCCGGGGGCGTCGTCCCCGTCGGAGCCCGCGGGCGGCGTGGTCACGCGGCTCCTTCGACGGCGCGGCACACGCGTACGGCATCCGCGCTGGCCCGGACCTCGTGGACCCGGACGGCCCAGGCACCGGCCCGGGCGGAGATCGTGGAGATCGCGGCGGTCGCCGCGTCGCGCTCCCGGGCCGGCGGCGGGGTGCCGTCCGGACCGGCCAGGGTCCGCCCGAGGAACCGCTTCCGGGACGCGGCCACCAGCAGCGGGCGGCCCAGCGCGCGCAGCGCGTCCAGGTGCGCGACGAGCGCCAGGTCCTGGGCGGTGTCCTTGGCGAAGCCGAGGCCCGGGTCGATCACGATGCGCTCGGGTGCGACCCCGCCCGCGACCACGGCGTCCATGCGCTCGCGCAGCTCGGTGACGACCTCGCCCACCACGTCCGTGTACACCGCGCGGGCGTTCATGGACTCGCTGAACCCGCGCCAGTGCATCACGACGAACGGTGCCCCGGTCCCGGCGACCACCCGGACCATGTCCGGGTCGGCCAGACCGCCGCTGACGTCGTTGACCAGCACGCCGCCGGCCGCGATCGACTGTTCGGCGACGCGGGCCCGCATGGTGTCCACGGAGACGACGGCGCCCTCGGCGACCAGACCGCGTACGACGGGCACCACGCGGCGCAGCTCCTCGTCCTCGTCGACCCGGCTCGCCCCGGGCCGCGTCGACTCGCCGCCGACGTCGATCAGGTCCGCGCCGTCGGCCATCAGGGCCAGCCCGCGCTTGATCGCGGCCGTGGTGTCGAACCACCGGCCTCCGTCGGAGAAGGAGTCGGGGGTCACGTTGACGACGCCCATGACCGCACAGCGGTCCCACTCCGGCAGGCCCTCGACCGTGCCCCGTCCGCGCAAGCTACTCATACGTCCAGCGTAGAGCGTGGCGGTACCGGGGCGCGTGCGCCCGGGGCCGCGGACGGCGGCCGGGGCCCCGCGCCTGGTCGGCCCGCGTGCCCGGCCGTCCTCGGTCCCGTCCCCGCCCGGTCAGCCGGCCCGCCCGGACGTCTCCTTCCCCGGCGCCGCCTCCGCCTCGGCCCGGTCCGCCGCGTCGGCGCCGATCGAGCGGCGCAGGGCGGCGTGCAGCCGGTCGGGGGTGAGGGTGCCGAGGTAGCGGCCGGACTCCTCGTCGTCCACGACGGCGATCCACCCCGCGTCGTGCTGGAGCATCGTGGCGAGGGCGCGGCGGAGCGGGGCGCCGAGCGGGAGGCGGGCGTCCAGGGGGCGCAGCCCGTCGCGGACGGTGGCGTCCCTGCCGGGGGGCGACGGTTCGGTCCCGGCGGGCAGCCAGCCCAGCGGGCGGTCCTGGTCGTCCAGCACCACCGCCCACCGGGCGCCGTCCCCGGCGATCCGGGCGGTGGCGTCCCGGAGCGGTTCGCCGGGGCGGGCGACCGGCGGCCGGTCGAGGTCGGCCTCGGCCACGGGGGTGACCGAGAGCCGCTTCAGGCCGCGGTCGGCGCCGACGAAGTCCGCGACGTACGGGTTCGCGGGGGCGCCGAGCACCCGGGCGGGGGAGTCGAACTGCTCGATGCGGCCCTGTCCGTAGACGGCGATCCGGTCGCCGAGGCGTACCGCCTCCTCGATGTCGTGGGTGACGAAGAGGACGGTCTTGCGGACCCGCTCCTGGAGTCTCAGGAACTCGTTCTGGAGGTGCTCGCGGACCACCGGGTCGACCGCGCCGAACGGCTCGTCCATCAGCAGGACCGGCGGATCGGCGGCCAGCGCCCGTGCCACGCCGACGCGTTGGCGCTGGCCACCGGAGAGCTGGTCGGGGTAGCGGTCGCCGTGCACGGACGGGTCGAGGCCGACCAGGTCCAGGAGTTCGGCGGCACGTTCCCGGGCCTTGGCGCGTTTCCAGCCGAGGAGATGGGGAACGGTGGCGGTGTTCTCCAGGACCGTCCTGTGCGGGAAGAGGCCCACTTGCTGGATCACATAGCCGATGCGGCGCCGAAGTTCGACGGGGTCGACGGCGGATATGTCCTCGCCGTCGAGAAGCACGCGCCCCTCGGTCGGTTCGATCAGCCGGTTCACCATCTTCATGGTGGTCGTCTTGCCGCATCCTGACGGGCCGACGAGCGTGACGAGTTCGCCCTCGGCCACCTCGAAGGAGAGCGAGTCGACGGCCGTCGTGCCGTCGGCGTACCGCTTGGTGACGTTCTCGAACCGGATCATGATTTCCCCTTGTGGAGCGCCCTCTGTGACGGGCGTGTTGCTGGAACGGGACGGCCTCCGTGCTGGTCCGTGGACGAGGATAGGCTCGTCCGCGTGCCCGCCGCCGGAAGGCCCGGGACGGGCCCGTACCCCGGATTCGGGCCGGCACGGGGGATGGGGAGGTGGGGGCGGATGGCTGCGGCGAACTGCCTGGTGACGAACGACTGGATCTGCGGCGCGTACCTTCGCTCCCGCAGCCAGGAGCTGACGGACGCGACCGTCCAGCACATCTGGATCACCGCCGTGTCGGTGGCGATCGGCCTGGTGATCGCGTTCCCGCTGGCCCTGCTCGCCCGCCGGGGGCGGCACTTCGCCGGACCGGTCCTCGGACTGACCACGGTGATCTACACCGTGCCCTCGCTGGCGATGTTCTCCCTGCTGCTGCCCGTGTTCGGGCTCTCCGCCGCGCTGGTGGTCACCGGACTGGTGCTGTACTCGCTGACCATCCTCGTACGGAACATCCTGGCCGGGCTCGAAGCGGTGCCCGAGGAGGTCAAAGAGGCCGCGCGCGGCATGGGGTACGGGCCCGTACGGCTGCTCTGGGAGGTCGAGATCCCCCTCGCGCTGCCCGCGCTGATGGCCGGTCTGCGGATCGCCTCGGTCTCCACCGTGGCGCTCACCACCGTCGGCTCGCTGGTCGGCAAGGGCGGACTCGGCAACCTCATCCGGGACGCCCTGCCCAGCCTCTTCAAGGCCCAGGTGCTGGCCGCCTCGGTGCTCTGCGTGCTGCTCGCGGTCGCGGCGGACCTGCTGCTGCTCGGGGTGCAGCGGTGGCTGACCCCGTGGACCCGGGTACGGGCGGGCGTACCCGCGACGGTGACGGTGCGTACGGCGGAGACGGCGCCGGTGACGCAGGCCGCGAAGACGGAGGTGGGCTGAGCCGTGGGAGTGGTCGCGGACGCCTGGACCTGGCTGGTCACGGGCTCCAACTGGTCCGGCCCGGACGGCGCGGCGCACCGCCTTGCCGAGCATCTCTACGTCAGCGGGCTCGCCCTCCTGGTGGCCTGCGCGATCGCGCTGCCGCTCGGACTCCGGCTCGGCCACCTCGGCCGGGGCGGCGCGCTCGCCATCAACATCTCCAACGTGGGCCGGGCGGTGCCCGTCTTCGCGGTGCTCGCCCTCTTCATGCTCACCCCGCTGCGCAACTCCGGCTATCTGCCGACCGTGATCGCCCTGGTGCTCTTCGCGGTGCCGCCGCTGCTCACCAACACGTACGTCGGCATGACCGGGGTGGACCGCGCGGTGGTGGAGGCCGCCCGGGGTATGGGGATGTCCGGGAAGCAGGTCTTCCTCCGGGTGGAACTGCCGCTCGCCCAGCCCATGATCATGTCCGGGCTGCGGTCCGCCGCCGTCCAGGTGGTGGCCACCGCCTCGATCGCGGCGATGGCCGGGCTCGGCGGGCTCGGACGCGTCATCACCGCCGGGTTCAACCGGTACGACACCGCCCAGGTGTTCGCGGGAGCGGTCCTGGTCGCCCTGCTGGCCCTGGTGGTGGAGGGCGTACTGCTGGCGCTCGACCGGCTGCTGTCGCCGCTGCGGCGGCGGGGGCGCCGGGCGTGAACGGCGCCGCACGCGACGACTTCAGCACTTTCGGCGGTCTCAGCACTTTCAGCAGTGTCAGCAGTGTCAAGAGTCTCAACAGCCGTGGACGGAGTAGGAACATGAGCAGAACCTCGCGCATAGCGGGTGCGGTCATCGGGACGATCGCGTTGGCCGGGTCGCTCGCCGCCTGCGGGGGCGACAGCCTGGAGAAGGACGGCGACAAGGGCAGCGCCTCCGCCCCGGCGGACGCCGGGAAGGGCACGCTCGTCATCGGTTCGGCGGCCTTCACCGAGTCCAAGGTGCTCGCCGAGCTCTACTCCCAGATCCTCGCCGACGGAGGATGGAAGACCTCCATCACCACGGTGGAGAACCGGGAGCTGTACGAACCCTCCCTGGAGAAGGGCGAGATCGACGTCATCCCCGAATACGCGGCGACCCTGGCGGAATTCCTCAACGCCAAGGTGAACGGCGCGAAGGAGGCGGAGAAGACCCCGGTCGCCTCCGGTGACGTGGCGGCCACCGTCGCCGCGCTGGAGAAGCTCGCGTCCCCGCTCGGCCTGAAGGTCCTTCCGGCCGGAGAGGCGGTCGACCAGAATGCGTTCGCGGTGACCAAGGAATTCGCCGCGAAGAACAAGCTGACGACCCTTTCCGATCTTGGTAAGTCGAAGATCAAAGTGAAGATCGCGGCCGGCGACGAGTGCGCGGTACGGCCCTTCTGCGCCCCCGGGCTGAAGGCCACGTACGGCATTGACGTGGCCGGTATCGACCCCAAGGGTGTCGGTACTCCGCAGTCCAAGCAGGCGGTGAAGGACGGGGTGGACCAGCTGGTGCTGAGCACCACCACGGACGCCGTCCTGGACGCGTACGACCTGGTTTTCCTGGAGGACGACAAGCACCTCCAGAACGCCGACAACCTCCTTCCCGTGGTGAACGCCAAGGACGCCGGGTCGGCGGAGGTCGCCGCACTGCTGGCGAAGGTCACCGGCGTTCTGACCACGGAGGACCTCGCGGAACTCAACCGCAAGGTCGACGCGGAGCGCGCCAAGCCGGCGGACGTCGCCAAGGAGTATCTGACCGCGAAGAAGCTGATCGGCTGACCGTCCGTCCCCGGGTATGCGGTTCGCGGGTATCGGGTGGCCGGTTTACGGTTGGCCCGGTATCCGAGGGCGGTATCCCGGGTGACCGCCCGGTGGCCGGGGATTTCCTGACGGGATCTCCGGCCGCCGGAAAGCTGGAGGAATGAGGCGGCCCGCGTTGTTCGACGCGGTGTCAGGTAACCGCAGGGGAACAAAAGGCCGGGTGGACTCCCGTACGCCGATCGCACGCGGTAAATTCCAGCCATGCCCCGTGGACGCCATCGCCATTCGCCACCCCTGCACAAGTTGCTGCCGCCCTCCGCGGTGGCCGGAGTGGCGGTCGCGCTGGCCGCCGGTGCGTGGGCGCCCCTGGACACGCTCCCGCTGCGCCTGCTCGCGACGGCGGCCGCCGCCACCGGACTCGTCGGCGCGTACCTGATGCGTACCTGGGACCAGGCCGCCGGACTCCGCGTCGCGGAGCTCCAGCGCGCCCAGGCCGGCGTCGAATGGCGGGCCGAGGAGCGGGCGGCGGAGCTGGAACAGGAGCTGGAGGAGGCGCGCGAGCTGCGCACCCGGCTGGAGACCAAGCTGCGCTCCAAGCGGATGGAGCTCGCCGGACTGCGCGGGGAACACGCCGGGCTGCTGCGCCGGTACGCCACCGCCGAGACCGAGCGGGCCAGCGCGCTGGAGGGCCGCAGGCAGCTCGCCATCGAGGCGGCGGCCACCCCGATCGCGCTGCCGCCCGCCCGTTCCACGCCCACCCCGTCCGCGTACCTCGCCGCCGCCCGCGCCCTGCGCGACCTGCCCCGCAACGCCGCGCTCCAGGAGGCCCGCCGGACCGCGGAGTCGGCCCGGCAGCGTGATCTCGCCGAGCGCGCCCGGCAGTCGGCCTCGGAGGCGGACGGCCCGAGGGGCCGTCACGCGGCGGCCGGTGAGTACGGCGACCGGGCGGCCGGTGGGTACGGCGACCGCACGGGCGGCGACCGCACGGGCGGCGACCACGCCGCGTACGGCGGCCACCTCACCGACCACCGGACCAACGGCACCAGCGGCAACGGCGCGCATCCGGCGGACCTCGCGCCCCGGGCGCCGCGCACACCGCAGCAGCAGCCCGCTCCGCAGCCCGCGCTGCCCGCGCCCCGGACGGCCGGTCCGCCGGCGCTGCCGGCCCGGGTGACCCGTACGGTCCCCGCGGCCTCGGCGCTCGTACCGCACTCCGCGCCGCGCCGGGCGCAGGTGCCGCAGGGCGGGTTCGACTTCTTCGGCACCCAGCCCGGGGGCGCGGGCCCGGCGGCCGGTGCGGGGACGGCGGGTACGGCCCCCGGGCAGCGGCAGGCGGCCCGGCCCGTGCAGGAGGAGGACCTCGCGGACGTGGTCGGGGAGGAGGCGCTGGCCGTGCACCGCAGCCACGCCGGTGACCCGCGCGCCGTGGGCAAGGTCATCGACCTCGCGCAGCCGGACACCCGGGACCGTCCCGACCCCTCCGGCCTGCGGGGCGCCGCTTCCTGACGGGGCGCCCGCCGGAGCAGAGCCCCGGCGGGGGCTACTTGTCGATGTCGCCGACGACGAAGAAGAGCGAGCCGAGGATCGCGACCATGTCGGCGACGAGCGTGCCCGGCAGCAGCTCCGTCAGCGCCTGGATGTTGTTGAACGAGGCGGAGCGGAGCTTCAGCCGGTACGGAGTCTTCTCGCCCTTGGAGACGAGGTAGTAGCCGTTGATGCCGAGCGGGTTCTCGGTCCAGGCGTAGGTGTGGCCCTCGGGGGCCTTGAGCACCTTGGGCAGCCGCTGGTTGATCGGCCCCGGCGCCAGCGCGTCCATCCGGTCCAGGCAGGCGTCCGCGAGGTCCAGCGCGTTGACCGTCTGCTCCAGCAGGCACTCGAAGCGGGCCAGGCAGTCGCCCTCGGTCCGGGTGACGACCTTCAGTACGTCCGCCAGCTCCCCGTACGCGAGGTACGGGTCGTCGCGCCGCAGGTCGAAGTCGACGCCGGAGGCGCGGGCGATCGGCCCGGACACCCCGTACGCGTGCACCGCCCCGGCGGTCAGCACCCCGACGTCGCGGGTGCGGCCCCGGAAGATCTCGTTGCCGAGCACCAGGTCCTCGTACACGTCCATCCGCGAGCGCACGGAGGCCACCGCGTCCCTGGCCCGGCCGAGCCAGCCCGCCGGGAGGTCCTCCTTGAGGCCGCCGACCCGGTTGAACATGTAGTGCATCCGGCCGCCGGAGACCTCCTCCATCACCGCCTGGAGCTCCTCGCGCTCCCGGAACGCGTAGAACATCGGCGTGATGCCGCCGAGTTCGAGGGGGTACGAGCCGAGGAACATCAGGTGGTTGAGGACCCGGTTCAGCTCCGCCAGCAGGGTCCGCGTCCAGACCGCCCGCTCGGGGACCTCCATGCCGAGCATCCGCTCGACGGCCATCACCACACCGAGTTCGTTGGAGAACGCCGACAGCCAGTCGTGGCGGTTGGCGAGCATCACGATCTGCCGGTAGTCACGGGCCTCGAAGAGCTTCTCGGCGCCCCGGTGCATGTAGCCGATGACCGGCTCGGCGCTCAGGATGCGCTCGCCGTCCAGGACCAGCCGCAGCCGGAGCACACCGTGCGTGGAGGGGTGCTGCGGACCGATGTTGAGCACCATGTCGGTGCTCTCCGCCGCGCCACCGATGCCGACCGTCGTCTCCGTCATGCGGCCCAGTATTCCTTGCGCGGAAACCCGTGCGCGCGGACGGTCGGGCCCCCGGCCGTCCCCGGAAGTCCGGGGGGCGCCGCTCACCCCACCCGCTGCACCAGCCAGCCGAAGTCGCCGAGCCCGCCGCGCGCGGTGAGCTCGGCCGCCTCGCCCGCCGCCGCGAGCGCCCGGACGTACCCGGCGGGGTCGGTGGAGGCCAGCGCCAGCGGCGGCCGGCCACCGCTGACGCCGAGGCGGCCCAGGGCGGTGCGCTGGTCGAGGAGTTCGGGCGGCGGGCCGCCGACGGGCGCTCCGGCGGCGGCGCAGGCGTCGAGGGCGACATGGGCGGTGAGGTCGCAGGAGCCGTCCGGCACCGGGTCCACCTCGCGGCCGGCCCGGAACCCGGTCAGGGTGCCGAACGGCGGCCGGGCGCCGCCTACGTGCGCGTAGTCCACGGCCACCGCGCGCCCCGCCGCCAGCGAGCCGACCGCCTCGGCCCACGCCAGGTCGCGGGGCAGCCCGATCTCGGCCCGGTCGCCGGGGCCGGCCGGTGTCCACCAGCGCTCCAGCCACCGCGCGTCCGCGCCGGACACCGGACCGCCCAGCCGCTCCGCGCCGTCCGAGGCCCTGACCAGGACGTACCGGGCGGTGCCGGCCGCGTCCACCTCCACGACGTCGAGCGGCACGTTGTCCAGCCACTCGTTGGCGAAGAGCAGCCCGGTGACGCCCTGCGGCAACCGCGCGCACCACTCGATCCGGTGATCCAGGCCCGGCGGACGGTCCGCGAGCTCGACGGCGTACGCGGTGATCCGCAGCCCCGCCGGGGCGGCGGCCAGCACCCCCGCGGTCAGCTCCCCGCGCCCCGCGCCCATGTCCACCAGGCCGACGGTGTCCGTACCCAGCTCCGCCGCGGTCTCCGCGAGCAGCCGGGCCACCGCCGAGGCGAAGAGCGGGGAGGCGTGCACCGAGGTACGGAAGTGCCCGGCCGGGCCCTCCGGCCTCCGGTAGAACCCGCCGTCGCCGTACAGCGCGGCCCGCGCCGCCGCACCCCATCCGAGCCATTCGTCCGTCACGGGGCAAGTCTCCGGCATCGCTCTCCGGTACCTCTCCACCTTGGGGAGTACGGGCCGCCGTACCGGATCGGCCCTCCGGTTGACCCCGGGTACCCGCGCCCTTCCCTACCCTGGCAAGGTGCAGCGCCTCTACGACTTCCTCCGCAGACACCCGACGGGCGTCGACTGCTTCTGGGCCGTCGTCCTGCTCGGGCTCTCCGGGGTGGCCTACGTGGCCGGACCCCCGGCAGGGCTGCGGGAGCGGGTCTGCTCGGTGCCGGTCATCCTGGGGCTCTGCGCCGTCGTGGCGCTGCGCCGCCGGATGCCCGAGCGGATGCTGCTGCTCGCCCTCGGGATCGGGATCGCCCAGGTGGCGCTCGGCGTCGAGACCGGCATCGCCGACTTCGCCCTGCTGGTGATCATCTACACCGTCGCCGCGTCCGGGGAGCGCTGGGCGTCCCGGCTGGCGCTCGGCTGCGGTCTGCTCGCCGCCGGGATCTCGCAGGCGCGCTGGCCGGAGCAGCAGGGCGGCTGGGTCCAGCAGGTCTTCGTCGTGGTCGTGCTGACCGTGCCGTTCGTGCTCGCCTGGGTGCTCGGCGACTCGCTGCGGACCCGGCGGGCGTATTTCCGGGCGCTGGAGGAGCGGGCCGCCCGGCTGGAGCGCGAGCGCGAGGCCCAGTCCAAGGTGGCCGTCGCCGCCGAGCGCGCCAGGATCGCCCGCGAGCTCCACGACGTCGTCGCCCACAACGTCTCCGTGATGGTGGTCCAGGCCGACGGCGCCGCCTATGTCATGGACGCGGCACCCGACCAGGCCCGCCAGGCCCTGGAGACCATCTCCACCACCGGCCGCCAGGCCCTCGCCGAGATGCGACGGCTGCTCGGGGTACTGCGCACCGGAGACGCCGAGACCAGCGGCGAGTACGTCCCCCAGCCCGACGTCGAGCAGATCGACGAACTCGTCGAACAGGTCCGCAAGGCCGGCCTCGCCGTCGTCTTCACCGTCGAGGGCACCCCGCGCCCGCTGCCCAGCGGCGTCGAGCTGACCGCGTACCGCATCGTGCAGGAGGCGCTCACCAACACCCGCAAGCACGGCGGCCCCGACGCCGGGGCCAGCGTGCGGCTGGTCTACTTCGACGACGGCCTCGGGCTGCTCGTGGAGGACGACGGCCGCGGCGCCCCGCACGAGCTGTACGAGGACGGCGGGGCGGACGGCGCAGGCCACGGCATGATCGGCATGCGGGAACGGGTCGGCATGGTCGGCGGCACCCTCGACGCAGGCCCGCGCCCCGGCGGCGGCTTCCGGATCAGCGCGCTGCTCCCGCTGAAACCGGGCATGTGATCTCCTCTTCCCTCCCCACGAGACAGGACCCCCGACCCATGGCAGCCATCCGCGTGATGCTCGTCGACGACCAGGCGCTGCTGCGCACCGGCTTCCGCATGGTGCTCGCGGCCCAGCCGGACATGGAGGTGGTCGCCGAGGCGGGCGACGGCGCCGAGGCGATCGAGGTGCTCCGCGCCACCGCCGTGGACGTCGTCCTGATGGACGTCCGCATGCCGAGGCTGGACGGAGTGGAGGCCACCCGCCGCATCTGCGCCCAGGAGAGCCCGCCCAAGGTGCTCATCCTGACCACCTTCGACCTGGACGAGTACGCCTTCACCGGGCTCAAGGCCGGGGCCAGCGGCTTCATGCTCAAGGACGTGCCGCCCGGGGAGCTGCTGAACGCGATCCGCTCGGTGCACAGCGGGGACGCCGTCGTCGCGCCGTCCACCACCCGGCGGCTGCTCGACCGGTTCTCCCCGCTGCTGCCGAGCGCCACCTCCACCCCGGGCGACAAGCGCGTGGAGCGGCTCACCGAGCGGGAGCGCGAGGTGATGCTGCTGGTCGCCCAGGGGCTGTCCAACGGCGAGATCGCGGGCCGGCTGGTGCTCTCGGAGGCCACGGTGAAGACGCACGTCGGCCGCATCCTCACCAAGCTCGGGCTGCGCGACCGGGTCCAGGTCGTCGTCATGGCCTACGAGTCGGGGCTGGTCCGCGCGGGCGGCGCGCGCTGATCCGGCACGCCGCGTTCAGCGCAGCACGCCCTCCAGGAAGTCGCTGCCGAGCCGGGCGACGACCGTCAGGTCCAGCTGGTGCAGTACGTACCGGCCGCGCCGGCGCGTGGTGACCAGGCCCGCCTTCTTCAGCACCGACAGGTGCCGGGAGACCTCGGGGGAGGTGATGCCGTGCGCGTCGGCCAGCTCGCCGGTGGTGTGCGGGGCGCGGGCCAGGTTGCGGCAGAGCCGCAGCCGCTGCGGGTGGGCCAGCGCCTCCAGGCGCAGCCGGACGAACTCCACCGAGGCGGGCGAGGGCAGCTCGGGCCGGTGCACCGGGTAGAGGATCACCGGCCGCCATGCCGGGGCGTGCCCGATCATCAGGTGCGGCCAGCCGAAACCGGTGGGGACGAGGGTGATACCGGGCTCCACCCCGGGGCCGGTCGCGGTGGTCCGGGCCGCGTTCAGCTTGTCGATCACGATGCGGTCGCCGTCCTCGCTCAGCGAGAGCGCCGCCGAGACCGCGCCGACCGCCTCGCCGAGGCCCTTGCGGCGGAGCACCTCCGTCTTGTGCCGGGCGTCGGCCACCAGCGGGATGCGGGCCCGGTTCCAGGTGTCGGCGAAGAACGCCTCCTCGCAGTCCTCGAAGAACCGCCGGAGCCAGGCGCGTACCGAGCCCGGGTCGGCCAGCAGCCGTTCGGTGAAGTCCGTCTGGCGCGGGCCGCGCGCGGCGGCCATGTCGCGTGCTCGCTCGGCCGCCGCCGCGTTCGTCAGCGGGGACGCGGTGCCCGTGCCGTAGAAGGTGCAGGAGGTGAACTCCAGGGCGGCCGAGACGAACTGCTCCTCGCTCAGCCGGTCCAGGGTGTCCAGGTCCTCGGAGAGGGTCGCGCCGGCACGGCCGCTGCCGCCCGGGAGACCGGCGAACGGTACGAAGATGTCGGAGAAGGTGTTCCGCCAGAGGAACTCCGCCTCGTGCAACCGGTCCGCGAGGTCCGGCGGGAGCGCGGCGGAGGTCGCGGTGACCCAGCCGTGCAGCCCGGGGTGGTGGCCCGGCTCCGAGAGGGCGTGCAGCGCCATCCCCAGCTCGGCCAGGGGGGAGGTTTCGAAAAGGATGCGGTCGGCGGGCAGCCCGGCGATGTCGATGGTCACGCTCACCGGACCATGGTGCGGGGTGCCGGCCCGGCCGCGCACTTCGCTTGACGGGAGACGTCAATCGACGGGCGGTGCGGGGTGGGGCCGCGCAGGCTGAAGCCATGGACGCGATACAGCAGCAGATGTTCGACACCTGGCGTGCGAGCAGGCGCGGCGAACGCCCGCCGCCCCTGCCCGGCACCCACGACCGCGAGGTCCTGCGCGACCTCCGCCGCCGGTACCGCGCCCGCCGCGAGGCAGGGGCCCGCAGGCGGGCCGGGGCCTGGCCGGGGTGGTGACGGCGGGCGGACCCGCCGGCCGCCCCGCCCCGGATCAGGCCAGGCGGGCGACGAACGCGCGCACCGCGTCCCGTACGTCCTCGGCGGTCCACTCCAGCCCCGGCGCGTTCACGGTGACCTCGGTGTACGAGACCCCCGGCGGCAGCTGGGAGCCGGCGGACCAGCGGCGGAAGAGGGTCGTACCGGTCTCCTCGGCCTGGCGCACCGAGGCCTCGTCCAGCACCTCGGCGGAGTACGGCAGCCAGAGGTGGAACTGGTGGGTGTGCGGGGGCTCGGGGCGCAGCCGGCACCACGGCACCGCCGACTCCTCGAACGCCTCCGTCAGCGCGGCCGCGACCACCTTGGCGTGGGCCCCGTACTCGGGCAGCCGGGGCAGCTCGTTCTCCAGGCCGATGAGGGCCGCCAGCGCGGCCGGGTACTGCTGGAAGAGCTGGCCGCCGTAGCGGTGCCGCCAGGTGCGGGCCTCCTCGATCAGCGTCCGGGGGCCGGCCAGGGCCGCCCCGGACATGCCGCCGAGCGACTTGTAGAAGGAGACGTACACGCTGTCGGCGAGGCCCGCGATCTCCGGCAGCCCGCGCCCGAAGTGCGGGGTGCACTCCCAGAGCCGGGCGCCGTCCAGGTGCACCACGGCGTCGCGTTCCCGGGCCGCCGCCACGACCTCGGTCAGCTCCTCCCAGGCCGGGAGTACGAAACCGGCGTCCCGCAGCGGAAGCTCCAGCATCAGGGTGCCGAACGGCTCCGGGAAGTCGGCGACCTCCTCGGCGGTGGGCAGCCGGGGCGCGGTCGTCGGGTGCACCGTCCGCAGCCCGCTCACCGCGCCGAGCGCCCCTCCCTCGTGCACCTCGGGGTGGGCGAGCGGGTGCAGGGCGACGGTGGCGTTGCCGGTACGCGCCGCCCAGCACCGCAGCGCGACCTGCTGGGCCATCGTGCCGGTGGGGAAGAAGGCCGCCGCCTCCATGCCCAGCAGCCCGGCCACCCGCTTCTCGACCTCGGCGACGACCCCGTCGCCGTAGATGTCGGCCGGTTCGCCCGTGTCGTACACCGATCCGGCGCCCGCCGCGAGGGCGGCCAGCTGGTCGCCGAGGGTGCCGTCGGAGGAGGTGCGCGCCAGGATGCGGCGGGAGGCCTTCCAGGCGGCGAGCCGGCGCTGCCGCATCTTCTGTTCGTCCGTTGCTGCCATGCGACGATCATCGCCCGCCCGGTCCGGGCCGCCCACCCGGGGGTTTCGTGGAAGGTCGCGGGAGCCCCGGTGCCGGGCGCCGGGAAGTTACCCACAGGCTGTGGACAGAGCGGAAGCGGGGTGGGGCGCTGGCGTAGCATGCAGAGGAATCGTCCGGTACCCCCCGCGGACTGGAACGGAAGGCCATAGCCGCGTGAACACGACATCTCCGAGAGATCCTCTCGACGCCAGGGACCGCCCCGCCCGCCTCACCGTGGGCGTCGTCGGAGCGGGCCGCGTCGGCCCCGCCCTCGCCGCCTCGCTCCAGCTCGCCGGGCACCGCCCGGTCGCGGTCTCCGGCGTCTCCGACGCCTCCCGCCGCCGGGCCGCCGCCCTGCTGCCGGACGTCCCGCTGGTGACGCCCGCCGAAGTCCTCGCCCGCGCCGACCTGGTGCTGCTCACCGTCCCCGACGACACCCTGCCCGGCCTGGTCCAGGGGCTTGCCGACACCGGCGCCGTCCGGCCCGGCCAGCTCCTGGTCCACACCTCGGGGCGGTACGGCACCCGGGTGCTGGACCCCGCGCTGCGCGCCGGGGCCCTGCCGCTCGCCCTCCACCCCGCGATGACGTTCACCGGCACGCCCGTGGACGTCCAGCGGCTCGCCGGCTGCTCCTTCGGGATCACCGCGCCCGAGGAGCTGCGGCTCGCCGCCGAGGCCCTCGTCATCGAGATGGGCGGCGAGCCCGAGTGGATCGAGGAGGAGGCCCGCCCGCTCTACCACGCGGCGCTCGCCCTCGGCGCGAACCACCTGGTCACCCTGGTCGCCGAGGCGATGGAGCTGCTCGCCAAGGCGGGGGTCTCGGCCCCCGACCGGATGCTCGGCCCGCTCCTCGGCGCCGCGCTCGACAACGCCCTGCGCTCCGGCGACGCGGCCCTCACCGGCCCGGTGGCGCGTGGCGACGCGGGCACGGTCGCCGCCCACGTCGGCGAGTTGCGCGCGCACGCCCCGCAGATGGTCGCGGGGTACCTCGCGATGGCCCGCGCCACCGCCGACCGGGCCCTCGCGCACGGTCTGCTCAAGCCGGAGTCCGCCGAGGACCTGCTCGGCGTCCTCGCGGACGGCACGCGCTCCACCGGCCGCCCGGCCGGCCCCGCACCCACCGACGACGACGAAGAGCCGGGGGAGCCCCGATGACCGCCACACCCACCCCGGCGGACACCGCCGTCCTGCTGCACACCGCCGCCGCACTGGAGGCGCTGGACCGCCCGGCGGGCGCGCGCCGCGTGGTCGTCATGACGATGGGCGCGCTGCACGACGGCCACGGCACCCTGGTCCGGGCCGCCCGCGCGGCGGCGGGACCGGGCGGCCAGGTCGTGGTCACCGTCTTCGTGAACCCGCTCCAGTTCGGTGAGGCCGCCGACCTGGACCGCTACCCGCGCACCCTGGACGCCGACCTCGCGGTGGCCTCGGCGGCCGGCGCGGACGTGGTCTTCGCGCCCTCGGTCGAGGAGGTGTACCCGGGCGGCGACCCGCAGGTCCGGATCACCGCCGGACCGATGGGCGAGCGCCTCGAAGGCGCCTCGCGCCCCGGACACTTCGACGGGATGCTCACCGTCGTCGCCAAGCTCCTCCACCTGACCCGCCCGGACGAGGCGCTCTTCGGGCAGAAGGACGCCCAGCAGCTCGCGCTGGTCCGCCGGATGGTCCGCGACCTCAACTTCGGCATCGAGATCACCGCCGTACCCACCGTCCGGGACGCCGACGGCCTCGCGCTCTCCAGCCGCAACCGGTTCCTGTCACCGGCCGAGCGGCGTACCGCCCTCGCCCTGTCGGCCGCCCTCTTCGCCGCCCGCGACCGGCTCGCCGCCCAGCAGGCGCTGCGCGAGCGCGCCCTGGCCACCGGCGGCCCGGTGCGGGACGGTCAGGGATCCGGGGCGACCACCGGCACCGACCGGGTCGCCGGGCTCAACGCGCTCGGCGAGTCCCGCCTCGCCGCCGACGCCCAGGCCGTGGCGCTCGCGCCGCACGGCAGCACGGCCGAGGCCGTCCGGGCCGCCGCGCGCACCGTCCTGGACGACGCCGTCCGGGCCGCGGAGCCGCTCGTCATCGACTACCTCGCCCTGGTGGACCCGGCCGACTTCACCGAGGTCCCCGACGACCGGGACGGCGGCGAAGCCGTCCTCGCAGTCGCCGCCCGGGTCGGCGCCACCCGTCTGATCGACAACATCCCCCTCGACCTGGGAGTCCTCTCGTGACCGGAATACGGCTGACCGCCCCCGAACCCGGCTGGTCCATCGACGCCGACGTCGTGGTCATCGGCTCCGGCGTGGCCGGGCTCACCACCGCCCTGCGCTGCGTCGCCGCCGGGCTCGACACCGTCGTCGTCACCAAGGCCCGCCTGGACGACGGCTCCACCCGCTGGGCCCAGGGCGGCATCGCCGCCGCGCTCGGCGAGGGCGACACCCCCGAGCAGCACCTCGACGACACCCTGGTCGCGGGCGTCGGCCTCTGCGACGAGCCGGCCGTCCGCACCCTGGTCACCGAGGGCCCCGGCGCGGTGCGCCGGCTCATCGACACCGGGGCGCACTTCGACACGGACGAGAGCGGCGGCGTCGCCCTCACCCGCGAGGGCGGCCACCACCGGAACCGGATCGTGCACGCGGGCGGCGACGCCACCGGTGCCGAGGTCTCCCGTGCCCTGGTGGAGGCGGTACGCACCCGCGCCCTGCACACCATCGAGAACGCCCTGGTCCTCGACCTGCTCACCGACGCCGAAGGCCGTACGGCGGGTGTCAGCCTGCACGTCATGGGCGAGGGCCAGCACGACGGGGTCGGCGCGGTCCGCGCCCCCTCGGTGGTGCTCGCCACCGGCGGCATGGGCCAGGTCTTCTCCGCCACCACCAACCCGCCGGTCTCCACCGGCGACGGCGTGGCGCTCGCGCTGCGGGCCGGGGCGGAGATCTCGGACCTGGAGTTCGTCCAGTTCCACCCCACGGTCCTCTTCCTGGGCGCCGACTCCGAGGGCCAGCAGCCGCTGGTCTCGGAGGCGGTACGCGGCGAGGGCGCGTACCTCGTCGACGCCTCCGGTACGCGCTTCATGACCGGGCAGCACGAGCTGGCGGAGCTCGCCCCCCGCGACATCGTCGCCAAGGCCATCACCCGCCAGATGCAGCTGCACGGCACCCAGCACATGTACCTCGACGCCCGGCACTTCGGCGCCGAGATGTGGGAGCGGCGCTTCCCCACGATCCTGGCCGCCTGCCGCGAACACGGCATCGACCCGGTCACCGAGCCGATCCCGGTCGCGCCCGCCGCCCACTACGCCTCCGGCGGCGTCCGTACCGACCTGCACGGACGCACCACGGTGCCCGGCCTGTACGCCTGCGGGGAGACCGCCTGCACCGGAGTGCACGGCGCCAACCGCCTCGCCTCCAACTCCCTCCTGGAGGGGCTCGTCTTCGCCGAGCGCATCGCCGCCGACATCGCCGAGCGCCGCCCCGCCCGCACCGAGGCGGTCCACCCCGAGGGCGGCCCGCGCGCCGCGCTGCTCGCCCCCGAGACCCGTACGACGATCCAGCGGATCATGACCCGGGGCGCCGGGGTGCTCCGCTCCGCCGAGAGCCTGGCCGCCGCCGCCCGGGAGCTGGAGGCGCTGCGCGACGGCGCCGGCGCGCCCGAGGAGAAGGCCGCCGTACCGGGCGTCGAGGCGTGGGAGACCACCAACCTCCTGCTGGTCGCCCGGGTCCTGGTCGCCGCCGCGTCCGCCCGCGCGGAGACCCGGGGCTGCCACTGGCGCGAGGACCACCCCGACCGCGACGACGAGAACTGGCGCGCCCACCTCGTCGTACGCGTCGGCGAGGACCGGACGCTCGCCGTGCGCCGTACGGAGGGCTCCGACTTCGACCCCGTACGCCAGGACTGACCGCGACCCACCGCACCGCACCACCGCACCGAACCACCGCACAGCACAGCACCGCCCGACGCCCCCGAGGAGCCGCAACCGTGAGCACGCCCGAAGAGAACCGCCCGACACCGGTGGACGTTCCGCTGATCCACATCGGGGCCCCCGCACCGTCCGCGGGCGGCTGCGGCGACGACTGCGGCTGCGCCTCCGACGAGTACGACCCCGACGCCCTGGAGTGCGGCCTCGACCCCGCGCTCGCCGAGCTGCTGGCCGAGGCCGGCCTCGACCCCGTCCAGGTGGAGGACGTCGCGCACGTCGCCATCGAGGAGGACCTGGACGGCGGGGTGGACGTCACCACCGTGGCGACCGTCCCCGAGGACGCCGTCGCCACCGGTGACTTCACCGCCCGCGAGGACGGCGTCGTCGCCGGTCTGCGCGTCGCCGAGGCCGTGCTCTCCATCGTCTGCACCGACGACTTCGAGGTCGAGCGCCACGTCGAGGACGGCGAGCGCGTCACCGCCGGCCAGAAGCTGCTGACGGTCACCACCCGCACCCGCGACCTGCTCACCGGCGAGCGCGGCGCGCTCAACCTGCTCTGCCGCCTCTCCGGCATCGCCACCGCCACCCGCGCGTGGGCGGACGTCCTGGAGGGCTCGAAGACCCAGGTCCGCGACACCCGCAAGACCACCCCGGGGCTGCGCGCGCTGGAGAAGTACGCGGTCCGCTGCGGCGGCGGCGTCAACCACCGGATGTCGCTCTCGGACGCGGCCCTGGTCAAGGACAACCACGTGATCGCGGCCGGCGGCGTCGCCGAGGCGTTCAAGCGGGTCCGCGAGGAGTTCCCCGAGCTGGCCATCGAGGTGGAGGTCGACACCCTCCAGCAGGTCCGCGAGGTGCTGGAGGCCGGCGCCGACCTGATCCTGCTGGACAACTTCACCCCGGGCGAGACCGAGGAGGCCGTCGCGCTCGTCGCCGGGCGCGCCGTGCTGGAGTCCTCCGGCCGCCTCACCCTGGACACCGCCCGCGCCTACGCCGACGCGGGCGTCGACTACCTCGCGGTCGGCGCGCTCACCCACTCCTCGCCCATCCTCGACATCGGCCTGGACTTCCGCGAGACCGCCACCGGTGAGGCCCACGCCTGATGCTGCTCACCATCGACGTCGGCAACACCCACACCGTCCTCGGGCTCTTCGACGGCGAGGAGATCGTCGAGCACTGGCGGATCTCCACCGACTCCCGGCGCACCGCGGACGAGCTGGCCGTGCTCCTCCAGGGGCTGATGGGCATGCACCCGCTGCTCGGCGTCGAGCTGGGCGACGGCATCGAGGGCATCGCGATCTGCTCCACGGTCCCCTCGGTCCTGCACGAGCTGCGCGAGGTGACCCGCCGGTACTACGGCGACGTGCCCGCCGTCCTCGTGGAGCCCGGCATCAAGACCGGCGTACCGATCCTCATGGACAACCCCAAGGAGGTCGGCGCCGACCGCATCATCAACGCGGTCGCGGCGGTCGAGCTGTACGGGGGCCCGGCGATCGTCGTCGACTTCGGCACCGCCACCACCTTCGACGCGGTCTCCGCGCGCGGCGAGTACACCGGCGGTGTCATCGCCCCGGGCATCGAGATCTCGGTCGAGGCGCTCGGCGTGAAGGGCGCCCAGCTCCGCAAGATCGAGCTGGCCCGCCCGCGCAGCGTCATCGGCAAGAACACCGTCGAGGCCATGCAGGCGGGCATCGTCTACGGCTTCGCGGGCCAGGTCGACGGCGTCGTCGCGCGGATGAAGCGCGAGCTGGCGGACGACCCCGACGACGTGACCGTCATCGCGACCGGTGGCCTTGCGCCAATGGTGTTGGGCGAGGCCACCGTCATCGACGAGCACGAGCCCTGGCTGACCCTCATCGGGCTCCGTCTGGTCTACGAGCGCAACGTCTCGCGGATGTAGTCCCTGGCGCGGCGCACCCCGGCGCACCTGCGACGACGCCTCCCGGCGGCGGCGCGGCGGCACCGGAGCGCGCCGCGCCACAGGTGACCAGTTAAGAGGATTTTGTCCCTTTAGCACGTACTGTCGCGCCATGCCCACGCCCTACGGTTCACGAGGCGGCATGGCGTTCGGTGCGGACGAGCTGCGGGTAGTCCGACGCGCTCTCGCCGTTGCCCTCCACCCCATGCCCTTGCCCGACGAGGATGTCCAGGACTGCCTGCGGCTCGCGGGAGCGGTGGACGATGCGGTCGGCGAGGCGGGCCGGCTCCGCGCGTTCCTCCTCGCCGACCTCGCCCGCTACCGCTCCGCCCTTCCCGGCTCCGTCAGCGGCTACCTGGAGCTCCTCCAGGACGCCCTGGCCGCCGGTTACGACCCCAAGGCGGACGACCTCGCCGCCCTGCGGGCGCTGCGCGGCAGACCGGTCGCGGCGGCGCTCCTGGAACGCTGCCAGGCGCTCGCCGAACGCTCGGTGCGGGCCCGGCTGGCGGGCCGCAGCGCCGCCCTCACCGCGCCGGGCCCCCGCAGCCGGCTGCTCGCCCTGCCGGGCGGGCGCGCGGCGGCGGAGCCCCAGCGCCCCGCGAGCCCGGCCGCGCCGTCCCGGCCGCCGGCGCCGGGCGACCGCCCGATGCCCAAGCCGTCCGAGGTCTTCCCGCCGCGCCGCCGCCCGGTGCCGCCGCCGGAGGAGGAGCGCGCCGCCGGCTGACCGCCCGGCACGTCGGCGTGACTACGGCGGCCCGGCCCCCGACCCACCGGGAGGGGCGCTGCGGGCCGCCGTACCACGCTCGCTACTCTGGACGGCATGGACTACGTGAAGGCGCTCATTCCGCCTGTCGTGATGGCCGCATTCTTCATCCGGCTCGTGATGACGATCGTGAAAAGCCAGGGTGGGCCGAACAAGGCCAAGGAGGACGCGGCCGTGGACGCCGCCCTCGCCCGTGCCGAGGCCGCCCGCCAGACCCCGGCCGCCGAAAGCGCCTGAGCGACGCATTCACCGGGCTCCGCAGTCGGTTTCCCCGGCCGGTTTCACCGGGACGGGATGCGACCGGCACGCATCCGGGTGGCCGTATACGCGCGCCCGTGAGCGGTGGCCGTATCCCGTGCCCCTATGCCGTGCGCGTATGTCGCGCCCGTATGCGGTGTTCGCGGGTGGTCGCGCCCGGTGCCGGCATCCGGCGTATCCAGCGCCCGGGATCCAGCGCCCGGTATCCGGGGCTCCGCCCGGCGCGCGATCCTGATTCATCCCGCGTTCAGGCGTTTGCGCGCCCGTTTTCTCCGGTGCGGGTATCCCCGGAGTGGTGGTGTCTTCGTGCCTTCCGTGCCGTGCGCGTTCTTCCGTGCCTTCCGTCCGGAACAACCGACCGCGCGGACGGTTATCGGCCCCGAAGACCGGCGCGCGGCGCGTAATTCACGCCCCCCATGTCACGTGCACAACCCGGCGCACTCCAAGAGCGCACGACTCACATCGAGCCGTGCGCTCTTTTTCGACACCTTCGGGGTTCCCTGGCTTCTCTCCATGTTCTCCGGGCGAGGGCCTCTCGGGAAAAATAACTACGCATTTCGGACATCTCGCATTAAGGTGGCCCTGTGCCCCGTCAATTGGGAGAGCTGGAAGACGCCGTGATGACGCGCGTCTGGCAATGGAACCGACCCGTCACCGTGCGAGAAGTCCTGGAAGACCTTCAGCGCGAACGCTCGATCGCTTACACCACCGTCATGACGGTTATGGACAACCTCCACCAGAAGGGGTGGGTCCGCAGGGAAGTCGACGGCCGGGCTTATCGATATACGGCCGTCTCCACGCGCGCCGCCTACTCGGCCGCACTGATGAACGACGCCTGGTCGCGGAGCGACAACCCCGCCGCCGCTCTCGTCGCCTTCTTCGGCATGATGTCCGCGGAGCAGCGGGAGGCCCTCAGGGACGCCGTACGGATCGTTTCTCCCGGTACGGGCGGTGCGGTGGCGCCACCGGCTCCCCCCGCGGGCACGGGGGACGGCGCGGCGGGCGGTACGGCGGGCGGCACGGGCGACGGCGCGTCCGAAGCCCCGGCGGAAGTTCCCACCGAACCCGCCCCCGAACTCCTCACCGAACCCACCCCTGAACTCCCCACCGAACCCAGCCCCGAAGTCCCCACCGAACCCACCCCTGAACTCCCCACCGAAGACCCGGCCGATGGCACGGCCGAGGACGGCGGGCGATAGCGTCGGGACATGTCTTCAGACCTGACGCAAAGCGAGTCGGAAACCGAAGGTGAAACCGACTCGGCGGTCGAAAAGCCCGCCATCACCGTCCGCCGTGCCAGGACCAGCGATGTGGGCGCGGTGCGCCGGCTGCTCGACGGCTACGTGACCGACGGCATCCTCCTGGACAAAGCGACGGTCACCCTTTACGAGGACATCCAGGAGTTCTGGGTCGCGGAACGCGACGAGGACGCCCGGGTCGTCGGATGCGGCGCACTCCACGTGATGTGGGAAGACCTCGCCGAAGTGCGAACTCTCGCCGTCGATCACCGGGTCAAGGGCAGCGGAGTGGGCCACCAGGTTCTCGACAAGCTGTTGCAGACCGCGCGCTGGCTCGGGGTCCGCCGGGTTTTCTGCCTGACCTTCGAAGTCGACTTCTTCGCCAAGCACGGCTTCGTGGAGATCGGCGAGACGCCGGTCGACACGGATGTCTACAGTGAGCTGCTGCGTTCCTATGACGAGGGTGTCGCCGAGTTCCTCGGTCTCGAACGAGTGAAGCCGAACACCTTGGGCAACAGCCGGATGCTTCTGCACCTGTGATCGGTAGAACTGCGCCGAGTCCCTATGTCCGATACGCGCCCGTTTCCCGTGTTCCCCGGGTCCTGAACCTCTCCCTGGGGTTTGTGTTTTCCCGGGAAAAGCGGTTTCCTTTCCGCGTACTCCATTTTCGATGAAAGGATATCTCGTGGCGCAGAAGGTTCAGGTCCTTCTTGTTGACGACCTCGACGGCGGCGAGGCGAACGAGACCGTCACGTTCGCGCTTGACGGCAAGACCTACGAGATCGACCTCACCACGGCCAACGCGGACAAGCTCCGTGGCCTTCTCGAGCCGTACGCCAAGAGCGGACGCCGCACCGGCGGCCGTGCCGCCACGGGCCGCAAGGGCCGTGCGCTCGGTGCCGGCACCGGCGGCAACAAGGACACTGCCGAGATCCGGAAGTGGGCCCGCGAGAACGGCCACAACGTGAACGACCGCGGTCGCGTTCCCGCCGACATCCGCGAGGCCTACGAGCAGGCCAACGGCTGATTCGGTGGCCGGTCGGCCGGCGGACGTACCCGGGAACGCCTCAAACGGACCCGGTGGCATTCCGTCGCCGCCATGTCCACCAGCCGTACGAGATCGGGAGCATCCCCACCCCTGCTCCCGAAACCCGCGAGGGCCGGCAGGAAAAGGTCCGTGCCCCGCGGCGGCTCGGGGGGCCGCAGCCAGAATGCGGCCCCCGGCTGACAGGGCCCCGGTGCCCCGTGCGGTGCCGGTGCGGTGATCCTGCCACCGGCTCCGATGCCCACGAGATCCAGCGCGATGCCGCCCCACTCCAGCCAGTCCAGCAGCGCGGGCAGTTCCTCCGCGCTCCCGGCCGCCACGAGCAGCAGCATCCGCCCCTGCGCCACCGCCACGGGGCCGGTGCGTCCGAACCGGCGCAGCACCGCGCGGCCCGCGGCGGCGGGCAGCTCCAGTACGTCGAAGCGCACCCCGGTCGGCAGCGCCGGAGGGCGGCCCCGGTCGGTCTCCCAGCCGAGCCCGTCCTCGTACCACCGCCGCACGGCCTCGTACCAGCGCTCCACCGCCGGGGCGGCGCTCTCCGCGTGCTGTGTGCCCCCGGCCTCCCGGAGCGTTCCCGCGTCCGGGGCCGACCCGCGACCCGACGGGACCAGTGCCGACGTGTCGGCCCGCTGCGGGGCGCGAGGGGACGGGACGATGGGGCTCATGTGCGATGAACCGCCGGACCGCCTTCCGGGTTACGCGAGGGCGTCCTGCCGCCGTACGCGGTCCTCCCGCCCGAGGCCCCGGAACGCGGCGGGCGTCACGCACGGTGCGCGGAGCGCCACGAAGGGTTCCCGTCAAGGGCGTGCGAGGGAGCGTCCGGCGCCACGCGGTTGTTCGCCCGTAGCGGAGGGAACGGGCGCGCGCCGCATGGACTGTCTGTAATTGCGGGTAAGACATGACTGGTGGGAAGGGGCGACACGAAGACCGGGGCGTCTCACGTTCGCCACCGGCGTAGTGGTGACAGGGGTATCTGCCTGGCCTGCGGGAACATCGTCTCGCACCATCGGGTTGGAGCAGGTGTCGGCTGATCGGCAAGGTTTCCTCGCTGCTGCGGGGGTGATCCGGTCGGCAGTTGGAATGAGCGGTCCCCGCTTGCGGGACTAAGCTGCGGAAGGACAGGGAGGGGACCGACCCCTAACTGCCTGACCGCTCTGAGGAGCGATTAACGATGTTCGAGAGGTTCACCGACCGCGCGCGGCGGGTTGTCGTCCTGGCTCAGGAAGAAGCCCGGATGCTCAACCACAACTACATCGGCACCGAACACATTCTCCTGGGCCTTATCCACGAGGGTGAGGGTGTCGCCGCTAAGGCCCTGGAGAGCCTCGGGATTTCGCTCGAGGCGGTCCGCCAGCAGGTGGAGGAGATCATCGGCCAGGGCCAGCAGGCCCCGTCCGGCCACATCCCCTTCACGCCCCGAGCCAAGAAGGTCCTGGAGCTGTCGCTCCGCGAGGCCCTCCAGCTCGGCCACAACTACATCGGCACCGAGCACATCCTGCTCGGCCTGATCCGCGAAGGCGAAGGCGTCGCCGCGCAGGTCCTGGTGAAGCTGGGTGCCGACCTCAACCGGGTGCGGCAGCAGGTCATCCAGCTGCTCTCCGGTTACTCCACCAGCAAGGAGGCCGCCACCGCCGGCGGTCCCGCCGAGGGCACCCCCTCCACCTCCCTGGTGCTGGACCAGTTCGGCCGCAACCTCACCCAGGCCGCCCGCGAATCCAAGCTCGACCCGGTCATCGGGCGCGAGAAGGAGATCGAGCGGGTCATGCAGGTGCTGTCCCGCCGGACCAAGAACAACCCGGTCCTCATCGGCGAGCCCGGCGTCGGCAAGACGGCGGTCGTCGAGGGCCTGGCCCAGGCGATCGTCAAGGGCGAGGTGCCCGAGACCCTCAAGGACAAGCACCTCTACACCCTGGACCTCGGCGCCCTGGTCGCCGGCTCCCGGTACCGCGGTGACTTCGAGGAGCGCCTGAAGAAGGTCCTCAAGGAGATCCGCACCCGCGGCGACATCATCCTGTTCATCGACGAGCTCCACACCCTCGTGGGTGCGGGTGCCGCCGAGGGCGCGATCGACGCCGCGAGCATCCTGAAGCCGATGCTGGCCCGTGGTGAGCTCCAGACCATCGGTGCGACGACGCTCGACGAGTACCGCAAGCACCTGGAGAAGGACGCCGCGCTCGAGCGCCGCTTCCAGCCCATCCAGGTCGCGGAGCCGTCGCTGCCGCACACCATCGAGATCCTCAAGGGTCTGCGCGACCGCTACGAGGCCCACCACCGCGTCTCCATCACGGACGAGGCGCTGGTCCAGGCCGCGACCCTGGCCGACCGGTACATCTCGGACCGCTTCCTCCCGGACAAGGCGATCGACCTGATCGACGAGGCCGGCTCCCGGATGCGCATCCGCCGGATGACCGCGCCGCCGGACCTCCGCGAGTTCGACGAGAAGATCGCGGGCGTCCGCCGCGACAAGGAGTCGGCGATCGACTCCCAGGACTTCGAGAAGGCAGCTTCCCTCCGCGACAAGGAGAAGCAGCTGCTGGCCGCGAAGACCAAGCGCGAGAAGGAATGGAAGGCCGGCGACATGGACGTCGTCGCCGAGGTCGACGGCGAGCTCATCGCCGAGGTCCTGGCGACCGCCACCGGCATTCCGGTCTTCAAGCTGACGGAGGAGGAGTCCTCCCGTCTGCTGCGCATGGAGGACGAGCTCCACAAGCGCGTCATCGGCCAGAAGGACGCCATCAAGGCCCTTTCCCAGGCGATCCGCCGTACGCGGGCCGGCCTGAAGGACCCGAAGCGCCCCGGTGGCTCGTTCATCTTCGCCGGCCCGTCCGGTGTCGGTAAGACCGAGCTCTCCAAGACGCTCGCCGAATTCCTCTTCGGCGACGAGGACGCGCTGATCTCCCTCGACATGTCGGAGTTCAGCGAGAAGCACACGGTTTCCCGCCTCTTCGGTTCGCCCCCCGGTTACGTGGGCTACGAAGAGGGCGGCCAGCTCACCGAGAAGGTGCGCCGCAAGCCGTTCTCCGTCGTCCTCTTCGACGAGGTCGAGAAGGCCCACCCCGATATCTTCAATTCCCTGCTCCAGATTCTGGAAGACGGTCGCCTGACCGACTCCCAGGGCCGGGTCGTGGACTTCAAGAACACGGTCATCATCATGACGACCAACCTCGGGACCCGGGACATCTCGAAGGGCTTCAACCTGGGCTTCGCCGCCCAGGGCGACGTCAAGACGAACTACGACCGGATGAAGGTCAAGGTCAACGAAGAGCTCAAGCAGCACTTCCGGCCCGAGTTCCTGAACCGTGTCGACGACACCGTCGTCTTCCACCAGCTCAGCCAGGAAGACATCATCCAGATCGTCGACCTCATGGTCGCCAAGGTGGATGAGCGTCTCAAGGACCGTGACATGGGCATCGAGCTCAGCACGGACGCGAAGAACCTGCTCGCGAAGAAGGGCTACGACCCCGTGATGGGCGCCCGGCCGCTGCGCCGGACGATCCAGCGCGAGATCGAGGACATCCTCTCCGAGAAGATCCTCTTCGGCGAGCTGCGCCCCGGCCACATCGTGGTCGTCGGCACGGAGGGCGAAGGCGACGAGAAGAAGTTCACCTTCCGCGGCGAGGAGAAGTCGGCGCTGCCCGACGTCCCGCCGGTCGAGTCGGCCGCCGGTGGCGGTCCGAACATGACGAAGGACGCGTCGTAGTTCAGGCGTGAGCGCGTGAGCGCGTGAGTTGAGGGGCTGCCCCGGACCGGTATCGGTCCGGGGCAGCTTCTTTGTGTGCGGGGAGCAGGGGGTTCAGAAGCGGTCCTGGACGGACAGGCGGTCGCCCAGTTCCTCGGCGCCGAAGAGCTGCCCCCTGGCTGCCAGCCAGACCACCTTCACGTTCAGCTCGGGCTGCCCGCGCAGGGGTGTCAGGTCGATCCTGGTCTCCGTGTGGCAGGTCAGCGTGAGGGACCGAAGGGACGGAAACAGGTCGGGGAGCGACCGCAGGTCGGTACCGGGGCCCGGACCGACCCCGAAGGAGAGTTTGATGACGTGGGTGACCGGCTCCTCGCGTCGCGGCCACGGCTCGACGCGGGGTTGGGTCACTTCGACCTCGGTGAGGCTCGGGGCGGTGCGGAGCGAGTCGACGAGCGAGACCAGCGAGGCCACCGTGGGCAACCGCAAGGACTGGAGCGAGGACCACCCCCGTAGATCGCCCAGTTCCGTCACACCGCTTCGTAGCAGGGCCAGATGCCGGAGATGGGGGAGGGGAGGGAGGTCGCTCAGGCGTCCTGTCGGGGAGCGGAGTTCCAGCGCGTTCAGACGCGCCACCTCCTGCAGGGCGGTGAGCCGGTCCCACGGGAGTCGGCTGACATCGAGGTTGACATCCCGGAGGGCGAACCATTCCTTGAGCGGGGAGAGATCGGTGACCCCGGGGCATCCGTCGACCGTGAGATGCCTGAGGTTTTCGCTGTTGCGCAGCGTCGAGAGGTCGCGGAGCAGTGGATTCCCGAGGTGGCCCAGGATTTCGGGAGCGGCCTCGGACAGCCCGTGCCGCAGGTCGGCGTCGGTGAAGGGGCCGCCGAGGGTGACGCCGACATAGTGCCCGAGAGAGCCGAGATGAGGCAGTGCCATCAACTCGGCATGGGAGCGGATGGTCAGGAGCGCCCCGCTGAGATCTCCCTTGCCCAGCACGTCCTTCGCGAACTCCTCGGTGGGGAAGCTCGTCCAGCCGGAGGCCAGCATGCGGGCTGCCCGTGGGGAGGCCGCGACCCAGTCGCGGGCGTACGACAGGGCCTCCGGTCCGCCGACCTCGCCGAGCAATCGAGCGATGAATTCAGTGTCGATGCTGTCGGACCGGATGGTGGACGGCCCCGGCAGGTAGGCCAGCGCATCGGGACCGAGGGACCCGAGCAGCTTCACCATGAAGGGCAGGCGGGGCGGGAAGAGCCCGGTGAGCGCACTACGTACCCTGCGCCGTGTCCCGTCGTCCAGCAGTGTCGCGTGCTGGGCGCAGAGGGCGGCCAGCACACGGGTCTTCGGGACGAGCTCGGCATCGAGGGCGAGGAGGCCGGGGGCGTACCCCTCCGCCCGGTCCAGCAGGCCGTTGATCAGCTCGCCGATCTCGCGCCGGCCGCAGTGGCCGGCCGCCAGTTCGATCACGTCCGCCCACGACTCGTCCTCGGCGGACCGGAGCAGTTCGTTGATCTGATCCGACTCCACGAACTCCGCGGCGGCCAGATAGTCCTGGAAAGTGCGGTGGGTGAACTGGTAGAGGTCCTCGGCGCGTTCCTGGAGAAGGCCGCTGCGATTGAGCAGATGGGTCAGGATCGCGTCGGCCGTCCCCTGCTTCCGTACCCGCTCCATGCTCGCCAGCGCCCGGTCCAGCTGGCGCAGGGCCTGCTCCCGGGAGAACTCCGTCTGGCCCTCACGCACCAGCCAGACCGCGATCCGCTGGAGGAGCAGTGCCTGCTCCTCCACTTCCATGGTGATGCCCTCAGGGCCTCCGATGCCCCGCCGCTGGTCCCGGTTGCCCAGGAGCATGTCGAGCGAGGACCGGTAGAGCTTCCATCGGGTGTTCGGGAGGAAACCCTCCTGGCGGCGGTGCAGGGCACAGATCACCGCGCACAGCAGGGGCGTACGCGCCAGGTCGCTCAGCGTGCGGTTGGTGCGGAACTGCCTGGCGAGGTCGTGTTCCAGCTCACGCAGGCGCTGATGGTCGTCGTCGTCCAGCCGTGCGGCCTTGTGCCAGGCCGTCACGAACGCCTGGATGTCCTCGTTCCGCAGGGGCAGCAGCCGCAGCTCCTCGAAGCCCTCGGCGGCCAGCCAGTCGGGTTCGACGGCGAGCGGGCGGACGGTGGCCACGCAGCGGGTCTCCGGGTAGCGGGCGAGGAGGTGGGAGAGCCAGGTGTACGCCTCCTCCCGCTCCCCGGGCGGCACCTCGTCCAGGCCATCGACCAGAAGGAGGCCACGGCCCGACTCCAGCACGCGCCCGGCCCAGCCGTCCGGCGCGGTGTCCACGGCCAGCCGGGCGGCCCCGGGGAGGCCCGAGGGGGCGGGCAGCTCCTCGCTGCGTGCCCGGAGGGTGCGCAGGGGGACGACGAAGGGGACGAGGCCGTTCAACGCCCCCAGCCGGTCCGGTAGCGTCCCGGCCGAGGCATGCGCGGCCAGCCACCACAGCAGGGTGGTCTTCCCGGCCCCCGCGTCACCCCGGAGCAGCATCCGGGGGCGGTCGGTCAGGAGTTCTTCGATGCGCTGGGGAGCGGTCCGGGCCGCGGGGAGGCGGACCTGCCTGCTGATCCACCGGCCGCCTGCCTCTGCCTCCAGGCTCAGATACGCGGTGTCGAGGTCCCACTCGGAGTCGCGGCGCCCCAGCTCGTCCAGCCCGAAGATCCTGGTCCTGCGGTAGGCCGCGCCGAGGGCGTCCGCGTACTCCTCCTCGTACCGGAGGTCGGCCGGGTGGTTGCCGTGGACCTGTTCGGTACGGGGCGGGGACCCGGTGGCCTGCTCGTACGCCTGGCAGAAGCCCGCCGACTCCAGCACGGGTCGCAGCGAGACGCACTCCACCCGCCGTCCGTCGCGGCGGGGAGGCATCTGGCGGGCGAGCCCCAGGAGGACCGCCCCGGCGAAGACCGGACCGCCGGAGAGGCCGCTCAGCAGGGCCTCGCCGTCCTCGTCCGCCACCGGGGGCGGGCTGTCCAGATCGCAGGCCAGGAGGTTGCGGAGGAGGCCCGCCAGGGGCACCACGGTGGCGGTGTACTGGTCGGCCTCCAGATGGCGCTCGGAGCCGTAGCGCTGGATCTCGGGGAAGCCGGTGATCTCGCAGCCGGAGAGGGCTTGTGCCGAGGCGAGCACACCGAGGCGCACGGGCGGGACGGACAGTAGCGGGCTCTCGGCCAGCAGGAGCGCCGCGTCCTGCCTGGCGCTCACCCAGAGGACGCGGCCGGACACGGGTTCCGGCCGGTTCGGGTGTGCGACCGACGCGTGCGCCTCGCCCCCCAGTACATGCGCGCAGGTCAGCACCAGCCGGTCGGTGAGCAGCACCCCGCTGCCCTGGCGGCTGGACCGGACGACGACGGTGCGGTCCGTGGGGCGTACGGGGTGGGGACGGCGTACGTGCCGCATGCGGGGCACCGGAGGGATCGCCCCGCTCATGCGCCGTCGCGTCCCCGTCCGAAGTGGGCGGTGCTGCCGCCCGGGGCGTCGTTGCCGATCTCCAGTGGACCGGAGCCGTCGGCCTTGCGGGGGCTCAGGGTGAAGGCGACCTTGTGCGTGGTGCCGGTGGCGCGGGAGGCGTCGGCGCCGGCCTCCACCACCCAGGCCTTGACCTTGCCGCCCGCCTTGGCCTCCTTGCGGAGCTCCAGGGTGAACTCCATCTGGATGTCGCCCACGCCGAAGACGACGGGGCGCCCGGTGGCGCGGGCCGCGGCCTCGATGAGCTGGTTGCGGACGGATTCGACGGCGTCGGCCAGTTCGATCCGGTCCACGGGATGGGTTTCGTCCGTACTCATGGCAGCCCCCGGTACCGCCTGCCCGGCGGCGAGATGACGTGGCGTGCCGAAGGTCCCAAAGCGGACACCCCTTGGTCCCACCGGCGGTGACATGGCGCACAGGCCATTTCGAGCCTACTAGGGGGCTTCGTATCGGCGCTCGGGATCGTCCGAGGGTCTTTGGTCCCGGAGGCGGCCAGGACCTTCGAAAGTGGAAACGATCTGCCGCGGTTCTGGGTGTTTTTCCGGGTTCGACCTTCTCCACCTGGGGTTTAGCGGATCGCGGCGACGGGATTCCGGGGGCTCGCGCGGCTTCTCCGGCGGGACTTCCTGCACCCGATTCCCCGTGTACGGTCTACGGCTTTTCCTCGTAGATGGGGTACTTGAGCATCGCTCCAGGGCGGGTTACCAATGTGGAGCAAGCCCGGACAAACGCTCGGGTTTCACCCTCGGACAGAACGACCGGGGGCCCCCATCTTCGGAGGACCTACTCGTATGTCGAAGCGCGTTACGACCCCCACCCGCCCGTCCACCTCTCGTGTCCGCGGCGCTGTCCTGGCCGCCGGTCTGGGAGCGTCGATGGTCCTGGGTGCTGGCGCGGCGTTCGCCTCCGGCACCACGGGCACCGTCGCCCTCACCAGTGCCACCACCGCCGACGCGGTCGCCAAGCAGGCGTCCGCCCAGAACAAGGCCGCTGCGGACGCCAAGAAGTCCGCCGCGAAGCAGGCCGACAACGCCAAGAAGGCCGCGGCCGCCAAGCAGGCCGCCGCGAAGAAGAACGCCGCCTCGTGGCAGGTCCCGGTGAAGCACTACACCCTGAGTGCCACCTACGGCACCGGCGGCGACCGCTGGGCCCACAAGCACTCCGGCCAGGACTTCGCGGTGCCGATCGGTACCGCTGTCCACGCCGCCCACGGCGGTACGGTCGTCAAGGCCGGCCCGAACGGTGGCGGCGACGGCCCGGCGTACGGCAACGCGATCGTGATCAAGCACGCCAACGGCAAGTTCACGCAGTACGCGCACCTGTCGAAGATCGACGTCCGTATCGGCCAGACCGTGAAGACCGGCCAGCTGATCGGTCTCTCCGGCAACACCGGTAACTCCAGCGGCCCGCACCTGCACTTCGAGGTCCGGACCACGGCCAACTACGGCTCGGCGATCAACCCGGTGAACTACCTGCGGACCGTCCACGTGTCGGTCTGACCGAGCTCCGACCCGGCTGATCCAAGAAGCCCGGTGACCCGAGCCCGGTGATCCGAGAAGCCCCGGGACTGAACGAGAAGTTCAGTCCCGGGGCTTCGCCGTGCCCGCCGCCCGCCACATCCCCGGCCGGGCGGATCAGGCCGGTCGCATCAGGTCAGCGGCAGCCGGTAGAGGCCGTTCGCCAGCGGTTCCACCAGCCCGTCGGCCACCAGGCCGTCCAGGGCGCGGGCGCGCTGCACCGGTTCGTCCCACACCGCGTCCAGGGCGGCCTGCGAGACCGGGGCGACGGAGTCGCGGAGCACCGCGAGGAGCCGTCCGCGCACCTGCCGGTCCGTACCGGCGTACGCCTGGCCCCGGCGGGCCGGGCCCTGGTGCGCGGGCTTCCCGGCGAGCAGCCAGGCGCACTGCGAGGCGATCGGGCAGCGCGAGCAGTCCTCGTTCTTCGCGGTGCAGACCAGCGCGCCGAGC
Organism: Streptomyces sp. NBC_01335; assembly: GCF_035953295.1. GTDB lineage: Bacteria > Actinomycetota > Actinomycetes > Streptomycetales > Streptomycetaceae > Streptomyces. The sequence continues at coordinate 4,474,168 of NZ_CP108370.1, forward strand.
TCCATCGTCGCCGCCGCCCAGGCCGCCGCCCGCTCGTCCTCCTCGGGGAGCAGCGCGCGGGCGAGCTTGCGCTCGGCGGCGGTGGTCGCGTTCGGCGGGTACTGGATGCCGGTGGCGGCCCGCGCGAACACCCGGCGGACGTTCGTGTCGAGCACCGCGTGCCGCTGCCCGTACGCGAACGAGGCGACCGCCGCCGCCGTGTACTCGCCGATCCCGGGCAGCGCCAGCAGCTGGGCGTGCTCACTCGGTACGTCGCCGCCGTGGCGTTCCGTTATGGCCTGGGCCGCGCCGTGCAGGCGCAGCGCGCGGCGCGGGTAGCCGAGCCGGCCCCAGGCGCGGACCGCCTCGCCCGGCGCCTCGGCGGCCAGGTCGGCCGGGCGCGGCCAGCGGGCCAGCCACTGCTCGTACACCGGGAGGACCCGGTTCACCGGGGTCTGCTGGAGCATGAACTCGCTCACCATCACGCCCCAGGCGCCCGCCTCGGGGCGGCGCCAGGGCAGATCGCGGGCGTGCTGCTCGAACCACCCGATGACGGGGGTGTGGAGGAGGGAAGCGGGGGGCGTGTGTGTCGAAGTCGTGGCAGTCATCGCACCTACGATCCTGGCACGGAAGCCCCGGCGACGGTCACGGGCACGGGGGTGTCGCCCCCCGGCGGGCGCCTCTGGGCGAACAACGCCACCCGTTCTGTCCCCTCTGCGACGGTATCCCCATACTTGTCCGGCGTGTGTGCCGCGCAACGGGTCCTCGGCGGCCCCTCAACAGGCCCTCGCGGAATGATGATCCGTAAAAGTTGACGATCGGAGCGGCGGGTGGGGCGGGAGTTGGCCACGATCTCTCGTACAGTTTGCGACGTGGGATCTCTGCGCAAACCGGTCGGCCCGCTTCCCTCCAGCATCTACTGGCGACGGAGGGTGGTAGCGGCGGTTCTGGTTGCGCTGCTCGCCGCGCTGCTCGCCTGGCTCTTCCTGCCCGGCGCGGGCAAGAAGAGCCCGCCCGACGCCAAGCCCGGCAGCTCCGAGCCCGCGCAGTCGATCACTCCCGGCCCCTCCGAATCCGGGCCGGCGATCAGCCAACAGCCCGGCGGACGGCACGAGTCGGGCGGCGCGGACGGGTCCGGCGGCGGTTCTGACGGGTCGTCCGACGGTGCGAACGGTGACGGCGACGATCCGGGCGCGAGCCCCTCGGCCGGAGCGGAAGCCTCCTCGGACACGGCCGACGGCTCCGCCGCATCGGCCGGCGGCACGGCGGGCGTCCAGGTCCCCGCGAGCTCCGCGCTCCCCGACTGCCGTCCTGCCGCTGTGCAGTTGAGCGTGCGCACCAAGGTGACGTACGACCCCGAGGAGACCCCGAAGTTCGAGCTGATCGCGAAGAACACGTCCACCGGCGACTGCAAGGCCGACCTCGGCCCGAAGGTCGTGGTGCTCACCGTCACCGACGCGAGCGGGGACGACGACGACCAGGTGTGGTCCTCGAAGGACTGCCCGACCGCGTCCGGCAGCCTCTTCTTCAAGGTCCCGGCAGGGCGGACGGTGATCCGCACGATCGACTGGAACCGCACCAAGAGCGCCCCGAACTGCGCGACCCCGCCGACCGGGAAGGCCGCCCCGGGGACGTACCTCCTGGAGGCCAAGGCCCCGGGCGAGCCGCTCCAGCGCGCGTCCTTCGTCCTCGCCAAGGACTGACGCCCCACCTCGCGGGGGCTGGTTCCGGCAGGGGATCGGCCCGCCCCGGGATCGGCCCGTCGAGTCGTGCGGTACGGGTCGGACGTGCCGCTCCGGGGTCAGACGTACCGTTCCAGGATCGAGGACTCGGCGAGGCGGGAGAGGCCCTCGCGGACGCTGCGCGCCCGCGCCTCGCCGACGCCGTCCACGGTCTGGAGGTCGTCCACGCTCGCCGCGAGCAGCTTCTGCAGACCGCCGAAGTGCTCCACCAGCCGCTCCATGATCGCGCCGGGCAGCCGCGGCACCTTCGCCAGCAGCCGGAAACCGCGCGGGGAGACGGCCGAGTCCAGCGTCTCGGGCGAACCGCTGTACCCCAGCGACCTCGCCACCACGGCGAGTTCGAGCAGCTCGGAGTGGCTCAGCGCGTCCAGCTCGGTCAGCGCCTCGGCGACCGTGCGCGCACGCTTCGCCGTTGGCTCGGGGACGTAGTCGCGTACGACGAGCTCCCGCTCCGGCTCCACGCCCGCGATCAGCTCGTCCAGCTGGAGCGACAGCAGGCGTCCGTCGGTGCCGAGCTCGACCACGTACTCCGCGATCTCCGTCGCGATCCGGCGGACCATCTCCAGCCGCTGCGCGACGGCCGTCACGTCCCGGACCGTCACCAGGTCCTCGATCTCCAGCGCGGAGAGCGTGCCGGCGACCTCGTCGAGGCGGAGCTTGTACCGCTCCAGCGTGGCGAGGGCCTGGTTGGCGCGGGACAGGATCGCGGAGGACTCCTCCAGCACCCGCCGCTCGCCGTCGACGTACAGCGCGATCAGGCGCATCGACTGGGAGACCGAGACGACCGGGAAACCGCACGACTTGGAGACGCGGTCGGCCGTGCGGTGACGGGTACCGGTCTCCTCGGTGGGGATCGAGGCGTCCGGGACGAGCTGGACGCCCGCCCGCAGGATCTTGGTGATGTCCTTGTCGAGGATGAGCGCACCGTCGAGCTTGCACAGCTCGCGCAGACGGGTCGCGGCGAACTCGACGTTCATCACGAAACCGCCGGTGCACATCGACTCGACGGTCTTGTCCATGCCGAGGACGATCAGCCCGCCGGTGTTCCCCCGCAGGATGCGCTCCAGCCCGTCACGCAGGGCCGTTCCGGGCGCGACCGCGCTCAGCGAAGCGCGCATCAGCGCTTCGTTACCGGTGCCTTGGCCGGACTTTCCGGGCGATGATGCCCGGTCGTTGGCTGCCACTGCACTCCTCCGGTCACAGGTTTGCGGTGCCCTTGCGTCCCTCGTGCCGCGCGTGCGAGCGGGCGAGACCAGGGCAAAGTCTACCGGCGCGCGCCGTCCTCCCGTGGTGCCTCCGAACGAGACCGGCGCGGCAGCACCCTGAGAGCATCACCCATGTCGGCGACTTCTGTGACCTTCATACCGGCCGGGACCTTGCCCGGATCGCTCGGGACCAGCGCGTGCGTGAACCCGAGGCGGTGCGCCTCGGCCAGCCGGCGCTGCACGCCGGTGACCCTGCGCACCTCTCCGGCGAGACCCACCTCACCGATGGCGACCAGGTTCTTCGGGAGAGGGGTGTCGCTCGCCGCGCTCGCCAGCGCCAGCGCGATCGCCAGGTCCGCGGCGGGCTCGGTGAGCTTCACCCCGCCCACCGTCGCGCTGTAGATGTCCCGCTTGCCCAGCGCGCTGATCCGGCCCCGCTGCTCCAGCACCGCCAGCATCATCGAGACCCGCGAGGTCTCCAGACCCGAGGTGGTGCGGCGGGGCGACGGGATCTGCGAGTCGACCGTGAGCGCCTGCACCTCGGCGACCAGCGGCCGCTTGCCCTCCAGGGTGACGGTCAGACAGGTGCCGGGCACCGGCTCGTCGCGCCGCGTCAGGAAGAGGCCGGACGGATCGGCGAGACCCGTGATCCCCTCGTCGTGCAGTTCGAAGCAGCCGACCTCGTCGGTCGCGCCGTAACGGTTCTTGACGCCCCGGACCAGCCGCAGCCGCGCGTGCCGGTCCCCCTCGAACGAGAGCACCACGTCCACCAGGTGCTCCAGCAGCCGGGGCCCGGCGATCGCGCCGTCCTTCGTGACGTGGCCCACCAGCAGGGTCGCCATGCCCCGGTCCTTGGACGCGCGGATGAGCGCCCCGGCGACCTCGCGGACCTGCGCCATACCGCCCGGCGCGCCCTCGATCTCCGGCGACGCGACGGTCTGCACCGAGTCCAGCACCAGTAGGGAGGGCTTCACCGCGTCGAGGTGGCCGAGCACGGCCGAGAGGTCGGTCTCCGCCGCGAGGTAGAGGTGGTCGTTGATCGCCTTGATCCGGTCGGCGCGCATCCGGACCTGGCTCGCGGACTCCTCGGCCGTGACGTAGAGGGTGCGGTGCTCCTCGCCGGCGGCCTTCGAGGCCACGTCGAGCAGCAGGGTCGACTTGCCGACCCCCGGCTCCCCGGCCAGCAGCACCACGGCGCCCGGGACGAGCCCGCCGCCCAGCACCCGGTCCAGCTCGCCGACACCGGTCGAGCGGGCCGTCGCCTGCCGGCTGTCCACCTGGCCGATGGGCAGCGCGGCGGTGGAGACCCGGCCGGCCGCGGTGGTGCGCACGGCGGGCGCGCCGCCGAACTCCTCGACGGTGCCCCAGGCCTGGCACTCCGGGCAGCGGCCGAGCCACTTGGCGGTCGTCCACCCGCACTCCGTGCAGCGGTAGGACGGACGGTCCTTCGTGGACTTCGTACGGGCAACCATGCCGTCACCTTATGGCCCGGCTACGACAATGGGGTTTTCCGGAGGGCCGCGGGCGACCGCGGGCCCATGGTGGGAGGGGACCGCATGACCAGCAGCACCACACCGTTCGACGAGGCCGAGCGCCTGAGGTGGGCGGGCCTGGCCGACGCCTACGCCGCGTCCTTCGCCCGGCTCTGCGCCCGCACCGTGCCCGACCTGCTGGACGCGGCGGGCGTGGGCGGGGGCGCCCGCGTCCTGGACGTGGGCACCGGCACCGGGGCGGTGGCCGTCGCGGCGTGCGCGCGGGGCGCGGTGGTCACGGCCGTGGACGCGGAACCGGACATGGTGAAGAGCGCCACCGAGGCGGCCCCGGCGGCCGACGTGCACGTCGCGCTCCTGCCCGAGCTGCCCTTCGCCGACGGCGAGTTCGACGCGGTGGCCGCCAACTTCGTCCTCAACCACGTCGGGCGCCCCCGCAAGGCGCTCGCCGAACTGCGCCGGGTGACCCGCCCCGGCGGCCGGATAGCCGTCACCATCTGGGGCGCCGACGCCGGGATCGGCCAGCGGCTGCTCGGCCGGGCGGTCGCCGCCGCCGGAGCCCTCCGCCCGCCGGAGGTGCCCCCGCTCGCCCCGGAGGAGGCGTTCGAGCAGACTCCCGAGGGCCTCGCCGCGCTGCTGGCGGGGGCCGGGCTGACCGACGTCTCCTGTACGCCCCTCGCCTGGGACCACCGGGCCACCGTCGAGGAGTGGTGGAGCGGGGCCGCCACCGGGGTGGCGGCGATCGGCCGCATCGTCACCGCCCAGACGCCCGCCACGGTCGCGGAGATCAAGCGCCACTACGAGGCGCTCAGCGCGGAGTTCGTGCTCCCGGGCGGTGAGGACGAGAAGCTGCTGGTGCTGCCGCACCGCGCGCTGCTGGCGTCCGGCCGGGTGTCCGGCTGAAGCGTGGTGGGGAAGTGGCGCCGTCCGCCCGGAGGGCGGGCCAGGCGGCGTCCGGTGCGTACGACCTCATGGGCTCCGGGTGGGAGCCCATGAGGGCGTGTGGGGGTGCGGGAGCCGCGTGGGGCGGCGTGAGCGCTCCGGGAGCGCCGGGGGGCGCACAACGGCGCACGTGCCGGAATGGGGGGTTCCTGTCCCGTTTCGAGCGATACATTCACCCATAGGGGTTAAAAGTCCGGAAGGGGCACCGGGAGGGTGCCCTCCTCTGCTTACGGTCGCAAGGTGACGAGCAGCAGGCTGGAGCCCCCCGCGCACACCACCGGCGCACCCCGATCGCACCGTCGCGCCCCCCACCTCCCGGCGCAGCGCCCGCCCGCACGTTACGAGCCGTACCTCGACGGACTCTTCACCTACTGCCTCTCCGTCCTCTGCGACCACGAGGCCGCCACCGAGGCGCTCGGAGCCGTACTCGCCGTCGCGGAACGCCAGGACGGCCGCTGCCCCACGGGCCAGGAGGAACGTAAATCCTGGCTGTACGCGCTGGCCCGGTGGATGTGTCTGCGGGCGCTCGCCGAGCGGAAGCGCGGCCGTCAGGCGCACCGGAGGACGCCCAGGGACTCCGGCCGGGGGGCGCGCGAGGAGCGCGGCGCCGTCCTCGCGGACGCCCTCGCCCTGGCCGCGCCCGCCGAGGCCCCCGCCGAGTCCCCCGCTCCGGGCCCGGCCGCCGGTACGGCCGAGGCCCCGGTCGCCGCCCCCGCAGAGGCTCCCGCCGTGGCCCCCGCAGAGGCTCCCCGGGCCACCCCCGAGGAGGCGGTCGTGCCGCCGGCCGAGGAGACCCCCGCCTCCGAGGCCCGCCGCCGCGAGCTCGCCCAGCTGGCCTGGCCGGAGGCGGCCGGCACCACGCCCGAGCAGCGGGAGGCGCTCGATCTCTCCGTACGCCACGGGCTCACACCCCGCGCCGTCGCCTCCGTACTCGGACTCGACCCGGCCACCACGCGCGAGCTCCTCGCGGCGGCGGCCTGCGAGGTCGAGCGGACCCGGGCCGCGCTCGCCGTCGCGGAGGACGGCAGCTGTACCGCCGCCCGCCGCCTCACCGGCAAGCGCCCGTCGCTGCTCTCCGCCCCGCTGCGCCGCGAACTCGTCCGCCACGTCGACGACTGCCCGGGCTGCCGCCGCGCCGCCGAACGCGCCGGCGCCACCGGCCCCTGGCCCGGCGTGGCCGTCGCCCCCGCCGCGGGACTGCCCGTCGTGGAGGCGCCCCGCCCTTCCGTGCGCGTGGCCATGGTGCACGCCCAGCGCTCGCGCGCCGGTTCCCCGCGCTTCGACCGGACCGGCTACCCGCTCGACCCGAAGGACCACGCGGCCCGCCGCGACCGGCTGCGCGCCCGGGTCATGACGACGACGGTCGTCGCGACGGTCGTCGCCGCCCCGGTCATCGCGCTGTGGGCGGCGGCCTACCGGGGAGCGCCGTGGGCCGGTGACCGCCACGAGGGCGCCTCGGCCGCCGCGACCGAGATGGACGCGGTCGGCGACTCGGCCGGGACCTTCGCGGACGGCGAGGACGGCCACGACGGCTACGGCCGCCACGACGGGGACGACCGGCGCGGCGCGGGCGAGGGGCGCGGCGCGGGCGAGGGGCACGCGGAGGACGTCCGCGCCGGTATCAGGGGCGGCGTCCGGGGCGGCTCACCGGACGGGTCCCGCGCCCCGGACGTCACCGCCGAGGTGATCAGTGCCGAGGGGCCCGGCGGCGCCCGCCGGGCCGGGGCGCTGACCGTCGCCGCGCGGACCTCCGGCGGTGTCACCAGCCTCCGGCTGACGGCCTCCGGGGGCGGCCCCGTGGTGTGGGCGGCCCGTACCGACGCCCGCTGGCTGCGGCTCAGCCACACCTCGGGCACGCTCGCGGCGGGGCGGAGCGTCACCGTGCACGTTCTGGTGGACCGCGCGCGGGAGCCGCGCCACCCCTGGCGGGCCCGGGTCGTCCTGGCGCCCGGGTCCCAGCACGTACGGATCGAGGGCCGCGGCCGGACCACCGCGTTCACCGGCTTCCCGGCGGGCGGGCCGCTCCACCCCGTGGCGCCCGCCGCCCGGCCCGGCCCCACGGGACCGGCCGCACCGTCGGCTCCCACGGCTCCCACACCCGTCCTCGCGGCCTCGTCCGGGGAGACCCCGGCCGCGGCGGACTCCGCCGGGCCGCCGCCGGGCACCTCTCCGGACCCCACCGGTCCGAGCGGCGCGACGGACCCGTCCGGCCCGTCCTCCGGCCCGTCCTCCAGCCCGGCCGAACCGTCCCCGCCCGCACAGTCGCCGAGCGGGTCACCGTCCCGGTCGCCGGACCCGTCCGCCCCGCCCACCGGCCCCGGCGAACCGGCCCCGGCGGGCTGAGACGGAACCTCCGGCCACCGGCCCCCGGCGAACCGGCCCCGGCGGGCTGAGAGACCGGCCATGGCGCGGTACGGCCTCAGGCCGGGGGCAGCGGGTCCGACCGGCCTCAGGCCGGGGGCAGCGGGTCCGACCGGCCTCAGGCCGGGGTCACCGGGTCCGCCGGGTGCGGGGCCATCGGCAGCAGCGAGGCGAGCCGCTGCTCGCAGAGCTCGACCAGCTGCGCGTACGCCTTCTTGCCCATCAGCTCCGTGAGCTCCGGGCGGTACGTCACGTACACCGGGTCACCGGCGCCGTGCGCGGAGGTGGCCGAGGTGCACCACCAGTGCAGGTCGTGACCGCCCGGGCCCCAGCCCCGGCGGTCGTACTCGCCGATGGAGATCTGGAGCACCCGGGTGTCGTCGGGCCGGTCGATCCAGTCGTACGTACGCCGGACCGGGAGCTGCCAGCAGACGTCCGGCTTGGTCTCCAGCGGCTCCTTGCCCTCCTTCAGGGCCAGGATGTGCAGCGAGCACCCCGCGCCGCCGGCGAAGCCGGGACGGTTCTGGAAGATGCAGGAGCCCTTCCAGCGGCGCGTCTGGCGCTCACCGTCGTCGTCGATGCCGACCCACCCCGTCGACGTACCGACGTCGTGGAACTGCCACATCTCCGGGGTCAGCCGCTCGACGTGTCCGGCCACCCGCTTCTCGTCGTCCTCGTCCGAGAAGTGCGCGCCCAGCGTGCAGCAGCCGTCGTCCGCCCGGCCCGCCTGGATGCCCTGGCAGCCGCTGCCGAAGATGCAGGTCCACCGGGAGGTCAGCCACGTCAGGTCGCAGCGGAACACCTGCTCGTCGTCGGCCGGGTCCGGGAACTCCACCCACGCCCGGGGAAAATCGATCCCCTTCTCGTCGGACCGGTCGGGTCCGTTCTGTTCCGTCCGCTGACTCTCCTGATCCTGATCCTGTTTCGTTCGAGGCTTCTTCGTCGCTTTGCCCGGCTTCGCCTTGTTCGTCTTTGGCACGCGCCAAGCGTAAGTCCCTTTCGGCGTAGCGTTCCGGCTATGAGACTCGGAGTCCTCGACGTGGGGTCGAACACGGTTCATCTGCTGGCGATGGACGCCCACCCCGGCGCCCGGCCGCTGCCCGCGCACTCGCACAAGACGGAGCTCCGCCTCGCCCAGCTCCTCGACGCGGACGGGGCGATCGGCCGTGAGGGCGTCGACCGGCTGGTCGCCACGGTGGCCGAGGCGGTCCAGGCCGCCGAGGACAAGGGGTGCGAGGAGGTGCTGGCGTTCGCCACCTCGGCGGTACGCGACGCCACCAACGCCGACGAGGTGCTGGGCCGGGTCCGCGCCGAGACCGGGGTCGACCTCGCGGTCCTCAGCGGCGAGGAGGAGGCGCGGCTGACCTTCCTGGCCGCCCGCCGCTGGTTCGGCTGGTCGGCGGGGAAGCTGCTGCTGCTCGACATCGGCGGCGGTTCGCTGGAGATCGCCCTCGGACTGGACGAGGAACCTGCGGCGGCCGTGTCGCTGCCGCTCGGCGCCGGCCGCCTCACCGCCGGCTGGCTGCCCGGCGACCCCGCCCGCCCGGCCGACCCGGCTCGACTGCGCGAGCTGCGCCGGTACGTCCGCGCCGGCATCGCCCGTACGGTCGGGGAGTTCAGCCGCCACGGCGGGCCCGACCGCGTGGTCGCCACCTCGAAGACCTTCAAGCAGCTCGCCCGGATAGCCGGGGCGGCCCGCTCCACGGAGGGGCTGTACACCCGGCGGACCCTCTCCGCCGCGGCCCTGGGGGAGTGGGTGCCCAAGCTGGCGGCGATGACCGCCGAGGAACGCGGCCACCTCCCCGGCGTCTCCCCGGACCGGGCCGGCCAGCTGCTCGCCGGGGCGCTCGTCGCCGAGGGCGCGATGGACCTCTTCGGGATCACCGAGCTGGAGATCTGCCCCTGGGCACTCCGCGAGGGCGTCATCCTGCGCCGCCTCGACCACCTCCCGGCGGAGCGGATCGCGCTGAGCTGACGGCCCGCGGGGCGGTCACGCTGGGCCGACGTGGCGGCCGCGGCGGGCTGACGGGCGGGGACCACGAGCGGCGCCGTTCCCGGCCGTTCCCGCCCGGCCCCCGGCTGTCCATGGCCGCCGACGGCCCGTCATGGCCCTTCTCACTTTCGCTCCCGCCCTCTCGGCGGTGCGCGATCGGGCCCGTACGCTGTCCAGGTGGCAGATCCAGCGGTGCGCATCCCCGATGCGAAGGTCGCCCTGTCGACGGCCTCGGTCTATCCGGAGTCGACGGCGACGGCCTTCGAGATCGCCGCGCGCCTGGGGTACGACGGTGTCGAGGTCATGGTGTGGACCGATCCGGTCAGCCAGGACATCGAGGCGCTGCGGCGCCTCTCCGACTACCACCAGGTCCCGATCCTCGCCGTGCACGCGCCCTGTCTGCTGATCACGCAGCGGGTCTGGTCCACCGACCCGTGGGTCAAGCTCCAGCGGGCGAAGTCCGCCGCCGAGCGGCTCGGCGCCTCCGCCGTCGTGGTCCACCCGCCGTTCCGGTGGCAGCGCCACTACGCCCGCGACTTCGTCGACGGGATCTGGCGCATGGCGAACGAGACCGACGTCCGGTTCGCCGTCGAGAACATGTACCCGTGGCGCTACCGGGACCGCGAGATGCTCGCGTACGCCCCGGACTGGGACGTCACCCACGACGACTACCGGCACTTCACCGTCGACCTCTCGCACACCTCGACGGCGCGTGCGGACGGGCTGGCCATGGTGGACCGGATGGGCGACCGGCTCGCCCACGTCCACCTCGCGGACGGCAAGGGCTCCGGCAAGGACGAGCACCTGGTGCCCGGCCGGGGCGACCAGCCCTGCGCGGAGCTGCTGGAGCGGCTGGCGCGTACCGGTTTCGACGGGCACGTGGTCCTGGAGGTCAACACCCGCCGGGCCATGTCCTCCGCCGAACGCGAGGCGGACCTCGCCGAGGCGCTCGCCTTCACCCGGCTCCACCTCGCCTCGGCCAAGCGGACGCCCCGGCCGTGACCTCACGTTCCACGCCTGACGGTTCCGCCCCGGGCCGTTCCGCGCCTGACGGTTCCGTCCCCGAGGCCGCCACGGCCCCGCGCCGCAGGGGGCGCCCGTCGCGCGCCGCCGCCCAGGACGGCCCGGACGCCCGGACCCGCATCCTGGAGTCGGCCCGTACGGAGTTCGCCGAGCGCGGCTACGACAAGGCGTCGATGCGCTCCATCGCCCGCGCCGCCGGGGTCGACGCGGCGCTGGTCCACCACTACTTCGGGACGAAGGACGAGGTGTTCGCGGCGGCCGTGGAGCTCTCCTTCGAGCCCGCCCTCGTCGTCCCGCAGATCCTGGGCGGCCCGCTGGAGGGGGTGGGGGAGCGGATGGCCCGCTACTTCGTCTCCGTGTGGGAGAACCCCGTCACCCGGGCGCCGCTGCTGGCGATCGTCCGGTCCGCGCTCACCCACGAGGCGGCGGCGAACGTGCTGCGCACCTTCGTGCTGCGGCGGCTGATGGAGCGGATCGCGGGGGAGCTGGACGTACCCGACCCGACGTTCCGCGCCGAGCTGGCCGCCTCGCACATGGTCGGCATCGCGATCCTGCGGTACGTCGTACGGGCCGAGCCGCTCGCGTCGGCGGACCCGGAGCGGATCATCGCGATGGTCGCGCCCAGCATCCAGCGCTATCTGACCGAGGACGGCCCGGGCACCCACTCGGACCCGGCCGGGGATTCCCCGGGAGATCCCACCGGGACCGCACCCGGCGCACCGGACGAACCGAACGCACCGACCACTCCGTGAGCAGAGCGTCCCGCTATCCGGACAGGCTGTCCAGATCCTGGAGCCGGGGCGTAGGCTCGGAAAAGTCTTTTCCGTCGAAGTAGACAGTCTTTCTTTATCTGTCGAAGGAGCGAGCGACGATGCCGCAGCTGAGGTCCCGCACTGTCACCCACGGTCGCAACATGGCGGGCGCGCGCGCCCTTATGCGGGCGTCGGGCGTAGCGAGCGAGGACATCGGCAAGCCGATCATCGCCGTCGCGAACTCCTTCACCGAGTTCGTCCCGGGCCACACGCACCTCTCCCCGGTCGGCCGGATCGTCTCCGAGGCCATCCACGCCGCGGGCGCGGTGCCGCGCGAGTTCAACACGATCGCCGTGGACGACGGCATCGCGATGGGCCACGGCGGCATGCTCTACAGCCTGCCCTCGCGCGACCTGATCGCCGACTCGGTCGAGTACATGGTCGAGGCGCACTGCGCGGACGCGCTGATCTGCATCTCCAACTGCGACAAGATCACGCCCGGCATGCTGATGGCGGCCCTCCGCCTCAACATCCCGACGATCTTCGTCTCCGGCGGCCCCATGGAGTCCGGCCGGGCCACCCTCGTCGACGGCACCGTCCGCACCCTCGACCTCGTCGACGCCATGTCCGACGCGGTCAACGACAAGATCTCCGACGCGGACATGCTCCGTATCGAGGAGAACGCCTGTCCCACCTGCGGTTCCTGCTCGGGCATGTTCACGGCCAACTCCATGAACTGCCTCGCCGAGGCCATCGGCCTCGCCCTCCCGGGCAACGGCTCGACGCTCGCCACCCACACCGCCCGCCGCGCCCTCTACGAGGACGCCGGCCGCACGATCGTCGAGATCACCAAGCGCCACTACGAGCAGGACGACGCGACCGTCCTGCCCCGCGCCATCGCGAGCCGCGCCGCGTTCGAGAACGCCATGGCCCTCGACATCGCCATGGGCGGCTCCACCAACACGATCCTGCACCTCCTCGCCGCCGCCCAGGAGGCCGAGCTCGACTTCGGGCTGCCGGAGATGGACGAGATCTCGCGCCGCGTCCCCTGCCTCGCCAAGGTCGCGCCGAACGTCGCCAAGAGCCGCACGTACTACATGGAGGACGTCCACCGCGCCGGTGGCATCCCCGCCATCCTCGGCGAGCTGCACCGCGGCGGACTCCTCAACGAGGACGTCCACTCCGTCCACTCCGCCTCCCTCGCCGACTGGCTGAAGAACTGGGACGTGCGCGGCGGTTCGCCCGCCCCCGAGGCCGTCGAGCTGTGGCACGCCGCCCCCGGCTGCGTCCGGTCCGCCACCGCCTTCTCGCAGTCCGAGCGCTGGGACACCCTCGACACGGACGCCGCCGAGGGCTGCATCCGCTCCGTCGAGCACGCCTACTCCAAGGACGGTGGCCTCGCGGTCCTCAAGGGCAACCTCGCCGTCGACGGCTGCGTCGTGAAGACGGCCGGTGTGGACGAGTCGATCTGGACCTTCGAGGGCCCGGCCGTCGTCTGCGAGTCGCAGGAGGCGGCCGTCGAGAAGATCCTGCTGAAGCAGGTCAAGGAGGGCGACGTGGTCGTCATCCGCTACGAGGGCCCCAAGGGCGGCCCCGGCATGCAGGAGATGCTCTACCCGACCTCGTACCTGAAGGGCCGCGGCCTCGGCAAGGCGTGCGCGCTGATCACCGACGGCCGGTTCTCCGGTGGTACGTCGGGCCTGTCGATCGGCCACGCCTCCCCCGAGGCGGCCTCCGGCGGCACGATCGCGCTGGTCGAGGACGGCGACCGCATCCGCATCGACATCCCGAACCGCTCCATCGAGCTGCTCGTCCCGGACGCCGAGCTGGCGGCCCGCCGCGAGGCGCTGAACGGCGTGTACGCGCCGAAGAACCGCGAGCGCAAGGTCTCCGCCGCGCTGCGCGCGTACGCCGCGATGGCGACCAGCGCGGACCGGGGCGCGGTGCGCGACGTCTCCAAGCTCGGCTGACCACGCACGTACCCGGAACGCCCGGCCACCCGACGAGGGGGCCGGGCGTTCCGGCGTCACGGGGCCCGCGCCTCACCAGGCGGCCTGACCTGAGGCCCGCGCCTCACCAGGCGGCCGGATCGCTCCCGTCCACCGCGAACACCGAGCCGTCCGGCGCCGTGCCGATCACGAAGTGGCCGACCGCCACGGGCGCGTGCGGGAAGGACGCCAGGTCGAGCTTCCCGTCCCGCAGCCGGGGCGCGGTCTGGCCGAGCAGGGTCCCGCGCCGGGTGTCCACCGCGAGCAGCCGCCCGTCCGCCGCCGTGAAGTAGAGGCGGTTCCCCTCGCCCAGCACCGGGGACGACACCAGCCCCACCCCGGTCTCCAGCCGCCACCGTTCGGTACGGCCGCCACCGGCCGGGGCGCGGACGTCGAGAGCCACCAGGGTCCCGCCGGGCGCCAGCAGATAGGCGGTGCCGTCGTCGCCGCCGACGACGATGTCCGGATCGGCCATACCGAACGGCATCGCGATCCGGGCCGTGGTCCGCCCCCCGGGGTCGTACCGCACCAGGGCGTTCACCCGGGAGTCGGCGGCCGTCGCCGCCAGGATCAGCGAACCGTCGCTGAGGCCGACCGGGGTCAGCATGCCGTCCAGCCGCCGCTGCCAGCGGATGGAGCCGTCCGCCGCGGCGATCGCCGTGACGAGGGTGGTGCTCCGGTCGGCGCTGTTCTCGTAGAGGTAGGAGACCCCGGTCGCCGGGTCGTGGAAGCCGACGGCCGGCAGCGCGTGCCCGGAGAACCGGTGGTTCCAGCGCACCCTGCCGGTCCCGGCGTCGATCCCCTCCACCGCGCCCGCGGCGCCGACGTGCAGCGGGGTGTCCCCGGCGCTCCACAGCACGTCGGGGGAGGAGGGGGAGCCCGTCGACCAGACCGGCTCCCCGTCTTCGGAGCCGTAGGCCCGGAGCGTCCCGCCCGGCTCGTCGACCACGACGGGCCCGCCGCCCGGGGCGAGCGTCCGGGCCGTGGCCGAGGGGTCCCGGTGCGTCCAGAGGAGGTGGCCGTCGGCGGGATCGACGCGGGCGAGGCCGTAGCCGGGGGCGGAGCAGTAGAGCGCGGCGTTCGCGGCTCCACCGGCACCGGGCCCGGTGGCCGTGACGCAGTACGGGGCCGATCCGGCGGCCCCGGCGAGGACGGTCCGCCAGGGGGCGAAGGCGTCCGCCGCGTCCGGTGCGCCGTCCTTCTCCGCCGCCCGCCCGGTCGGCGTACCCGCGCCCACCGCCGCGTACACCGCGCCCCCGGTGGCGAGGGTCAGCAGTGCCACCGCGCCCGCCGCCCACCCGGCGCGCCGGGGCCGCCGCCCGGCCTTGGGAGCCGGGTCCGGCGCGGCGTCGCGCACATGGGTGGCCTCCGACGGTTCGGGGCGGGGCCGCTCGTCGGCGGGGTCCTCGGCACCGGGCTCCCGCGCGCCTTCGCCGTCGGGCGTACCCGCCCCGGCCTCAAGCCCCTCCTCCGGCACCGGCCGCCGGGGGCCCGGCACGAAGGCCGCCGCGTCGTACGAGGGCGGCAGCAGCGCCGCCATGATCTCGTCCGGAGTCGGCCGCAGCGCCGGGTCCTTCGCCAGGCACTGCCCGACGAGCCTGGCCAGATCCCCCGGCACCCCGGTCAGGTCCGCCTCGTCGTGCACCACCTGGTACGCCACCAGATACGGGCTGTCCGAGTCGAACGGCCCCCGCCCGGTCGCCGCGTGGACCAGCACCGCGCCCAGCGCGAACACGTCGGCCGCCGGCCCGACCTCACGCGGGCGCTGGAACTGCTCGGGCGCCATGTAGGGCGGCGAGCCGATCAGCTTCCCGGTCTCCGTGCGCAGCTCACTGTCGTACGGGCGGGAGATCCCGAAGTCGATGACCTTCGGCCCGGTGTCCGGCAGCAGCACGTTGCTCGGCTTCAGATCGCGGTGGATGACCCCCGCCCGGTGGATGTCCCGCAGCGCCTCCGCCAGCCCGGCGGTGAGCCGCCGCAGCTGCGCCGGGTTCAGCGGACCGTTCCGCTTCACCTGCGCGGAGAGCGTCGGCCCGGGTACGTACAGGGTCGCCATCCAGGGCAGCGGGGCCGCCGGATCGGCGTCGACGACCGGCGCGGTGAAGGCGCCGCTGACCTTCCGGGCGGCCGCAACCTCCTGCCGGAAACGCGCCCGGAACTCGGGGTCCGCCGCGTAACCCCGGTGCACGATCTTGATCGCCAGCGGAAGCCCCGACGCGGACGTGGCGAGGTGGACCACGCCCATCCCGCCCTCGCCGAGACGTGCCTCCAGACGGTACCGGCCGGCGTACTCGGGCCGTTCCGCTTCCGGACCCGGCCCGACTCCCCGCAGCGGTGCCATCACCCACCCCCGTGTGTTCGACCGCAAGCGCGACGCACGGAGCCTATTCGATGCTTCGTCCTTGTCGCGCAAGGGTTGTTAGCCTGCGCGTCACCTGTACCGATCCGACCCGGGGGAGGGCCGTATGGCCGTCGAAGAGAACACCACCGAAGCAACCGCCCCATCGAACGAAGCCGCGTCCGCGAGCGCGGTGGACACGCTCCAGGAGCCGGTACCGGTCGTACCGGAGACGGCGAAGACCCTGCCCGTCGAACCGGCGGCCGGTATCGCGGCGCTCTCGTACGAAGCCCCCCGCTACCCGATCGCGCCGGGGTACCGGGTCTACGTCCGCTCCGGACCGGGCACGAACTACGGCGCGCTGCGGCTGCTGCCGTACGGGACGACCGTGGCGGTCTACTGCCAGAAGGAGGGCGAGCGGGTCAGCGGCCCGTACGGCTCCTCGAACCTCTGGGACTGCATCTCGGCCGGCGAGTACGTCTCCGACGCGTACGTGCACACCGGCAGCGACGGCTGGATCGCCAGCCGCTGCGCCTGAGCCCCTTCGGCCTGAGCCCCTTCGGCCTGAGCCCCTTCGTCCTGAGCCCAGAGTCCTGAGCGCCGTCCGGTCTCCGCCCGGCCGGTGGGGCATCCCGCCGGCCGGGCGCCGCGCGGAATAATCGACGGCGTGAGCGAGAACAGCGACACCACCGGACCCCAGCCCACCGGACCCCTGCCCGCCGGTAGGGACCCGCGGGGCGGCACCGCCCCCGGCCCGCAGCCGGAGACGCTCCGCTTCTTCGGCACCACCTGGGTCGACCACGACGGCGGATACACGCTGCGGCGCATCGGTGTCTCGGCCGGATCGCTGGCCGCGGCCGTCGCCTCGTGCGTGGTGCTGCGCTTCGCCTTCAGCGGCCTGGAGGTCGCCGCGATCGGCAGCTTCCTGAACATCCTGGTCGTGCTGATGTTCGCCGTGTGCAGCGCCATCGCGTTCCGCAAGACCTGGGACGGCTTCCGCAGCCGCCCGGCGGACCCGGGCCGCGAGGACAACCTGCGGGGCCTCAAGACGATCGGCTTCGTCGGCTCCCTGCTCGCGTACTTCGTCCGCTCGCTCCGCGAGGCGCCCGGCGAGACGCTGCTGCGCACCGAGTACGAGACCGCCCTCGCCCGCTACGCCAAGCGCCGCACGACCCGCACCGGCAACCCGGCGGCCCGCAAGGCCGGCAAGGCCGGGAAGGCCCGCACCGGCAAGTAGGCCCGCAAGGGCAGAGTGGGGCCCGGCCCGCGAGGGCAGGTGCGGGCCGGTCCCGTATCTCCGACTCCCCGAAGGACGTGCCGCATGCCGACCACACCGCCCGCCACCCCGTCACCCGCTCCCGCGTCGGTCCGCGCTCTCTCGTTCGGCGCGTCCGCCGCGCTCTACGCCGCCGCCCGGCCCGGCTACCCGCCGGAGGTGTTCGCGGCCCTGGAGGAGGCGACCGGACGCGCCCTCGCCACGCTGAGCGCGGTCGACGTGGGTGCGGGCACCGGCATCGCCACCCGTGAACTCGTCGGGCGCGGCGCCCGCGTCACCGCCGTCGAGCCGGGCGCCGGAATGGCCGCCGAACTGCGCCGGGCCCTGCCCGAGGTGCCGGTGGTGCGCGGCGACGGCAACCGGCTCCCGTTCGCCGACGGCTCCGCCGACCTCGTCACGTACGCCCAGTCCTGGCACTGGACCGACCAGGCCCGCTCCTGGCCGGAAGCCGTCCGCGTACTGCGCCCCGGCGGGGTCCTCGCCCTCTGGTGGAACGTCGCCGACCACCGGGCCCCCTGGGTCGCCGAACAGGACGTACGCATCCGCCGCCACCTGGGCGCGGACCACGGCGTGCACGCCACCCCCGCCCCGGGCACCCCGTCCCGCGCCGTCGGCCTGCCCGAGGAGGGGCCCGTCGGCCGCCTGCTGCCCTGGTCCCGCCGGGTGAGTCTCCGTACCCACCTGGACAACCTCGCCAGCCACTCCGCGTTCCTGGTGCGGGGCGAGGAGCACGCCGAGGCCGACCGCCGGTTCTTCGCGGAGGAGAACGCCCGCCTGCTGGAGCTCTTCCCCGACGGCACGGTCGAGGAGCGGTACGTCGTCGACCTGACGACCGTCACGGTCTGAGGCCCCCGCCTGCCGCACCGCTTCGACCCCTGAGCCCGGAGCCCCCGAACTCCTCGGAATTCCTCGGGACTCCGGGCTTTCCCATGCCTTGACGCGGGGATCGCCGCAGAGCATATTCATCGCATGATGAATAATCAGCGCACCGCCGGCCCCGCCCCCGCGCCACCACCCCCCGGGCCCCCGGCGCCCGCGGCCGTCCGCGCCGAGGGCCTCACGGTCGTACGCGGCGACCGCACCGTGCTGCGCGGCCTCGGCTTCACCGTCGAACCCGGCAGGATCACCGGCCTCCTCGGCCCCTCCGGCTGCGGCAAGAGCACTCTGATGCGCGCCGTCGTCGGCACCCAGGCCCAGGTCACCGGCGCACTCCACGTCCTCGGCGCCCCCGCCGGACACCCCGGCCTCCGCTCGCGCGTCGGGTACGTCACCCAGGCCCCGTCCGTCTACACCGACCTCACGGTCCGCCAGAACCTGGAGTACTTCGCGGCCGTACTCCTCCCCGGCCGCGCCCACCGCTCCACCCGCCGCGCCGCCGTCGCCCGCGCCATCGACGACGTGGACCTCGCCGGCCACGCCGACGCCCTGGCCGGCCGCCTCTCCGGCGGGCAGCGCAGCCGCGTCTCCCTCGCCGTCGCCCTGCTCGGGCAGCCCGAACTCCTCGTCCTGGACGAACCGACCGTCGGCCTCGACCCCGTCCTCCGCCGCGACCTGTGGAACCTCTTCCACGCCCTCGCCGCCGACCGGGGCACCACGATCCTGGTCTCCTCCCACGTCATGGACGAGGCCGAGCGCTGCCACCGGCTGCTCCTGATGCGCGAGGGCGCCCTCCTCGCCACCGGGACCCCGGAAGAGCTGCGTACCCGTACCGCGAGCACCACCGTGGAGGAAGCCTTCCTCCGCCTCGTCGACGAGGCGTCCGCCCGGCCCGAGGAGACCGCTGCCCACCCCGAGGAGGCCGCGCGATGAGCACCGACACCCTTCCCGCCGCCACCCCCGCGCCCTCACCGGCCCGGCTCCTCACCCCGGCCCGCACACTCGCCACCGCGGGCCGCGTCCTGCGCCAGCTCCGCCACGACCCCCGCACCATCGCGCTGCTGCTGGTGATCCCCGTCGTGATGATCGTCCTGCTGCGGTACGTCTTCGACGGCAGCCCGGAGACCTTCGACTCCATCGGCGCCTCGCTGCTCGGGATCTTCCCGCTCATCACGATGTTCCTGGTGACCTCGATCGCCACCCTGCGCGAACGCACCTCCGGAACCCTGGAACGCCTCCTCGCCCAGCCCCTCGGCAAGGGCGACCTGATCGCCGGCTACGCGCTGGCCTTCGGGGCGATCGCCGTCGTCCAGACCCTGCTGGCCACCGCCGTCTCCGTCTGGCTGCTGGGCCTCGACGTCGTCGGCTCGCCCTGGCTGCTGATGCTGGTGGCGCTGCTCGACGCCCTGCTCGGTACGGCACTCGGCCTCTTCGTCTCGGCGTTCGCGGCCTCCGAGTTCCAGGCCGTCCAGTTCATGCCGGCGGTGATCTTCCCGCAGCTCCTGCTCTGCGGCCTCTTCACCCCGCGCGACCGGATGCAGCCCGTCCTGGAGGCGATCTCGAACGTCCTGCCCATGTCGTACGCCGTGGACGGCATGAACCAGGTGCTCCACCACCCCGACGTCACCGGCGACTTCGTCCGGGACGTCGTCGTGGTCGCGGGCTGCGCCCTGCTGGTCCTCGGCCTGGGAGCGGCCACTCTCCGCCGCCGTACCGCCTGAGCCTGTCCGCCCTGCGGTCACCCGACCGGCTCCGGGCGGGCCCGGTGCGAGGATGACCGCGACGAGCACGGGACGGAGCCCGGAGCACACCGCGTGCCGAGAACCGTGAGCACAGCCCGGAGGGTGAACCGCATGACCCAGACAGTCGCAGTCCTCGGCACCGGCAAGATCGGCGAGGCGCTCCTCAGCGGAATGATCCGGGCCGGCTGGCGCCCGGCGAACCTGCTGGTCACCACCCGCCGCCCCGAGCGCGCCGAGGAACTGCGGAACCGGTACGGAGTCGAGTCGGTCGGCAACGCGGAAGCGGCCAAGAGCGCGGACATCCTCATCCTCGCGGCGAAGCCCCAGGACATGGGCACCCTGCTGGACGAGCTCGCCCCGCACCTCACCGCGGACCGCCTCGTCATCAGCGCCGCCGCCGGCATCACCACGGCGTTCATCGAGGACCGGCTGGCGTCCGGCACTCCGGTGGTCCGGGTCATGCCGAACACCCCCGTGCTCGTGGACGAGGGGATGTCCGTCCTCTCCGCCGGCAGCCACGCGACGGGCGACCACCTCGCCACCACCGAGGAGATCTTCGGCGGGGTCGGCAAGACGCTCCGGGTCCCCGAGTCCCAGCAGGACGCGGCCACCGCCCTCTCCGGCTCGGGCCCGGCGTACTTCTACTTCCTGGTCGAGGCCATGACCGACGCCGGAATCCTCCTCGGCCTCCCGCGCGCCCAGGCCCACGACCTGATCGTGCAGGCGGCGATCGGCGCCGCGGTGATGCTCCGCGACAGCGGCGAACACCCGGTGAAGCTCCGCGAGGCCGTGACCAGCCCCGCCGGCACCACCATCAGCGCCATCCGCGAGCTGGAGAACCACGGGGTGCGCGCCGCCCTGATCGCCGCCCTCGAAGCGGCCCGCGACCGCAGCCGCGAGCTCGCCTCCGGCCAGGGCTGACCCGTACGCACCCTGCGGGGTCCGCCGTCGCGCCGCACGGTCCGGGCCCCGCAGAGGGCGGCAGCCGCGGGGTTGACACGCCGCCCTCCGAACCGTAGTGTGCTCCGAGTTGTCCGACGTGAGCGTCGACCCCGGTCGGTCCCCGGACAGCCATTCCGCACCACCACTCAACAAGGCCCGACTTTCCGTCGCGTGCCTTTGCGTGTGCTTGTGTGAAATGAGGATTGCCCGTTCGAGAGAACAGCCCCGATTAGCGTCGGAGCCCAGCAATCCGCTAATGTCTCACTCGTCGGAAGGGCCCGCAACGGCCCGGAGGACAAGCCCGCTGACTGGGAATCAGGCCCGAAAGGATCTGATAGAGTCGGACTCGCCGGAAAGGGAAACGCGAAAGCGAAGAACTGGAAAGCGAAAACCGCTTGACCCGCTTCGACCGGGAATCGGACAGATAAGAGTCTGATAGAGTCGGAAACGCAAGAACGAAGGGAAGCGCCCGGAGGGCCCCGGTGAAACGGGACCGAAGGAAGCGTCCGTTCCTTGAGAACTCAACAGCGTGCCAAAAGTCAACGCCAGATATGTTGATACCCCGGCCTGCTTCGGCAGGTTGGTGGTTCCTTTGAAAAGTCCTACCGGTGCTTAACCGCCTGGTGGGCAACAACAGCGAGGACGCTGTGAACGACCGGTCATATTCCGACCTGGTCGTTCCGCTCTCGTGTTGTGATCCCGATTACGGGAAAACATTCACGGAGAGTTTGATCCTGGCTCAGGACGAACGCTGGCGGCGTGCTTAACACATGCAAGTCGAACGATGAAGCCTTTCGGGGTGGATTAGTGGCGAACGGGTGAGTAACACGTGGGCAATCTGCCCTTCACTCTGGGACAAGCCCTGGAAACGGGGTCTAATACCGGATAACACTCTGTCCCGCATGGGACGGGGTTAAAAGCTCCGGCGGTGAAGGATGAGCCCGCGGCCTATCAGCTTGTTGGTGGGGTAATGGCCTACCAAGGCGACGACGGGTAGCCGGCCTGAGAGGGCGACCGGCCACACTGGGACTGAGACACGGCCCAGACTCCTACGGGAGGCAGCAGTGGGGAATATTGCACAATGGGCGAAAGCCTGATGCAGCGACGCCGCGTGAGGGATGACGGCCTTCGGGTTGTAAACCTCTTTCAGCAGGGAAGAAGCGAAAGTGACGGTACCTGCAGAAGAAGCGCCGGCTAACTACGTGCCAGCAGCCGCGGTAATACGTAGGGCGCAAGCGTTGTCCGGAATTATTGGGCGTAAAGAGCTCGTAGGCGGCTTGTCACGTCGGATGTGAAAGCCCGGGGCTTAACCCCGGGTCTGCATTCGATACGGGCTAGCTAGAGTGTGGTAGGGGAGATCGGAATTCCTGGTGTAGCGGTGAAATGCGCAGATATCAGGAGGAACACCGGTGGCGAAGGCGGATCTCTGGGCCATTACTGACGCTGAGGAGCGAAAGCGTGGGGAGCGAACAGGATTAGATACCCTGGTAGTCCACGCCGTAAACGTTGGGAACTAGGTGTTGGCGACATTCCACGTCGTCGGTGCCGCAGCTAACGCATTAAGTTCCCCGCCTGGGGAGTACGGCCGCAAGGCTAAAACTCAAAGGAATTGACGGGGGCCCGCACAAGCAGCGGAGCATGTGGCTTAATTCGACGCAACGCGAAGAACCTTACCAAGGCTTGACATATACCGGAAAGTGCCAGAGATGGTGCCCCCCTTGTGGTCGGTATACAGGTGGTGCATGGCTGTCGTCAGCTCGTGTCGTGAGATGTTGGGTTAAGTCCCGCAACGAGCGCAACCCTTGTTCTGTGTTGCCAGCATGCCCTTCGGGGTGATGGGGACTCACAGGAGACTGCCGGGGTCAACTCGGAGGAAGGTGGGGACGACGTCAAGTCATCATGCCCCTTATGTCTTGGGCTGCACACGTGCTACAATGGCCGGTACAATGAGCTGCGATGCCGCGAGGCGGAGCGAATCTCAAAAAGCCGGTCTCAGTTCGGATTGGGGTCTGCAACTCGACCCCATGAAGTCGGAGTTGCTAGTAATCGCAGATCAGCATTGCTGCGGTGAATACGTTCCCGGGCCTTGTACACACCGCCCGTCACGTCACGAAAGTCGGTAACACCCGAAGCCGGTGGCCCAACCCCTTGTGGGAGGGAGCTGTCGAAGGTGGGACTGGCGATTGGGACGAAGTCGTAACAAGGTAGCCGTACCGGAAGGTGCGGCTGGATCACCTCCTTTCTAAGGAGCATTTCTTACCAGGCTTCGGTTTGGTCAGAGGCCAGTACATCGGCGAATGTTCGATGCTGGTTGCTCATGGGTGGAACGTTGACTATTCGGCACGGTTGGTTGGTTGTTGCGAGTACTGCTTCGGCGTGGAAAGTAATGATGGATCGGCTGTGTCGGGCACGTTGTTGGGTATCTGAGGGTACGGCCGAATGGCTGCCTTCAGTCCGGTCCCAGTGAACTCAGCCTTCGGGTTGGGGTGATGGGTGGCTGGTTGTTGTTTGAGAACTGCACAGTGGACGCGAGCATCTGTGGCCAAGTTTTTAAGGGCGCACGGTGGATGCCTTGGCACCAGGAACCGATGAAGGACGTGGGAGGCCACGATAGTCCCCGGGGAGCTGTCAACCTAGCTTTGATCCGGGGGTTTCCGAATGGGGAAACCCGGCAGTCGTCATGGGCTGTCACCCGCTGCTGAACACATAGGCAGTGTGGAGGGAACGAGGGGAAGTGAAACATCTCAGTACCCTCAGGAAGAGAAAACAACCGTGATTCCGGGAGTAGTGGCGAGCGAAACTGGATCAGGCCAAACCGTATGTGTGTGATACCCGGCAGGGGTTGCGCATGCGGGGTTGTGGGATCTCTCTTTTACAGTCTGCCGGCTGTGAGACGAGTCAGAAACCGTTGATGTAGGCGAAGGACATGCGAAAGGTCCGGCGTAGAGGGTAAGACCCCCGTAGCTGAAACATCAACGGCTCGTTTGAGAGACACCCAAGTAGCACGGGGCCCGAGAAATCCCGTGTGAATCTGGCGGGACCACCCGCTAAGCCTAAATATTCCCTGGTGACCGATAGCGGATAGTACCGTGAGGGAATGGTGAAAAGTACCGCGGGAGCGGAGTGAAATAGTACCTGAAACCGTGTGCCTACAAGCCGTGGGAGCGTCGCTGTATGTGCTTGCACATGCAGTCGTGACTGCGTGCCTTTTGAAGAATGAGCCTGCGAGTTAGCGGTGTGTAGCGAGGTTAACCCGTGTGGGGAAGCCGTAGCGAAAGCGAGTCCGAATAGGGCGATTGAGTTGCACGCTCTAGACCCGAAGCGGAGTGATCTAGCCATGGGCAGGTTGAAGCGGAGGTAAGACTTCGTGGAGGACCGAACCCACCAGGGTTGAAAACCTGGGGGATGACCTGTGGTTAGGGGTGAAAGGCCAATCAAACTCCGTGATAGCTGGTTCTCCCCGAAATGCATTTAGGTGCAGCGTCGTGTGTTTCTTGCCGGAGGTAGAGCACTGGATAGGCGATGGGCCCTACCGGGTTACTGACCTTAGCCAAACTCCGAATGCCGGTAAGTGAGAGCGCGGCAGTGAGACTGTGGGGGATAAGCTCCATGGTCGAGAGGGAAACAGCCCAGAGCATCGACTAAGGCCCCTAAGCGTACGCTAAGTGGGAAAGGATGTGGAGTCGCAGAGACAACCAGGAGGTTGGCTTAGAAGCAGCCACCCTTGAAAGAGTGCGTAATAGCTCACTGGTCAAGTGATTCCGCGCCGACAATGTAGCGGGGCTCAAGCGTACCGCCGAAGTCGTGTCATTCACACATATAGGGCCAACGCCTGTGTGGATGGGTAGGGGAGCGTCGTGTGCCGGGTGAAGCAGCCGCGGAAGCGAGTTGTGGACGGTTCACGAGTGAGAATGCAGGCATGAGTAGCGATACACACGTGAGAAACGTGTGCGCCGATTGACTAAGGGTTCCTGGGTCAAGCTGATCTGCCCAGGGTAAGTCGGGACCTAAGGCGAGGCCGACAGGCGTAGTCGATGGACAACCGGTTGATATTCCGGTACCCGCTTTGAAACGCCCAGTACTGAATCAGGCGATGCTAAGTCCGTGAAGCCGGCCCGATCTCTTCGGAGTTGAGGGTAGTGGTGGAGCCGATGAACCAGACTTGTAGTAGGTAAGCGATGGGGTGACGCAGGAAGGTAGTCCAGCCCGGGCGGTGGTTGTCCCGGGGTAAGGGTGTAGGCCGTGTGGTAGGCAAATCCGTCACACGTTAAGGCTGAGACCTGATGCCGAGCCGATTGTGGCGAAGTGGATGATCCTATGCTGTCGAGAAAAGCCTCTAGCGAGTTTCATGGCGGCCCGTACCCTAAACCGACTCAGGTGGTCAGGTAGAGAATACCGAGGCGTTCGGGTGAACTATGGTTAAGGAACTCGGCAAAATGCCCCCGTAACTTCGGGAGAAGGGGGGCCATCACTGGTGAGGGAACTTGCTTCCTGAGCTGGGGGTGGCCGCAGAGACCAGCGAGAAGCGACTGTTTACTAAAAACACAGGTCCGTGCGAAGCCGTAAGGCGATGTATACGGACTGACGCCTGCCCGGTGCTGGAACGTTAAGGGGACCGGTTAGCTGACTTTCGGGTCGGCGAAGCTGAGAACTTAAGCGCCAGTAAACGGCGGTGGTAACTATAACCATCCTAAGGTAGCGAAATTCCTTGTCGGGTAAGTTCCGACCTGCACGAATGGCGTAACGACTTCTCGACTGTCTCAACCATAGGCCCGGTGAAATTGCATTACGAGTAAAGATGCTCGTTTCGCGCAGCAGGACGGAAAGACCCCGGGACCTTTACTACAGTTTGATATTGGTGTTCGGTTCGGCTTGTGTAGGATAGGTGGGAGACTTTGAAGCGGCCACGCCAGTGGTTGTGGAGTCGCCGTTGAAATACCACTCTGGTCGTGCTGGATGTCTAACCTCGGTCCGTGATCCGGATCAGGGACAGTGTCTGATGGGTAGTTTAACTGGGGCGGTTGCCTCCTAAAGAGTAACGGAGGCGCCCAAAGGTTCCCTCAGCCTGGTTGGCAATCAGGTGTTGAGTGTAAGTGCACAAGGGAGCTTGACTGTGAGACCGACGGGTCGAGCAGGGACGAAAGTCGGGACTAGTGATCCGGCAGTGGCTTGTGGAAGCGCTGTCGCTCAACGGATAAAAGGTACCCCGGGGATAACAGGCTGATCTTCCCCAAGAGTCCATATCGACGGGATGGTTTGGCACCTCGATGTCGGCTCGTCGCATCCTGGGGCTGGAGTCGGTCCCAAGGGTTGGGCTGTTCGCCCATTAAAGCGGTACGCGAGCTGGGTTTAGAACGTCGTGAGACAGTTCGGTCCCTATCCGCTGTGCGCGTAGGAATATTGAGAAGGGCTGTCCCTAGTACGAGAGGACCGGGACGGACGAACCTCTGGTGTGCCAGTTGTCCTGCCAAGGGCATGGCTGGTTGGCTACGTTCGGAAAGGATAACCGCTGAAAGCATCTAAGCGGGAAGCCTGCTTCGAGATGAGTATTCCCACCCCCTTTGAGGGGTTAAGGCTCCCAGTAGACGACTGGGTTGATAGGCCAGATGTGGAAGCCCGGTAACGGGTGGAGCTGACTGGTACTAATAGGCCGAGGGCTTGTCCTCAGTTGCTCGCGTCCACTGTGTTGGTTCTGAAATAACAACCGCCGTGTTTTCATCCGGTTGGTTAATTTCATAGTGTTTCGGTGGTCATTGCGTTAGGGAAACGCCCGGTTACATTCCGAACCCGGAAGCTAAGCCTTTCAGCGCCGATGGTACTGCAGGGGGGACCCTGTGGGAGAGTAGGACGCCGCCGAACAATTTTTCCGGGAGACCCCCGTGCCTTGTGGCACGGGGGTTTTCTGCGTTCTGAGCGTCTAGGCTCGAACCATGCGCTACGAACTGGTCATCTTCGACAACGACGGCGTGCTCGTCGACAGTGAGCCGATCTCCAACACGATCCTCGCCGCGTACCTGACCGAGCTCGGTCACCCCACCACGTACGAGGAATCCCTCCGCGACTACATGGGGTCCGCCGTGCACCGGGTGCACGATCTGGTCCTGGAGCGTACGGGCGGGAAATTGCCCGACGACTTCGAGACGACACTCAACGCCAGGCTGTTCGCGGCCTTCCAGCAAGAACTCGTCGTCGTCCCCGGAGTCGAAGACGTGCTGGAGTCGCTCGTCGCGGAGGGCGTGGACTACTGCGTGGCCTCCTCCAGCAGCCACGAGCGGATTCGCGTCAGCCTCCACAAGGCCGGGCTGGACCAGTGGTTCGAGGAGGAGTGGATTTTCAGCGCGGAGGACGTCGGCCGCGGCAAGCCGGCGCCGGACCTGTTCCTCCACGCGGCACGCTCGATGGGCGTCGCCCCCGAGCGGTGTGTCGTCGTCGAGGACAGCCCGCTCGGCGTCGAAGCGGCCAGGGCAGCGGGCATGGACGTCTACGGATTCACCTCGATGATGCCGGCGGACCGGCTCACCGGAGTGACCGGGCACTTCTCCGACATGGCCCAACTCCCTGGATTGCTTGCCTGATCCGTCTACCCACGGGTAGATCCTGGCCCTACGCTCCCGCCATGACAGAAGCGCGGTTGCGGTACGGCAGGGGTTCGTTGGCGTTCAGCTTCTTCGTGCAAGGGGTGACCTTCGCACTGCTGGTGACGCGTATCCCCGCCATCCAGGACCAGTACGGGATATCCGACGGGCTGCTGCCCGTCTTCCTGGCCGCCGTGCCGATCCTCGCCGGGGTCGGCAGCGTGGTCACCGAGAAGGTGGTCGCGCGGGTGCGGCCCGGGACCGTCCTGCGCTGGGCGCAGCCCCTGGTCATGCTGGCCCTGCTCGGGGTCGGCGCGGGAGACGCGGTGTGGCACGTGGCCGTCGCGCTCGCTCTCTTCGGGCTCTCCGTGGGGGCGCTCGACGCCTCCATGAACATGATGGGCGTCAGCCTCCAGCGAGCCTACGGCCGCAGCATCATGCTCGGCTTCCACGCGGTGTTCAGCCTCGGCGGGATCGTCGGGGCTTCGCTCTCCTGGGCCGGGGCGCACTGGGACCTCTCGCTCCTCGTCTCGTACCTCCCGGCGGTCGTCGTCCTGCTGCCGGCCGCGCTGATCGGCAGCCGGTGGTACGCGGAGGGCCTCGCCGCGGGGAAGGAAGCCGAGGGGCTGGAAGCCGCGGGGAAGGCGGAGGCCGGCGGGGAGAGCACGGGGGTCTCCGTACCGTTCCGGCTGCTGCTGCCGCTCTGCCTGGTGATGTGCTTCGCCTACATAGGTGACTCGACGGTCTCCAACTGGAGTGCCAAGTACCTTCAGGACGTGCTGGGGAGTTCGGAGCAGCTGTCGACGGTCCCGTACAACGTCTACATGGTGACGACGCTGCTGGGGCGGGCCGTGGGGGACTTCGGGGTGCGGCGGGTCGGGGCGGCGGCCGTGGTGCGGGCGGGGTCGGTGGTGGCGGCCGTCGGGTTCGGGGTGGTGGCGGTGGCGCCGGACCCGTGGACCGGGATGGCGGGGTTCACTCTGCTGGGGTTCGGGCTCTGCGTGATCGTGCCGCAGACCTTCGCGGCGGCGGGGCGGCTGTTCCCCGGCGCGAGCGATGTCGCGGTCGCCCGGCTGAACATCTTCAACTACGTCGGTTTCCTGGTCGGTTCGCCGCTCGTGGGGGCGCTCGGCGACGCGTGGAACTACCGGGGGGCGATGGTGGTGCCGATGGTCCTGGTGCTGGTGACGCTCGTGTACGCCCGGTCGTTCGGTGGGGACGGGGCCCGATACGGTGGCGGGCATGAGCGGGCGCGCACGGTTGATGTGGGATGACGCGGTAACGGGATACGACTTCGGGCACAGCCATCCGATGGACCCGGTCCGGCTGGCCCTGACGATGGGGCTGGTGCGGGCGTTCGGGCTGGACGGGGCCGTGGACGTGCGGTCGGCGAAGGCCGCGGGGGAGTCCACGCTGCGGCTCGTGCACCGGGCGGACTACGTGGCGGCGGTACGGGCCGCCTCGGCCGACCCCGCCGGCGCCGACCGGAACTACGGGCTCGGGACCACCGACGACCCCGCCTTCGCGGGGATGCACGAGGTCTCCGCGCTCATCGCCGGGCTCTCCGTGGGGGCCGCCGAGGCCGTGTGGCGGGGGGAGACCGCGCACGCGGTCAACTTCACCGGCGGGCTGCACCACGCGATGCCCGGGGCGGCCGCCGGTTTCTGCGTCTACAACGACCCGGCGCTCGCCATCGCGCGGCTGCTGGAGCTCGGCGCCGAGCGCGTCGCCTACGTGGACGTGGACGTGCACCACGGCGACGGGGTCCAGGCGGCGTTCTGGGACGACCCCCGGGTGCTGACCGTGTCCCTGCACGAGCACCCGCGCACCCTCTTCCCGCACAGCGGCTTCCCGCAGGAGACCGGTGGTGCGGCCGGCGAGGGCGGGGCGGTCAACGTGGCGCTGCCCGCCGGGACGGGCGACGCGGGGTGGCTGCGGGCCTTCCACGCCGTGGTGCCGGAGCTGATCGCCGACTTCCGGCCCCAGGTGCTGGTGAGCCAGCACGGGACGGACACCCACTTCGAGGACCCCCTCGCCCATCTGGCGGTCACGCTGGACGCCCAGCGGGCCGTCATGGAGGCCTGCCACGAACTCGCGCACGCGCACGCCGAGGGCGGGCGGTGGGTGGCGCTGGGCGGCGGCGGGTACGCCGTCGTCGACGTGGTGCCGCGCTCCTGGACCCACCTCGTGGGGATCGCCGCGCACCGGCCGGTGGACCCGGAGTCGGTGGTCCCGGCGTCCTGGCGGGACGAGGTCCACGCGCGCACCGGGCAGCGGGGACCGGAGCGGATGACGGACGGCCGGACACCCCGCTGGCAGCCCTGGGAGTCGGGTTACGACCCGGTGGACCGGCTGGACCAGGCGGTGCTGGCGACACGTCGTGCCGCGTACCCGCTGCGTGGCCTGCTCGCCTGAACAGGGCCGTACCGCAACGAAGATGACGGCCCGTCGGGTCGGTGGTGCGCGCCGGGTGTTACGCCAACGGTGCGGCACTCACGGGGTTTTGGCCCACGCCCGGGGGCGGTACGGCAGCATGGCGCGGGTGTTGAGCACCGGGGCGTTGCGCGCCCATCTGCTGGCGGCCCGGTTGGCGGGGCCCGTCGCCACCTCGCGCGAGGACAGTCTGCGCAGCTATCGGCTGTTCGCGGCCGGGGACCCCCGGGCGACCCTGGGCGTCCGCCCCGAGGGGGCCTGGGGCGAGCGGGAGGTGCTGGGTCTCATGGCCGAGCGGTGCGGGGTCTCGGGCGATCCCCGGCGGGTGTCGGGGGCCGACACGATCGACCCGGAGCGCACCCTCGCGGGGCTGGACGCGTTCGCCGAGCGGCTCGCCGCGGTGGCCGCGCGGCGGGGTTCCGTCCTGTTCGGCACGGGGCATCCGGCGCGGCTGACCGGGTTCTACGCCGGGCTGGCAGACGCCCTGTCGGCGGCCGGCTGTACGGTCCTCACTCCCGCACGGGGCCGCAGTGTCGACATAACGACTCGATTCGGCGTACGTCCGCACCGGCTCGATTACGTACGCGGGGTCGCGTTCGTGCGGGAACCCGGCGCATGCGGCGGACCCGGCGGTCCGGGGGCGCACACCCACTCCCCGCTGCCCGTGCGGGCCGCTCTGGAGAGCGCGGCGGAGGACGCGGGCGGGCTGCCTCAGCTGGTGATCGGTGACCACGGATGGGCCTGCGGCGCAGGTCAGCTGGGCATTGAGGCGATGGGGCCGGCCGACGTGAACGACCCGGCGCTCTTCGTCGGCGAGGCGGAGGGCCGGGTCTCGGTCGCCGTACCCGTGGACGACGCCGTGGCGGCGGAGCACTACCTGCCGCTGACGCGCTATGTGCTCAATCGGGCCCGTCTGTCACAGTAGGCGCCCGATCGCCTCACCTCTTCCCCACTCGCATCACCCGCCCCTAATCTGGGCAGTGAGCGCACAACGACGAAGAGTCACCGGAGGGGAAGCCGGTGCGCGTCGCCTGCGGAAGGTACAGGTGGGTCATGGCTGCTGGCAGCGAGAGACCTCTGAACGAGGTCAAGTTTCTGACCGTGGCGGAAGTCGCCTCGGTCATGAGAGTGTCGAAGATGACCGTGTACCGCTTGGTGCACAGCGGTCATCTGCCGGCGATCCGGGTGGGCAGGTCGTTCCGGGTGCCCGAGCAAGCGGTTCACGAGTACCTCCGCGAATCCTTTGTGGGGGTCGAGTCCGCCTGACGTCTTTCCCTCGGATTACGTCCCTCACCAAGTGACGGGTAGGCTAGGCCGACGTAGGTCGTGTGGGCCCAGACGCCCCGCACCAGGATGAGAAGTGAGCGAGGGTAGTCGTGGGCTCTGTTATCAAGAAGCGGCGCAAGCGGATGGCCAAGAAGAAGCACCGCAAGCTGCTCAAGCGCACGCGCGTTCAGCGTCGCAACAAGAAGTAAGCGAACGCAGTTCGTGCCTCCGCAGCCCCTCCGCCGTCACGGCGGAGGGGCTGCGGTTTTTTCCGGCCGGGTTTCCGCCGGAGGCCGCGCGGTGCGGCTTTTCCGGCGCTGTTTCCGGTGCCGTTTCCGGCCCCGGGCGCGACGAGTTCGTCAAACCCCGCTCCGGGGAACCCGCAGGGAAACATCCACCCGCTACGGTGACCGGCAGAGGATGGCCCTTTTTCGCGGGCGTCCCGCCTCGCGGACCGACGGAAGGCGCTGATCTTGGGGAAGGTCGTGCTCGTCACAGGAGCGGCCCGGCAGCTGGGAGGCCGCTTCGTGCGGCGCGTCCAGCGCGACCCCGGTGTGGACCGGGTGATCGCCGTCGACGCCACGGAACCCGAGCACCGCCTCGGCGACGCGGTGTTCGTGCGCGCCGACATCCGGCAGCCCGCCATCGCGCGGGTGCTCGCGGAACACTCCGTGGACACGGTGGTGCACCTGAACGTCTCCGGCAAGGCGCTCGGCGCGACCGGCCGGACCGTGATCAAGGAAACCAACGTCATCGGCACCATGCAGCTGCTCGGTGCCTGCCAGAAGTCGCCCACCGTCCAGCGCCTGGTGGTGAAGTCCAGCACCAGCGTCTACGGCTCCGCCCCGCGCGACCCGGCCGTCTTCACCGAGACGACCCCGCCGAAGTCCCTGCCGAGCGGCGGCTTCGCCAAGGACGCGGTCGAGGTCGAGGGGTACGTACGCGGCTTCGCCCGGCGCCGCCCGGACGTCGCGGTCTGCGTACTGCGCTTCGCCAACATCCTCGGCCCGATGCCGGACTCGCCGCTCGCGGACTACCTCGCGCTGCCCGTACTGCCGACCGTCCTCGGGTACGACCCCCGGCTCCAGTTCGTCCATGAGGACGACGTGGTCGACGTGCTGGGCATCGCGGCGGGCGAACCCCGGCGCGGCACCCTCAACAGCGGGACCTTCAACATCGCGGGCGACGGGGTGCTGCTGCTCTCGCAGTGCGCGCGGCGCCTCGGGAGGCCGACCGTCCCGGTGCTGCTGCCGGCCGTCACCTGGGTCGGCTCGGCGCTCCGCGCGGTCGGCATGACCGACTTCTCGCCGGAGCAGATCCGGCTGCTCACCCACGGCAGGGTCGTCTCCACCTCCCAGATGTACGAGACGCTGGGCTTCCGCCCCCGGTTCACCACGGCGGAGACCTTCGCGGAGTACGCCCGCAGCCGCGGCCCCGGGCTGCTGCCGCCGGAGGCGGTGGGCCGCGCGGTCGACCGCCTCGCGACGCTGCCGCTCGCCGGTCCGGCACGCCGGAGCCGGCCGGCCGTCCCGACGGCGGCCCGGACGACACAGACGCAGACGACGCACGGCGCCAGGTAGAGGAGCGCATCGACGATGGCGGACGCCAAGGTCATTCCGTTCGACGACGACCGGTCCCGGTCCCCGGGTGCGGGCGGGTCACGCTCCGCGCGACGCCGTACCGGCTCCGGCGCCGCCCCGGCCTCCGGGCGGGCCGAGGGCACCGCGGCGCCCGTGAGCGCCCTGCCGGGCGCCCAGGTGCCCGGACAGGGGCGCGTGGCCACCGAGCCACCCCAGGACGCACGCGCCCCCCAGGAGGGGGCAGCGACGCAGGAGGAGCGGGAGACGCGCGGGAGCACGGAGCGCGGCGACTGGGACCGGCGGATCGCGGGCGGACTGGCCTTCCTGCGGCGGCGGGTGACCGGTGACTACGAGGTGGACGAGTTCGGCTACGACGAGGAGCTCACCGACCAGGTCCTGATGTCGCTGCTGCGGCCCCTCGCCGACACGTACTTCCGCGTCGAGGTGAAGGGCATCGAGAACATCCCGGCGGACGGCGGCGCGCTCGTCGTCGCCAACCACTCCGGGACCCTGCCGCTCGACGGGCTGATGCTCCAGGTCGCCGTGCACGACCACCACCCGGCCGAACGCCACCTGCGGCTGCTCGCCGCCGACCTCGTCTTCCGGCTGCCGGTCGTCAACGAACTCGCCCGGAAGGCCGGGCACACCCTGGCCTGTGCGGAGGACGCCCAGCGGCTCCTGGAACTCGGCGAGATCGTCGGGGTGATGCCGGAGGGCT
The DNA here is from genome assembly GCF_035953295.1 of Streptomyces sp. NBC_01335. Taxonomy (GTDB): domain Bacteria; phylum Actinomycetota; class Actinomycetes; order Streptomycetales; family Streptomycetaceae; genus Streptomyces. Next base: position 4,507,389 of record NZ_CP108370.1, read on the forward strand.
TCAAGGGACTCGGCAAACCCTTCGGCGACCGCTACAAACTCCAGCGCTTCGGCCGGGGCGGGTTCGTCTCCACCGCGCTGCGCGCCGGAGTACCGATCGTGCCGTGCTCGATCGTCGGCGCCGAGGAGATCTACCCCATGCTCGGCAACGCGAAGACCGTCGCCCGGCTGCTGGGCTTCCCCTACTTCCCGGTCACCCCGACCTTCCCCTGGCTCGGCCCGCTCGGCATGGTGCCGCTGCCGACGAAGTGGACCATCCAGTTCGGCGAACCCATCCCGACCGACGGCTACCCGCCGGAGGCGGCCGAGGACCCGATGCTGATGTTCAACCTCACCGACCAGGTACGCGAACAGATCCAGCACACCCTCTACAAGCTGCTGGTGCAGCGCCGCTCGGTGTTCTTCTGAACCGGTGTCCTACTGAACCGGTGTTCTCCTGAACCGGTGTTCTTCTGAGCCGTACCCGATGAGCCGTTCCCGGATGCGGCCGCACGCAGCCCGGGAGGGCGGGCGTCCGGTGTCGATCCGGATGCCCGCCCCCGTGCGCCGGACGGCAGGACTACTCGTCCGCGTCCTCCGCGCTGATGCCCAGGCCGGGGAGGAGGCCGGGAAGCAGCGGCGGCAGGGTGACGTCCGGCGTGGTGGAGCTGTCGGATCCCCCCGGGGTGTCGGAGCCGTCCGAGCTCGACGGCGTACCGGCGCCGTCATCCGTCGGCAGGCCGTCCAGCAGGCCGCCCGTGCCACCGCCGAGGAGACCCTCCGACGACTCCGGCGACACCGAACCCGAGGGTGCGGGAGAGTCGCCCTTGGCCGAGGCCGCGGAGGAGGGCGCCGACGAGGGCGCGGTGGAGGGAGCGGTCCGCGAGGAACCGCCGTCACGCCGGGGAACCCCGGACCGCTGCGAGGTACCCCCGACGCTCCTGTCCGGCGTGCGCGGCAGCAGCGACTCCAGCGGCGCGACCTCTTCGTCTATGGCCGCCAGCACCGAGCTGACCTTGTCCCCGACGTCGGTGAGCTGGACGGGCAGCTTGTCCCGCAGACTGCTCCAGCTGTCGCGGTGCGAACGGGAGAACGAGTCCAGCGTCTGGATGGGCCCGAGGGTGCCCTCGCGTTCGTACGCGGCGTGGAGCAGCCGGTGGCCCTCGGAGGCGTCGTGCGACATCCCGCTGAGGGCGCGCCGGATCTCGCCCAGCGACTCGTGGTCCAGGTGGCCGGAACGGCCGCGCTCCATCAGGCGGCGCGCCTCGCTGAGCCGGGTCGAGGCCTGGTCGAGGAAGGCCTCGCCGCGATCGGTGTCGCTGTCGGCCATGGAGCGCTGGATGTCCTCCATGCCCCGCTTGAGGCCGTACAGCGAGTCACCGGGGAGGGCGTCGGAGCTGGCGGCGGCCACACCGCCGAACGCGCCCGCCGCGACACCCACGGTCAGCCCGCCGGCCGTGAGCCCCTTCGCCCAGCGGGAGCGGGGGCGGAGCTTGCGGAGCGGGGAGGCCCGGTGGGCTCCCCTGGGGCGTTGCTCGGGCACCGTAGGGCCCGTGGACGCAGCGCCCTCGGCGAACATCGCCTCCATGGCGGCGACGAGCTGGGCTCGCTGCACCACTTTGACTTCGGGATCGAACTGCGGCGACGGCAGTTCACCGAGGCCGTTCGCCAGGGCCAACAGTGCTCCGTGGTCGGCCTGTTCGGCCGGCTCCTCGGGCTGTACGGCCGCCGCACCCTGGGGGGACTGATCCTCCAGGGCCTGGGCGAAGGCGTTCGCCCGCCGGTGTGCCGAAACGTTTGCGATCACTGGCGGCACCTCCTCTCGTCATGACGGTCGACTCCCCTGAGGGTCCGGAAGGTTGTACACCCGGAGTCGATGCCACTCGATGGAGTGAGTGACGCCGGTCGAGGTGTAGCTACAGGGGGCCTGCATCCGGCACAACGAGCGGCGCGGCAGTTGGGTTACGGACGAAAGATGATCGGACCAGTGCGTCATGAACGTGACAGGCCGGACGGCGGAACCGCGCCCTGCCGGTGCCGGTCGGCGACGGGCCGGGTCAGCGGGCGTCGTCCGGCAGGAGACGGGCGAGCGTGCGCACGGCCCGGTACTGGAGGGTCTTGATCGCGCCCTCGTTCTTGCCCATCACCCGCGCCGTCTCGGCGACCGAGAGCCCTTGCAGGAACCGGAGCGTGACGCACTCCTGCTGCTGCGGGTTGAGGCGCCGCACGGCCTGGAGCAGCGCGGCGTTGGAGAGGGACTCCAGCACGGAGTCCTCGGGGGAGCGCTCGACCTCGTTGGCGTCGAGCATCTCGCCGGTGGTCACCTCCAGCCGGAAGCGGCTGGACTTGAAGTGGTCGGCGACGAGGTTGCGCGCGATGGTGACCAGCCAGGCGCCGAAGTCGCGGCCCTGCCAGGTGAAGGTGGAGATGCGGCGCAGCGCGCGGAGGAAGGTCTCGCTGGTGAGGTCCTCCGCCGTGGCCTTGCCGCCCACGCGGTAGTAGATGTACCGGTACACGGTGTCGCTGTACTGGTCGTAGAGGCGGCCGAAGGCGTCGGCCTCGCCGGCCTGTGCGCGCTCGACGAGGTCCATCATGCGCGCGCTGTCGCTGTCGGCGGTCGGGCGGCGCACGGTGGAGGCCGACGCCGATGGTGCCGACGACGACGCGGACGGGGTGGAGGATGCGGCCGAGGCGGCGCGGTTGCCGCGTCTTCCGACCACCGCACCGCGTTCCGCCAGGGCATAGCAAGGACCGGCAGGTGCGGGTGCAGGGGTGGCGAGCGCGGGTACGGCGTACGCGGTGGGGACGAAGCCGCGCAAGCGGTCGAGGACCGTTGCACGCAGCGTAGCCAGGCCCGAGGCGTCAACCCCGACGTGTGGGTACACGGGACTCCCAGAGGCAGAGCTTCCATCACGAGCAGTTCGAAAGCCGTCACCTTTTGTAGGGGGTGGCGGGCTCCATCATGCGTTTGAGGAGAATAACGCTTCGTACAGGCGGCACTACACCGAGTTGCTAAAATCACCGGTTGCGTCAGTTCTCGTACCGCTCGGTGACTATTGCGGTCGCGGATGGTGACCGGTTATTGATCGAATCGCTTCGCGATCTGACCCTGCTCGGTACCGGTTGTGGTCGGTCGCCGTCCGTCGGGCCGTCGTGGGCCGGGCGGCGCGGGGGTTTCGGCCGCCCCCCTTCCCGGGCCGCCCTCCCGGGCGGTCCCGGGCGTGGCCCTGTCCGGCCGCGCCCGCGTCGAGGGGGAGTGCGGGGCGCACAAGGGCGCGCGGGCGGAGTGTTCGGAGGGGGCCGTCCAGGCGCACAGATGTCCGTGCCGAGGGCCCTTCCCGGCGGCCGCCGACGGAGCTGTGCGCGGGGACCGCGCGTACGTGCGGAGGCGCGGGTGGGCGCAGGTGCGGAGGCGTGGTTGAGCGCAGGTACGGAGGTGCGGGTACGCGGACGCCCGCGCGCACCGGGCGTTCGGCGGGGCGAACGGCGGGGCGAACGGCGGGTGGGCGCGGGCGGAACGGTCCGGGCGCGGCGGTGCGGGCGGGAATGGTCCGGACGCGGGCGGTACGGCCGGGCGGGACGGGTCGCCGGGGCGGCGGTGGGTCCGTCGGCGCCGGCGGGTCAGCGGCGGCGGCGGTGCAGGGCGACGGCGGCGACCGTGCCGCCGGCCAGGGCACCGACCCCGGCGGCGGCCGGGAGCGCGACCTGCGCGGCCTTGCGGCCGGTGCGGTAGTCGCGCAGCCGCCAGTCGTGGGCACGGGCGTGCTTGCGGAGCTTGGCGTCCGGGTTGATCGCGTAGGGGTGGCCGACCAGCGAGAGCATCGGGATGTCGTTGTGCGAGTCGCTGTACGCGGCGCAGCGCCCGAGGTCCAGGCCCTCGCCCGCCGCCAGGGCGCGTACCGCCTCGGCCTTGGCGGGGCCGTGCAGCGGTTCGCCGACCAGGCGGCCGGTGTAGACGCCGTCGACGGACTCGGCGACCGTGCCGAGCGCGCCGGTGAGACCGAGCCGGCGGGCGATGATCGTGGCGGTCTCCACCGGGGCGGCGGTGACCAGCCAGACCTTCTGGCCCGCGTCGAGGTGTGCCTGGGCGAGGGCGCGGGTGCCGGGCCAGATGCGGTCGGCCATGTACTCGTCGTAGATCTCCTCGCCGATGGACATCAGCTCGGAGACGCGGTGTCCCTTGACGATGGAGAGCGCGCTGTCGCGGGCGTCCTGCATGTGTTCCGGGTCTTCCACGCCGGCCAGCCGGAACCACGCCTGCTGCCAGGCGAACCGGGTCAGTTCGCGGCGCTGGAAGAACTTCCGCTTGTAGAGGCCGCGGCCGAAGTGGAAGAGCGCGGCGCCCTGCATCACGGTGTTGTCGAGGTCGAAGAAGGCGGCGGCGCGGTCGTCGCCGGCCACCGGGAACGCCGGTTCCTCGGGCGCGCCCCGGTCCGCTTCGAGGAGGGTGTCGCCGTCCCCGTCCAGCGTCGCCTTGCGGGCGGCCTCGGCCGCGGCCTCGCCCGCCAGCACGCTCCGTGCGGTCGCGGGGCGCCTGCGAGGTGTGAGCCATCCAAGAGAGGCCATGCGGCGAGCATAACCATTTCGCCAGGCACTTCTCGTCCGGTCGGGTTCCGCGGACGTGAACTCTCCGGGACCCGGCCGTTACGCGGACGTGCGGGGCCGCGTCCGAGCAGGGTCCCGGTGGGGTCCCGGCGGCGGCCGCACCCGTGCGGGGGCGGTGCGGAAAACGGTGCGCGGTGGTGTCGGTGCGGGGCGCGACGGGCGGAGAATGGGGGGCATGAGTGCCCTGCTGCGTCGTACGAAGAAGAAGCCCGCCGACCGGGTCGTCACGCTCCTCGGGAAGCCCGGCTGTCATCTCTGCGAGGACGCGAAGGCGGTGGTGGACGTGGTGTGCGCGGAGACCGGTGCGGCGCTGGAGGAGAAGGACATCACGCGGGACGAGGCGTTGTACGCGCAGTACTGGGAGCAGATCCCGGTGGTGCTGATCGACGGGGAGCAGCACACCTTCTGGCGCGTCGACCCGAACCGGCTGCGTTCGGCACTGGGTGCCTGAACCCGTTCCCGCCGCGTGGCGCCGTGCGGGGCCCGCTCTGGCACTGGGTGCCTGAGTCAACGATTTTCGCGTACCATCATGGGCGTTTTGAGTGGTCTCGGGGGCCTGGTCATGAGGAGTGTGTTCGGTTTTGCCCCCTTCGAACCCGCAACGGGTTGATGCGATCCGTGGTTCCGGGATCGGGCGGCGAATTCGCGTGACCCCGGTCACTTTGACCGGACAAAACGGACACAATCTTTGTGCACGTGTTCACAAAGACATAGCCTGCATTCGACGGGGCGGTCTTGGGACATACGGCCGCCTACAGCCCCGCTCATCCCGCAGGAGCACCGTGGCAACTGGCCGAACTCACCGACCGGCGACCCGAAGCCGAGGAATTCCCGAGGCCACTGTCGCCCGACTCCCCCTGTATCTGCGCGCACTCACGGCGCTGTCCGAGCGTTCCGTTCCGACGGTCTCCTCCGAGGAGCTCGCCACGGCCGCGGGGGTCAATTCCGCGAAGCTCCGCAAGGACTTCAGCTACCTGGGGTCCTACGGCACCCGGGGCGTCGGGTACGACGTCGAGTACCTCGTCTACCAGATCTCCCGTGAGCTCGGTCTCACCCAGGACTGGCCGGTCGCCATCGTCGGCATCGGAAACCTCGGCGCCGCCCTCGCCAACTACGGCGGGTTCGCCTCCCGCGGCTTCCGGGTCGCCGCGCTGATCGACGCCGACCCCGCGATGGCCGGTACGCCGGTCGCCGGGATCCCCGTCCAGCACACCGACGACATGGACCGCATCCTCACCGACAACGGTGTGTCCATCGGCGTGATCACCACCCCGCCCGGCGCCGCCCAGCAGGTCTGCGACCGTCTCGTGGCGGCCGGTGTCACCTCGATCCTCAACTTCGCGCCGACCGTCCTCTCCGTTCCCGAGGGCGTCGACGTGCGCAAGGTCGACCTCTCCATCGAGCTCCAGATCCTCGCGTTCCACGAGCAGCGCAAGGCCGGCGAGGACGGCACCGCCGACGAGGCCGACGAGGCCGCGCCGCCGATGCGCGCGACCCCGGTGAACCGGAAGGGACCCGACGGGGACATGCCCGCCGTGATGCCGGCATGAGCCTTCTCGTCGTCGGACTGAGCCACCGCAGCGCCCCCGTCTCCGTGCTGGAGCGGGCCTCGCTCGCCCAGGACGCCCAGGTCAAGCTGTTGCAGGACACCCTCGCCGCGGAGCCCGCGGCCGAGGCCGCCGTGCTGGCCACCTGCAACCGCATCGAGCTCTACGCCGACGTGGACAAGTTCCACGCGGGTGTCGCCGAGCTGTCGACGCTGCTCGCGCAGCACAGCCAGGTCGGGCTGGACGAGCTCACTCCCCATCTCTACGTGCACTACGAGGACCGCGCCGTCCACCACCTCCTGTCGGTGGCCTGCGGGCTGGACTCGATGGTCGTGGGCGAGGGCCAGATCCTCGGCCAGATCAAGGACGCGCTCGCCCTGGGGCAGGAGCTGCACACGGCGGGCCGGCTGCTGAACGACCTGTTCCAGCAGGCCCTGCGGGTCGGCAAGCGCGCCCACAGCGAGACCGGGATCGACCGCGCCGGACAGTCGCTGGTCACCTTCGGCCTGGAGCAGCTCGCCGCCGGGCAGGACGTCGACGCCTGGGCCCGGGGCAAGCGGGCCCTGGTCATCGGGGCCGGTTCGATGTCCTCGCTGGCCGCCGCGACCCTGGCCCGTACCGGGGTCGGCGAGATCGTCGTCGCCAACCGGACCCGCGCCCGCGCCGACCGCCTGGTGGAGATCCTCGGGCAGGCGACAGGGCCCGAACTGCGCGCCCGCGCCGTGGAGATGACCGCCGTCGGCGAGGAACTGACACGTGCCGACATCGTGGTGTCCTGCACCGGTTCGACCGGTCTGGTGCTGACGGCCGAGGCGATCGCGAAGGCCGTCGGCGCGGAGTACGACGCCGTGTCCGCGGCCGCTCCGAAGCCCGCGGCCGGTACGCCCGTGGACGCGCTGGACCAGCACGCCGCCTGGGTGGAGAACGGCTCCGGGAACGGCGCTCCCGCCCAGGACGGCGCCCCGGACCAGCTCGGCAACCCGGCAGGGCCGCGCCGCGTCACCGTCCCCGCGCAGAACAACGGACCCGTGCGGCTCGCGGTCCTCGACCTCGCGATGCCGAGGGACGTGGACAGCGCCGCGCACCGCATCGACGGCGTACGCCTCGTCGACATCGAGTCGCTCGCCGAGGCGTCCGCGGACGCCCCGATGGCCGCCGACGTCGACCGGGTGCGGGGCATCGTCTCCGACGAGGTGGCCGCCTTCGGCGCCGCCCAGCGCGCCGCGCACATCACCCCGACCGTCGTCGCCCTGCGCACGATGGCCGCCGACGTGGTGGCCGGCGAGATCGCCCGGCTCGACGGACGGCTGCCCGACCTCGACGAGAAACAGCGCGCGGAGATCACGCAGACCGTGCGCCGTGTCGTCGACAAGCTCCTGCACGCGCCGACCGTGCGGGTCAAGCAGCTGGCGAGCGAGCCCGGCGGCGCCGGGTACGCGGACGCGCTGCGAGAACTCTTCGACCTCGACCCGCAGACGGTGGCCGCCGTCTCCCGGGCAGACCTGAACGACCCGAATAGAGGGCGGTCATGACCGACAGCTCACCCCAGGGTGGGGCCAACAACACGCCGCTGCGGCTCGGCACCCGGCGCAGCAAACTCGCCATGGCCCAGTCGGGCCTGGTCGCCGAGGCGGTCAGCGAGGTGACCGGGCGCGCCGTCGAGCTCGTCGAGATCACCACGTACGGCGACGTCTCGCGCGAGGACCTGGCGCAGATCGGCGGCACCGGAGTGTTCGTCGCCGCGCTGCGCGAGGCGCTGCTGCGGGGCGAGGTGGACTTCGCGGTCCACAGCCTCAAGGACCTGCCGACCGCGCAGCCCGAGGGCCTGGTGCTGGCCGCCGTGCCGCTCCGCGAGGACCCGCGCGACGTGCTGGTGGCACGCGACGGGCTGACCTTCGACGAGCTGCCGGCCGGTGCCCGTGTCGGTACCGGTTCGCCGCGCCGCATGGCCCAGCTGAACGCGCACGCGAAGTCGCACGGCCTCTCCATAGAGACCGTGCCGATCCGCGGCAACGTGGATACGCGCATCGGATTTGTACGGAACGGAGAGCTGGACGCGGTGGTTCTCGCCGCGGCCGGTCTCAGCCGTCTGGGCCGGACGGACGAGGTGACCGACTTCCTGTCGCCCGACACCGTCCTGCCCGCTCCCGGTCAGGGAGCACTGGCGATCGAGTGCGCGGCAACGAGCACCGACCTCGCCGCCGCGCTCGCGGAGCTCGACGACCCGTACACACGGGTCGCGGTCACCGCCGAGCGTTCCCTGCTCGCCGCCCTGGAGGCCGGCTGCTCCGCACCCGTGGGTGCGTTGGCCGACCTCCTGGTCGACGGTCAGGCTGTCAACGAACTGCGCCTGCGCGGTGTCGTCGGTTCCACCGACGGTTCCTCGCTGGTGCAGCTGTCCACCACCGGTCCCGTTCCCACGTCGCAGGACGACGCGGCGGCCCTCGGACGCGAACTCGCGTCGGAGATGCTCGCCAAGGGTGCGGCCGGTCTTATGGGGGAGCGAGCACTTTGAGCCCCACCGGCCCCGCCGTGTCCGACTTTCCGCTGCTGTCCGCGCAGGGACACGTCACCTTCCTCGGCGCCGGTCCCGGCGACCCTGGTCTGCTGACGCTGCGCGCCGTCGAGGCGCTCGCGAGCGCCGACGTTCTTGTCGCAGAGCCCGAGGTGCTCGACGTCGTGCGCACACATGCGCGGGCAGGCGTGAGCACCCCTGAGCTGACCGTCGTTGACATCACGTCAACAGCCGCCGGAGTGCCTGTACTCAGGGACGCGGCCAATATTGTCATGGAGGCCGCGAAGGGCGGCAGGCGGGTCGTCCGTGCTGTCGCCGGTGACCCCGGGCTGGACGGTGGCGCGGGGGCGGAGATGCTCGCGTGCGCCGCCGCCGGGGTGCCCTTCGAGGTCGTCCCGGGTGTCGCCAACGTCGTCGGCGTGCCCGCGTACGCCGGTGTGCCGCTGCGCGACGCGCAGGGTACGGACGTGCGCTTCGTGGACGCCCGTACCGCGACCGACCGCTGCTGGAGCGAGGTCGGCGCGAGCGACGCGACCGCCGTCGTCTCGACCACGCTGGACTCCGTCGCTGCCGCCGCGGGCGAGCTCGTCTCGGCGGGCCGCAAGCCCGACACCCCGCTGACCGTCACCGTCGCGGGCACCACCACCCGCCAGCGGACGTGGACGGCGACGCTCGGCACCATCGCGCAGCTCTTCAAGCAGACGAAGGTGCTCCCGTCGCCGGACGGGCACCAGCCGGTCATAGCCGTGGTCGGGGACCGTACCTCCGCCGCCCAGCGCGACCAGCTCGCCTGGTTCGAGTCCAAGCAGCTCTTCGGCTGGAAGGTGCTCGTCCCGCGGACGAAGGAGCAGGCGGCCTCCCTCTCGGACCAGCTGCGTTCCTACGGCGCCGTGCCGCACGAGGTGCCGACGATCGCCGTCGAGCCGCCGCGTACGCCGCAGCAGATGGAGCGCGCGGTCAAGGGCCTGGTCACCGGCCGGTACGAGTGGATCGCGTTCACCTCGGTGAACGCCGTGAAGGCCGTACGGGAGAAGTTCGAGGAGTACGGGCTCGACGCCCGCGCCTTCGCCGGGATCAAGGTCGCGGCCGTCGGCGAGCAGACCGCCGCCGCGCTGGTCGACTTCGGTGTGAAGCCGGACCTGGTGCCGTCGGGCGAGCAGTCCGCCGCCGGTCTCCTGGAGGACTGGCCGCCGTACGACCCGGTCTTCGACCCGATCGACCGCGTCTTCCTGCCGCGCGCCGACATCGCCACCGAGACCCTGGTGGCGGGCCTGATCGACCTGGGCTGGGAGGTCGACGACGTGACCGCGTACCGCACGGTCCGCGCCTCGCCGCCCCCGGCGGACACCCGGGAGGCGATCAAGGGCGGCGGCTTCGACGCGGTGCTCTTCACCTCGTCCTCGACCGTCCGCAACCTGGTCGGCATCGCGGGCAAGCCGCACAACGTGACGGTCATCGCCTGCATCGGTCCGGCCACCGCGAAGACCGCCGAGGAGCACGGCCTGCGGGTCGACGTCCTCGCGCCGGAGCCCTCGGTGCACAAGCTGGCCGAGGCGCTGGCGGAGTTCGGCGCGCGGCGCCGGGACGCGGCCAAGGAGGCCGGCGACCCGGTGACCCGCCCGAGCGAGCGGCGCCCCGGCGCGCGGCGGAGGCGTACGACGACCTGACCGGTCGGCGCGGACGTACGGGCCCGGCGGCTCCCTGGTGGGAGCTGCCGGGCCCGTTCCCGTGTGCGGGTGCCGGCCCTTCCGGGCGCGGGCGCGGGGTCCGGGTTTTCCGGCAGGGGTGTCGGTAAGTGACCGATGTGGGCGGGTCTATGGTCAAAGGATGACTGCGTACGGAAACTTCCCCGGCTCCCGCCCCCGGCGGCTGCGGACGACCCCGACGATGCGACGCATGGTCGCCGAGACCCGCCTCCACCCCGCCAACCTGATCCTCCCCGCGTTCGTCCGCGAGGGCATCGACGCCCCGGTCGAGATCTCGGCGATGCCGGGCGTGCGGCAGCACACCCTGGACACCCTGCGGAAGGCCGCCGTCGAAGCGGTCGAGGCGGGGGTCTCCGGGATCATGCTCTTCGGCGTGCCGGCCGACGAGAAGAAGGACGCCCGGGGCACGGCGGGGACGGACCCGGACGGCATCCTCCAGCAGGGCCTGCGGGCGGTGCGCGCGGAGGTCGGCGACGACCTCGTCGTGATGTCCGACCTCTGCCTCGACGAGTACACCGACCACGGTCACTGCGGTGTGCTGACCGAGGACGGCCGCGTCGACAACGACGCCACCCTGGAGCGGTACGCCGAGATGGCCCAGGTCCAGGCCGACGCGGGCGCCCACACGGTCGGCCCGAGCGGCATGATGGACGGCCAGGTCGGCGTGATCCGGGACGCGCTGGACCAGACCGGGTACGAGGACGTGTCGATCCTCGCGTACACCGCGAAGTACTCCTCCGCCTTCTACGGCCCCTTCCGGGAGGCCGTCGGCTCCTCGCTCCGGGGCGACCGCAAGACGTACCAGCAGGACCCGGCGAACATCCGTGAGTCCCTGCGCGAGCTGGCGCTCGATCTTGCGGAGGGCGCCGACATGGTGATGGTCAAGCCGGCCGGCCCGTACCTCGACATCCTCGCCAAGGTCGCCGACTCCGTGGACGTGCCGGTCGCGGCGTACCAGATCAGCGGCGAGTACTCGATGATCGAGGCCGCAGCCGAGAAGGGCTGGATCGACCGCGACGCGGCGATCCTGGAGAGCCTGACGGGCATCCGGCGCGCGGGCGCGTCGATGATCCTGACGTACTGGGCGACGGAGGTCGCGCAGCGGCTGGGCGGGCGTTCGGCGTAGTTCGCGGTGTCCGCGGTGTCCGGGGGCGGAGGTCGCCACCCGTGCGGACGCCTTGTCGGCTGCCGTACGGGCTCAACTCCCTTAGCCGGGAGATCGGTTCACCGTAGGGTGCTCGCCGCCCGGGATGGTGGCACGATGCCCCGGTGAACCTTTTCTCGCGCTTCGCCACAGGTCCCGGCCCCGGTAGCAGCGGGATGCTGGAGCCCCCGGAGCCCGTGCCGACCGACCCCGGCCGGTGGCCGAAGCTGGAGACCGCGCTCGCCGTGGTCAACCGCGACCTGCGGGCGACCCTGCCGGGCCAGGACGCGCTGGTGCTGATGGGCGTCCCGTCGTACGAGCCTGCGTCCCGGGCGTACACCGGCGAGGAGCAGGTCTACGTGGCGATGCCCGACGGCCGTTGGCAGGGCAACCCGGTCAACGCGTCGGATCTGGAGGAGGGTTGCCCGCCGGAGCCGCACGACCCGGAGACGGTCCTGGGCGTTGTCGCGGAGGCCGCGCAGGACACCCTCATGGAGTTGCTCCGGCAGGCGTGGCCCGTCTGCCCCGCGCACGGCTTCGGGATGCACCTCTGGCTGGCGGGAATGCCTGAGGACGGGGACGGGAGCGACGTGTCCGGGCCGCCGATGTGGCATTGCCGGGGTGGCCGCGGTGGCACCTGGCACGGCGTCGCCCGGGTGGGCGAGCTGGCCGCTGCCCTCTCCGGGCCTTCGGCACCGAGGGCCGGCGGTTCCTGACGTCGGACGGCCAGGTCGGCCTGCCGGTAGGCCTGCCGGGTCGGGTGAGGTAGAAGGGCGGGATGGACACCGTTCGTCGCGGGCTGAGGCCGGAGTCCGTGTGCACCCGCGGTGCCGTACGGGCGGGGCGTTCGTCGGTCCGAGCTGTTCACGCGCCAAAGGCACCAACACCTCCCCACGGCACACGGCGGTTTCTCAGCCGTTCGGGTCCCAGAGCCCGCCGGCCTCGCCCCGGGCGAGATGGTCGGAGTAGACGCCGACTTTCCAGGCGATGACCGAGCGGCACTCCTCCAGGGCCCGGATCTGCGCCTCGACGCGCCGCTGATGGGCGTCGAGGAGCCGGAGGCGGTCGGCCTCGTTGCCGGGCCCGTTCCGTACGAGCTCGGCGAAGCGCCTGAGCTCGGCGAGAGGCATCCCCGACTCCCGCAGTTTCACGCAGACCATCAGCCATTCCACGTCCGCCGCGGTGTAGCGGCGCCGGCCGCCCGCGTCCCGTCCCACCGGCCCGACCAGCAGGCCCTCGCGCTCGTACAGGCGCAGGGCGTGCACGCTGAGACCGGTCCGCCCGGCCACCTCGCCGATGCTCAGCGCCTCCGTGCGGGCTTCGGTAGTCGTCATGCCCCTCAACCTAGCTGCTGCTCAGGTCTGTTGGCGGGCTTGACCTAGACCGAGGTCGAGCTCGTAGCGTCCTCGGCATGACCATCAGCGAACAGCAGCCGCTCGGCTCTCCCTTCTCCGCCGCCAGCAACGCCGAGGACGTCATGGCCGGCGTCGACCTCTCCGGGAAGACCGCCGTCGTGACCGGGGGCTACTCCGGGCTCGGACTGGAGACCACCCGCGCCCTGGCGGCCGCCGGGGCCCGGGTGATCGTCCCCGCACGCCGGCCCGGAGTCGCCGATGCCGCCCTCGCCGACGTGAAGGGGTGCGAGGTCGTCCCCATGGACCTGGCCGACCTCGACAGCGTACGGAGGGCCGCCGCGCAGATCAGCGACTCCGCCGGCCGGATCGACCTCCTGATGGAGGTGGCCGGCGTCATGGCCACCCCGGAACGGCGTGTCGGGCCCGGCTGGGAGAGCCAGTTGGCCGCCAACCACTTCGGGCACTTCACCCTCGCCTGCGAGCTCTACCCGCTCCTGGCCGGGGCCGGTGGCGCGCGGGTCGTCCTCAACAGTTCCGCCGGGCACACCCTGTCCGACTTCCGCCGGCACGACCCGCACTTCCGCACCGGCTACGACAAGTGGCTGGCGTACGGCCAGTCCAAGACCGCCAACGCCCTCTTCACCGTGCACCTCGACGCGCTCGGACGCGAGGACGGCGTCCGGGCGTTCGTCCTCCACCCCGGCAAGATCATCACGGGGCTCCAGCGGGAGATGACGCTCCAGGAGCAGATCGCCCTGGGGTGGGTGGACGACAGGGGGAACGTCGTCGGCGCCGGTTTCAAGACCGCGTCCCAGGGCGCCGCCACCGGCCTGTGGGCCGCCACGTCCCCGCTCCTCGACGACCGTGGCGGGGTCTACCTCGAAGACTGCGAGATCGCGCACGTATCGGCCCCGGACGACGCCATGGACGCCGGTGGGGTCCGCGCGTACGCCGTCGATCCGGCCGCGGCCGCACGGCTGTGGGACCTGTCCGTCGCGGCGACCGGGGCCGCTCCGATCGGCCGGTGACACGCCGTGGCCGTGGCCGTAGCAGTAGCCGGGCCGCGTACGGGGCGAAGGGCCGGCGCGGACGGGGCTGCCCTCAGTCGGCCGCCTGCTGCTCCCACCCCGTGAGGATGCGGGCGGCCTCGTGGCCGAGATGAGCGTCCTCGGACAGCCGGCGGAGCACTTCGGCGCGGCCCTCGCTCGGACCGGCCTCGCTGAGGGCCGCAAGGGCGTTGTCCCGTACGAGCGGGTCGGGGTCGCCCAGCACGGCGACGGCCAGGGCCGCGTGGACGACGGAGTCGTCGGCGTAGGAGCCCAGCGCCATCACCGCGTACTGACGGACCAGGTCCTCGTCCGGGTGTTCGACGGCCGACACGAGGACGGCGCCCGCGAGACGCCAGGTCTCCGGGTCGGACGGGGGCCAGAGCCGCAGCGCCTTCGTCGCTTCCAGGCGTGCGAGGTCGTACGCCTCGTAGTCGGCGACGACCTCGATGAGGAACGACAGGATGCCCGGGTGGTCCGGCTCGGTGGAGAGCATGCCGCTGAGGTCGTAGACGATTTCGCGCCTGCGGTCGCTCTCCTGGGGCAGCGTCGCGTACTCCGTGATCAGCTTTTCCGTCCGGTTCATGGGATATGCGTTTCCCTGGACGCGAAGTTCCACGCATCCGGCCGCTTGCCGGTCGTCCTCGTCTCCTCCCTCCGGCTTCTCCCACGGGCACCACCCCGGGGGCGCGGCCCGGCTTCTCCCCTCGTGGAAGCCGGACCGCGCGTTCGGGGTGGTCCTCCCGGCCGGTCAGGGGCGGCCGGGAGGGGCTGTGCGGTCAGTCCCACCAGAAGGACCAGCTCTCGCGGTTCAGTACGGACTTCTCGGCGTACGCGGCGAGGTCGTACGGCGGGTTCTGGTCGATGGTGTCCGGGCAGAAGGCGAAGTGCTCGGCGGCGAGCGCGTTGGCCTCCGCGAGGGTGGTCGGCGGGCGGCCGACCGACACCGTCAGGGTGTCGAAGCCCAGCACCACGACCCGTATGTCGAACCGGTCCTCCCAGGAGCGGAGCACCGCGCAGAGGCGGGCGACGTCGCTCTCGTGGTTGACGGGACCCGTCCAGCCGAGGGCGGCGGGGATGTCCGCGCTGCGCCGGGCGGGTACGAGCGCCGGGCGCAGACCGGCGCCCTGGTCGTCCAGATGGGCGCTGCTGAACATGTCGGCCAGATCGGCGGCCAGTTGGTCCGGTTCGTCGGGGCCTTTGGTGGCGGGGGACGGGGCGAGGCCGGGCCACTCGGGGGCGCGGCCGGAGGCACCGCCCGACTCGCTGTCCGATGCGCCGTGCCGTTCGCCGTCCGATTCGCCTGCCCCGTCGCCGAGTTCGTCGGCGGCATACGGCTCCCAGAAGTCGAGGAGCACTTCCTCGGCGTCGTGGTCCCCCGGGTACGAGACGTTCGCGGGATCGAGGGACCAAGCGCTCGGCGGCTCCCGGCGCGGGCCCTCGTCGATCAGCACGGGCAGCAGTCCGACCGGCCGGCCGGTGGCGCGCAGGGCCGCGAAGTCGCCCGGGGCCGCCGCCGTGTTCCCGTACCAGAACAGGGGTTCGTGCCAGGGGCCGTCGATCGTGGTGTCCACGAGGGAACCGGACGGCAGATCCAGCCCGCGGGAGGCCAGGGACGGAAGGGGGTTCGGGAGCGTCGCCATGCCGCAGACACTAAGGGGAGCCACTGACAACGCCTCCGGCGGCGCTGTTGACAGCATCACCGGCAGAGGGGCGCAGAACGGCCTGAAGTGCTCGAACGCGCCTTTCTCCGGGCCTGGTTCGCGCGAGAATTCCTCTGTGGGGCATCCGCGGAGCCCCCGCCGCCGAAGAGGAGACATGGCCCCTCAACCGAAACAACCCGAGCGACCCGAGCGACCCGAGCGACCCGAGCAGCCGAAGCGCCCCGAGAGGTCCGGGCGACCGCAGCGGTCCGGACCGGCCCAGCAGGGCGACCAGAGGCGTGAAAGCAGCCAGAGCAGCCCCGGTGACCAGCCCAACCGCGGCAAGCGGACGAAGACGTCGCGTCTCGCCGACGGCCGGCTGCTCATCGCGGACATCGATCTGGAGCTCCCCCCGGGCCGGAGCCCGCTCCAACGGGCCCTGCGCACGGCTGACATCAACCTCCCGCCCGCCCGGCCCAGGACGAGCGTCCAAGCCATGCCGGAGGGGCCCTCCGATGAGGCTGCGGAGGCTGCGCCCGTGGACGGAGCCGCTGCGGAGGAAGCCGCCGCGGAGGGGTGAACGGTGGGCTCGCGGGCCCTGTTCAGTCTGCCTTCGGCGTCGTCGCGTACGTGAACGGGCCTACGACGCCCGCGCTGTGATGGGCCGCCGCTTCGAGTGCGGCGGTGATCCGTTGGCGCGGATTCAGGTCGAGCGAGGCCGTGGCGTGGAGCGCGCCGAGGGCGATGTCGTCTCCGCAGCCGACCGCCGCGTACTGGTCCGAGGGCTCGCCGACCTGGTAGTCCGAGTGGATGGTGTAGAGCCGTCCGGCTATGCCGACGAGGAACGTACCGGCCTGCTCCTGCTCCGACTCCTTGCGCGCCCAGCCGCCGTCCTTGAGGCAGGAGCGCAGGGCGTCGATGAACTTGGTGACCATGAACCGGTCCAGGTCGCCGCTCGGATGCGGTACCTCGAACGCGTACCGCAGGAGCTGTCCCATGCGGAACGACGAGGTGAACCCCATGACGTAGGGGCCGTTGCGGAACACTTTGAGGTCCCGGCGCACGGTGATCGAGAGCCCGGCGACCCCTGCCGAGTCGCCGCCGAGGTGGACACGGTTCTTGTGGACGAGCCCGACGATCACGGTCATGCGGAGGCAACCTCACGAGTAGTCGGAGCCGGAGCCTGATGGCCCAGGTCGGAGCCGCGCGGATCGGTGGTCCCGGCGCCGGTGGACACCGGCGTGGACACCGGCGGTTGGAGGTGGCGCGCGAGGGGTGTGCAGGAGATGCTGCCCGGGGCGGCTCGCGGCGAATCGTGGCCGATGGCGCACGAGGGGGCGCACTCGGCCCACCGGGCCGCGTACGGCATCGCCAGTCCCACCAGGACGAAGACGCCTCCCAGGGCCAGCCAGCCGGGAATGCCCCAGGCGATGCAGAACAGCCCCAGAACGGAGGGGGCCAAGGAGCTTGCCAGGCCGGTGCCGGTCGCGCTCAGTCCCGAGTACTGGCCCTGGGCGTGGGCGGGCGCCAGCCCGAAGTTCAGCTCGAACGAGGCTGCGGTGTGCCAGAGTTCGCCGATGGTGTGCACGACGACGCCGACGAGGATCAGGACGGTGGCGAGCACGGGCGGGGCCCCGGCCGCGAACGCCACCGCAGCCATACCGAGCAGGAACGCCACCCCGGCGCGGGCCGCGCTCCGTCCCGCCGACGCGTTGTCGACGACCGTGCGGCCCGCCCGTACCTGGAAGACCACCACGATCAGCGTGTTGACCACCGCGCACGCCCCGACCAGCCATTGGGGTGCCGCGCTGTGCCCGGCGATCCACAGGGGCAGCGCGAACACCAGGACGTGCCCCTGGAGCGACAGGACCGAGTCCAGCGCGGTGACCACCACGTACGGGCGGTCCTTCAGCACTTCCCAACGGCTCGCGGGGGCGTGGACGGTGGCGCCGGCACCCTCCCGTGACGGTGACGGTGACGGTGACGGTGACGGGTGCGGCGACGACGGAGGGTGCGGCGCCAGATGCGGCAGTCGGCTCACGATGGCGGCGCAGAGCAGGAAGCTCAGAGCGTTGGCCAGTACCAGAGCCATGTAGGCGCCCCGGGTGTCCACCTGCACCACCACGCCGGCCATGACCCCGCCGCAGGCCCCGGCCAGATTGGCCACGGCCCGCAGATAGGACCGGTAAATCGTCGGATCGGTGCCGGCGAGCCCGCGCGTCAGCGGACCGCGGGCTGCGGCCCCGGCCGAGGAGGCGAGCTGGGTGAGCGTGATGACCAGGACGAACATGCCGAACGAGTGCACCAGCACCAGCGCCGCCATCGCCACGGCCTGCACCAGCTGGACCGCCAGATACGCCTCCCGGGGCCCGCGCCGGTCGGCCACCCGCCCGACCGGCACCCCCGCTGCCAGGCCAACCAGCGCTGCCACTCCCATGCCCAGGCCGACCTGCGTCACCGACAGGCCGACCGAGCGGGTGAAGAACAGCGCGGCGCCGGTCATGAAGAGACCGCTGCCGATCGTGCTGACGAACGTCGCCACCGCCAGCGTCCGGCGGGGCCCCCGTTCGGGCAGCAGCCCGTTCCCCACATGCCAGGTCTTCATGCCGGATCCCCCTCCTCGCGGGCCTCATGGCCGCCCCGAGACTGTGCACGTCGGGCCACCTGCTGCGGAAGCCGTGCCGACCTGGTGAAATGTCACGTCCACCAGGGGAACGGGGAGTCACCCGTCGCGCGTTGCGACGAGTGACGGTCAACCGGTTGTGCGGTCGTTCTGTGTCGTTTCCTCCCCTGGGAGGCCGAGGCGCTTCGGGCGCTCGCCTCCCACGAAGGGGTGCACACCGCCGCCCTCGCTTTCGACCCGTACGCCTGGCAGGTGGTGCGGTTCGTGTTGTGGGCCGATGCCGTGGCACCGGACGAGGACGCCACCGAGCGCTACGAGGTCCTGCACCTCTCCGCTCCCGGCCTGGCCGGCCTCCCGGAAGGCCGCGTCCGGTAGGCGGCACGGAGCGCGGGGGCGACATGCCGGGCGGGGCACGGGTCGCGGGGCGGGCGGCCCCGCGCGCGTAACGTCTCGGGCCACCCACACCCGGTACGGGGCACCGTGCCGCGTACCCCACCCGCCAGCGAGGACTCCGATGCGCAAGATCATCCTGCATATCTCCGTCTCCCTCGACGGGTTCTTCGAGGGGCCGGGGCACGACATCGGCTGGAGCCTCGTCGACGAGGAGCTGCACCAGCACATGAACGACACCCTGCGGACGATGGGCGCGTTCATCCACGGGCGGGTGACGTACGAGCTGATGGCCGAGTTCTGGCCCACGGCGGACGACGATCCGGAGAACGCCGGGTCGGTGGCCGAATTCGCCGGTATCTGGCGGGACATGCCGAAGTACGTCTACTCCCGCACCCTCACCGAGGCCGGCTGGGGCTCCACGATCGTGCGCGAGGTCGACCCCGAGGCGATCCGCGCGCTGAAGGCGGAGCCGGGCGGGGACCTGGTGGTCGGCGGGCCGATGCTGGCGGACGCGTTCCGGCGGCACGGGCTCATCGACGAGTACCGGATCTACGTCCACCCGGTCCTGATCGGGCGCGGCACCCCGCTCTTCCGCGACACCGACACCCGTACGAGCCTGAGCCTCGCGGAGACCCGGCGCTTCGGAAACGGTGTGGTGATGCTGCGGTACGACGTGGAGGGCGCGGAGGAGAGCGGGAGCGGCGGCTGAGCTGACACCATGCGTGCCATGGCAGACGACAACACCGTTGGTTTCAGGGCGGGTCGGACAGGTCTCATCGTCCGCATCCCGGAGGCGGAGCCGTACGTGGGCGGATGGCGTGAGCGGCTTGATCCCTCGGCCCGGGCCGGGGTGCCGGCCCACATCACCGTGCTCTTCCCGTTCCTCGAAGAGGGCCGGACGGACGCGTCCGTCCACTCCGCACTGGCGGACGTGTTCGGCAGCCATCCGGCCTTCGATCTGCGGTTCGAGAGGTGCGGACGGCTTCCAGGCGTGCTCTCTCTCGTCCCCGAGCCGGACACGCGGTTGAGGCAGCTCACGGAGGCGATCGCCGCCCGCTGGCCCGAAGCTCCGCCGTACGGGGGTCGGTTCACCGAGATCGTCCCGCACCTGACCGTCGCCCAAGGCCAGGACGAAGCCGTCTTCGAGCGGATCGAGGCCGATCTCGCGGGCAGGCTCCCGTTCACCTCACGGGTCTCGTCGGTCGAACTCATCGTTCACGACGGCGTGAAGTGGCAGGAACGGGCGTCGTTCGCACTCGGGGGCTGAGACCGGCGGAGGAACACGTGCGCCGGGCGATGTCGGTGTGGACGAGGGTCGGGCCGGAGGCCGAGCAGCGAGCGGTACGCGGCCTCGCCACCGACCTCCGTTCAGGGCGGTGGGCCGAGCGCAACGGTGACCTCGCGGAGCTCGACGCGGTGGATCTGGGGCTGCGGCTGCTCGTCGCTTGTACAGGCTCCGGCCCGGACCAGTGCTACCTGGTCAGTACGGACCGGTGGGGGCGGTATGCGCGACTGTTTGCCGACTTCGTGGGCGGCGGTACTCAGCGAGCTACGTGATGTGCCTGCCGGTTGGCTTCTGCCCTAAGCGGTGGCCGCGTAGGCGGCGAATGCGCTCCAAGTGCCGGTGGAAACGGTGAGGATGGGGCCCTCTGGGTTCTTGGAGTCGCGGATGTGGATGGCAGCGGGGTGGGCGGCGATCTCGACGCAGGCGCCGCCCTCGCTGGCGCTGTAGCTGGACTTGAACCAGTGGAGTTCGGTGTTCATTGCTCTCCCAGCAAGCGTTCCAACAGGCGCAAGGTCTGTTCAGGGCTGAGCGCCTGAGCTCGCAGCATCGCATACTTCTGCGTGAGGATGCTGACGCCCGTCGGGTCCGAAACGAGATGGCTGCCCCGCTGTGTCTCGGAGTACGCCACGTGCTGGTGGTCGGGGGTCTCCAGCAGGATGAAGGGGCCGTCGAGGCCCGCGTGCGATGTGCTGCTGAGGGGGAGCACTTGCAGGCAGATGCCTGGGGATTGTGCACAAGTCAGCAGGTGTCGTAGCTGTTTGGCGTGCTCTTCGTCCGGCACCAGCCTGAGCATGAGGACGGGCTCCCAGACCACCGTGCTGATCGTGGGTGGGACAGGACGCCACAGGATCTCCTGTCGCTCCAGTCGGATCGCCGTCTGGGTTGAGATCTCGTCCGCGCTGAACACCGGAACCCGGTTCTTGAATACCGCCTCCGCATAACTTTCCGTTTGGAGCAGCCCCGGAAGAACCTGATTGTCGAACCAGGAGAGCGCCAGCGCTTCGCGTTCCAGCTCGATGTACTGCGCCGCCCAGGCAGGAATCAGGTCCACCTCCGGCAGGTTGTTCACCGCCGTTGCCAAGGCGCCCTTGGTGGAGAGCAGTTCGTCCAGTCGCTCGGCCAAGTCCGGCAGGAGCGCACGCCTGCCCTGCTCGATCGAGGCGATCGTCTCGACCTGAACGCCCGCTTCCTCCGCCAACTGGGCCTGGGTGAAGCCGGCCGTCACGCGGAACAGGGCCACCAGCTTGCCGACGAGCTTCATGGCGGAAGTGTTCTTGCGCTGCGGCTTCCTGGAGTGCATGACCTGCCCCTCCCCATCGGGTTCCGTGCCTTACGCGCGTAGGACCCGTACAAAAAATCTGTACGGGTGCGCGCACTGCATCAGCGTAGTCACCGAGGGTGACCCTTGAGTGGTGAATGAAGCAAAGGGGACCACCCCACACCTCGCGCATCGCGCCCTCCCCGTGCGCCCCAAGCCGGCCGTCGCCGTCCGTGAGCTCTTCTTCTGGCGGCGCCGGGACTCGGTGGCCGCCGTACGGGAGTTCGTGCGACGGGTCGCCCGGGAGTGGGGGCTCGGTGAGCGGGTGGAGGATGTCGTGCTGTGCGCGAGCGAGTTGGCGACCAACGCGGTGCTGCACGGGGTTCCGGCCGGTCGGGGGTATGTCGTACGGGTCGAGAGGCTGGGCGCGACGGCCGGGCTGCGGATCGAGTTCCACGACAGCGGTGACGGCCGGGACTCGGTCCCGGTGTCCGGGTGGGCGCGCCCGGCCGGGGGAGACCCGGGCGCGGAGTCCGGGCGTGGGCTGATCATCGTCAACGCCCTCGCCGACCGCTGGGGAGCGGCGGTGCGGAGGCCCGGGAAGATCGTCTGGTGCGAGTTCTCGGAGGGTGCGCCTCTTCGGTGACGCCCTGCCCCCTGCCCCCTTTACGCGGCCGGATACGGCCCGGCGGGTGCCGGCTCGCGCCCGGCACCCGCCGTTTCGGGGTCATGTAAGGAAAGGGGGTCAGGTGCGGGAGAGCGCGTCAGGACCGGTCAGAACGAGGTGGCGGTCTCGAAGTCGGACTGCCAGTACGTCACGACGGCCGAGCTGTCGATCCAGACCGCCTTGCTGAGGGGCACGGTCACCTGGCCGTCGTTGAAGCCGCCCTGGTTGTCCTGGAAGGACACTCGCAGCGCCTTCACGTTGAAGCCGCCCTCACCGCTGCCGTCGGCGGCCGAGGTGCGCACCGAGGCGTACGCGGACTGGCCGGGCTCCAGGGCGATGACCGCCTGCGGCACGCTGTTCTCGTCGTAGGCCATGACCGCCTGGGCGCCCTCGTAGCCGATGCCCGGGTAGCCGACGGCGTTGCAGGTCGTCGATCCGGTGTTCGTGACCGTCAGCAGGACGTGGTTGATCGGGCGGCTCAGGATGCTGCCCTTCACCTTGCTGTTCGTGCCGTCGCAGCTCGGGTAGTTGGGCGCGTCGTCGTCCGAGGAGCTGCCGGAGGAGCCGGCCGACGAGCCGCCGGACGATCCCGTGGAGGAGCTGCCGGAGCCCGAGGTGCCCGAACCGGAGGACTTGCCCGAGCCGGAAGTGGAACCCGAGGACTTCGACCCCGAGGACTTCGAACCCGAGGAGCCCGAGGAGCCGGCGGAGGCCGAGGTGTTCGCCTGGGTGGCGGTCGTGCCGTCCGTCGTGGCGGCGCCGGTGGCGGCCGGGTCCGGCAGCGGGGCGCCGCCGTCGGTGACCGCCGGGGACGAGGCGATGGCCCGGTCGATCGTGGCCCGGTCCTCCTCGCTGCAGGCCGTGAGGGAGAGCGCGCCGATCAGGGCGGCGACGCCGAAGACGGAGGTACGGGTGATACGGCGGGTACGGAGCTGACGCATGGTGAGTTTCCTCTTTCCAGGAATGCCTTGGGCGGAACGGGGCGCGCCGCTTGGGCGTCCCGAGGGTGAACCGGTGTGCTGGACAATGACGTGGTCGTCAGTGCCACAGGAGTGGGAGAGCCGCCGCGGAGACGGTGATCAGTACCCCTGCGGCCACGGCTCCGACGAGGCCTGCTCGGCCGGGTTCGGGCATGACGACTTCGTGGGTGAGGTGGGTGGGTGTCTGCCGTTCGCGGTCGGCGACCCGGCATGGCCACATGCTGTCCGGCTCCTCGTCCCAGCGGCAATGGATCACGGCCGACCTGGGACGCCGGAACGCTGGAACGGCTTCTGACCTGCGGATATACGAGGTCCCTGGAACGCTCTTCCGGGACGGGAACGAGGGGGGAACTGTCGGGTGGGCACGGAAATCCAGGACTTCGCCGCAGCGCTGGCCGCACTGAAGGAGCGGTCCGGCCTGAGTTACGGGGCGCTGGCCAAGCGGCTCCACATGAGTACGTCCACGGTGCACCGCTACTGCAACGGCGACGCGCTTCCGCACGAGTTCGCACCGGTCGAGCGACTGGCCAGGCTGTGCCGGGCGACACCGGACGAGATGGTCGCGCTGCACCGGCAGTGGATTCTGGCGGACCAGGCGAAGAAGCAGGGCGGCGCGCGGAAGGACCAGGCGGCGCCGCCCGTACCCGCCGCACCCCCCGCTCCCACCACCCCCTCCTGGGCCCGGCCGGCCGACGCGGAAGCGGAATCCGACGAGGACGGGGAAACGGAACCGGTCGCGGAACCGATCGCGGAACCGGCCCCGACCCCCACCCCGAACCCCACCCCGGCCCCCGCTACGACCTCAATTCCCGGCCCGACCCCGGCCGCACCGGACGCCGATGAGCTGCTGGTGACGGGGCGCCAGGGGAAGCCGGGAGCGCCGGGGGAGCCCGATGGACCCACCGGACCCGGTGGTCGCGGTCGTCCGTGGTCCCGGCGTACGCGCGTCCTGCTGGCCGCCGCCGTGGTGATCGCCCTCAGCGTGCCGTCCGTGCTCATCGCCCGTAACGTCGCGGGCGGCTCCGGCGACGGCCGGAACACCGACGCGGTCGGGGCCACCGCCACCGCCGTACGGAACGCCTCGCCGAGCCCGTCCCGCAAGCCGTCCGCCAAGCCTTCGGCGAGTGCCTCGGCGTCCGCGTCGGCGTCGCCGTCGGCGTCCGCCACCGCCGCCGGGCCGACCGCCACCGCGGGCCCGGCGAAGAAGGGGGCGGGGGCGGTGGCGCCGGACGGGGTTCCGCTGCGCGCCACCATCACCTCGTACAACTGGGATGCGCCCTGCGGGCAGTACACCCTGCTGGACGACGACCCGAACGACGTACCGCCGCCTCCGTCCCCGCAGAGCAGCCGGGGCTGGGCGAAGTCGCTGGGCGGTGTGGACGGCGGCTCGCAGCTGCTGGAACTGACGCTCCAGGGCTCCTCGTCCGAGGCGGTCGTCGTCAGCGGCCTCCACGTGCGGGTCGTGACGCGGAAGGCGCCGCTCGCCTGGAACGCCTTCTCGATGGCCGACGGATGCGGCAGCGCCATCACCCCGCAGAGCTTCGACATCGACCTCGACGACGACCAGCCGCGCACCGAGCCGGTCGCAGGGCAACAGGGGGACGCCGTCGTCCCCGCGCAGGACTTCCCGTTCCGTACGAGCTCCACCGACGTCCAGGTCCTCAACCTCGACGCCCACGTGGAGGGGCACGACGTGTCCTGGTACCTGGAGCTCGACTGGACCAGCGGGGACCGGAGCGGCACTTTGCGCGTGGACGACCACGGCGAGCCGTTCCGTACGAGCAGCATCAAGGCCCGGCCCGAGTACATCTACTGGCAGGACCGGGCGCAGTGGATGGACAAGGACTACTCCGACCCGTCCATGGCGGACGAGGGGGAATGACGCCGGGCCGCACCGGGACGCCGGGACGCCAGGACTCGGGGACGCCGGGCAGGCCCGGCGGCATCCTCGACGCCGGGCCTGCCCCGCTAACCTGCTCGGCGTGACCGACTCGAACACAGCGTCCGAGGACGCCGGGATCGCCGCAGCCGCGGCGGAGGCCGGCGCCCGGGTGGTGCGCGCCCTGTACGGCCGTCGGCTCGCCCGCGTCGACAAGGGCGGCGGGGACTTCGCGACCACCGCCGACCTGGAGGCGGAACGCGCGATCCTCGACGTGATCCGGGCCGCCCGGCCCGCCGACGCGGTGCTCGGCGAGGAGGGCGGGCGGCAGGGCGCGGCCGACGCCGTACGCCAGTGGCTGGTGGACCCCCTGTGCGGCACGCTCAACTACGCGGCCGGGACGCTGGTGGTCGCCGTCAACGTGGCTCTGCGGGGCGCGACGTCGGGCGGTGCGGCTCCGTCCGACGGGGCGGCGGCGGTGGCGGACCCGTTCGGCGAAGAGCTGTTCCATACCGACGGCCGGAACGCCTGGGTGCGGCACGACGGGGTCGCCACCCCGCTGGAACCCTCGTCCGCCACCCGGCTGGTGGACATCAACCTGGACCCGCCGTTCCCGAGTGCGCCCGGATTCCGGGGGGTTGACCTGCTGGCCCACCCCGACTTCGGCCGGTGGTTCCGGCCCCGGGTGGTGTCCTCGACGCTGGCGGTGGCCTGGGTGGCGGCGGGCAGGCGCGCCGCGTACGTCACCGACGGCGGCGACCTGACCGAGAGCGTCCACTTCGCCGCCGGAATCGCCCTGTGCCGGGCCGTCGGCTGCGTGGTCACCGACCTCGCCGGCGCCCCGCCCGGCCCCGGCGCCCGGGGGCTCGTGGTGGCCGCCGACGCGGAGACGCACGGGCGGCTGATCGCGATGATCCGGAGCTGAGAGGGTTCGAACCTACCCGGTGGCCTCGTCTGCTTCCCGATGGGCGACGACCGCCTCGCCGTTCTCCCGCGCCCATGCGGTGAGCATTCTGATGGGCTCCTCCAGGGTCCGCCCGAGATCGGTCAGGCTGTACTCCACGCGCGGCGGAGCCTCGGCGTACGCGTGCCGTTCGACGAGTCCGTTCGCCTGGAGGCGGCGAAGCGTCTGGGTCAGCACCTTGCGCGAGATTCCACCGCTCAGTTCGACCAACTCGCCGTGGCGCAAAGGGCCGTCCGTCAGCGCGAAGAGCGTGACCATGGACCACTTGCTCGCGATGATCTCCATCGCGAGGAGCGCGGGGCAGTCGGCGAGGAAGAAGTTTCCGGGGCGCAGGCTCACGTCTCGAAGGTTACCTGGAGGTGCCTGACGGCTGCCTATCGTCGGTGAGGTGCGCACGCCTCCCATCCGCCTCCCGCATGATCGGGGTCTCCCGTGTTCGTCACCCTCGTCGTAACAACTGCTCTCCTGTCGGCGGTACTTCTGATATCGGCCGGAGCCAAATCCCTGCGGACGCGCCACATCACCGAGCAGATGACCACGCTCGGAGTGCCGATGGGCATGATGACGTTCCTGATCGCCGCGCAGGTGGCGGGCGCGGCAGGTGCGATCGCCGGACTCCGGTGGGCGCCCCTCGGAATCGCCGCCGCCATCGGCCTGACCCTCTACTTCGCCGGAGCCGTCGCCTTCCACCTGCGGGTCGGCGACCACAAGGGGGCGCTCCCGGCGGCCGTCCTCACCGTGGCCTCCGTCGCCCTGATCCTGCTGCGCGCCGCGACCCTCTGATCCGCCGAGCCGGCGCCCGCGCGCCTCTCCGCGCCGTCCGGGAGTGGCCCGCCCCATCCCGGGCATCCGGAACGACGGCCGTTCCCGTCACCGGCCCCCGGTTCCCGCCGGGGTGCCGGAACGCCGTTCCCGCATCCCGGAAGGTGATCCATGACCAGCAGCACGCTCGACGCCGTGCCCTCCGGCAGCGGCGCGTCCGGCCCCGTCGGCACGATCGACCCAGAGCTCTCCGCAGAGCGGGTCCAGCGCCTCAGACGGAGGCTGGAACGGCTCATCGGGATCGCCGCGACCGAGGGGAACGACCTGCTCCCGCTCCGGAACGGCGACGAGATATTCGGCGCGATGCTCGGGGCGATACGGGCCGCCGAGCACACCGTGGACATGATGACCTTCGTGTACTGGCGCGGGGAGATCGCCGAGCAGTTCGCCGAGGCGCTCTCCGAGCGCGCCCGGGCCGGGGTGCGGGTGCGGCTGCTGCTCGACGGGTTCGGCAGCCGGCTCATCGAGAAGGACCAGCTGGCGATGATGAGCGACGCGGGCGTGCACGTCGCCTGGTTCCGGAAGCCGCTCTACCTCTCGCCGCTCAAGCAGAACCACCGCTGCCACCGCAAGGTGCTCATCGTGGACGAGCGCACCGCCTTCACCGGCGGGGTCGGGATAGCCGAGGAGTGGTGCGGCGACGCCCGCAACGAGCACGAGTGGCGCGACACCCACGTCCGGCTGCGTGGCCCCGCCGTCGACGGGCTCGCCGCCGCGTTCGCGCAGAACTGGGCCGAGTGCCACGAGGAGCTCTTCGACGCCGAGGACCGGTTCGTACCGGGCGCTCCCGAGGGCGACGCGATCGTGCAGGTGGTACGCGGCTCCGCCAGCTTCGGCTGGCAGGACATGCAGACCCTGATCCGGGTCGTCCTCGAATCCGCCGAGGAACGCGTCCGCCTCACCACCGCGTACTTCGCGCCCGACGAGTTCTTCACCGAGCTGCTCTGCGCCACCGCCCGGCGCGGCGTCGAGGTCGAGATCCTGCTCCCCGGCCCGTACACCGACAAGCGGGTCTGCCAGCTCGCCGGGCAGCGGTACTACGAGGACCTGACGGCGTGCGGGGTGAAGATCCACCAGTACCAGCCGACGATGATGCACACCAAGACCCTCACCGTGGACCGGGTCGCCGCCCTCATCGGCTCCACCAACTTCAACCGGCGCTCCCTCGACCACGACGAGGAGGTGATGCTCGCCGTGCTGGACCCGGAGTTCACCGCCGTGCTCGACGGCCACTTCGAGCAGGACCGCGCGGCGAGCGAGCTGATCGACGGCCGCCGCTGGCGCCGCCGCTCGCTGGTGCAGCGGGCCCGCGAGGCGTCGGTGTACCCGATCCGCCGGTTCCTCTGAGGCCGGCCCGGTCCGAACGGAAGACCCAGGTGTGGCATGGGCGGCGCGGGGCAGACGGAAGGCCCCAGCCGCCGTACGTCCGGGGAGGTCCGGGGCGCCGCCCGCCCCGCCCCGCACCCGGGCCGTACGTCACCTGAAGGGAGTGGCCCATGAGCGCGTTCGCCGACACTTCACGGGAAACGACAGCGGCGGTGATCACGGAACCCCTGCCCGATCTCCAGCTCCAGCTGCTGATCCAGCTCCTCGACCGCGAACTCCGCTCCAGCCTGCCGCTGACGCTCACCATCGCCGGAGGCGTCCTGCACGGAGACCTGATCGGCCACGAGGAGTGGAAGGCGGAGTGGGCGCGGAGCCTGCGCCAGGTCGAGGGCGAGGGCGCGAACCTCCTCGCGGAGTTCCCCGAGACCGTCGACCAGGGGCTGAGCGAGTTCGGCGCCGAGGAGGACCCGGGGCTGCCGCGCTGGATCCACCTGCGGGACGTCACCCTCAGCGTCGGCGGGGTCAGCCCGGTGCTGCTGCCGCTCTGGCGCGGACGGCTCGCCGACGTGTCGGGGTGGGCGCTGGGGCGGCCGCAGTAGCCGCAGGTCGTACGCGTACGGACGCGCGCATGGAGAAGGCCCGGCGGATCGGGAAGATCCGCCGGGCCTCCGTACGTCCAGGCGCGCACCGCCGTCAGTGGCGCTCGGGCGTCAGAGGCGCTCGGGCGTCCGGATGCCCAGCAGCTCCATGCCCGTGTGCAGGGTGCGGGCGGTCAGCTCCACGAGGAAGAGCCGGTTCTCGACGACCTCGGGGGCGTTGTCGTCGCTGAGGACCTGGCACTGGTCGTAGAACGTCGTCAGGTGCGAGGCGAGCTGGTAGAGGTACGCGGCCAGCTTGTGGGGCTCGTACCCCGCCGCGACCTCGTCCAGGGTCTCGCCGAACCGGTCCAGGTGCAGACCGAGCGCGCGCTCCGCCGGGGCCAGCTCCAGCTCCGGGTGGGCGGCGGGCTTCGCGTCGCCGGCCTTGCGGAGGATCGAGCGGATACGGGCGTAGGCGTACTGGAGGTAGACCGAGGTGTCGCCGTTGAGCGAGACCATCTGGTCCAGGTCGAACTTGTAGTCGCGCACGGCGGACGTGGACAGGTCGGCGTACTTCACCGCGCCGATGCCGACGTACCGGCCGTTCTCGACGATCTCCTCCTCGGACAGGCCCACCTTCTCGGCCTTCTCCCGCACCACGGCCGTCGCCCGGGAGACCGCCTCGTCGAGGAGGTCCTCCAGCCGGACGGTGACGCCCTCACGGGTCTTGAACGGCTTGCCGTCCTTGCCGAGGACCGTGCCGAAGGCCAGCTGGTGCGCCTTGACGTCCTCGCCGAGCCAGCCGGCCCGGCGGGCGGTCTCGAAGACCATCTTGAAGTGCAGCGACTGCCGGGCGTCCACGACGTACAGCAGGGTGTTCGCCTTGAGGTTCTGCACCCGGTCGCGGATCGCGGAGAGGTCGGTCGCCGCGTAGCCGTAACCGCCGTTGGTCTTCTTGACGATCAGCGGGACCTGGTTGCCGTCCGGGCCCTTCACGTCCTCGAAGAAGACACAGAGCGCACCCTCGGAGCGCACGGCGACGCCGGTCTCCTCCAGGATGCGGCAGGTCTCCTCCAGCATGTCGTTGTAGCCCGACTCGCCGACGATGTCCGGGTCGGAGATCTCCATGTCGAGCTTGTCGAAGACGGAGTAGAAGTAGACCTTCGACTCGTCCACGAACCGCTGCCACATGGCGAGCGTCTCCGGGTCACCGGCCTGGAGCGCGACCACCCGGTCCCGGGCGCGGGCCTTGAACTCCTCGTCGGAGTCGAAGAGCGCGCGGGACGCCTTGTAGAGCCGGTTCAGCGAGGACATCGCGGCCTCGCCCGCCGAGGCGGCGTCGGCGCTCTCGTGGCCCAGCTGGTCCGGGTGCTCCACGAGGTACTGGATGAGCATGCCGAACTGGGTGCCCCAGTCGCCGATGTGGTGGCGCCGGACCACGGACTCGCCGGTGAACTCCAGGATGCGCACCATCGCGTCGCCGATGACCGCCGACCGCAGGTGGCCGACGTGCATCTCCTTGGCGACGTTCGGCTGGGCGTAGTCGATGACCGTCGTCCCCGCGTCCGGCGCGGACGGCACGCCGAGGCGGCCCTCCGTGTCGGCGGCCCGCTCGGCGAGCGTCCGGAGGATCGCCCGGTCGGTGAGGGTGATGTTGAGGAAGCCGGGGCCGGAGACCTCGATCTCCTTGATCAGCTCGCCCGCCGGGATCGCGGCCGTGACCTGCGACGCCAGCTCACGGGGGTTGCCCTTGAGCTTCTTGGCCAGCGCCAGGATGCCGTTGGCCTGGAAGTCGGCCCGGTCGCTTCGTCGCAGCAGCGGGTCGGCGGCGCCGGCGTCCGGCAGGGCTGCCGTCAGGGCGTCCGCCAGCTGCTGCTGGAGCGTGGAAGCGAGGGAAGGGACCGAGGCCATGTGCCGGCTGCCGTTTCCGTAGGGGGTGATGGGTTTCCCAAGTATCCCACGGGCGGTGAGCGCGTTCGCAAAGCCATTTTCGCGTGCTCGCGAAGTCATTTTCGCGCTCCGGCGTGTACCTGGGAGAATGACAGGGCCCCCGAAAGATTCCTGTACGAGAGAAGGGCGTGCCGACCGTGGCCGAGAGTCAGACAAGCACCGAGACCGACTGGGTCTCCCGCTTCGCGGACGATGTCATCGCCGAATCGGAGCGTCGTGCGCCTGGCAAACCGGTCGTCGTCGCGTCCGGCCTGTCCCCGTCCGGTCCGATCCACCTCGGCAACCTCCGCGAGGTCATGACCCCGCACCTGGTCGCCGACGAGGTCCGCCGCCGCGGCTACGAGGTCCGTCACCTGATCTCGTGGGACGACTACGACCGGTACCGCAAGGTCCCGAACGGCGTCCCCGGCATCGACGCGTCCTGGGCCGAGCACATCGGCAAGCCGCTGACCTCGGTGCCCGCCCCGGCCGGGTCCGCGTACCCGAACTGGGCCGAGCACTTCAAGGCCGCCATGGTCGAGGCGCTGGCCGAGCTGGGCGTCGAGTACGACCCGATCAGCCAGACCGAGCAGTACACCGCGGGCGTCTACCGCGAGCAGGTCCTGCACGCGATGAAGCACCGCGCGGACATCGACGCCGTCCTCGACCGCTACCGGACGAAGAAGGACCCGGCCGCCGCGGGCAAGGGCAAGCAGCAGCAGAAGAAGGTCGACGAGGCCGAGCTGGAGGCCGCCGAGGGCTCCGGCGCGGCGGACGAGGACGACGGCGGCGGCAGCTCCGCCGGGTACTTCCCGTACAAGCCGTACTGCGGCAACTGCGGCAAGGACTTCACCGTCGTCACCTCCTACGACGACGACACCACCGAGCTGAACTACACCTGCTCGGAGTGCGGCTTCGCCGAGACCGTGCGGCTCAACGAGTTCAACCGCGGCAAGCTGGTCTGGAAGGTCGACTGGCCGATGCGCTGGGCGTACGAGGGCGTGATCTTCGAGCCCAGCGGCGTGGACCACTCCTCGCCGGGCTCCTCGTTCGTCGTCGGCGGCCAGATCGTCCGCGAGGTCTTCGACGGCGTCCAGCCGATCGGCCCGATGTACGCCTTCGTCGGCATCTCCGGCATGGCGAAGATGTCCTCCTCCAAGGGCGGGGTGCCGACCCCGGCCGACGCCCTGAAGATCATGGAGGCGCCGCTGCTGCGCTGGCTGTACGCACGCCGCAGGCCGAACCAGTCCTTCAAGATCGCCTTCGACCAGGAGATCAACCGGCTCTACGACGAGTGGGACTCCCTGGAACGCAAGGTCGCCGAGGGCGCCGCGCTCCCGGCCGACCTCGCCGCCCACGGCCGCGCCGTCCGCACGGCCGCCGGCGAGCTGCCGCGTACCCCGCGCCCGCTGCCGTACCGCACCCTGGCCTCCGTCGCCGACATCACCGCCGGCGCCGACGACCAGACCCTGCGCATCCTCAGCGAGCTCGACCCCGAGAACCCGCTCACCTCGCTCGACGCGGTACGCCCCCGCCTCGACCGCGCCGAGAACTGGATCACCACCCAGGTCCCGGCCGAGGCCCGCACGATCGTCCGCACCGAGCCGGACGCCGAACTCCTCGGCTCCCTCGACGAGCAGGGGCGCGAGTCGCTGCGCCTGCTGGTGGAGGGCCTGGACAGTCACTGGTCGCTGGACGGGCTCACCACGCTCGTCTACGGCGTGCCGAAGTTGCTCGCCGGCCTGGAGCCGGACGCCAAGCCGACGCCCGAACTCAAGGTGGCCCAGCGGTCGTTCTTCGCGCTGCTCTACCGCCTGCTCGTCAGCCGGGACACCGGCCCGCGCCTGCCCACCCTGCTCCTCGCCGTCGGCGCGGACCGGGTGCGGGCGCTGCTCGGGGCTTGAGCACAGGGAGGACGAGAGAAGGGGCCGCCACCCGGAGGGATCCGGGTGGCGGCCCCTTGTCCTTACCGGCCTGCGCGTCTTCACCGGCCTGCGTTTTTTCTTTACGGGTTCGGGTGCTGGCTCCCCGTTGACACGGTGATCACCGCAGGCGTTCGCTACGGGGGAGCGGACCGCACGCGCGGTGCGACGCTCGGGCAACGGCGTCGAAGACGCCGACGGGGCAGGGCGGGGTTCTCATGGGCTGGTACCTACTGATCGTCGGCGCGGGGCCGGCAGCGGAGGCGGTCCCCTACCTGGCCGGCCGGAAGGTGGCCGGATTCGGCCGCCCCCGGGTCGGTGGCTGGGCGTCGGCGACCGCGGGGACCGGTGTCTTCCTCGGCGGGCTGGTGGAGGTCGCCGGATGGGGCGACACCGCGGCACTGGCCGCGGGGTGCCTCGTCCTCGCCGGACTCGTGCTGTTCCTGTGCGGCGCCCCGGTCACCCGGTTCGGCCGGAGCCGCAGAGGCTGAGAGCCGGCGCCCGGCTTCTGTCTCAGGCGATGTGGTCGGCCGCGAGCTCCGCGTCGAACCGCTGCTTGAACTCCGGCATCAGGCGGCGCAACAGGGCTGCGCTGCGCGGGTGCTGGACGTTGTGGCCGTCGGCGAGGTGGATACCGAGGACGTCGATGCTCGGGTAGCCGCTGTTGGTCTGGACGAACGTCCGGAAGACCTGGTACGCGATCTCGGCGTACTCGGCGTCTTCCGCGTTCTCCGCCTCGGCGGTGACCTGCGCGGCCCGCTCCTCGGCTTGCCGCTCGGCCGCCCGCACGGTCTCCTCGGCCGCGTGGACGGCCTCCCGCGCGTCCTCGTCGGCCTGCGAGCCGCCCTGCTGACCGGCCTGCGCGTCGGTCTCCGGCTGTTGCCCGGGCTCCTGCTGCCCGGCGCGCTGGTGCGGGACGGCGCCGATGGTGCCCACGTTGCCGAGCGGGCGGGTACGGCCGCCGGCGCCCGAGGGCACCTGGGCGGGCGTGCGCTCGAAGGTGTCCTCGTAGAAGGGGTCGTAGTCGCCCTGGTACGGCTGGTCAGCGGGCTGCCCCGCGAACCACGGGCTGGTCTGCGCGTCCGGGTCGGGGTCCTCCGGCGCCCAGTCGCCGCGCTCCTGCAGCTGGATGTCCTGCGGGTACGGCCCCTGGGGGTACGGGTCCTGCGGATACGCGTCCGGCGGCACGTCCTCGGGGGCGTACCCGGCCTGGGCGTACCCGGCCTGCGGGCCGGCGTTCCGCTGCTGGGGGAGGGACGCGCGCGGGGAGAGGTCGCGCTGCTGAGGGTGGGGCGCCCCGTCCTGCCGGCGCTCCCCGTCCTGCGCGTGCTCCGTACCCTGCCGGTCCTGGTTGCCCTGCTGGTACTGGCCGCCTTGCTGGTACTGGCCGCTCTGCCGGTCCTGCTCCCCCTGGTACGGGGCGAGTTCGGGCTTGGGCGCGGGCGGCAGCAGTACGGGCTCGATCCCGGCCGCCGCGAGCCCGGCCGGGGCGGTCTCCGCGAGCGGTACGCCGAACTTGGCGAGCCGCAGCGGCATCAGCGCCTCTACCGGAGCCTTGCGCCGCCAGGTCCGGCCGAAGCGGGCCTGCAACCGGGCCTGGTAGACCAGCCGGTCCTGTTCGAGCTTGATGACCTGCTCGTAGCTGCGCAGCTCCCAGAGCTTCATGCGTCGCCACAGCTTGAACGTCGGTACGGGGGAGAGCAGCCAGCGGGTGAGGCGCACGCCCTCCATGTGCTTGTCGGCGGTGATGTCGGCGATCCGGCCCACCGCGTGGCGGGCGGCCTCGACGGCGACGACGAAGAGGATCGGGATCACCGCGTGCATGCCGGTGCCGAGCGGATCGGGCCAGGCGGCGGCGCCGTTGAACGCGATGGTCGCGGCTGTCAGCAGCCACGCCGTCTGGCGCAGCAGCGGGAACGGGATGCGCATCCACGTCAACAGCAGGTCCAGCGCCAGCAGTACGCAGATGCCCGCGTCGATGCCGATCGGGAAGACCAGGGAGAAGTTCCCGAACCCCTTCTCCAGGGCGAGTTCGCGCACGGCTGCGTACGAGCCCGCGAACCCGATCGCGGCGATGACCACCGCTCCTGCGACGACGAGCCCGATGAGTACCCGGTGCGTGCGTGTGAGCTGCATCGCGGCCACCCGCGATCCCCTCCCCGACCTCTGTTCTCCGCCCGGCTTCCGACATCCGGTGGGGCCAGCCTGGCACATGTGTACGAGCCGTGATGCGCGGGGAGGCCGGGAGGGCCGCCCGGAAGGGGGTCCGAGGGGAGTCACCGATTCCGCAAAGGGGGCTCTGGGCTGGGACGTTGGCCCGGGGGCGATTTTCGGTCACGACTTGGGACCGGCCGACGGGACCGGCTCGTCCCGGTCCTACGCTGAGCTCGCGAGAGGCCGCAAACAGCCCTCTCGGCCCCTACGAGCCTGCCTGGTGATGACTCATGACCTCGGACGTCGTCTCCGTACGCCCCAGTACCCGGCGCGCGATGGCTCCCACCGCCATCCTCCTCGCGATCGCCGCCCTCAAGGCGATCGTGGAGGGCGAGGCGTTCCAATGGTGGATTTTCGGCAGCCTGGCGGTGCTGTTCCCGGCCGTCCTCGTGGCCGTCCGCTTCAAGTGCAGCGTCACCGTCACCTCCCACACCGTCACCGTGCGGCAGCCCCTGCGGACCGTCTCCTTCCGTCTCGACCGGCTGCGTTCGGTGTCCGGCGGGCGTCCGCCGGGCAAGAAGCGTGGCGTGGAGGCGCTGAGGTTCGAGTGCATCGGCGCGACCCGTACTTCGTTCAGCATGGTGTTCGTCTCCCCGGCCGACCGCCGGCGCCTGGTCGCCGCCCTCACGGAGCGCACGGCGCCGGACGTGGTGCGGTGGGACGAGCCGATGCGGGCCATGCTCGCCGAGGGCCGCCCGGACACACCTCCGGGGCCCGGCCCTCGGAAAGCGGCCGGACCCCGGAGTGGGACCCGCAAGACGTCCTGACCGGACGCCGTCCGGGCGTCAGGACTTCTTCGTCACCTAGGACTTCTTCGTCGCCTTGGGCGTCGCCTTCGCGGTGGCGCCCGAGTCCGAGTCCGAGTCCGAATCCGAGTCGGAACCGGAGTCCGAGGCGGCGCTCTTGCTGCTGCTCGTCTTCGGGCTGTCGCTCGCGCCGCCGGTGCTCTTGCTGCTGCTCGTCTTCGGGCTGGAGCCGGTGGTGGCGCTCGGGCTCGACGAATCGGTCGTGGTGGTGCCGCCCGCACCGCCGACGGCCGCCACCGCCTCCTTCGCCGCGGTCTGCGCGCCCGCCAGGATGTCCGCGGCGGACGGGGCCTTGGCGCCCGCGTAGCCGGTGCCGTTGTAGTTCACCGAGACGACGACGTTGGCCGTGCGCACGACGATCGCGGCGTAGGAGAAGTCCTCGCTCGTCTTGTTCAGGGTGTACGTGATCGCGGTCGCCTGGTCGCCGATGCCGGAGACGGGCGCGGTCGCGAGCTTCTTGGCGCCGTCGACGGCCTGCGCCTTGGTGACCGACTTGGTGAAGTCGGTGGTCGCCCGGTCGGCGCCGCTGCCGAGGGCCTCGTCGGATTCGTACCGGACGAAGCCGATGTCCAGCCAGTGGTAGACGGAGCCCTTGACGCCCTTGTCGTCCAGGCCGTTCCAGGAGCAGCTGCCCCGGGCGTCGTCGTCGGAGGACTTGCCCACGGTGCCGCCGGCCTTCTTCGCGGACGGGACGAGCTTCTTGACCGTCTTCGCGGAGAGCGCCTTGCACGGGTCGGGCAGCCCGGCGAACTTCGCCGGCTCCACGGTGGGGGTCGGGGAGGCGGAGGCGGCGGCGCTCGACGAGCCGGAGGCGGTGGAGCCGGAGCTCTTCTCCTTCGCGTCGTCGCCGGAGTCCGACGAGCAGCCGGCGGCGACGAGCATCACCGGGACGGCGGCGCAGAGGAGTATGCGGGACAGTCGCGGGGCTGATCGGTGCATGGTTCCTTCACTCGGACGGGACGGCGATCGCGCTCGGGCGGTCGTGCCGGCGGTCAGCCGTGCGGGCGTTCGTGCTCGGCTTCCGGACGGGCGCCGTGCGGCGGTCGGTGTGCGGGCGGGCGGTGGTGCGGGTGCGTGTTCCGAGGAGCCACCGTACGACGGCCGCGGAACCCGCGCGGCCACGGCGGCGACCCGCGACGGGTCCGGTGAGGGTCCCGCCGGCGCCCGTGGAGGCGGTCTATTCGTTGATGCTCTCGTCCAGTCCGTGGGCCAGTGACTGGGCCTTCTCCTGGAGTTCCGCACTCTCGGGCACGTCGTCGGCGTCGGCGGCCTGCTCGGCGTACCGGACAGTCACGACCACGTTCGATGTGCGGAAGACCACGCTGACGGTGCGACGCTGCGCAGCGGAACCTCCGCTTTCGAGCGAATCGTCCAGGAACGCGGCATTTCCGATGTTGTCCAGCGCCCGGGGCGCGAGTTCGTCGGAGGCGTCATCGCCGCCGCTGCCGTCCCCGTTCGGGGTCGGTGACGCGGTCGTCGTCGGGGAGGTGGAGCCCTGCGGCGCCACCCCGCCCCCGTCCGACGCGGTCGGGGCCGCCGAGGGGTCCGCCGAGGCCCCGGTGGAGGGGTCCGCGGAGGGGTCCACCGAAGGGTCCGCCGAAGAGGAGGGCGTGACGGAGGGTGCGGGCAGTCCGGCCGCCTCCGCCTTCTTCCCGTACACGACGGCGGCGCTGTCCTCGTCGCTCACCGAGGTGTCGTAGGAGACGACCCGCTCGAAGTCGACCACCAGGGTGCGGGTCGAGTCCGCGTCGCGGGCCTGCCAGGTGCAGCCCACCTTGCGGTCGGTGTCGTACGTGACCGACGCCCGGCCCTCGTACGCCCTCTCCCGCTGGTCCTCCGGGAGGTCCGCCACGCCCGGCAGGAGCTGCTTGAGCGTGTTCATGCTCACGGATCGACAGGCTTCCGGCAGGGTCTGGTACTTGCCGGGAGGCGCGACGGAGACGGCAGGGGTGCCGGGCTTCGCGTCGGCGGTGGCGTCCTCGGTGCCCGAGCCCCCGGTGCAGCCGGCGACGAGCGCCGCGAGAAGCGCGATGCCGGGAACGTACGCCATGGGTCGCAAGGTCCCAGGCCCCCTTCGGTACGAAAACGAGTTGCCGCGCGACGGCGGCCGATGGACACAATGTGTATCGCACGTGCGGCTGTGAATGCCGGTCGGCCGAGATGTTTGCCGACCTTGGCACCGGTTTTGCGCTTTAAGTCTTTTGGGCCCTTTGGGGCCTCTTCAGCTGTCTGTCCTGTTGTCCGTTGTGCTGTCCGTCCTGCCAGGTTCTTGTCGGGGGAAATCGAGGGTTCATGTCGTACGTGGAGATGCCGGGAGCGCAGGTACCGATCCGGATGTGGACCGACCCCGCGTCGGTCGAGGACGTCGCGATGCAGCAGCTGCGCAACGTCGCGACCCTGCCGTGGATCAAGGGCCTCGCCGTGATGCCCGACGTCCACTTCGGGAAGGGGGCGACGGTCGGCTCGGTGATCGCCATGCACGGCGCGGTCTGCCCCGCCGCCGTCGGCGTGGACATCGGCTGCGGCATGTCCGCCGTCAGGACCTCCCTCACCGCGAACGACCTGCCCGGCGACCTCTCCCGGCTGCGCTCCCGCATCGAGGAGGCCATCCCGGTCGGGCGCGGGATGCACGAGGAGCTGGTGGACCCGGCCGGACTGCCCGGGGCCGGAGCGGCGGGCTGGGACGACTTCTGGAGCCGGTTCGGCGGGATCGCCGAGGAGGTGAAGTTCCGCCAGCAGCGGGCGGTGCGGCAGATGGGCACGCTCGGCGGCGGCAACCACTTCATCGAGTTCTGCCTCGACGAGGCGGGCTCGGTCTGGCTGATGCTGCACTCCGGGTCGCGCAACATCGGCAACGAACTGGCCGACCACCACATCGGCATCGCCCAGAGCCTCCCGCACAACCAGGGCCTGGTCGACCGCGACCTCGCGGTCTTCGTCGCGGACACCCCGCAGATGGCCGCCTACCGCAACGACCTGTTCTGGGCGCAGGAGTACGCCAAGTTCAACCGCGCCGTCATGATGGGGCTCTTCCAGGACGTGGTCCGCAAGGAGTTCCGGAAGGCGAAGGTCACCTTCGAGCCGGTCATCTCCTGCCACCACAACTACGTGTCGGAGGAGCGGTACGACGGCATGGACCTGCTGGTCACCCGGAAGGGCGCGATCCGGGCGGGCTCCGGCGAGTACGGGATCATCCCCGGGTCCATGGGCACCGGCTCGTACATCGTGAAGGGCCTCGGCAACGAGAAGTCCTTCAACTCCGCCTCGCACGGCGCCGGCCGGCGGATGAGCCGGATGGCCGCCAAGCGCCGGTTCACCACCAAGGACCTGGAGGAGCAGACGCGCGGCGTCGAGTGCCGCAAGGACTCCGGCGTGGTGGACGAGATCCCCGGCGCGTACAAGCCGATCGAAAAGGTCATCGACCAGCAGCGGGACCTGGTGGAGGTCGTCGCCAAGCTGAAGCAGCTGGTCTGCGTGAAGGGCTGAGAGGGGGAACGCGCCCACAGGCCTGGCCCGGCCCGTGGGCGCGCCGCCGCTCAGAGCGTGCGGTGGACCTTGTAGTTGGACGCCTGGGCGCGCGGGCGGACGACGAGGAGGTCGATGTTGACGTGGCTCGGACGCGTCACGGCCCAGCCGACGGTGTCGGCCACGTCCTCGGCGGTCAGCGGCGCGTCGACGCCCGCGTACACCTTGGCGGCCTTCTCCTCGTCGCCCCGGAACCGGTTGGTGGCGAACTCCTCGGTCTTCACCATGCCGGGCGCGATCTCGATGACCCGGACCGGCGTCCCGACGATCTCCAGCCGCAGCGTCTCGGCGAGCACGTGCTCGCCGTGCTTGGCCGCGACGTAGCCCGCGCCGCCCTCGTACGTCCCGTGGCCCGCCGTCGAGGTCAGCACCACGACCGTGCCGTCGCCGCTCGCCGTGAGGGCCGGCAGCAGGGCCTGGGTGATGTTGAGGGTGCCGAGGACGTTCGTCTCGAACATCTGGCGCCAGTCCGCCGGGTCCCCGGTGGCCACCGGGTCCGCGCCGAGCGCGCCACCCGCGTTGTTCACGAGCACCGCGAGCGAGCGGAACGCGGTGGCGAACTCGTCGACCGCCGCGCGGTCGGTCACGTCCAGGGCGTACGCGGCCGCCTGGTGGCCCGCCGCGTTGATCTCCTCGGCCAGCGCCTCGATGCGGTCCTTGCGGCGGGCGGTGAGCACCACGCGGTAGCCCTCGGCGGCGAGCCGGCGGGCGGTCGCGGCACCGATGCCGCTGCTCGCACCGGTGATGACGGCGATGGGGGTGGCGGCCATGACGAACTCCTCGGACAGGTGACCGGTACCCGGCCAGGATAGGCAGACGCGGACCTCGGGCTTTCGGCTGGATCAGGCAGGGGCCAACGGCCCCGGGCCCTCAGGCGGCGTGCGGCCCGCCGAACTCGCGCACCGCGTCCGCGACCACCGCCTCCAGATGCCCGTGGTGCGCGCCCCGCCAGTACACCCGCTCGCACACCGTGCACTGCGCGAACACGTCGTACGCCGCCTGCGTACCGTGCTCCAGCCGGTCGGCCACCGCGTCCTTGTCGGCCTCCCGCAGCGGCCCGTTGCACGCGGTGCAGCGCGACCACGGCACCAGGACCGGCGCGAAGCGCCCCAGCACGTCCCGGAGCTGCTCCTCGGGCCGGTCGCTGTACACGTA
Organism: Streptomyces sp. NBC_01335; assembly: GCF_035953295.1. Classification (GTDB taxonomy): domain Bacteria; phylum Actinomycetota; class Actinomycetes; order Streptomycetales; family Streptomycetaceae; genus Streptomyces. The sequence continues at coordinate 4,547,254 of NZ_CP108370.1, forward strand.
CGCCCCCGCCCAGAGCTCCCGCCTCCGCAGCAGCCCCCGGTCCCGCGAGAGCATCACCCGCCGCTCGCGCGCGGAGAGCGCCGCCAGCGCGGGGTCGCCGATGTCCTCGCTCTCGTACGCCGCGTCGACCCCGAGCAGCCGCAACCGCCGGGCCAGCGTGCCCAGATGCACGTCCAGCAGGAACCGCAACGGCGCCCCCGGCACCCGCTGCGGACGCTCCACCGGGCGTACGACCAGGTGCTCCCCGGACCGCGGGACGTGCGACACCGGCACCACCACCCCGTCCACCAGCAGCGCCCCCGCCTCGGTGAGCGGCACGCCGAGCGACTCCACGACGTGCCCGAGGGTCGACACCCCGTCCGTCACCAGCGCGGTCACCCCCTGCCGCCGCTCGTGCGCGACGAACAGCCGCAGCTCGGAGGCGACTTCGACGGTGATCTGCTGCTTGGCCACGGAAGGCCCGGGCGCGGAGGGCTTGGTCACGCGCCCAGGATGTCACCGGGGAGGGCGGTGGAGCGAGGCGTTTGCGGGCGGGGCGCCGCCGTCAGACCTGCGGGGCCGAGTCGGAGCTGTGGGCGGTGGCCCGTGCGCCGGGGCCGGCCTCGTGGGTGTCCGCGTTCGCGGTGGACGGGGTGTAGAGCGGCCCGAACGCGGCGTACGCGTCGGCGAGGATCTCCTCCGCCGTGACCAGCGTCCGCTCCTCGGCGAGCCGGAGCGCCTGGCGGGTGTACGGGGAGGGGGGCGGGGCCGGGTGGCGGCGGCGCCACCAGCTCGCGCCCACGGCGTACGCGCCACTCGCGAGGACCACGGCGGGGACGGACAGGATCGGCAGCGCATCGCCCACGGCGGGACCTCCTTCAGCGGATGTCCCTCTTGTGTCGGCAGGTTCCGGGGCCCGACTGGAGATCGTTCTTCGGCCAATGAATGGCCGGATGACTACTGATGGATGCGCGTGGTGCGCAGCCGCGCTCCGGTGCACCCCGGCGTGCGCGTGGGCGTCGCGTGCGTCCGGCAGGCCGTTCGGCGCGTCCGGTGCGTCGCGTGCGTGCGTCCGGCGGCCGGTGCGCCTCGTGCGTCGCGTGGGTCTGTCTCGTGCGTCTCGTGCGTGCGTCTCGTGCGTCAGGGCCACACCAGGCAGTACGCCTGGTGGCCCGCGTCGTGCAGGCGGACGGAGAAGTCCTGCCACTCGTGGAGGAGGCGGTAGACGTTGAAGGCGTCGCGCGGGCCGCCCCGGTCGGGGACGGTCGACCATATGAAGGCCGCCGCGCCCACCGTCTCCTCGCCCACGTCACGCAGGGGGTCGACCACGGTCATCGGCAGCTTCACCACGGCGTAGTCGGGGTGGAGGACGACGAGCTCCAGCGGCGGGACCTGGTGCAGCGGGATCCCCTGTATACCGGTGAGGACCATGGCGGCCACCGTCTCCGGCTTGATCTTGGTGAACATGCCGCCCATGCCCAGCTCGTCGCCGCCCAGCTCCTCCGGGCGCATCGAGATGGGCACGCGTGCGGCGGTCGCCCCGTCCGGGGCGCCGAAATACTTGTAGGTCACCCCCACCCGGCCACCGCTCCTGATCCCGGGACCGCTGCCGGCATCCGGTGCCGGTCTGCTGCCCTGTACGCGTTCAGCATCACGCCGGTGACGCCCACGCCGGGCAGGCTCGGGCCCCGGGCCGTCGGTGCCTTCGCCCACTCCGCCACCGCGATGCATATTTCATCCACCCGACTACTTCTTAGGAGACACAGCCCCACCGCGCAACCCGATCATCGTGTCAGTGACCTCCCCACCAGGCGTGCGGCGAAACACCTGCCCGCGAGTCCGCGCGCGCCTCTGACACCATGGCATGTGTGAGCTTTCCCCATGACGCCCCAGTTTCGCAGACGCGAGGGGGCTGACGCCCTTTCGTGATACGAGGAGTGCGCGCTCCTTGCTCACCGGTGGCCGCGATGTCCCCACCAGCCCTCCGACCCCCCGAATCGCAGATCAGGACCAAAGTGGCGTATTCATACGAAGCCCCAGTTTCACAGTCGCTCTTCGACCGCGCGTCCGTCGTGACGCCCGGTGGCGTGAACTCACCGGTGCGCGCTTTCAACGCCGTAGGCGGTACGCCCCGGTTCATGGTGTCCGGCACCGGTCCGTACCTCACGGACGCCGACGGTCGCGAGTACGTCGACCTCGTCTGCTCGTGGGGGCCGATGATTCTCGGCCACGCCCACCCCGAGGTCATCGGCGCCGTCCAGGCGGCGGTCGCCCGGGGCACCTCCTTCGGCACGCCGGGTGAGGGTGAGGTCGCGCTCGCCGAGGCGATGGTGGCCCGCGTCGAGCCCGTCGAGCAGGTGCGCCTGGTCTCGTCCGGCACCGAGGCGACCATGTCCGCGATCCGGCTGGCGCGCGGCTTCACCGGCCGGGCCAAGGTCGTGAAGTTCGCCGGCTGCTACCACGGTCACGTCGACGCGCTGCTGGCCGCCGCAGGCTCCGGCGTCGCCACCTTCGCGCTGCCCGACACCCCCGGGGTGACCGGCGCGCAGGCCGGGGACACCCTGGTGCTGCCGTACAACGACCTGGAGGCCGTACGCGCCGCCTTCGCCGCGCACCCCGGCGAGATCGCCTGCGTGATCACCGAGGCCGCCGCGGGCAACATGGGCGTCGTCCGGCCGGTGGACGGCTTCAACGCGGGGCTCAAGGAACTGTGCGCCGCCGAGGGCGCGCTGTTCATCTCCGACGAGGTCATGACCGGCTTCCGCACCTCGAAGGCCGGCTGGTACGGCATCGACGGCGTCCGCCCCGACCTGATGACCTTCGGCAAGGTCATGGGCGGAGGCTTCCCGGCCGCGGCCTTCGGCGGCCGCGCCGACGTCATGGCGTACCTCGCCCCGGCCGGCCCGGTCTACCAGGCGGGCACCCTCTCCGGGAACCCGATCGCCACCGCCGCGGGCCTCGCGCAGCTGCGGCTGCTCGACGACGCCGCGTACGCGAAGGTCGACGCGGTCTCCGCCGAGCTCCAGGGCCTGGTCAGCGGCGCGCTCAGCAAGGAGGGCGTGGCGCACCACGTGTCCACGGCGAGCAACATGTTCTCCGTGTTCTTCACCGACGGGCCGGTCCGGAACTACGCCGACGCGAAGAAGCAGGAGGCGTTCCGCTACACCGCCTTCTTCCACTCGATGCTGTCCCAGGGCGTCTACCTGCCGCCCTCGGCGTTCGAGTCCTGGTTCGTCTCCACCGCCCACGACTCCCGGGCCGTCGAGCGCATCGCCGACGCCCTGCCCGCCGCCGCCCGCGCCGCCTCGGAGGCCACCGCATGAGCGAGAACGGTTCCGCCCAGGACATCACCGTCGTCCACCTGATGCGCCACGGCGAGGTGCACAACCCGGAGGGCGTGCTCTACGGGCGCAAGCCCGGGTACCACCTCTCCGAGCTGGGCCGGAAGATGGCCGACCGGGTCGCCGAGCACCTGGAGCAGCGCGACATCCGCCACGTCGTCGCCTCCCCGCTGGAGCGCGCCCAGGAGACCGCGACCCCGATCGCCAAGGCGCACGGGCTCGACCTCGCCACCGACGCCCGGCTGATCGAGGCCGCCAACGTCTTCGAGGGCAAGACCTTCGGCGTCGGCGACGGCGCGCTGCGCAACCCGGACAACTGGAAGCACCTCACCAACCCGTTCAAGCCCTCCTGGGGCGAGCCGTACATCGAGCAGGTCGTACGGATGATGGGTGCCCTGGACGCCGCGCGCGACGCGGCCCGGGGCCACGAGGCGGTCTGCGTCAGCCACCAGCTGCCGATCTGGATCGTGCGCAGCTTCGTGGAGCGCCGCCGGCTCTGGCACGACCCGCGCAAGCGGCAGTGCACCCTCGCCTCGCTGACCAGCTTCACCTACCAGGGCGACAAGATCGTCTCGGTCGGCTACTCCGAGCCCGCCCGCGACCTGGTGCCCGCGCACCTGCTCGCCGGGGCGAAGCCGGTGAAGGGGAAGTCGAAGGCGTTCGGCGCCTGAGGACGCACGCACGGAGAGCACTGATCCCGGGGGCGGGCCACGGCAGGTGGCCCGCCCCCGGGATCGTTCGTTCCGGGGGCGGGGCCGGTCAGCCCTCCGGGCCGCCCTTCGCGCCGAACCAGTCGAGGCAGACGACCAGGGCGTCGTCGTCCGGCTCCGCGTCGCGGTGCTCGGCCAGGGCCAGGAGGATGGCCCTCGGTACGGACGCGGCGTGCAGCAGGCCGGCCGCCTGGATGGCCCGGGTCAGCGCCCTTTCGCCGTACGGCTCTCCGGCACGGTTGTGCGCCGCGTAGACGCCGTCGCTGACGAAGACCAGCCGGTCGCCCGGCAGCACCTGGAACTCCTGGGCGACGTAGGCGGTCTCGTCGAACATGCCGAGCGGGAGCTGCGCCTCCAGGTCGATGCGTTCCACGGTCCTGCCGCGTCGGCGCCAGAGCTGCGGCGAACCGGCGTCCACCACCTGGACGTTGCCGGTGGCGAGTTCGAAGGTGAGCAGCAGCGTCGACACGTGGGACGCGCCCCGGTACTGGGCGTACAGCGCCTGGTCCGCGAGGGCCGCCTGGTCCGCCATGCCGATGCCGGCCCGGCGGGCGTTGCGCAGGGCGTTCACGGCGAGGTTGGTGAGGAGCGAGGCCTCGATGCCCTCGCCCATGCCGTTGGTGACGGTGAGGGTGAGGGTGTCGGCGGTGGTGGACCAGTCGAAGTTGTCGCCGTGGATGGCGTACGCCGGTTCCAGCTGGGCGCCTATGGCGTACTCGGGCCGCGCACACGCCCGGGCGGGCAGCAGCTGCCACTGCATCTCGGCGGCGAGGGTCAGCCGGTTGACCCGGCGGGCCCGCAGATAGAGGTCGGTGTCCCGCTCGGCGACGATGATCTCGTGGCCGAGGAGCTGGGCGATCTCGGTGAGGTCGTGGACGGCGCCGGTCGTGCGCCGGTGCGGGGGGAGCGTCACGTCGAGGACGCCGAGGCGGTCGCCCCGGACGGTCACCGGCAGGTGCAGCACGATCGAGTCGTCCAGCCCCGGCGCGGTGCGCTCGTACGGCGCCTGGCTGCCGAAGGCGCGGCCCTCCGGGCTGCCGTTCACCGGCACCGGGCCCTCCGGGCGGGCCGGGGCGTCGACCGGCTGGAGCACCGTCAGGCTGTAGTCGGCCATCAGCAGCTCGATGTCCGTGGCGCCGTAGTGCTCGGCGAGTGCGGCGCGCGCGGCCTCCACCAGGGCGTGCGGCGCGGCGGTACGCAGGGCGCGTTCCACGGCCAGGTAGTTCGTCACAGTTGGTCGGCTTTCTTCACCAGAGTGCTGCTCGGGGGCGAGCAGAGTAACGGGACCAGGGGATGTCCGACGGGCCGGTGCCGGGCCCTTCCCGCCGCGCCCCTCCGACGGCGGAGCGGGGGAGCGAAGGCCGGCGCCGGCGCGTCAGCGGGTACGGGCGGGGCGGAGCGCTGCCGGTACGGGCGTCGCTCTCACACGGTGTCCGTCCAGCCGAGGTGGAGTACGGCCACGTCGTCGGCGAGTCCGCCGCTGTCGGCGGCGAGGTCCTCGCACCGCTGGATGACCGCGTCCACGAAGTCGTCGGCCGGGAGGTGGTGGGCGTACTCCCGCGCGATCTCCACGAGGCCCTCCTCGCCGAGGCGTTCGTACCCCTTGCCCGTGCGGCCCTCGATGAGACCGTCGGTGAAGAGCGCGAGCCGCGTCCCCCGGGGCGCCTCCAGTACGGTCACCGGCCAGTGCGCGCGGCCGGGCAGCAGGCCCAGCACGGGGCCGCCCGGCACCTCCTCCAGGCGGACCGGGCCGTCCGGCGGACGCACCAGGAGCCCCGGGTGGCCGGCGCGCATGACCTCCACGTGCGGCGTGCCGACCGCCCGGCTGAGCGTGGTGAGGGTGGCGAAGATCTCGGGGCCGGAACGCTCGGCGACCAGCATCTGTTCGAGGAGGTCCAGCAGCCGCTGGCCGCGCGCGCCGGAGAGGACGAAGGAGCGCCACGCGACCCGCAGGCACACCCCGAGGGCGGCCTCGTCGGGTCCGTGGCCGGAGACGTCGCCGACGACCGCGTGCGTGGTGCCGTCGGGCGTCTGCACGACGTCGTAGAAGTCGCCGCCGAGCAGGGTCTGCGCGCGGCCGGGCCGGTAGCGGGAGCAGACCTGGGCGGTGTCGTCGAGGAGCAGCGGGGTGGGCAGCAGGCCGCGTTCGACCCGGCTGTTCTCCGCGGCCAGCATCCGGCTCTCCCGGAGGTCGGCGGCGGCACGCTCGGCGCGCTTGCGCTGTATCGCGTAGCGGATGGCCCGTACGAAGAGCTCGGCGTCGAGGCGGCCCTTGATCAGGTAGTCCTGGGCGCCGCCGGAGACCGCGGCGAGCCCGGAGTCCTCCTGGGCGAGCCCGGTCAGGACGACGACGGCCGTGTCCGGCGAGCGGGAGAGGATCGTCTCCAGTGCGCCGAGTCCCTGGGAGTCGGGCAGGTGGAGGTCGAGCAGGACGCACTGGGGGGTGTCCCGGTCGAGGGCGTCGAGCGCCTCCGCGAGGGTCCGCGCCCAGGACAGGTCGATGGCGACACCGCTGTCGGCGACCATCTCCTCGACCAGCAGGGCGTCCCCGGCGTCGTCCTCGATCAGCAGGACGCTGGGCCCGTCGCCGCTCCACAGGTCGAAGCCCGGGGCCTCGCCGGTGCGGCCGGCGGGGAGGGCTGCGGTACGGGGCGCGGCGGTGCCGGTGCGCGACGGTTCGGAGGAACTGCCGTCACGAGGTGCGAGGACGGTGGGGGGCGGGGTGCCCAAGGCGCTGTGCCTCCTCTCACCATGGACCGGCGGCCATGGGACCGCACGATGCGACCGCGACGAGACTAGAGGTAATAGTTGTTCACTGACAACAATTGCAGGAAGGAAACATCCCTGGTCGGGGCGGTGCGGGGTGAATCGGTGCATTCCCTGTCCCGCTGTGACGCCGGGGAGAGGGTTTCCCCGGTCGCCTTCCTGCGGGCGGCCCCCGGCGGCTCCGGGTGGTCCCAGGTGGTTCCGGGCGGTCTCAGGCGGGGTTGGCCAGCCAGGCGGGTCCGTCGGGTTCGTATCTCTCCCCGTCGATGACCTCGGCGGCCGCGTCCCGGAACGCGGCGAGCCCCTCGCGCAGTGCTTCGGCCGCCTCGGGCTGCATCGCCGCGAGCACCAGGGACACCTCCCGCACCTGGCCGGCCCTGATCTCCTCCAGCAGCGCCCGGCCGGGCCGGCTGAGGTAGAGCTCTATCTCCCGGCGGCTGGCCGGGCTCAGGCGCCGCTCGACGAGGCCCGCCGCCTCCAGTCGGTCGCAGAGGCGGCTCGTCGCGGGCGGGGTCGACCCCAGCGCCTCGCCCAGGGCCCGCATGTTGCCGCCCTCCCGGCGCTCGATCGCCAGCAGCGCGCGCAGCTGGGACGGGGAAGTGGGACCCGCGGGGGTGTTGGCCTGGGCTCTTCCCCAGAGGACCGCGAGCAGATTCGTCACCTCGGACGCGGTACGGGCCACTTCTTGGGGGGACGACGGCCGGCGCGGGAACATCGCTCCACTGTGCCACCCCTGTGGCGCCGTTGTCAGCCCGCGCGGTCCCGGGCGGACGGCCGAAAGGCGTAGGTGGTGTCCGGCGAAAGGGGAGCCGGTGTGGAGGCCCTGTGAGGGTCCGGTCGTGTGGTGAAAATCAGATAATCATAGGAACCATCGCGTCGCTCCTTTCATCTCAGCCATCGGCAGTTTGTATGGGCATGAGACAAAACGACCGCCGATGGGGACGTGGACGTGAACCAGGAACATGCGAACAACATCAACCGGAGGGGACTGCTGGGAGCGGGCCTGGGAGCCGCAGCCGCCGCGGGAATCGCGGGCTGCGGCTCACTCGGTTCCGGGAGTGGGGCGCACCACGGGCCCGGGAAGAGCTCCGGGGGCGCCGCCGGTACGGCTCCCGACCACGGCGCCCACGCCGGCGGGGGGAAAGAGCACGGCAAGGGCTCCGCGAACAGCGGTGTGCGGCTGATCGGAGACGGTTCCACCTCCGACACCGGAAAGCAGCCGAAACAGCCCGACGCGCCCGTCCCGCTCGAACCCGGCCAGACGCCCCCGCAGTTCGTGATCTTTTCCTGGGACGGGGCGGGCGAGGTCGGCAACGGCCTTTTCCCGCGTTTTCTCGAACTCGCCCGGGAACACGACGCCGCGATGACCTTCTTCCTCTCCGGCATCTATCTGCTGCCCGAGTCGAAGAAATCGCTCTACCAGCCGCCCAACAATCCGCGCGGCGCCTCGGACATCGGCTACCTCACCGACGACCACGTCAAACAGACGCTGCGGTACGTGCGCGAGGCGTGGCTCGACGGCCACGAGATCGGCACCCACTTCAACGGCCATTTCTGCGCCGGTGGAGGGTCGGTGGAGAACTGGACGCCCGCGCAGTGGCACAGCGAGATCAATCAGGCCGTCTCCTTCGTGACGCAATGGCGCACCAACAGCGGCTGGGAGGGCGTCGAACCGCTGCCTTTCGACTACCGGAAGGAACTCGTCGGCGGACGCACCCCCTGTCTCCTCGGCCAGGAGAACCTGCTGCCGACCGCGAGCAGGCTCGGCTGGCGCTACGACGCGAGTTCGCCGGGCGGGGTGCAGATGTGGCCGGAGAAGCGGCTCGGTGTGTGGGATCTCCCGCTCCAGGGAATCCCGTTCCCCGGCCACACCTTCGAAGTCCTCTCCATGGACTACAACATCCTCGCCAACCAGTCGCAGAATTCGACCCGGGGCATGCCCTCGCGCTATCCGGAATGGCGTGAGCAGGCGGCCAGTTCCTATCTCGCCGGATTCCGCAGGGCGTACGAGTCGAATCGCGCCCCCTTCTTCATCGGGAATCACTTCGAGGAGTGGAACGGCGGTATCTACATGGACGCCGTCGAGGAAGTGATCAAGGAAGTGGCCGGGCAGTCGGACGTACGGCTCGTCTCGTTCCGCCAGTTCGTGGACTGGCTGGACGTCCAGGACCCGGCAGTTCTGGCGAAGCTCCGTACACTCGAGGTCGGTCAGGCGCCCGCCGGTGGCTGGAACGCTTTCTTTAAGCGGGCCTGACAAGGGGCTTTACGGGCACCGAGGGGGGTGCCCAAGATCCCCGGATCTGCCATGCGAAACTTTTCACATGAGCCATGGCCGCGCACCCCGACGCCGCTTCACCCTGCTCGCCGCCACGACCGCCGTCGTGGCCGGTGCCCTGACCCTGTCCGCCTGCGGCGGGGACGACATCAAGTCGGGCGGGGGCGGTGACACCAACTTCGTCACCGGCAACGGCGGTATCTCGACCGTGGCCCTGAAGGACCGCCGGGCCGCCCCGGAGCTCGAAGGCAGCACGCTGGAGGGCAAGAAGCTCGACGTCGCCGCCTACAAGGGCAAGGTCGTCGTCGTCAACGTCTGGGGATCGTGGTGCGGCCCCTGCCGGGCGGAGGCGAAGCACTTCGCCGCCGTCTCCAAGGAGACCGCCGGCCAGGGCGTCCAGTTCGTCGGGATCAACACCCGCGACACCCAGAAGGACGCCGCGCTGAACTTCGAGGCGGACGCGGACATCACCTACCCCAGCCTCTACGACCCGGTCGGCAAGCTCATCCTCCGCTTCCCCAAGGGCACCCTGAACCCGCAGACCATCCCGTCGACCGTGGTCATCGACCGCGAGGGGCGCATCGCCGCCCGCACCCTCCAGGCGCTCGACGCGGAACAGCTGCACAAGATGATCGACCCGCTGATCGCGGAGAAGTGACCCGGTGACCGCCCTCGCCGCCGCCACGTACAACGAGACGGTCGTCAACGGTGCGCTGCTGGCCGCCGTGCCGATCGCGCTGCTCGGCGGTCTCGTCTCGTTCTTCTCGCCCTGCGTCCTCCCGCTGGTCCCCGGCTACCTGAGCTACGTCACCGGCATCAGCGGCACCGACCTGGCGAACGCCCGGCGGGGCCGGATCGTCGGCGGCGCCTCCCTCTTCGTCCTCGGCTTCACCGCCGTGTTCGTCTCGGGCGGCGCGCTCTTCGGCTACTTCGGCGGCAACCTCCAGGAACACAGCGAGGCCCTCCAGCGGGTCCTCGGCGTGCTGATGATCCTCATGGGCGTCTTCTTCATGGGGCTCATGCCGTGGATGACCCAGCGCGAGTTCCGCATCCACCGCAGGCCGGTCACCGGACTGCTGGGCGCCCCGCTGCTGGGCGCTCTTTTCGGCATCGGGTGGACCCCCTGCCTCGGCCCGACGCTGAGCGCGGTGTCCATGCTCGCCTTCGACCAGGGCACCGCCGAGCGCGGGGCACTTCTGACCGTCGCGTACTGTCTGGGACTCGGTGTCCCGTTCGTCCTCGCCGCCGTCGCCTTCCGCAAGGCGCTGGGAGCATTCGGCTGGGTCAAGCGCCACTACGCATGGGTCATGCGCATCGGGGGCGTCATGATGATCGCGACCGGCATCCTGCTGCTGACGGGGCTGTGGGCCTCGTTCATGCAGGACGTGCAGGGCTGGTCCAACGGTTTCACTGTGGGGATCTGAGTTCCATTGAGCAAGCTGAACACCACTGACGAGCGCGACGCCGCACGCGCCGACGAGCAGGACACCCGGGAGCTCGGTGAGGCCGGGGCGCAGCTCTCCACCGCACCGGTGGAGGAACGCGCCGACCGCGAGGCCGGGCTGCCCGCCATGGGCGTCATCGGCTGGATCCGCTGGTTCTGGCGCCAGCTCACCTCGATGCGGATCGCGCTGATCCTGCTCTTCCTGCTGTCGCTCGGCGCCATCCCCGGCTCGCTGGTCCCGCAGAACAGCGTGGACGAGCTGAAGGTGCTGACGTTCAAGAACGCGCACACCACGGTCACCCCGATCTACGAGAAGCTCCAGCTCTTCGACGTCTACAGCTCGGTGTGGTTCTCCGCGATCTACATCCTGCTGTTCGTCTCGCTCATCGGCTGCATCGTGCCGCGCAGCCTCCAGTTCGTGGGCCAGCTGCGCAGCCGCCCGCCGCACGCCCCGAAGCGGCTGAACCGGCTGCCCGCGTACACGACCTGGCGTACGGAGGCGGAGCCCGAGCAGGTCCGCGAGGCCGCGCTCACCCTGCTGCGCAAGCGGCGGTTCCGCTCCCACGCGGTCGGCGAGGCGGTCGCGGCGGAGAAGGGCTATCTGCGCGAGGCCGGCAACCTGATCTTCCACGTCGCGCTCATCGTGATGCTGGTGGCCTTCGCGGTCGGCTCGCTCTTCAAGTTCCAGGGCGGCAAGCTCGTCACCGAGGGCGACGGCTTCGCCAACACGCTCACGCAGTACGACGACTTCACGTCCGGCTCGCTGTACGACAACGACTCGCTCACGCCGTTCAGCTTCACCCTCGACGACTTCGTCGGCACGTACGAGAAGACCGGCCCCCAGCGGGGCACGGCCCGTACCTTCGAGGCGCGGGTGACGTACGCCGAGGGCGCGTACGGCAAGGACAAGAAGGGCGTCATCAAGGTCAACGAGCCCTTGGTGATCGACGGCACCAAGATCTTCCTGATCTCGCACGGCTACGCCCCGGTCGTCACCGTCCGGGACGGCAAGGGCAAGCAGATCTTCAAGGCCGCCGTGCCGCTGCTGCCGCGCGACGCCAACATCACCTCGTCCGGTGCCATCAAGGTCATGGACGGCTACAAGGACAAGAACGGCAAGCGGGACCAGCTCGGTTTCAGCGCGTTCTTCGTGCCCACCTTCGCCGGCGCGGGCAGCGGGACGATGCTCTCGCAGTTCCCCGGCGCGGAGAACCCGGTGCTGGCGCTCAACGCGCTGCACGGCAGCCTCGGCGTCGACTCCGGGCTGCCGCAGAACGTCTACCAGCTCGACACGTCCAAGCTGAAGCCCTTCAAGGACGCGGACGGCAACGCTCTCAAGCAGCGGCTCGCGCCCGGCGAGACCATGAAGCTCCCGGACGGCGCCGGCTCCGTCACCTTCGACGGCGTCGAGGAGTGGGCCAGCTTCCAGATCTCGAAGCAGCCGGCCGCCGGCTGGGCGCTCGGCGGGGCCATCGCCGCCATCGCCGGACTCGCCGGTTCGCTCTTCATCCAGCGCCGCCGCGTCTGGGTGCGGGCCGTGCGCGGGGCCGACGGGGTGACCGTCGTCGAGATGGCCGGACTCGGCCGCAGCGAGTCCGCGAAGCTGCCCGAGGAACTGCTCGGCCTGGCGGTGGCGCTGAACGACGTGGCGCCGACCGCACCCGATCCGCAGCCCGACCCCGCCCCGGGGCCGGAGACCGACTCCGCGGCCGAACCCGGCCCCGGTCCCGACGTACCTGCCGCAGAAACTGCCGAAGGGGCTGAGAAGTGAATCTCGCCGCCGCCGCCAACGAGAATCTGGCGCACACCAGCAATGTGCTGATCTATTCGTCGATGGCCGTCTACACCCTGGCCTTCCTCGCGCACATCGCGGAATGGGTGTTCGGCAGCCGCAGCAAGGTCGGCCGCACGGCCGCCGCGCTCGACGCCGGGGCCGCCGCCCAGTCCTCGGTGAAGGTCCAGGTCACCAAGGCCGGCGGCTCGACCGCCGTGCTGGAACGCCCGAAGGTGATCACCCGGTCCGCCGCCGGGACCCGGGACGTCCCGGACGGCCCCGGCGCCTCCGGCGGCACCTTCCAGGGCGACCTGTGGGGCCGGATCGCGGTCTCGATGACCGTGCTCGCCTTCCTCGTGCAGGCGGGCGGCGTCGTCGCCCGCGCGCTCTCCGTGGAGCGCGCCCCCTGGGGCAACATGTACGAGTTCTCGATCACCTTCTCCACGGTCGCCGTCGCGGCCTACCTGATCCTGCTCGTTCTGCGGAAGAACGTCCGCTGGATGGGTCTGCTGCTGGTCACCGTGGTCCTGCTGGACCTCGGCATCGCCACCACCGTGCTCTACACGGACAGCGACCAGCTGGTGCCGGCGCTCCACTCGTACTGGCTGTGGATCCACGTCTCCACCGCCATCATCTGCGGTGCGGTCTTCTTCCTCGGCGCCGTCGCCACGCTGCTCTACCTGTTCCGCGACAGCTACGAGAAGAAGGTCGAGGACGGCGAGACGCCGGGCCGGTTCGCGCAGTCCGTCCTGGACCGGCTGCCCTCCGCGGCCACCCTCGACAAGTTCTCGTACCGCGCCAACGCGGCCGTCTTCCCGCTCTGGACGTTCACGATCATCGCGGGCGCGATCTGGGCCGGCCAGGCCTGGGGCCGCTACTGGGGCTGGGACGCCAAGGAGACCTGGTCGTTCATCACCTGGGTCGCCTACGCCTGCTACCTGCACGCCCGCGCGACCGCCGGGTGGAAGGGCCGCAAGGCCGCCTACCTGGCGCTCATCGCCTTCGGCTGCTGGCTGTTCAACTACTACGGCGTCAACATCTTCATCACCGGCAAGCACTCCTACGCCGGGGTCTGACGCCCCGTACCACCTGCGCGAAACGGCTGCCCGCACCTCCCGTACGTAGGGGGGAGCGGGCAGCCGTTTCACGTGGGGGCCCTGCGAGGGCGGTCAGCCGAGCGGGGTGTCCAGGACCGCCTTGCGGTGACTGAAGGTGTCCATCGAGTACTGGCCGTGGTAGCTGCCCATGCCGCTCTCGCCGACCCCGCCGAACGGCAGGTCGGAGACGGTCAGGTGGGCGAGCGGCAGGCCGATGCCGACGCCGCCCGAGGAGGTCTCGTTCAGCAGCCGCTCACGGACCTCGGCCGACTCGGTGAACGCGTAGAGCGCCAGCGGCTTGTCCCGGTCGTTGATGAAGCCGATCGCCTCGTCCAGTCCGGCCACGGTGAGGATCGGCAGCACCGGGCCGAAGATCTCCTCGCCCATCACCGGCGCGTCCGGGGCGACATCGGCGAGCACGGTCGGCGCGATGTACTTCGTCGCCCGGTCGTGGGCGCCGCCGGTGACCGTACGGCCGGAGTCCAGCAGGCGCACCAGGCGGTCGAAGTGGCGCTCGTTGATGATGCGGCCGTACTCGGGGGAGGCCGAGGGGTCACTGCCGAACTGCGCCTCGACGGCGGCGGCTAGCGCGTCCGCGAGGGCGGCGCCCGTCTCCGGGTCGGTGAGGACGTAGTCGGGGGCGACGCAGGTCTGGCCCGCGTTGAGGAACTTCCCCGAGGCGAGCCGCGCGGCGACCGCCTTCAGGTCGGTGTCCCGGTCCACGAAGACCGGGGACTTGCCGCCCAGCTCCAGTGTCACCGGGGTGAGGTGCTTCGCCGCGGCGGCCATCACGATCCGGCCGACCGTGCCGTTGCCGGTGTAGAAGACGTGGTCGAACCGCTCCTCCAGCAGCGCCGTCGTCTCCGCCACGCCGCCCTCGACGACGGCCACCGCGTCGGTGTCCAGGAAGCGGGGGAGCAGCCGGGCGACTGCGGCGGAGGTCGCGGGGGCCAGCTCGCTCGGCTTGGCCACCACGCAGTTGCCGCCCGCCAGCGCGCCCGCGACCGGGGCGAGCAGCAGCTGCGCCGGGTAGTTCCAGGGCGCGATGACCAGGACGACACCGAGCGGGTCCCGCACCGTGAGCGCGGTGGCCCCGAGGGCGGCGAGCCCGGCGTGCACGGGGGCGGGCTCGGGGCGCAGCCAGTCTTCGAGGTGCTCCAGGGTGTGGTCGATCTCGCGGACGGTGAAGTCGATCTCGGTCCGGTACGACTCGGCGCGGCTCTTGCCGAGGTCGGCGCGGAGCGCGTCGGCCAGGTCGTCACCGTGCTCGGTGAGCAGGGCGCGCAGCCGCTCCAGCTGGTGGGTGCGCCAGGCCAGGTCCTTCGTACGGCCGGTGCGGAAGGTGGTGCGGAGGCGGGCGACGACGTCGGCCGGGGACTCGGAGGGCATGGGGGCTCCCTACTGCGGGGCGTCTCGATATCAGGAAGTTGACATCGTCAAGCAACGCATTTCATGTAACGACCAGAAGTTGAGTAAGTCAAATAATCGGAACGCGGCGTACGGTGGATGTCCGCACCGCCCACCCCTTTGCCCCGCTCCCCGCGCCTCTGCCCAAGGATGACCACCCCATGCCCCCGGAACCGGCACCCCGCGCCGACCGCGCCGTCCCCACCCCGGACGACCTGCTGGAGCCCCTGGCCGTCGTCGTACGAGGGCACTCCGACGACCTCACCGCCGTCGCCGCCCGCCACGGCCTGAGCAGCGCGCAGGCCCGCGCGCTCATCGCGCTCGACGCGCCGATGCCGATGAGCGCCCTGGCCCGCCACCTCGTCTGCGACGCGTCCAACGCCACCGGTCTCGTCGGCCGCATGGAGACCCGGGGCCTGCTCGTCCGCACCCCCGCCCCCGGCGACCGCCGCTCAAAGGTCGCCTCCCGCACTCCGGAAGGCACCGAGCTGGCGCACCGGATCCGCGCCGAGATGCGCGTGGTGCACGGCGCGCTGGAGGCGCTCACCCCGCAGGAGCGCACCGCGCTGCTGCCGCTGCTGAACCGTCTGGGCGGGCTGCTGGCCCCGTGAACGGCCGCTGTTGAACGCCGAAGAGCCCGCCCGGTCCGGTCTCCCGGCCCGCGCGGGCTCCGTGGCGCTGCGTACGGTCAGGCGGTCGCCGGAGGCGGCGTACCCGGCGCCTCGTCGGGGCCGGATCCGCGCTCGCGGCGCTTGAGCTCGTCCTCGCGGCGGCGCAGGTCCGCCTCCCAGTCCTTCAGGAGCGACTCGTCCCGCTTGTTCTCCGCGCGGAGGCTCTGGAGGAACTCCGGGTTGTCGTCCGGCGCCACCCACTGGGTGCGGTGGTTGCGGTGCCACTCGGAGGGAGTACGGCCTCCGGCGGGCACGTGCCGCAGCTTGCCCGCGGCCAGCCAGACGATCGGGCCGACGATCCAGAACAGCAGGATGATGAAGACCCAGGCGACCTTCGGCAGGTGCTTGGCCTCGTCCTCCGGGGTGTTGAGGCAGTCGATGAAGGCGTAGATCGTCAGCGCCAGCGGCAGGAGATAGATCAGGGCCCTGAGCATGGTTGAGGAAGTCCCCCCGGAAACGGCGGCGGGGCGTGAAGGCCCCCGGTGAGCCGACAGGGTACCGGCTACGGATGACACCCCACGGCGAGCAGATGTGAACTGGCGGCGAGCGGCTCCGGATGAGGGTCCGCCAGGCGGGCCGCGGCGAGCGCGGACTCGAAGAGCGGCGACCGACGAGTGACTCCCCGGTGTGCTGTTCCGTCGCCGGGGCGGACTTCCTGATCACGCTGCGGGGCCTTCACGGCGTGGACGCCCGTTTTCCCGGTGCCCGCCCCCGGCGCGGCGGCGGGGGAGCCCCCGAGGGGGAGTGCGGGGAGGATGACAAACTGGTGGGCATGGCTTACGACGATCTTCGCTCCCTGCTCCGGGCCTTGGAACGTGAGGGCGATCTCAAGCGCATCAAGGCCGAGGTCGATCCGTACCTCGAAGTCGGCGAGATCGTCGACCGCGTCAACAAGGCCGGCGGGCCCGCGCTCCTCTTCGAGAACGTCAAGGGGTCCTCGATGCCCCTGGCCATGAACGTGTACGGCACCGACCGGCGGCTGCTGAAGGCGCTCGGGCTGAAGGCGTACTCGGACATCAGCGACAAGATCGGCGGGCTGCTGAAGCCGGAGCTGCCGCACGGGTTCATCGGCGTGCGCGAGGCGTTCGGGAAGCTCGGATCGATGATCCACGTGCCGCCGAAGAAGGTGAAGGGGGAGAGCGCCCCCGTCCAGGAGGTCGTCCTCACCGGCGACGACGTGGACCTGGACCAGCTCCCCGCGCTCTTCACCTGGCCCGAGGACGGCGGCTCCTTCTTCAACCTGGGGCTGACCCACACCAAGCACCCCGAGACCGGCGTCCGCAACCTCGGGCTCTACCGTCTCCAGCGCCACGACCGCCGCACCATCGGCATGCACTGGCAGATCCACAAGGACAGCCGCAACCACTACCAGGTCGCCGCCAAGCGCGGCGAGCGGCTGCCGGTGGCCATCGCCTTCGGGGCGCCGCCCGCCGTGACGTACGCGTCCACCGCACCGCTGCCCGGGGACATCGACGAGTACCTCTTCGCCGGGTTCGTCCAGGGCAAGCGGATCGAGATGGTCGACTGCAAGACCGTGCCGCTCCAGGTCCCGGCCAACGCCGAGGTCGTCATCGAGGGCTGGCTGGAGCCGGGCAAGATGCTCCCCGAGGGGCCCTTCGGCGACCACACCGGGTTCTACACCCCGCAGGAACCGTTCCCCGCGCTGACCATCGACTGCGTGACCATGCGGAAGCGTCCGCTGCTCCAGTCGATCGTGGTCGGCCGCCCGCCCACGGAGGACGGGCCGCTGGGCCGCGCCACCGAACGGTTCTTCCTGCCGCTGCTGAAGATCATCGTCCCGGACATCGTGGACTACCACCTCCCCGAGGCCGGCGGCTTCCACAACTGTGCGATCGTTTCGATCGACAAGAAGTACCCCAAGCACGCCCAGAAGGTGATGAGTGCCATCTGGGGCGCCCACATGATGTCGCTGACCAAGCTGATCGTCGTCGTGGACTCCGACTGCGACGTCCACGATCTGCACGAAGTGGCCTGGCGGGCGCTCGGCAACACCGACTACGCCCGGGACCTGACCGTCACCGAGGGGCCGGTCGATCACCTCGACCACGCCTCGTACCAGCAGTTCTGGGGTGGCAAGGCGGGCATCGACGCGACGAGGAAGTGGCCCGAGGAGGGTTACACGCGGGACGGAGGCTGGCCGGAGATGGTCGAGTCCGACCCGGAGACGGCGGCGAAGGTCGACCGCCGCTGGAAGGAATACGGACTGTGACTGCCGCAGACGCAGCGCTGGGCCACGGCCCGGCGCAGCCCAGTAGCAAGGTGAAGGCGTTCCTGCGGCTGGTGATGATCGAGCACTCGGTGTTCGCGCTGCCCTTCGCGTACATCGCCGCGCTGACCGCGATGTTCCAGGACAGCGAGTCGATCCACTGGGTCGAGCTGCTGCTCGTCACGGTGGCGATGGTCGGCCTGCGCACCTTCGCGATGGCCGCGAACCGGATCATCGACCGGGAGATCGACGCGCGCAATCCGCGCACCGCGACCCGCGAGATCGTCACCGGCGCGGTCTCCGTGCGCTCCGCGTGGACGGGCGCCCTCGTCGCGCTGGTCTTCTTCCTCGGCGCGGCGGCGCTCCTGAACCCGCTCTGCCTCGCGCTCGCGCCGATCGCCATCGTGCCGATGGTGGTCTACCCGTACGGCAAGCGGTTCACGAACTTCCCGCACGCCATCCTCGGCATCGCGCAGGCCATGGGCCCGATCGGCGCCTGGCTCGCGGTGACCGGCAGCTGGTCGTGGGACGCGGTCGTCCTGGGGCTCGCCGTCGGCGTCTGGATCGGCGGCTTCGACCTGATCTTCGCCTGCCAGGACGTCCGCGCCGACCGCGCGCACGGTGTGCTCTCGGTGCCCGCCCGCTTCGGCATCCCGGCCGCGCTCTGGGGCGCCCGGGTCTGCCACGCGATCACGACCGGGCTGCTCGTCTGGTTCGGCCTCGCCACCGACGCGGAGCTCTTCTACTGGATCGGCATGGTGATCGTCGCCGTGGCCTTCGTGTACGAGCACCGGGTGGTGCGCCCGCACGACCTGTCCCGCCTCAACCGGGCGTTCTTCTCGGTCAACGGCTTCATCGGCATGGCGCTCTTCGCCTGCACCCTGCTCGACCTGGTGGTGCGCGGCCTCACGCCGTGACGGCGGTACGGGGGCGGCGGTACGGGGGCGGGCCCGTGATCCCCGGGGTGCGGGCAATGCCCGGCAGCCTCCCGCCGGTTCCGGGTTCGGCCGGTGCGCGGGGGGCAGCTACTCTCGGCGTGTGGAATCCACGACTTCAGTGAGTCAGCAGCCGCGTCGGCCTTGGATTGTCGGGGTGTCGGGCGCCTCGGGGACCCCGTTCGCCGCTTCGGTGGTGCGCGGGCTGCTCGCCGCCGGTGAGGACGTGGACCTGGTGGTGAGCCGCGCCTCACGGCTCACGCTGCTCGACGAGACGGGGATCGCCTTCCGCGACGCGCACTGGCGGGACGACCTCGCGAGCTGGCTGGCGCGGGGGGCGGACGGCAAGCCGGACACCTTCGACCCGGACCTCTCCGGGGTGCGCCACTGGCCCGCCGGGGACCTCGCCGCAGGGCCGTCCTCGGGGTCGTACCCGGCGAAGGGGATGCTGATCGTCCCGGCCTCGACGGCCTGCGTCGCCGGGGTCGCGCTCGGGCTGTCGAAGGACCTGCTCCAGCGGGCCGCGAGCGTCACGCTCAAGGAGCGGCGCCCCCTCGTCGTCGCCGTACGGGAAACACCCCTGAGCGGCGCGACGCTGAAGCAGATGGTGGCCCTGGACGAGGCGGGGGCCGTGGTGCTGCCCGCGTCCCCGGCGTTCTACGCGGGCGCCACGCACATCCAGGACCTGGTGGACTTCGTCGCGGGACGGGTGCTGGACGCGGCGGGGGTGCCGCACGGTCTGTACCGCCGGTGGGAGGGGGAACTCGGTGGCGGCTCACGTACCGCCTGAGGCCGGGTCGTCCCGGTCGGACTCCTGATGGTTCGGCGGCGTCGCTTCGAAGCAGGGTTCGACGGCGTCTCGTGAACCTTTCGAAAGATTCGCAGGGTGGGAGCCCTGTTTGCCTTAAATGCAATACCTAGACTTGTGATACTGCTGAACAATGGAAGGTTCTGTCATATGGACGCGGTGGACAGGCAGCTCATCCAGGCCCTCCGGGAGAACGGCAGGGCGTCGTACGCCGAACTGGGCCGGCTCGTCGGCCTCTCCGGCCCCAGCGTCACCGACCGGATCAACCGGCTGGAGTCGGCCGGAGTCATCACCGGCTACCGCGCCACCGTCAACGCGGCGGCGCTCGGCCTCGGCGTCACCGCGCTGATCGGCATCTCGCTGTCCGACGCCGCCGACCACGAGGACGTGGCCCGCCGGCTCCGCGACCTGGAGGAGATCGAGGACGCCTGGTTCATCGCGGGCGACGACTCCTACATGCTCAAGGTGCGTGTCGGCGACGTCGACGGCCTGGAGAAGACGATCCGCCGGCTGAGCGGAACGAAGGGCGTCTCCCGCACCCGGACGACGATCGTGCTCTCCACGAAGTGGGAGAACCGGGTCGGAGAACTTCCCGAAGAGCGTTGAGGGTGTCCCCGGGGACGGCCGGGCAACCTCGGGGCGTACGGTTACGGGAAGTCTGTTACGTAGAGAAATGGGAGGCGTTCTAGTGGACGCGGGACTCAAGCGCGAGCTGGAGGAGAAGGTCCGGGCCGGCGAGCGGCTGAGCCGCGAGGACGGAATCGCTCTCTACGAGTCCGACGACCTCGCCTGGCTCGGCGGACTGGCCCACGAGGTGCGCACCGTCAAGAACGGTGACGTCGTGCACTTCAACGTCAACCGGCACCTCAACATGACGAACGTGTGCACCGCCTCGTGCGCGTACTGCTCGTTCCAGCGCAAGCCGGGCGAGAAGGACGCGTACACGATGCGCATCGAGGAGGCCGTCCGCCTCGCCAAGGCGATGGAGAACGACAACCTCACCGAGCTGCACATCGTCAACGGGCTCCACCCCACCCTGCCGTGGCGGTACTACCCGCGCTCGCTCAGCGCCCTCAAGGAGGCGCTGCCGAACGTCGCGCTGAAGGCGTTCACGGCGACGGAGATCCACCACTTCGAGACGATCTCCGGGCTCAGCGCCTCCGAGATCCTCGACGAGCTGATCGAAGCCGGTCTGGAGTCGCTGACCGGCGGCGGTGCGGAGATCTTCGACTGGGAGGTCCGCCAGCACATCGTCGACCACAACACCCACTGGGAAGACTGGTCGCGCATCCACCGCCTCGCGCACGAGAAGGGTCTCAAGACCCCGGCGACGATGCTGTACGGGCACATCGAGGAGCCCCGTCACCGCGTCGACCACGTGCTGCGGCTGCGCGAGATGCAGGACGAGACCGGCGGCTTCCAGGTCTTCATCCCGCTGCGCTACCAGCACGACTTCGTGGACATGAAGGACGGCAAGATCCGCAACAGGCTCCAGGCGCGGACCACGATGGCCACCGGCGCCGAGGCGCTGAAGACCTTCGCCGTCTCCCGGCTGCTGTTCGACAACGTGCCGCACGTCAAGGTGTTCTGGGTGATGCACGGCGTGCAGACCGCCCAGCTGGCGCTCCAGCACGGCGCGGACGACATGGACGGCTCGGTCGTCGAGTACAAGATCACGCACGACGCGGACAACTACGGCACGCCGAACAAGCTCGGCCGTGACGATCTGCTGGAGCTCATCCGGGACGCGGGCTTCCAGCCCGTCGAGCGCAACACCCGGTACGAGATCATCCGCGAGTACCCGGGTCCGGACGCCGACCGGCGCGAGACGCCGCAGGCGATGCGGGTCTGACCCCACGCGTTCGCCGAGGGGCCCCGGTCGCAGGTACGCCACCTGCGACCGGGGCCCCTCCGCGTCGCCGGTCCGTACCGGGCTTCCTCCGGCCCTTCCCGCATGCCGGAAAGCTGGTTGAGGCCATCGGGATGTAATGGCTAATCTGGCCCCATGCCTCTTACCTTCACCCTGGACCCCGACTTCGGTCCCGAGCTGCGCGACGGCCTCCTCGCGCTCTGGACCGACGTCTCCAACGCGGGTGGCGCGGTCGGCTTCGTACCGCCGGTCACCACCGAGGACGTCCGCCCCGAGCTGCTGAAGCACCTCACCGCGATGGTCGAGGGGCGCACCCGGCTGCTCGTCGGGCGGGACGAGGGCGGCACGGTCGCGGCGACCGCCTTCCTCACCCTCAACACCCACCGGCTGATGCGCCACTGGCTCTGGCTCTACACGGTGATGGTCCACCCCTCGCACCAGGGCAAGGGATACGGGCGCGACCTCATGGCGGCCGCGGCCGACGCGGCGCGCACCATCGACGGCATGGAGTACATCCGGCTCACCTGCCGGGGCGGCACCGGCGTGGACCGCTTCTACGAAAGCTGCGGCTACAAGGAAGTGGGCCGGGTGCCGGGGGCGATCCGGGTCGCCCAGGGCGACGACCGGGACGACATCACCATGCTGCTCCCGCTCGCCTGACCGGTCCCGGGTGAGCGTTCCCGCAGTTCAGGCGGGGGCGTACGGGGCGCTGGGGGAGCCGCGGCAACCCCGTGAACCGAACGATTTTGGGGCATGCTTCACTGGTCGGGCAGGATCGCATCACCGTCGTACGTAGAGAGAGGTCGGCCGTGTCCGCTGCCAAGCCGAGCGCAATGATCCGGTACTCCGCGCTGCGACTGTTGATTTTCGTCGCCTGCTTCTTCGTCGCGGGGGTGGCGGTCCACTTCGGTGTGATCCCCTCCGGCGTCGGCGGCTCCAACGTCGTCTGGGTCGTCCTGCTCGGGCTGGTGCTGTCCGCCCCGCTGAGCTACGTCCTGCTGCGCAAGCAGCGCGACGAGATGTCCGTCCAGGTCGTCGAGAAGGTGGACCGCGCCAAGGCCCGCCTGGAGGCGAACCGCGCGCGCGAGGACGCCGTCCAGTAGGACGCGGTTCTCGTCGCCGTGAGACGCGGAACGTAACCTTCGTCACATCCGTGCCCCTCGGGGCGCGTCGCACCTCGGACCCCGGCCCGGAGCAAGTCGCTCCGGAACCGGGGTCTTTGGCGTTTTTATCCGCTGCTTATCGGCCAGGCTCCGCCGGACGCGTCCCCATAGAAAAGCTTTGAGGGCCTCAAAGTCGCGGTGTTAACGTGAACGACATGAAGACAGCAGTGCGAATCCGCTACGCCCCGGGCGTCCCGCTCGTGGCGCGCCTGCACGTCGATCTCTGCCGCTGTACGACCGCGGCCTGTTGTCGCCTCTGACCCGACAGCAAGCAGCGGCGCCGCCTCCCGGCGAGGACGCCGCCCCCTTCGTCCCCTTCCCTTTCTCGCGTACGCGTGCCTTCCCACGCGTACGCCGCGTCCTGTCTGGAGTGTGTCCGTGTCCGCGAACTCCGCGTCCACCACGGAGGCCGCCGAGCCCAAGAGCTCCGGTTTCCGCATACCGAAGGTGCCCTTCTGGGCCCAGATCGTCGCCGGTCTGGTCCTCGGTGTCGTCCTCGGCTGGATCACCCGCTCGTACGACGTCGCGTGGCTCTACACCACGCTCGACAAGGTCGGCCACATCTTCGTCCAGCTGCTGAAGCTGGCCGTCGCGCCGCTCGTCTTCTTCGCGATCCTGGTGTCGATCACCAACCTCCGCAAGGTCAACAACGCGGCCCGGCTCGCCACCCGCACCCTGCTCTGGTTCATGATCACCTCGCTGATCGCGGTGGCCATCGGCCTCGCCATCGGTCTGATCACCAACCCGGGCTCCGGCACCGGCCTCACGCCGAAGGACGGCCTCAAGCCCGAGCACGCCGGCTCCTGGCTGGACTTCCTCACCGGCATCGTCCCGACCGACGTGATCACGCCGTTCACCGAGCTGAACGTCCTCCAGATCGTCTTCATGGCCGCCGTCGCCGGCATCGCCGCCCTGAAGCTCGGCGAGAAGGCCCAGCCGATCCTCACCCTCAGCGAGTCGATCCTGGAGCTGCTCCAGAAGGCCCTGTGGTGGGTCATCCGCCTCGCCCCGCTCGGCACCGTCGGCCTCATCGGCTACGCCATCGCCGACTACGGCTGGGACCTCATCGGCAAGTACGCCACCTTCACCGCCGACGTCTACGTCGGTTGCGCCCTGGTGCTCTTCGGCGTCTACCCGCTGCTGCTCGCCACCGTCGCCAAGGTCAGCCCGATCCAGTTCTTCAAGGGCGCCTGGCCCGCGATCCAGCTGGCGTTCGTCTCCCGCTCCTCGGTGGGCACCATGCCCGTCACCCAGAAGGTCACCGAGCGCCTCGGCGTCCCGAAGGAGTACGCCTCCTTCGCCGTCCCGTTCGGCGCCACGACCAAGATGGACGGCTGCGCCGCGATCTACCCGTCGCTGGCCGCGATCTTCATCGCGCAGATCTTCGACGTGCAGCTCGGCGTCGGTGACTACGTCCTGATCGCGTTCGTCTCGGTCATCGGCTCCGCCGCGACCGCCGGTCTCACCGGCGCGACGGTCATGCTGACGCTGACCCTCTCGACGCTGGGCCTCCCGCTGGAGGGCGTCGGCCTGCTCATGGCGATCGACCCGATCCTCGACATGATGCGCACCGCCACCAACGTGGCCGGCCAGGCGCTGGTCCCGGTGATCGTCTCGGCCCGCGAGAAGATCCTCGACCTGGGCAAGTACAACACCGCCTCCGCCTCTCCGGTGGACGAGATCGAGGTCGTCGAGGAGGAGCCCGTCCGGGTTCCCGTCGCCGCCTGATCCCACCTCGCACCGCGCGCCCCGGGGGCGTCCGGGTCCTTCGGGACCTGGGCGCCCCTGCGGCGTTCCGGGGGCCGGGTGCGCCGGGGCCTGCCTCTGCGCGCGGGCTGGTGGGCCTTCGCGCCGGTGGGGACCTTCCGTGCTCCCCGTACCCTTACTCGGGAGTAAGGCAGCGGGGGCGGAAGGAAGTCCGACATGGATGCGGTGAAGAGCAAGCGGATGCCACGCGCCGTGCGTGAGCAGCAGATGATGGACGCGGCGGTGCAGATCTTCGGGCAGCGCGGCTACCGCGCGGCCTCGATGGACGAGATCGCGGAGCTCGCGGGCGTGTCGAAGCCGCTGGTCTACCTGTACCTGAACTCCAAGGAGGAGCTCTTCACCGCGTGCATCCGCCGCGAGGCGAAGGCGCTGGTGGACGCGGTCCAGGCGGGGGTCGAGCCGGGGCTGCCCGCCGACCGGCAGCTCTGGGAGGGGCTGCGCGCCTTCTTCGTCCACACCGCGGAGAACCCGGACGGCTGGGCGGTGCTGCACCGCCAGGCGCGGACGCACGGGGAGCCGTTCGCCTCGGAGATCACCACCATGCGGGACGAGATCGTCGCGTTCGTGACCGGGCTCATCGGCGCCGCCGCCCGGGAGGCCCACCACGACCCCGCGCTGCCCGACCGGGACGTGGTCGGGCTCGCCCAGGCGCTGGTGGGGGCCGCCGAGGCGCTGGCGGGCTGGGCCAACGAGACCCCGGGCGTCTCGGCCCGGGAGGCGGCGGCGACGCTGATGAACTTCTCCTGGGCGGGTCTGGAGAACCTCATGAACGGGCGGCCCTGGCAGCCGCCGGTCTGATCCGGTGGCTCAGGCCGCCCCCGTCCGATCCGGCAGCTCCGGCCGCCCTCCCGTCCGATCCGGCCGCCGTCGGTCCGAAGCGCGGGCTCTCGTGCGCGACCGCGTCCGCCGGCCTCCGTCGCCCGGGGCCGGCGGTGCGCGGCGGTGCTCAGGGGGCCTTGGGCGCGAGTCCGGCGGCGACCAGGGCCGCGTAGACCGCCTGTCCCAGCGCCTGTACGGCGGACAGGGGGCGCACCATCACGGTGAACTCCTTGATCAGCCCGGCCTCGTCGAAGTGCAGCAGGTCGATGCCGTGGATCTGGGCGCCGTTCACGGTGGCGCGGAAGACCAGGATCTCCGAGGGGGCCTCCTCGCCGTCGGCGCTGGTCTCGGCGGCGCCCTCGTACTGGCCGACGTAGTGGAAGTCCTCGAAGACCTGGAGCAGTACCCCGAGGAGGCCCAGCACCTGGGGCCTCCCGTCGAAGGGGGTGAACTTCACCGGGCTGTAGAGGCGGACGTCGTCGGTGAACAGGGCCTCGATGCCCGCGAGTTCACCCTTCTCCACGGCGGCGCGGAAGCGTTCGGCGGATTCCATGGCGCGTTCCTCCTGGTGTGCGTGCGAGACGGGGGTGTTGAGGGTGCGGGTCGTACCGTACGGGCTCACAGGTCCCGGGTCACCGTGCCGGTGAGGTGGACCCGTGCGCCGTCCGGGCCGCCGCGCAGCTCGAACGTCGTGCCCGAGCCGTCGGCCGCGTACGTCACCGTGCCCGGCAGCAGTACGGGGGCCCGGAACTCCGCCCGTACGGTGCGGATGTGGTCGGCGCCCTCCACCTCGGCGAGGCAGCGGGCGACGGTCCACATGCCGTGGGCGATGGCCCGGGGGAAGCCGAACAGGCGGGCGGTCAGCGGGTGGAGGTGGATCGGGTTGCGGTCGCCCGAGGCGGCCCCGTACCGCCGGCCCAGGTCGCCGGTGAGCCGCCACTCGGCGACGGCGGGCAGGCCGGAAGCGTCATGCGTGGCGGCGGCGGCTGCGGTCGGCGCGGCGGGGGCGGTCCGTACGGCGTGGCGGGCGAGGTACCCGCTGCGGGATTCCCACACCAGCTCGTCGCCCACCCGGGCCTCCGTCACCACGGTGGCCTCGGTCCCCCGGCGGTGCGGCGTCAACGCCTGTGCGTACACGGTGAGTCGAAGGGGTTCCGCGGGCTGTACGGGCCGGTGGGAGGTGATCTCGATCCAGGTGTGGACGAGCCCGAGCACCGGCAGCGGGAATGCCCGCGCCGTCATCAGCCGCATCGCGAGCGGGAACGCCAGCACGTGGGGATACGTCGGCGGGAGCGGCCCGTTGGGCGGGAAGTGGCAGATCGAGCGGTAGCGGGCGAGGAGTTCGGCCGGTGCGGGGATCGCGGGGCCGGTGACGCGGGTGTCCGGGAGCGCGGCTCCCGGGCGGCCGGGGTGCTTCAGCGGCGAGGTCAGCGCGCCGCGCAAAAGGGAGAGTCCGAGGCCGGGCATCGGCTCACGCTCCCAGCAGGCTCTGGCCGCAGACGCGTACCACCTGGCCGTTGACGGCGGTGGAGGCGGGCTGCGCGAACCATGCGGTGGTCTCGGCCACGTCCACCGGAAGTCCGCCCTGGGAAAGGGAGTTCATGCGGCGGCCCGCCTCGCGGATGAAGAGCGGCACGGCGGCGGTCATCTTCGTCTCGATGAAGCCGGGGGCGACGGCGTTGACCGTGACCCCGTGGTCGGCGGCGGCGCGCGGGGCGAGCGAGCGGACCAGGCCGATGATGCCGGCCTTGCTCGCAGCGTAGTTGGTCTGCCCGTTGTTCCCGGCGATGCCCGCGATGGAGGCGGTGGCGACGATCCGGCCGCCCCGGTTGAGGGTGCCCGCCTTGAGGAGCGCGTCCGTGGTCCGCAGCACCGAGTCGAGGTTGACGTCGATCACGGAGGCCCAGCGGTCGGCCGCCATGTTGGCGAGCCGGCGGTCGCGGGTGATGCCCGCGTTGTGCACGAGGACGTCGAGTCCGTCCGGGACCGCCGCCGCGATCCGCTCGGCGGCGTCCGGCGCGGTGATGTCCAGCGGCAGCGCGGTGGCGCCGAGCCGGTCCGCCGTGCGCACCAAATCGGCCTCGGCCTGGGGGACGTCGAGGCAGATCACCCGGGCGCCGTCGCGCGCCAGCACCGAGGCCACCGCCTCGCCGATGCCCCGGGCGGAGCCGGTGACCAGCGCGGTGCGGCCGGTCAGCGGGGCGAACCAGTCGGCGACCGGGTCGGGGGCCGCGCCGGAGACCTCGACGACCTGGCCGCTGACGTACGCGGACCGGGGCGAGAGGAGGAAGCGCAGGGTGGACTCGGCGGACGCGGCGGAGCCCGGCACGACCCGTACCAGCTGCACGGTGGCGCCCCGGCCGATCTCCTTGCCCAGCGAGCGGACGAACCCCTCCAACGCCTGCTGGGCGGCTGCCTGGTGGTGGTCCTCGGGGGACGGGACCGTGCCGAGGACGACGATCCGGCCGCTGCGGGCGACCGAGCGGACGACGGGGTGCAGGACCGCGTGGAGGCCGGCGAGCCCCGCCGCGGAGGTGATGCCCGTCGCGTCCACGACGATCCCGGCGGGCCGGTCCGCCCGCTCCACCACCGGCAGCCCGAGGCGGGCGAGCACCTCGCCGACCTCGCCCGGTACGGCCGGGTCGCCCGCCGTGAGGTGCAGCAACGGCCCGTCGAGCGTGGGCGTCTCCAGGGACCAGCGGCGCAGCGGCGTGGGCTGGGGGAGGCCCAGGCGCCGGGTGAGGAAGCGGCCGGGGGCTGTGCCGGTCAGGTGCAGATAGCGGTCGGCCATTGTCCAGACTCCCTGCTCGGTCGTAGATTTACTCCGGAGTAAGGTTACTCAAGAGTCAGGAGCTGGTCGAGATGAACCGCACGCGGACACGACCCGGGGCGACAGCACTGCTCGGGGCGATCGCAGGGGCCGCGACGGCCGGGACGAGAGGGCCGCGATGATTCCGCTCCCGCAGCCGCGCCGGGTCGCCGTCCTCGGCGGCAGCCGCATTCCCTTCGCCCGCTCCGACGGCCCCTATGCCCAGGCGTCCAACCAGCTGATGCTGACCGCCGCGCTCGACGGGCTCGTCGAGCGGTTCGGCCTGGCCGGGCAGCAGGTGGGGGAGTTCGCCGCCGGTGCCGTGCTCAAGCACAGCCGCGACTTCAACCTGGCCCGCGAGACGGTGCTCGGCTCCCGGCTGGACCCCCGCACCCCGGCGTACGACGTCCAGCAGGCGTGCGGCACCGGCCTCCAGGCCGTCATCGGCGTCGCCAACAAGATCACCCTCGGCGCGATCGACTCGGGCATCGCGGGCGGCGCGGACACCACGAGCGACGCGCCCCTCGGTGTCAACGACGAGCTCCGCCGCATCCTGCTGAACGCCCGCCGCGCCAAGGGCAACGCCGCCCGCCTCAAGGCGCTCGCGGCGGTCCGCCCCCGCCACCTCGTCCCCGACATCCCGCGCAACGCCGAACCGCGCACCGGGCTTTCGATGGGCGAGCACGCGGCGATCACCGCCCGCCGCTGGGGCGTCACGCGCGAGGACCAGGACCTGCTGGCCGCGACCAGCCACCAGCGGCTGGCCGCCGCCTACGACCGGGGATTCCTGGACGACCTCGTCGTCCCCCACCTCGGCCTGGAGCGGGACCAGAACCTGCGGCCCGGCTCCACCGTCGAGAAACTCGCCACGCTCAAACCGGTGTTCGGCGCGGACCACCCCGACGCGACGATGACCGCCGGGAACTCCACCCCGCTCACCGACGGCGCCGCGACCGTGCTGCTGGCGAGCGAGGAGTGGGCGCGGGAGCGCGGCCTCGCACCGCTGGCGTACCTCACGCTGTACGAGAGCGCCGCCGTGGACTACGTGAACGGCGAGGACGGCCTGCTGATGGCCCCGGCGTACGCCGTGCCCCGGCTGCTGGAACGGGCGGGGCTCACCTTCGCGGACTTCGACCTGTTCGAGGTGCACGAGGCGTTCGCCTCACAGGTGCTCGCCACGCTCGCCGCCTGGCGCAAGCAGGGCCTCGGCCCCGTCGACCGGGACAAGCTCAACGTGGCCGGCTCCTCGCTCGCCACCGGCCACCCGTTCGCGGCGACCGGCGCCCGGATCGTCGCCACCCTCGCCAAGCTGCTCGCGGAACGCGAGGGGCCGGGGCGCGGGCTCGTCTCGATCTGCGCGGCCGGTGGTCTGGGGGTGACCGCGATCCTCGAACGGCCGTGAGACGAAGCCCGTTCGCCGCCGCACCCGACCTGCCACCGCCCCCTCCGAGGAGCCGCACGTGTCCACGCCCCCCGCCCCGCCCGCATCCCCGGCCGACGGCACCGCGTCCGCCGCCGCACCGCCCGTCCTGGTTCCCCCGCTGCTCCTGCGCGGCGCGGACGGCCGGGTGCGGGAGGTCTCCGTACCCGCGTTCGCGCCGCCCGTACGGCACGGCTCGCTCGCCGAGATCCCCTTCGACAACGCGCGCGAGGCGCCCTCGGACGCCGTCCTCAGCCGCAAGCAGGAGGACGGCAGCTGGCGGGACGTGACCGCCCTCGCGTTCGCCGACGAGGTACGCGCCGTCGCCAAGGGCCTGATCGCGGAGGGGTTCCAGCCCGGCGCCCGCATCGCGATCATGGCCCGTACGACGTACGAGTGGACGCTGCTCGACTTCGCCGCCTGGGCCGCCGGGCTCGTCACCGTCCCGATCTACCCGACGTCCTCGGCGTACCAGGTGCGGTGGATCCTCCAGGACTCCGGCGCGCAGGCCTGCGCGGTCGAGACGAAGGAGCAGGCGCGGATCGTCAGCCAGGAGCGCCGGGAACTCGCCGGCCTGGCCCACCTGTGGCAGTTCGACACCGGGGCGCTCGCCCGGCTCAGGACGGCCGGCCGGCACGTGCCCGACGCGGCGGTGGACGAGCGCCGCGCCCTGCTGGGCCCGGACCACGCCGCCACCCTCATCTACACCTCGGGCACCACCGGCCGCCCCAAGGGCTGCGTCCTCACCCACGGCAACTTCTTCGCCGAGGTCGACAACGCCATCGAACTGCTCCACCCGGTCTTCAAGTCGGTCTCCAAGTACCCGGCCTCCACCCTGCTGTTCCTGCCGCTCAGCCACGTCTTCGGCCGGATGGTCGCGATCGGCTGCCTGCGCGCCCGGGTCCGCCTCGGGCACGCCCCCTCCATCCGCACCGAGGACCTGCTGGAGGACCTGGCCGGGTTCCAGCCGTCGTTCCTGCTGGCGATCCCGTACGTCCTGGAGAAGGTCTTCAACACCGGGCGCGCCACCGCCGAGAAGATGGGCCGTGCCTCCTCCTTCGACCGGGCGGCCCGCATCGCCCAGCGGTACGGCCGGGCCGTCGAGGCCGCCGAACACGGCACGGGCCCCGGTCCCGGTACCGCCCTGAAGCTGGCCCGCAAGCTCTACGACCCGCTGGTGTACCGCCGCATCCGCGCGGCCCTCGGCGGCCACGTCCGGTACGTCATCTGCGGCGGCTCCCCGCTGGGCGGCCGGCTCGCCTCCTTCTACGCGGGCGCCGGCATCGAGATCTTCGAGGGGTACGGCCTCACCGAGACCACCGCCGCCCACACCGTGACCCCACCGCTCAAACCCCGCCTGGGCACCGTCGGCTGGCCGCTGCCCGGGACCTCGGTACGGATCGCGGACGACGGCGAGGTACTGCTCCGGGGCGGCCAGGTCTTCCACGGCTACTGGGACGCGAGCACCGGCACGTCCGTACCGGTACTGCACGACGGCTGGTTCGCCACCGGCGACCTCGGCGCCCTCGACGACGACGGCTACCTCACCATCACCGGCCGCAAGAAGGACATCATCATCACCTCGGGCGGGAAGAACGTCATCCCGGCCCCGCTGGAGGACTGGCTGCGCGCCCACCCGCTGGTCGGCCAGTGCATGGTCGTCGGCGACAACCGCTCCTTCATCACCGCGCTGATCACCCTGGAGGAGGACGGTCTCGCGCACTGGCGGCAGATGAAGAAGAAGCAGGGCGTCCCGCTCCGCGAACTGGTCGACGACCCGGAGCTCCGCGACACGATCCAGCACGCGGTGGACGAGGCCAACGGGCTCGTCTCGCGCGCCGAGTCGATCCGCAAGTTCACCGTGCTGCCCGTCGACTTCACCGAGGCGAGCGGCCACCTCACGCCCTCGCTGAAGCTCAAACGGGACGTGGTGGCACGGGACTTCGCGGCGGAGATCGAGGCGCTGTACCGGAAGTGAGGCGCGGGCGGCTGACCGAGGCGTGCCGCCCCGGTCAGCCGAGCCGGACCGGTCCGAGCAGCTCGGCCGTGGACCGGTCACGGGCCCGGCGGGCGGTCCGGAGCGCGGCGGCCCCGCAGGCCGCGGTCGCCAGGAGCAGGACCAGCGGGGCGACGAACGCACAGAGCGCCGTCAGCAGCCCCCACAGGATCGCCGCCGGCCACTTCTCCCCACCGCCCCTGGCTCTCATGGCGCTGAACTTACTCCCTCGCAGGTCAGGGCCCCTGGGCGGTGTCCGGTGGATCATGGCCGAGATCGCGCCGCGCCCTGGCCGACCGTGATCCACCGGACACCGCCTACAGCGGGTTGTCGCCCTTCATGTTGAGGGCATGGCCCTGGCGGAAGAAGCGCTTGGCGGCGAAGTGCCCGTGCTCGGCCGCCATCCGGAACCACGGCTCCGACGCCGCCAGCCCGTCGCGTGCCTCCACCAGGCGCCCCATCTCCCACATCGACTCGGGGTCCTTCCGCTCCACCCCCAGCCGGAAGAGGCGCTCGGCCTCGTCCAGGTCTCCCCGGATCTTCGCGAGCAGCGCGATCGAGCGCAGGGCCCGCAGGTCGCCGCCCTCGGCGGCGGCGGCCAGCTTCTCCGGGGTGCCGTACTTCCGGTGCAGGTGCCAGGCGCGGAGCGCCAGCAGCAGACCGAGCAGCCAGGCCACCCAACTCACGTCGAAGAGCGTGTCGTTGTCGGTCGCCATCCCGATCACGCTCAGGACCGCCGCCACGACGAACAGCAGGAATGCCATGCGTACCCCCCCGGGTCACGTACTGCCCATCGGCACTCTTCCCGGCGGGCGGCCCCGCAACCCCGGTAGGCGGGAATGGTCGGACACGGCCCGGCGCGCGGCCGCCGTGGTGATCGCTCCGGGGACCGCCGTCCTCGGACCGTACTCCGTGCAGAACAATGCGTACAGAACAAAGCGTTGCCCCGTACCGCCGGCCCCGAGCGGCGCGGGCCCGCCCGCTCCGACCGACGGCCCGCCCCGGT
Organism: Streptomyces sp. NBC_01335; assembly: GCF_035953295.1. Classification (GTDB taxonomy): domain Bacteria; phylum Actinomycetota; class Actinomycetes; order Streptomycetales; family Streptomycetaceae; genus Streptomyces. The sequence continues at coordinate 4,579,538 of NZ_CP108370.1, forward strand.
GGGAACGCCCACGACCGGATGGGGCCCTACCGGAGGACTGCCATGAGTGACCCCAGCCCCCTTGTCGTCGTTTCCGGCGCCCTGTGGGTCGCGGCCGCCGGCGCGTCAGTGATCATTGCGACCGTGCGGTCCTTCCGGATCAGGCGCCGGTCCGCTGCGAACAAAGCAGGCACACGCGCGCCTTGGGCCCCCTTCGGGCCGGAGTGCGCCTGGCCGCTGGTCGCGGCGGCCGTCGGGTACGCCGTCGAGGCGGTGATCGTGCGGCGCCTCAGCCTGGGTGACGCCTCGCAGAGCATCTGGTGGCCCGCGTTCGCCGCGTCGGCGCTCACGTACGTGGCCCAGCGGCGCCTGCGTGGGCCGGCGAAGGGTTTTCCCGCGCTGTTCGCGGCCGTCGGCGCCGTGCTCTTCGGGCCGGTGTTCGGCTGAGGCGCGGGCGGGCGCGGAGGCGGTGGTGCGTCAGTGGCCCGGTGCCGGACCGCCGTCCCGATCGGCCGCCCCGCTCACCCCTTCCGGCCGCCCCGCAGCCGTGCCAGCAGGGCGTCCTCGGCGCGGCGCGCGCCCGGGTCCTCCCAGAAGGTGACGGGGACGCCCCGGAGGTGGCGGCCGTACGGGTCCAGGACATGGCCCGCCAGCTTGAGGGGCCAGAGGGTCACCGCCCGGTCGGCGACGACGAGTTCGGGGAAGCGGGTGGCCAACCGGGCCTCGAAGGCGCCGATTTCCTCGGCCGAGCGGAGCCACACCGCGAGCATCAGGTTGTACGGCCCCGACAGCGAGGCGCAGAGGCGGGTTTCGCGCATCCCGATGAGCTGGGAGGCGATCCGCGCGGTGTCGGCGGCCGGGGCGATGCCCCACAGGGTCACCGAGATGGGCCAGCCGGAGAGGTAGCGCGCCACCTCGCAGCGGTAGATGAGGGCGTCTTCGCGGTGCATCCGGTCGAGTCGGCGGCGGACGGTGCTGGGGCTCACGCCCAGGCGTTCCGCGAGCCGGGCGGCGGGCCGGCGGAAGTCCTCGCTCAGCAGCAGGTAGAGCCGGTTGTCCAGGTCGTCCGGGGCGGTCAGGCCCCGGCGCGGGTGGGAGGGGCCCCGGTCCCTGGTCAGGGCGTCCTGGCTGTCCGGGTCGAGCCGGTCCAGCCGCCAGCGGCTGCCCTCGGTGTGGACGGCGGTGGCGATCTGGGAGCGGGTGGCCGCGACACCGGGCAGCGCACCGAGGCGGAAGCCGACGTACCTGGCCAGCATCGCCTGGTCGGGGAAGGCGGCGGTGAGGACGAGGTCGCGGGAGCCGGTGACGTGCTCGATGGTGATCAGGTGCGGGTCGTCCGCGATCTCCGCCGCCACCTCGTGCAGGGCGCCCGCGGCGCAGTCCACATCGATGAACGCGATGATCGGCAGCGTCACCCCGGACGCCACGGTGTAGCAGCTCAGCCAGGCGTGTCCGGCCTCGGTGAGCCGGTTCCAGCGGCGCGCGGCCGTCGAACCGTCCACCCCGAGCGCCTTGCCGATCTGCGCCCACTCCGCACGGGGCGAGGTCTGCAACGCGGTGATCAGCAGATAGTCCAGCTCGTCCAGCTCGTCCAGCGGGGCGTCGCCGGGGGCGGTGGCCCCACGGCCGGGGCCTGGGCCGGGGCTGTCGGCGGGAGCCGGGGCCGTGGTGGATTTCTGCGTGGAGGACCTCATCGGCGCCGCTTTCCTGCGGATGATCATCAGTGGAGTGCTCGGGTCCGCACCATACGCCCATGTCTCTGCTCCAGGATGCCCACGCCCTCGCCCCCGCGCTGACCGCACTCCGCCACGCCCTCCACCGGGAACCCGAACTCGGCCTCGACCTCCCGCTCACCCAGCGCAGGATCGTGGACGCCCTGGCGGGACTCGGGCTGGAGATCACCCCCGGGCAGGGGCTCAGCTCCGTCACCGCCGTGCTGCGCGGCGGGCTGCCCGGTCCGGCGGTGCTGCTCCGCGGTGACATGGACGGGCTGCCCGTGCAGGAGGACACCGGCCTCCCGTACGCCTCGGTGCTCGACGGCCGGATGCACGCCTGCGGCCACGACCTGCACGTCACCGGGCTCGTCGGCGCGGCCCGGCTGCTGGCGGACCGGCGCGCGGAGCTGGCCGGGGACGTGGTGTTCATGTTCCAGCCGGGCGAGGAGGGCCAGGGCGGCGCGAAGATCATGATCGAGGAAGGGGTGCTGGACGCGGCGGGGGAGCGGGTCGTCGCCGCGTACGCCCTGCACGTGCTGTCCACCGGGGCGCCGACCGGTTTCGCCGCGACCCGGCCGGGCCCGATCCTGGCCGCCTCGGACGCGGTCCACGTCACCGTGCACGGCCGGGGCGGGCACGGCTCCTCCCCGCACCTGGCGGCCGACCCGGTGCCCGCGATGTGCGCGATGGTCACCGCGCTCCAGACCCTGGTCACCCGTGAGAGGGACATCTTCGACCCGGCGGTCGTCACCGTGGGCCGGATCGAGGCCGGTACGGCGCCCAACGTCATCCCGGAGCACGCGCGCTTCTCCGCCACCGTACGGACCTTCTCCGACGCCGCCCGCGCCGCCGTCCGCACCGGCTTCGAGCGGACCGTGCACGGGGTGGCCGCCGCCCACGGGGTCACGGCGACCGTCGACTACGTGGACCAGTATCCGCCGACCGTCAACCACGCCGAGGACGCGGCCTTCGCGCTGGAGACCGCGCGGCGGATCCTCGGCCGGGACCACGCCTTCGAGGCGCCCAAGCCGATGGCCGGGGCGGAGGACTTCTCGTTCGTGCTGCGCGAGGTACCCGGCGCGTTCGTCGGGCTCGGCGCCTGCCCGCCCGGCGTCGACCCCGCCACCGCCCCGATGAACCACTCCGCCCAGGCGGTGTACGACGACGGCGCCCTGCCGCACGCCGCCGCACTGCTCGCCGGGCTGGCCCTGCGCCGCCTCGGCCACGACGTGTAGCGGCCCGCCCCGGGGTGTGTGGTCACCGTGCCGACACGCCCCGGCCTTCGGCTTTCCGGTGTCACCGCCGCCCGCCCCGCTGGAGCCCGCCCATGACCGCTGGAGCCCGCCCATGACCGCCACCGCACCGCCCACCCCGCCGCCGGCCACCCCGGCCCCGGCCGGACCGCCACCCGCCACCGCGTCCGTGACGGCGGTCGTGGGACTCCTCGTGTTCTTCGAGGCGACCAGCGGCTTCCTCCAGGTCGGGCTGTCCCCGCTGCTGCCCGACCTCGCCGACCACCTCTCCATCGGTTCGGCTTCCCTCAACTGGGTGGTCTCCGTGCAGCTGTTGGCGGCGGCGGTGTGCGTCCCGCTGTTCGGGCGGCTCGGTGATCTGTACGGCCACCGCCGGATGCTCCGGATCGCGCTCGCGCTGATCGCCGTCGGCACGCTGACCGTCGCCCTCGCGCCCGACTACCCGGTGCTGCTGGCCGGCCGGGTGCTCCAGGGGCCGATCGCGGCGCTGCTGCCACTGGAGATCGCCCTCGTACGGGACCGGCTGCCGGTCGCCGAAGCGCGCCGGGCCATCGCCCGGCTCGTCGGGGCGCTGACGCTCGGCGCCATGGCGGGCGGGGTGGTGATGGGGCTGGTGGACTCCGCGTTCGGCTCCCTGCGGCTGACCCTGCTGGTCCCGGCCGTCCTCGCGGCGGCCTGCGTGCCGGTCTCCTTCGTCGCCGTACCGGAGTCCCGGAACAGGGCGGGCGGGCGCGTCGACCGGGCCGGGGTGGTACTCCTCGGCGCCGCGATGATCGCCCTGCTCGCCGGGGTGTCCGGCGCGGAGGACGGCTCCTGGGGCTCGGTGCGCGTACTCGGCCCGGTGCTGCTGGGGCTCGCGCTGCTCGCCCTGTGGGTGCGGGTCGAACTGCGCAGCGGCGAACCGCTCGTGGACGTACGGGCGTTGGCGGCGCGGACCTCCGCACCCTTCTACTGCGCCGCCTTCCTCTTCGGAGTCTTCTACTTCGGCAGCCAGACCCCCAACTCCACCTTCTACGCGGCCGATCCGGCGACCGACGGTTACGGGTTCGGGCTCGGCGCCCTCGCCATCTCGCTGGTGTCGCTGCCCGGAGCGGTCGGCAGCGTCGTCGGCTCCCTCTCCACGGCCGCGCTGGCGAAGCGGATCGGCTACCGGCCGACGCTGATGGCCGCCTTCGGCCTGGTCGCGCTCACCTTCACCCAATTCGCCTTCTTCCACGACCGGATGTGGCAGATGGCGACCGGCTCGGCCTTCCTCGGCCTCGGTGTCGGGCTGGCGCTGGGCGCCATGCCCACCGTCATCGTGGAGGCGGGCGAGCCCGCCCGTACGGGGATCGCCGCCGCCCTCTACAACAACGTGAAGACACTCGGCGGAGCCGTGGCGGGCGGGGTGTTCGCCTCTCTGCTCGGCGCGTTCCGCTCGGACCTCACCGGCGAGCCGGGCGAGGGCGGCTACACGGCGGTGTGGCTGGTCGGCGCGGCGGCGGCCCTCGCGGCGGTCGCGATGAGCGCGCTGTCGCGGCGTCGGGAGGGGTGAGGCGCGCTGTCGTGACGGCGGGGCGGGTGAGGCCCGCAGTCGTGGCGGAGGGGCGGGTGAGCCGCACCCTCGTGGCGCCGGGGCGGGCGAGCGCCCGGGTCAGTCCGTCTCGGGGAGTGCCGTCCCGGGGGCCAGCCGGCGGGCCAGCTCCACGATGTACGCCCGCGTCTCCGCGTCGCCGGCCCCCTCCCCGCCGTCGACGCTCCCCATGATCAGGCGGGCGAGCTGCGGGAACGCCGAGGGCAGTACCGCGATGCCCAGCACCGCGAGGAACGTGGCGGCGGCCCGGGTGTCCGGGGCCGTACCGAGGGTGCGGGCGAGCGAGCCCACCATGCCGGCGTACCGGGCGCGGCGCTCCCCGCCGGCGGGCAGTGCCCCCGAGTCGTGGTGCAGCGCCTCCCACATCATCAGGCGCAGCAGCTCCGGGTTGGCGCGGTGCAGGTCGTGGACGCGCCCGGCGTAGGCGCCGAGGTCGCCGGCCGGCGGGCCGAGCAGCGCCGCGTGCTCCTCGACCGCCTCGGCGACGACGGCGGCGAAGAGCTTCTCCTTGCTGCCGAAGTACCCGTAGATCCGCTCCTTGTTGGCACCCGCCGCCCGGGCGATGCGGTCGACCCGGGCGCCGCCCATGCCGTGCGCGGCGAATTCGGTACGGGCTGCCGCCAGGAGCCGGGCGCGGGTTCCCACAAGCTGATCGGGTGAGGACATGGCACAACCCTACATGGCCAACCATCCAGTTGGTTGGGTACGGTTCCGGGCATTGCCGCAGACCGCTGGGAAAGGCGAACCACTCATGGGCGCGACATCCGCCGAGACCGATGCAGTGACCTCCTCCGCGAATTCCTCCGTGACCTCCTCCGCGACTTCCTTCGAGACCGGCACCTCGGCCTCCTCCTCCGCGACCCGCCCGGCCGCCGGACGGCCCCTTCCCGAGGTGCTGGTGACCGGGCTCGGGGCCACCACCCCGCTGGGCGGCAGCCTCCCCGAGACCTGGTCGGCGCTGCTGGCGGGGAGGAACGGCGTCGGGGTCCTGGACGAGCCCTGGGCCGAGCCGCTGCCCGCCCGGCTGGCCGCCAGGATGCGGGCGGACCCGGCGGGTGCCCTGGAACGCACTCTGGCCCGCCGCCTGGACCGGTGCGAGCAGGCGGCCCTGGTCAGCGCCCGGGAGGCGTGGGCCGACGCGGGGCGGCCGGAGACCGATCCGGAGCGGGTGGCCGTGGTCATCGGTACGGGCGTGGGCGGGGTGCTCTCGCTGCTCGGCCAGGACGACGTGCTGGAGAGCGCGGGGCCCCGGAAGGTCTCCCCGCACACCGTGCCGATGCTGATGCCCAACGGGCCCGCCGCCTGGGTGAGCATCGACCTCGGCGCGCGGGGCGGCGCCCACGCCCCGGTCAGCGCCTGCGCGTCAGGCGCCGAGGCTCTCGCCTACGGCCTCGACCTGATCCGGCTCGGCCGGGCCGACGTGGTGGTGGCGGGCGGCGCGGAGGCGTGTCTGCACGCGCTGCCGCTGGCCGGGTTCGCCCGGATGATGGCGCTCTCCACGGCCAACGACGACCCGGAGCGGGCCTCCCGCCCCTTCGACGCGGCCCGCAACGGCTTCGTACTGGGGGAGGGCGCCGCCGCCCTCGTCCTGGAGCGCGCCGAACACGCCCGCGCGCGGGGCGTCCGGCCCCACGCGGTCCTCGCCGGGGCCTCGGTCACCTCCAGCGCCGGGCACATCACCGCCTCCGACCCGGACGGCCAGGTGCGTTCCATGCGCAGGGCCTACCGGGAGGCGGGGCTCGCCCGCGCGGACGTCGGCCTCGTCCACGCGCACGCCACCTCCACCCCGCAGGGCGACCTCGCCGAGGCGCTCGCGGTCCGCGAGGCGCTGGGCGGCCACCCGGCGGTCACCGCCACCAAGTCGATGACGGGCCATCTCCTCGGCGCCTCGGGCGCGTTGGGTGCGGCCGTCGCGGTGCTCTCGCTGCGCGACGGGATCACCCCGGCGATCAGGAACCTCGACGTCCGCGACCCGGCCGTGGACCTGGACCTGGTGACCGGGGAGCCCCGCAAGGGGAGTTGGGGCGCGGCGCTCGCCAACTCCTTCGGTTTCGGCGGGCACAACGTCTCGCTCGCCTTCACGGAGGCGTGAGAGGCCGCCGACGAGGCGCCCGTGATCCGGCCAGGACCGGCGCGGCCCAGCCGGACACCACCTGGGCGGTGTCCTAACGCACCGACCGCAGCGCCCGGAGCGTGGGCGTCCCGCCCCGCTCGGGCCGCCGCTCGGGGGTGTCCCGTACGGGTCCCTCGCCGCCGCCCGTACCGCCGCTCCCGTTCCCGCGTTCCTGCCCACGCTCGCGTACCAGCCCCGGCAGCGCGGTCAGCTCGGTGAGCGCGTCCACGCGCCAGTCCGCCGACTCCACCACGTCCGGGTGATCCGCCCACCAGTGCCCGAACGGGCCCCGCCGCAGGTGGGCGGTGCGCAGACCGGCGGCCTTCGCCGGGAAGAGGTCCTCGGCCGGGTGGTCGCCGACGTACACCGTGGTGCGCGGTTCGGCGTCCGACGCCTTGAGCACCCGGGCGAAGAACTCCGGGTCCGGCTTGGCCACGCCCCACTCCGCCGAGGTGACGACGAGGTCCGCGGGGAGGTCCAGGGCCCGCAACTGCTCGGTGGCGCGCGCCGACCGGTGCCCCGCCACCACCACCCGGAACCCGAGCGAGCGGAGTCCGGCGAGCGCCGGGCGCACGTCCGGGTAGAGGTCCCGTTCGCCGAGGTGCACGCCGCGGCCCGCCGCCTCGCGGGCGAGCTCCGCCTCCGCCACGTCCATGCCGGGGCGGAGCAGCGCCAGCGCGTCCGTGGCGCATCCGCCCCCGACGACGGCGGCGCCGACCAGAGCGCTCACCGTGTGCGCGGGCACACCCAGCCAATCGGCCCAGGACGCCCAGTGGCGGTCGTCGCGTACGAGGGTCTCACCGATGTCGAACACGATCGTTTCCATCACCGTGCCGACCCTACGGGGCGGACCCCGCCGCACCGCCGACATCCGCGCCCGGGCGCGCGGCGCGGGTTCCGGGGCGCGGGTTCCACGGGGTGCGGTGGTGGTGTGCGCGACCCTGCGGTGATGGTGTGCGCGACCCTGCGGTGGTGGTGTGCGCGAACGTGCGGCGAGGTGTGCGTGACCGTGCGCGTGACCGGCCGACCCGGGCGCCGGCGCCGCTCGTATGCTCGGTCCATGACCGATCCTCAGAGCGGACGCCCCACGACCAACGCCATGCGGCGCGCACTCAAACGGGCACGTGACGGTGTGGCCCTCGACGCGACCGAGGCCGCCGTACTCCTCCAGGCGCGCGGTGACGACCTGACGGACCTCGCCGCGTCCGCCGCCCGGGTACGCGACGCGGGCCTGGAAGCGGCGGGCCGGCAGGGCGTCATCACGTACTCCCGCAAGGTGTTCATCCCGCTCACCCGCCTCTGCCGCGACATCTGTCACTACTGCACCTTCGTCACCGTCCCCGGCAAGCTCCGCCGCGAGGGCCACGGGATGTTCCTCTCGCCCGACGAGGTCCTCGACATCGCACGCAAGGGCGCGGCGCTCGGCTGCAAGGAAGCGCTCTTCACCCTCGGCGACCGCCCCGAGGACCGCTGGCCCGAGGCGCGGGAGTGGCTGGAGGCCGAGGGGTACGACGACACCCTGGCGTACGTACGCGCCATGGCGATCCGGGTCCTGGAGGAGACGGGCCTGCTCCCGCACCTCAACCCCGGGGTGCTCGGCTGGACCGATCTCCAGCGGCTCAAGCCGGTCGCCCCGTCGATGGGGATGATGCTGGAGACCACCGCGACCCGCCTCTGGTCCGAGAAGGGCGGCCCGCACCACGGCTCCCCGGACAAGGAACCGGCCGTCCGGCTGCGCGTCCTGGAGGACGCCGGCCGCTCCAACGTCCCCTTCACCACCGGCATCCTGATCGGCATCGGCGAGAACTACGAGGAGCGCGCCGACTCCCTCTTCGAGATCCGCCGCACCGCCCGCGCCTACCACGGCATCCAGGAAGTCATCATCCAGAACTTCCGCGCCAAGCCGGACACCGCGATGCGCGCGATGCCCGACGCGGAGCTGGAGGAGCTGGCCGCGACGATCGCGGTGGCCCGGCACATCCTCGGCCCCGCGGCCCGTATCCAGGCCCCGCCGAACCTGGTGGACTCCGAGTACGCCCTGATCGTCGGGGCGGGCATCGACGACTGGGGCGGGGTCTCGCCGCTCACCCCCGACCACGTGAACCCCGAGCGCCCCTGGCCGCACATCGACGAACTCGCCGCCCGCACCGCCGAGTCCGGGTTCGCGTTGCGCGAACGCCTCACCATCTACCCGGAGTTCATCCAGCGCGGCGAACCGTGGCTCGACCCCCGGCTGCTCCCGCACGTGCGCGCGCTCGCCGACCCCGAGACCGGCATGGCGAAGGAGGGTGCGATCCCGGTCGGCCTGCCCTGGCAGGAACCGGACGAGGAGTTCGGCGCGAGTGGCCGCACCGACCTGCACCGCACCATCGACACCGAGGGCCGCACCGGCGACCGCCGCGAGGACTTCGACGAGGTGTACGGGGACTGGGAGGCGCTCCGCGAGGCCGCCGCCCCCGGCATGGTTCCGTCCCGCATCGACGGGGACGTGCGGGAGGCGCTGAGCCAGGCCGCCGACGACCCGACGAAGCTCACCGACGCCCAGGCCCTCGCCCTCTTCCACGCGGACGGCCCGGCGCTCGACGAGCTCTGCCGGATCGCGGACACGCTGCGCCGCGACACGGTCGGCGACGAGGTCACCTACATCGTCACCCGGAACATCAACTTCACCAACGTCTGCTACACCGGCTGCCGTTTCTGCGCCTTCGCGCAGCGCCGCACCGACGCCGACGCGTACACCCTCTCCCTCGACCAGGTCGCCGACCGGGCCGCCCAGGCGTGGGACGTCGGCGCGGTGGAGGTCTGCATGCAGGGCGGCATCCACCCGGACCTGCCCGGCACCGCCTACTTCGACATCGCGCGGGCCGTGAAGGAACGCGTCCCCGGCATGCACGTCCACGCCTTCTCCCCGATGGAGGTCGTCAACGGGGCCACCCGCACCGGGCTTTCGATCCGGGACTGGCTGATCGCCGCGAAGGAGGCCGGACTCGACTCCATCCCCGGCACGGCGGCGGAGATCCTGGACGACGAGGTCCGCTGGGTCCTCACCAAGGGCAAACTGCCCACCGCCACCTGGCTGGAGGTCGTGAAGACCGCCCACGAGGTCGGCCTGCGTTCCTCGTCCACCATGATGTACGGGCACGTCGACCAGCCCCGCCACTGGCTGGGCCACCTCCGTACCCTCGCCCGGCTCCAGCAGGAGACGGGCGGGTTCACCGAGTTCGTGACCCTCCCGTTCATCCACACCAACGCCCCGGTCTACCTCGCCGGCATCGCCCGCCCCGGCCCCACCGACCGCGACAACCGCGCCGTCACCGCCATGGCCCGGCTGCTGCTCCACCCGCACATCACCAACATCCAGACCAGCTGGGTGAAGCTCGGCACCGAGGGCGCCGCGGAGATGCTCCGCTCGGGCGCCAACGACCTCGGCGGGACCCTGATGGAGGAGACCATCTCGCGTATGGCCGGGTCGAGTTACGGCTCGTACCGCTCCATCCAGGACCTGGTCGCCATCGCCGAACTCGCGGGCCGCCCGGCGAAGCCGCGCACCACCCTGTACGGCGAGGTCCCCGCGGAACGCGTCGCCGCGGCGACCGCCTCGGACGGCCACCTGCCGGAGCTGCTGCCGGTCCTGCCGGGCTGATCCGGCACGCGCCGCCGCACCCCGTACCCCCTTCGCTCGCGCGGCGGGGTGCGAGGGCGCGGGGGTACGGGGGTGCGGGGGTACGGGGGTACGGGGGTGCGGGGGTTGCGTGCGCGCCGTGCCGCGCCTTCGGTCAGCCGCTCTCCGTCAGGGCCGCGTGCGCGGCGGCGAGGATCTCCTCGGAGAGCGGGGAGCCCTTGGTGGCCCGTGACAGCACCAGCGCGCCGAACAGCGTGCAGAGGCGGGCGACGCCGTCCTGGTCGTCGGTGGCGAGGAAGCCGGCGAAGTCGGCCACCCCCTCGGTGTAGACGCGCCGGGCCTCACGCCCGCCGCCGTCCCGGGCGACGTCGGTGGCGAGCCCGGCGACCGGGCAGCCGCCCGCCGGGTCGTCGCGGTGGTCGACGGAGAGGTAGGTGTCGATCAGCGCCCGCTGGGTGGCGTCACGCTGCCCGTCGTGCTGTTCGAGCCCGGCGGCGTGGTGCCCGGCGAGTCGGGTGAAGGCGTGGGCGGTGGCCTCGTCGACGAGCGCCTCCTTGGAGGCGAACTGCTTGTAGAACGCGCCGTGGGTCAGGCCGGCCGCCTTCATCAGGTCGGCGACGCTGACCTGCGTTCCCTGCTCCCGGAAGAGCCGGGAGGCGGTGTCCACCACCCGGCTGCGGTTCTCCTCCGCCTGTGCCTGCGACACACGGCCCATGACTGCCTCCCTTTTGGATGTCGACTGGCATCTATCGTAGAACGGTGTTTAGATTATGGGAATAATCTAATCGGAGTGGGTGGCCGGAGGGCGCCCGCGAGGGCCGGGAGCAGACACATGGAACTCAAGAACGCGGTCGCGGTCGTCACCGGCGCCAACCGGGGCCTCGGGCGGCACCTGGCCGCCCAGCTCGTGGAGCGCGGCGCGAAGGTGTACGCGGCGGCCCGGCGGCCCGAGCTGATCGACCTGCCCGGCGTCACCCCCCTGCGGCTGGACGTCACGGACCACGCGTCGGTCGAGGAAGCCGCCCGTATCGCGTCCGACGCGACGCTGCTGATCAACAACGCGGGCGTCCTCACCGGCGCGGCGCTGATCGGCGGCGACCTGGACGAGGTGCGCCGGGAGATGGAGACCAACTTCTTCGGCCCGCTCGCCACGACCCGGGCCTTCGCCCCGGTCATCGAGGGCAACGGCGGCGGCGCCGTGCTCAACGTCCTGTCCGTCCTGTCCTGGATGCACCCCGGCGGAGTCGGCTCCTACGCCGCCTCCAAGGCCGCCGCCTGGGCGCTGACCGGTGCGACCCGCGACGAGCTCGCGCCGCGCGGCATCGCCGTCTCGGCGCTGCACGTGGGCTACATGGACACCGACATGGCCGCCGCCGTCCCCGCCGACCGGAAGACCGCCGCCGCGGACGTCGCGGCCCAGGCCCTGCACGGCATCGAGACGGGCCTGCCCGAGATCGTCGCCGACGAGGTGACCCGGCAGGTCAAGCAGAGCCTGGCCGTATCGCCGCAGCCGAGCGCCGTCTGAGGCGCTCCCGCCCCGTACCGCCTCACCCGCGCGGCGCCGCCGTCCCCGTACCCCCTTCGCTCGCGCGGTGGGGGTACGGGGACGGCGGCGGGCTCAGGCGTGCGCGACGGGCTGTGATGCCGGTGCCGACTCCGATGCCGACTCCGATGCCCCCGTCGCGCCCAGTGCCTTGCCCAGCCGCAGCAGCCCCTCGCGGATCTCGTCCGGGGTGTGGGTGGTGAAGGACATCCGCAGCGCGGCCGGGTCGGGGGTCCCGGCGTAGAAGGGGGCGCCGGGGACATACGCCACCTCGTGGGCGATCGCCTTCGGCAGCAGGGCGGTCGCGTCGTGGCCGTCGGGCAGCCGGACCCAGACGAACATCCCGCCGTCCGGCCGGTTCCAGGTGCTGCCTTGCGGGAGGGCGGCCGGCAGGCCGTCGAGCAGGGCGTTCCGGCGCTCGCGGTACGCGGCACGGACCCGGCCCACGTGGGCGTCGAGGTCGGAGACCTCCAGGTAGCGGGCGGCGGCCGCCTGGTCCACGGCGGAGCAGTGCAGGTCGGCGGCCTGCTTGACGATCACGCAGGCCCGGCGCAGCGCGGCGGGCGCACGGAGATGGCCGAGGCGCATGCCGGGGGACATCACCTTGGAGAAGGTGCCGAGCAGGACCGTGCGGTCGGCGGCGGCGTCCAGCGAGGAGATCCACGGCAGGTGCTCGCCCTCGTAACGCAGCTCGCCGTACGGGTCGTCCTCGACGATCCACAGGCCGAGCCGCTGCGCCACCTCGGCGACGGCCTGCCGGCGGGCGAGCGGGAGGGTGCGCCCGGTCGGGTTCTGGAAGGTGGGGATGGTGTAGAGCAGCTTGGGCCGTTCCCGTTCGACGAGTTCCGCGAGCGCCACCGGGTCGATGCCCTCGTCGTCGCACGGCACCGGCAGGACCCGTGCCCCCGCGAAGGCGAAGCACTGCAACGCCGCGAGGTACGTGGGGTCTTCGACGAGGACGGTGTCGCCGGGCTCCAGCAGGGCCGTGGTGATCATGGTCAGCGCCTGCTGCGACCCGGTGGTCACCAACAGGTCCTCCGCCCGGGTCGGCAGCCCCCGCGCGGAGTACCGGGCGGCGACGGCCGCCCGCAGCCCCGGATCGCCGTCCGTCACCGAGTACTGGAGGACCCGCGCCGCGTCCTCGGCCAGCACGTGGTCGTAGGCCGCCCGGATCTCCCCCGCGTCGAACAGCTCGGGCGCGGGAAGCCCGCCCGCGAACGAGATGACCTCCGGCCGCGCGGTCAGCGCGAGGATCTCGCGTACGGGCGAGGCGCCGACCGAGGCGGCGCGTGCGGCGAGGGCGGGGGTGGCGGCTCGGGTCGTCATGGGGGGCAGCCTACGAACAACTGCGGTGTCCCTGAAAGGCTTTGTGCAGCGGTTCCCGAGCAGTGGGACGGTGGACGCGGGTGTGCCGAACGAGGACGTGCGGGGCCTCCTGCTGGGCGTCCTCGGGCTGCTGGGCGTCCTCGGGCCGGCCGCTTGCCCCGGGCGGCCGGCGACCGGTGGTCCACGTCGATTCGGCCGCGCCGTTCACCGGCTCTCCCCGCCCGTCCCCGCCCGTCCCCGGGCCCACACTCCGCCCTCCCGCCCGTCGGCTTCGTTCCTGTCGCAGGCATTGGCTTTGAACTCCGCCAGGGGAGAGGTGAAGCTGATCGTTTCGCCGGGTTTCGTGACGGACGCGCGGAGGACCGATCCCGGGGCGAGCCGGTCCCGGTCGGCCACGGTGAAAGAGGCGCCGGCCGCCGACCAGGAGTTGTCCTCGGTCCAGCCGTACAGGATGTAGGTGGTCCCGGCGGCCAGCGGTTCGAGAGGTGTCGTCGCGGTCCAGCCGGGGGAGGGCGAGTCGAGCGACCAGGTGGTGAGTCCTGCCTCGAGCGGGGTGTCGGCGGTCCATGAACCGACCGTCCTGCTCCCGCCCGAGTCGTCGGAGTCGCCGGAGACCGTCTCCGTGTGCGTGTAGAGGGTCGCGCCGTCGATGTGGTGGCCGCAGACCATGATGGCGCCGAGCAGATGGCCGTCCCTGCTCATGGAGATACCGGCGACGGCATCGATGGGCACGGTGCACCCCGAGGTCGCCGCCAGGGCCGCGGTGGCCGCCAAGGCACCGGCACCACGCCGGATCGCGGACCAGGACATGGTCGTACGCATGGAACTCCCCCCGTCCAGGGCCGCGCGCGTACCGCTTCCCCCTGTACGCCGACGTTAGGCACGAGCCGCGACGGGCTGCGGCGACTCCACCCATCCGTTGCGCCCTCGTTGTGGCCCTGTGGCCCGGCGGCCTCCGAAGGACCGCCTGCCGCTCGCCGACGCCTGCCGGGAGACCGGCACGGTCGCCGTGGTGGGCGCCGCGTTCCACGAGGCGGGGGAGTTGTACGTATCCGCGCCGGTCATCGGGGCGGACGGGGAGATGGTCACTCGTTACGACAAGCAGCACCTCTTCACGACCGAGCGCGAGGTCTACCGGCCGGGTGTGTGGGCCCCGGACGGGCGGCTGCTGACCGAAGCCGGGCCGGACCGGCGCGAGGTGGTCACCGCCCACCTCGACCCGGCCGCCCTGACCGCCGCCCGCGAGGCGGAGGCGATGCCGGGCGACCTGGGCCGGGTCGTGGCGGGCGGGCGGTCTCAGGCCGTTTCCGGCTGACCGGTCCCGCCCCGGGCGATACGGGTGGCGAAGAAGGCGAAGGCCAGCGACAGAGCGGCCTGTACGGCCACGGCGACGGCGAAACCGCGGGGCAGCCCGGCGGCGGCGGAACCGTCCGCCGTCGCGTCGGCCACGGCGTGGAAGAGGCCGCCCAGGAGTGCGACGCCCAGGCCGAGGCCGAGCTGCTGCAGGGTGGTGAAGAGCCCGCCGGCGACGCCCGCCGCCCAGGTCGGGGTGCGGGAGAGGACCGTGCGCAGGACCGGCCCGTACATCAGGGCCTGGGTGACGCCGAGCGCGATCAGGAGCGGCTGCAGGGCCGCCGGGGTGTGGCCGTGGGTGCCGTTCACGGCGACGGCGAGGCCCACGAGCACCGCCGTCTGCCCGATGGCCGCACCCGTCATCGTCCAGCGTCCGGTGCGGCGTTCCACGGCCGGCAGGGCGAGGGCGGTGACGATGAACCCCGCGCCGAACCCGAGCAGCAGGACGACGGTGTGCCAGGCGTCCACGCCGAACGCGCCCTGGGCGAGCGCCGAGAACTCGTACAGGAAGGCGCCGTACCCGGTGAAGAACAGCAGCGACATGATCAGGCCCTGCCGCACGGCCGGGGTGCGCAGCACGCTCGGCGGGACGACGGGCAGCTCGCCGCGGCGTTCGGCGGCGCGCTGCGAGCGGGCGAAGGCGGTGAGCACCGCACCGGCCGCGGCCAGCATCGCGAGAACCGGGGCCGGGCCGCCCGCGGAGGTGCCGAGGGTCAGGGGCACCACGACGAGGAGCAGGCCCGCGCCGAGGAGGGCGGCGCCGCGCAGGTCGAGCGTGAGCGGTGCCGTCGAGCGTGACTCGGGCACGGTGCGCAGGGCGAGCAGCGCGGCCGCGCCGATCGCCCCGGTGAGTATCTGTACGAGCCGCCAGCCCCAGTGGTCACCGGCGGCCTGGGACACGGCGCCCGCGAGGAGTTGCCCGGCGACGGTCGCGATGCCGCCGACGGCGGCGAAGAGCGTGACGCCCAGCGCCCGCAGCTTCGCGGGCGCCGTGGACTGGATGGTGGAGAGGACCTGGGGGGTGAACAGGCCGGCGGCCACGCCGAGCACGGCGCGCAGTACGACGAGGGTGACCAGGTTCGGCGCGAGGGCGGCGAGCACGGAGGCCACGCCGAACGCGCCGACCCCGGCCGCGAGCAGCCGCCGCCGTCCGAACCGGTCGCCCAGGCGCCCCGCGACGACGAGGGTCGCGGCGAACGCCGTGGTGTACGCGGAGAGCACGAGCTGCCCGCCCGACGCCGTCACGCCGAGGTCCCCGGTGATCGCGGGTTCGAGCAGGTTGACCGAGCCGAACGTCATGTTCACGGGCAGGAAGGCCACGAGCAGGGCGGCGAGTCCGGCGCCGGTGAGGGCACGCGCCGGGGGCGGTGCCACGGCGTGCGGGGCGGGCCCGAGGGCGGTGGTGGTGACGGGGACGGCTCGTGCGGTGTGCGGGGCAGGGGCCGGGGCGGACGGTGCGGTCGTGAGGGTCATGACCAGACTGTGCGCCTCGCGCCATCCTGGTACCAGGAGCCTGCTTATCGGGGTACCACTACTACCTGGATCCACCGGCCCCGAGGCCCGACACTGGGGTGGTGACCTCATCGACGCCCGACCGCGACGCCCTCGGCGCCTTCCTGCGTGCCCGCCGTGCCCGTGTCACCCCCGGTGACGTGGGCCTGCCCGCGAGCGGCCGGCGCCGCACGCCCGGTCTGCGGCGCGAGGAGGTCGCGCAGCTCGCCGGTGTGGGGGTCACCTGGTACACGTGGCTGGAGCAGGGGAGGGCCAAGAACGCCTCCGACCAGGTCCTGGAGGCGGTGGCGCGCGTCCTGCGCCTGGACGCCGCCGAGCACCGGCACCTGATGGTGCTCGCGGGCCGGGGCACGGACACCGAGCCGGGCCCGCCCATGGACCTGCGCCCCGAACACACCGCCGTCCTGGCGAAGTTGCTGCCGTATCCGGCCGCCGTGCAGACCGACTGCTACGACCTGGTCGCGGCCAACCGCACCTACCGGTACCTCTTCGCCGACCTCGACGCGTACCCGGTCGAGGAACGCAACTGCGCGTGGCTGATGTTCACCGAGCCGAGCTGGCGCAACAGCCTGGTCGACGAGGAGACCGTCCTCCGCGACATGACCGCGAGGCTCCGCGCCCGCCAGCCGGAACACCGCGACGACGCCCGCTGGAACGCGCTGATCACCCGGCTGCGCCAGGAGTCGCCGGACTTCGTGCGGCACTGGGAGTCGTACGAAGTCGGCGCCGACCGGAACCAGTTGCGCCACTACCGGTCCCCGCGCGTCGGCGCCCTCGACGTCCAGTTCCAGAGCCTGTGGCTGGACCGGGGGCGGGGCGAGCGGATCATCGTCATGACGCCCGACGACGCCGCCACCGCCCAGCGCCTGGAACGCCTCGACTCGCTGGTCGGCGCCGCGCCGGCGTGGACCTCCCTCGGGGACGGCGCCGCTGCGGGCGGGTCGGTCGCGGGGGCCTGAGGGGGTGCCGTCCGGGTTGCCCCGGCCGACCGACGACCGGGGCGCCGAACGGGACTGCGACACCCGACGGGAGCCCGGCCTCCAGGGCCGGGACTACGCGACGGCGTCCCCGGCGGACGACGGCGGGGACTGCTCCTTCGCCGTGGCGATCACCTCGTCCAACACCTCGCGGGAACGCAGCAGTTCGGTGATCTTCCGGTCGATCCGCTCGCGCTCCACGCCGAGGTCGCTGACCAGGCGGGGCGTGGCGACGGCGGACGGCCCGCCGTCCGAGTCCCGTACGCAGGGCAGGAGTTCGTAGATCTTCGAGCTGCACAGCCCGGCCGCGTAGAACTCCTGGATGCGGATGACCCGGTCGACCGCGCCTTCGGGGTACTCGCGGTGCCCGCCGAGTGTACGGTCCGAGGCCAGCAGGCCCTGCTGCTCGTAGTAGCGCAGGGAACGCTCGCTCACGCCCGTACGCCGGGCCAGTTCACCGATCCGCATCTCTTCCGCCCCTCCCGCCGACCCGGAATCCGGGCTTGAACCTGACACCAGTGTCAATTCCTACCCTCCCGGCATGACGAACGCACCCGCTTCCGCCCAGCCGTCCGCACCCGGTTCCCCGCTGGGGGCCGGACCCGCCTCCCGTACGGTCTTCGACCCCGCCGACCTCGGCACGCTCCGCCTGCCGAACCGTCTCGTGATGGCCCCGCTGACCCGTAATCGCGCCACCGCCGACGGCGTCCCCACCCCGCTGATGGCCACCTACTACGCCCAGCGCGCCACGGCCGGCCTGATCATCGCCGAGGCGTCCACCCCGAACGCGGTCGGGCAGACGTACCCCAACATCACCGCCATCCACCGCCCCGACCACGTCGCCGGATGGCGCCTGGTCACCGACGCGGTACGCGCGGCGGGCGGGCAGATGTTCCTCCAGCTCCAGCACGGCGGACGCGTCGGCCACCCCGACACCAGCGGCTTCACCCCGGTCGCCCCCTCGCCGGTGGCGCTCCCCGAGACCCTCCACACGCCCGCCGGGAAGCAACAGGCCCCCGTTCCGCGCGAGATGAGCATCCAGGACATCGAGGACCACGTCGCCGACTTCGCCTCCGCCGCGCGCCGCGCCGTGGAGGCGGGCTTCGAAGGGGTCGAAGTGCACAGCGCCAACGGGCACTTGCTGCACCAGTTCCTGTCGCAGAACACCAACCGCCGCACCGACGCCTACGGAGGACCGGTCGGCAACCGCGTCCGGTTCGTCGCCGAGGTGGTCCGGGCCGTCGCCGAGGAGATCGGCCCCGAACGGGTCGGGCTGCGGGTCTCGCCCGGCAACACGGTCAACAGCATCGAGGAGGGCGACACCGAGGAGATCTACCCCGCCCTCGTCGCCGCCCTGGCGGGCAGCGGGATCGCCTACCTGCACATCGGGTACGCGGACCCCGACCGGCCCGTCTTCCAGCGCATCCGCAAGGACTGGCCCGGCACCCTGATCGCCAACCCGGTGCTCCCGGAGGACCGCATCCCCGAGGACGGCGGCCTCGCCGCGAGCGAACGCCTCCTCGCCGCCGGGGCCGACCTCATCGCCCTCGGCCGCCCCTTCCTCGCCAACCCGGACCTGGTCCACCGGCTGCGTACCGGGGCACCGGTCAACCAGGTGCGGGACGCGTACATGATGTACGTCGGCGGGGCGACGGGTTACACGGACTACCCGGCTCTGCCGACCGGCGGATGAGTACCGACAGCAGGGAGCGTCCTTTCCGATGCCCGCAGATCCCGTACGTCCCGTAGATCTCGAAGATCCTGTACGTCCCTCAGATCCCGTACGTCCCGAGCGCGCCGGGGCCGCGTCCGCGTCCGCGTCGGCTGCGGACGTGGACGGTCCGGCGTTCGACCTCCCCCTCGTCAAAGCGGTGTTCAGGGACGTCACCCCGCTGAACGTCTCCCGGTCGGCGGCTCGGGCTGCCGCGTCGGCGACGCGGACCGTACTGACGGGCCTCATCGACGGGGCGCTCCGTGCGGCGGCGGAGGGGGCCCGGAAGAAGCTGCTTCCCCAGGACCTCGTGACCGCCATCGACCGGGACGTCGAGCTGGAGGTGGGAGTCGGCTGGTACCAGCACAGTCCTACGTTCAAGGGGCTGACCGGCGTCGTGTGCGACGCGGAGGGCGTCCCCGTGCAGGCACCCGGGGGCAGCGGGTCCGGCAAGCCGAGCGCCGTGGCGGGCGCCCACAGGTTCGAGGCCGGGATCAGGAAGCTGCTGCGCGAACGGGGCGCGGCAGCCGTCCAGGCGATGGTCCGCGATCTGGACGGGATAGCGAGCGCATTCCTGACGGACCTCGCCCGGGACGCGGCCATGGTCGTCCGGGAAGGCGGGATCAAACGGTTCGGCACGGTCGCGCTGACGACGCCGGGCGAACCGTCCGACCCGCGCTCGTCCATCTCGGAGTCCGTGACGGAGTCGGTGCCGGAGACGGAGACGGTGACGGAGTCGGTGCCGGAGACCGTGCCGGAGACGGTGCCGGAGTTCGTCCGGGCCCTGTCCACCCGGACGGGAGACGGGCGGACCATCGGCAGGAACGATGTCCTGGCCGCTGTCATGATCCAGTTGTTCGGCGAAGTCAGGCAGCGGGCCCTTGCCGCGGCGCTGGAAGCGACAGGGCCCGGTTCGGACGGCTGAACGGGGGCGGACGGCTCAGTAGTAGCCCTTGGTGCCGTCGAGCAGCTCCCGGACGATGTCCGCGTGCCCCGCGTGGCGTCCGGTCTCCTCGACCAGGTGGATCAGCATCCAGCGGAGGTTGGCGCCGCCGGAGTAGAAGCCGGTGTGCAGGCCGACGTCGTCCAGGGAGGCCGCGGCGACGATCTCATTGCTGCGCGCGCACTGGGCCTCGTACTCCGCGAGGAGTTCTGCCAGGGGGCGGCCGTCGGTGACCCAGTCGACGGCCTCGCTCGACTCGTCGAACGCCGGGTTCTGCTTCTCGTCACCGCCGAGGAACAGCACCTCCAGCCACATGTGCTCGGTCCAGCGCATGTGGGAGATGAGACCGGCCATCGTCATGAGCGGTGAGGTCGGGACGACGGAACGGTGCGCGTCCTCCTCGCTGATCCCCTCGCACTTCCAGCGCAGGATCTGCCGCTGGAGGTCCAACCAGCCGATGATCGCTGTGCGTTCGTCCGCCTGAAGCGGGGGGCGTTGCAGTTCCGTGGACATGGAGGGGCACACTACCGGGGAGGCTGGGACGCGCAACCGGATTACGGATCGCGGGGCGCGCACGCGGTGACGTCCCGAGCGGTCTGCCCTGATTCGTGGGGAGCTCTCAAGCCCCTCGGGCAAGCCTCAGCCCCGAGCCGGTCCATGACCCGGGGCCGCAGGCGGAGAGACGAGTACGAGGCCATGTCCTGCGCCCCAGTGCCTCATCGTCGGACAGCGAAGGCGACGAACTCGGTCCATGCGGTGGTGCTGATGAGGAGCGCGGGCCCGGTGGGGTTCTTGCTGTCACGTACGGGGACGAGGCCGGGGAATCCGTCTCCGACTTCGAGGCAGTTGTTGTCACCGCCGTCGCTGTAGGTGGACTTGCGCCACTGTGCGCTGGAGATCTCTGCGATACGGCTCACTGTCGGTGCTCCTCCAGGACGCCCCTGATGAACGCGGTGGAATCGGACGGGGGCAACGCCAGATCCCGCAGGCGATCGTAGGACAGGCGGTAGCGCATCACGGACACCGAATCCTCCATCAGTTCGGCGCACCCATTGCCTTCGGTGTAGACAACGGCACTGCCGTCTTCCTGCCAGAGAAGTGTCAGCGAGCCGTCCATCAAGTGGTGTGCACCTGCGGCAAAGGGCAAGACCTGAAGGGTCATCGACGGCAAGTCGGCCAGCTCGATGAGCTGAAGAAGCTGCTCTTGCCAGTCCTTGGTATCTGGGACGGATCGCCTGAGTGCGTACTCGTCCATGATGATCCGGACTGATGGGCCCGGGGTGCGGTGGAGCAGTTGTTGGCGTCCCATCCGCGCTACCACCTGCTCTTCCACCAGGTCGGTCTCGGCGTCCGCTTCCTGGGAACCGGAGAGGACGGAGCGGCAGACGGCTTCGGTCTGCAGCAGACCCGGAATCCCGAGGGTGAACTTGTGCATGATCCGAGCCGTCGGCTCCAGTCGCATGAACTCCTTGTACTTGTCCTTGAAGACTTCCCTCCGGGCGACCTTCCATAATCCCTGGAGCAGCTCCCCGCTCTCGTAGTACCGGTCCAGGTCCGCCATCACCTCCAGCTTCGACAGCCGTTGGCCGACCTCCAGTCTGTACAGGTAGCTCTTGTCGTAGCGGGTCTCCTCGGCGAGTTGGCCGAGGGATTTCCCCGCCTTCTCCCGGAGGTAGCGCAGCGTCCGTCCGAGCGCGGCGCGTCCCGACTCCTCGTCCACGTCGGCCGGTTCGGTCATCGTGGGCCTCCCGTTGTCCTGTGTGCGGGCAATCGTGTGCTGCTTCCGAGCGTAGGGCGTGGCGGTGATCATCGAGTCACGATCGGTGAGCATCACTCGATGGAAGTCACCCCGAGTCACTACGTCTGCGAGGCACATGTCATGGCCGATTCCCAGTTCCGTCTGCTGCCCTGGAACTCACCCGAGGGCAGGCGGTGTTACCTCAGCACCGACGACCCCGACAGCCGGATGTCGCGGCTGGCCGACGAGGTGGAGGCCGATCTCGTCGCGTGCGGGGAGGACGTGCTCGCCGGGGCGCGGGAGGTGCTGGCCGACGAGGTGGCCGGGGAGGCGGCCGTGCGGTTCGCGCTCAAGGCGACCGCCGACGCGTTGCGGGACGCGCTGCTGGTGGCGGAGTGCCGGGAGGGCCGGCCGCCGTTCGCGTGGATCGTCGGCGGGGTGAGTCCGGGGCCCCGGCGGTACGGCTCCCGGCGGCCGGAGGCGGAGGAGCCCTCGGAGGAACCCGAGGGCGAGCTCAAGGAGGGACCCGAGGAGGGGCCTGCGGAGGGCGGGTCCGAAGAACCTGGCGAGAACCCGGCCCGGTGATCCGTCCGTCCGGGAAAACCCTGATGAATGCCGTTCAAAAGTGATCTCCAGAGCTACTCCGTACATTCCGTTCCAGCCCTGAATCAGTCGTTCCCGTTCTATTACAGTGCTGGCGGAGCCGTACCGACGGTAGGGGGACTGGCCGGATGACCATCGGGACCACAGCTGTCTGGGGCCGTGTGGAGCAGCAGGACTTCCGCAGCCGGGTACGGGGGGCGCTGCTGGGCGCGGCGCTCGGGGACGCCCTCGGGGCCGGGGTCACTCCGTTGACGCTGGAGGAGATCCGGGAGGCCCACGGGGTGGGTGGTGTCGCGGACTTCGTGCCGGTGGACGGGCGGCGGGGCGGGGTCACGGCCGTCACCCAGCTGACCCTGTTCACCGTGGACGGGCTGATACGGGCCCAGGTGCGGCGCGACACCGGGGCCTGGCACCCGCCGACCGACGTGTACCGGGCCCATCTGCGGTGGGCGGCGACGCAGCGGGACTGGGGGCCGGACGAGCGGCGCGAGGGGGACGGCTGGCTCGCGCGCGAGGAGTGGCTGTACGCCCGTCGCGCGCCCGCACGGGCGTGTCTGCACGGCTTCGGCGACACCACGATGGGCACCCTGGAGCGCCCCAGGAACCCGGAGGCGCGGGATTCCGCCGCGCTGACCCGGTCCGCGCCGTTCGGGCTGCTCGTGGGGTGGGAGCCGCAGTTGGTGTGCCAGCTCGCCGTGGAGTGCGCGGCGCAGAGCCATGGGCACTCGACGGCCCAACTGGCCGCCGGGGCCTTCGCGGTGGTGATGCACGGGCTGGCCCGGCGGGACACCCTGGACGGTTCGGTGCAGCGGGCGCTGGCGCTGCTCGCGGAACGCCCGGGCCACGAGCCCGTCACCGAGGCGTTGCGCAGGTCCCTCGGAGCCGTACGACAGGGAATTCCGGGGCCCGCGCTGATCGAGTCGCTGGGTTCGGAGGACTCGGCGGAGGAGGTGCTCGCGGTGGGGCTGTACTGCGCGCTCGTCGGCGAGGACGTGCGCCACGGGCTCCGGCTGGCCGTGAACCACGGGGGTCCGTCCTCGCCCACCGCGGCGGTCTGCGGGGCCCTGCTGGGCGCGCTGCACGGGGAGACGGCGCTGCCGCCGTCCTGGCTCGCCGAGATCGAGGGCCGGGCCACCCTCCTCGAACTGGCCGACGACTTCGCGATGGAGATGACGCAGGGCCCGGCCCTGCACAACGCCACTGCTGTCTCGCCTGGTTGGCTCGCCCGCTACCCGAGGGCGTGAAGCGGCGGTGCCGGTACCGGGCCGCGTCGGACCGTCAGTCGCCCCCGGGCCGCCCGTGGGTGCGCCCCGGCCGCAGCAGCACCGGCCGCAGCCTGCTGTATCCGCGCACCGATACGGGCCGCAGCGAACGGAGTTCGTACCCGGGCAGGCCCGAAAGCTCCCCGGCCAGTTCGGTGTTGACGAGCACGGTGTCGGGGCGGGCCACGGCGGTGAGCCGGGCGGCGATGTTCACGGCCGCGCCGTAGACGTCGCCGAAGCGGCTGAGTACGGCTCCGTGGGCGAGCCCGGTCCGTACCTGCGGCAGCCGGGATTCCGCACCGGCGCGGGCGGTGAGCTCCAGGGCGATGTCGGCGGCCTCGGACGCCGACTCGCAGACGAAGAGCACCTCGTCGCCGATGGTCTTGACGACCCGTCCCCGGCCCTCGGCGACCACGTCACCGGTGAGGCCCTCGAACAGGTCGAGTACGCGGACCAGTTCGGCGTTCCCGAGGCCGCGGGTCATCCGGGTGTAGCCGACCATGTCGGTGAAGCCCACCGCCCGGTCGCGGACGTCGGCGCCCTCGTGGTCCGGCAACGGCTCGTCCCGCCCGGGCCCGCCGGGCGCCTCCTGCGCCGCCTGCGTCGCCTCCTGCGCCTCGGCGAGGACGCGTTCCGCGTACGCCGCGAGGTGCCGGCGCCACACGTGCTGCTGCAACTGCTCCATCTCCGGCAGCAGCGCGGCGGCATGCACCATCAACGTGCCGCCGTCCAGAGTGAATTCCGACTCCCGGTTGATCCAGGACCAGAGCGTGTGCACCTCCCACTCGGCCAGCCGGGACAGGTGGTGGCCCAGGGCGCGGGCCATCATGATCTCGCTCTCCTCGGTGATGAGCCCGGCCGCGATGAGCCGTTCCCCCGCGCGGAGCGCCTCGACGTCGGCGTCGGTGAAGACCCTCGCGTCCTCCTCGACCATCGGGAAGCCGAGCGCCCGCCAGATCTGCGCGGTGCGCCCGGCCCCCACCCCGGACCGCTCGGCCATCTCCTGCCGCGTCCAGACGCGACCGCCGCCGAGCAGCACCTCCTCGATCGCGGGGGCGAGTTCGGCGATGCCGAAGAGCCCGGACGCCCCGTCCTCGGGGCTGCCGAGGTCCGCCGGGCTGTCGGTGCCTGCCGGGCTGTCGGCGTCCGTCGGGCCGTCGAGGGCTGACGGATCGGGTGCGTCGGCTCTCCCGGCCCTTCCGGCCGCGCTCACGTGGTGTGCACGATCAGCACGTCGAGTGGGGCCTTGCGGGCGATGTCGGCCGGTACGGAGCCGAGGATGCGTCCGGCGAGCGAGCGCAGCCCCCGGTTGCCGACGACCAGCAGATCGGCCGAGGTCTCCCGGGCCACCCGGGTGAGCGCGGCGACCGGCTCGTCCTCCACCGCGACCGTGCGCACCTCGTCCGCGCCCTGCGCCCGTGCCCGGTCCCTTGCGATCCGCAGGGTGGACTCGGCCGGCGCCGAGCCCACCACCTGGTACGCCTCCGCACCCAACTTGTCCTGAGCGGAGATGAGTTCATGCCCGCGCATCGGGACGTACGCGCACGCTATGACGAGTTCGGCCGCGCTGTCGGCGGCGAGCCGGGCCGCCCTCTCGACCGCCGCCAGCGACGACTCCGAACCGTCCGTACCGACCATGACCGTGCGGTAGGCGCCCACGCCAAACCCCTTACTCCGCAGTAAACTTACTGAAAAGTAAGGTAGAGCGGGGTGGGTCGGCGCGGCAAGGGGCGGGGAGTGGGCGGGACGGGTGACGTGCCGCACGTGCCGCACGTGGCGCTCGGTCGCCCTCGCCGCGGGGCCGCTCGTCGCGGCGCCCTCCTACGGTCGTGGCTGTGTGGGCAGGGTGAGGATTTCGGCCCCGTCGTCGGTGATGGCGATGGTGTGCTCGGTGTGCGCGGTCCGGCAGCCCGTCGCGCTGCGCAGCGTCCAGCCGTCGGCGTCGGTGACGAGGGTGGCGGTGTCGGCCATGATCCAGGGCTCCAGGGCGAGCAGCAGTCCGGGGCGCAGCTTGTATCCGCGGCCGGGCCGTCCGGTGTTCGCGACGTGG
This sequence comes from Streptomyces sp. NBC_01335, assembly GCF_035953295.1. Classification (GTDB taxonomy): domain Bacteria; phylum Actinomycetota; class Actinomycetes; order Streptomycetales; family Streptomycetaceae; genus Streptomyces. The sequence continues at coordinate 4,604,811 of NZ_CP108370.1, forward strand.
GGGTCCTGGTGCATGGTCGAGCCGATGCCGTGGCCGCCGAACTCGGTGTTGACCGGGTAGCCCGCCTCGCCGAGGACGGTGCCGATGGCGTGGGAGAGGTCGCCGACGCGCGCCCCGGGCCCCGCGGCGGCGATCCCGGCGGCGAGTGCGCGTTCGGTCGTCTCGATCATCGCGACGCTCTCCGCCGGCCTGGCCTTGCCCACCAGGAAGCTGATCGCGGCGTCCGCGGCCACCCCGCCCTTGGCCACGGCGAGGTCGAGGGTCAGCAGGTCCCCGTCCGCCAGCGTGTAGTCGTGCGGCCGCCCATGGAGCACCGCGTCGTTGACGGCCGTGCAGATGTAGTGCCCGAACGGGCCGCGTCCGAAGGAGGGCGCGTAGTCGACGTAGCAGGACTGCGCCCCCGCCTCGGTGATCATCTCCTTGGCCCACCGGTCGATGTCCAGCAGGTTCGTACCGACCGTGCTGCGCTGCTTCAGCGCGTGCAGGATGTTTCCGACCAGCGCGCCGGAGTCCTTCGCCCGTTCGAGCCGCGCGGAGTTCAGGATTTCGATCATGGGGGACCTCTCGCATGCGTCCAATAACTATACCGTTCTAACTTTACCGGTATAAGAATGGGGGTCATGGCCGGGTCATGGTCGGGTCATGCGGGGTGGGGCCGGGCTCCGTCCGGAGCCCGGCGGCCCGTCACCGGGGGGTGAAGTCGTGGCGCGGGGCCTGCGGCAGCGTGAACCACACGCGGGCCAGGTGGCGGGCGCGATCCGTCAGCACGGTGAAGGGAACGGGGCGCCCGCCCGCGTCCCGTACGGCCTGGTCCAGGTAGTCGCGCAGTTGCCAGACCTCCGCCGGGCCGGCCCCTTCGGTGACGCCGAGCATCCGCCGCACCCGCTCCGGCGTGACGCCCAGGTCCGCGGCGGCCTCCTCGACGGTGAGGCCCGACAGGGTCAGGTTGCTCCTCAACTCCTCGCTCGTGCGGCGGCGTTCGGCCTCGTCGAGAGACATGGTCCGACCTCGTTCCTTAGGTGCGCGGGTGGGGCGGGTCCGCTACCCGACGATGTCCCCCGGGCGCGTCGGGACCGCGTCCAGTGCCCCGAGGGCCGAGGCGTCGAGGGTGATCGCGCCGGCCGCCACGTTCGCCGCCAGGTGTCCGGCGTCGGCCGTGCCGGGGATGAGCAGCACGTTCGGGGCGTGGTGCAGCAGCCAGGCCAGGCCGACCTGGGCCGGGGTGCGGTCCAGCGACTCGGCGACGGCGAGGACGGCGGGCTCGTCGGTCACCTTCGGCATGCCGGGGAAGGCGCTGCCGAGCGGGAAGTACGGCACCCACGCGATGTCTTCGGCGACGCAGAGCCGGAGCATCTCCTCGTCGTCGCGGGCGACCAGGCTGTACGCGTTCTGCACGCAGTCCAGGCCCACCGGGAGCGCGCGGCGCAGCTCCGCCATGCCGACGTGGCTGATGCCGATCGACTCGATCTTGCCCTCGTCGCGCAGTGCGGTCATGGTGGCGAGCTGGTCGTCGATGTCGACGATCTGATCGCCCTCGGCCATCAGCCCGGGGCCGCGTTCGGCGCGGCGCAGATTGACCAGCGGAATCCGGTCGAGGCCGAGGCTCTTCAGGTTGTCCTCGACCGAGGCCCGCAGCTCCTCGGGCCGCTGGGCGAGGCGCAACGGGTGGGGGCCGCCGGAGTGGGGCGTCGCGCCGACCTTGCTGACGACGAGGACCCCGTCCTCGGGCCGGAGGGCCTCGCGGATCACGTCGTTGGCGAAGCCGTCCCCGTAGAACTGGGCGGTGTCGATGTGGTCGACGCCGAGCTCGACCGCCCGGCGCACGAGCGCGAGGGCGGCGGCGCGGTCGTCCCGGAGACGGGGGAGCTGCATGGCGCCGAAGCCGACGCGGGAGACGGTGCGGGCGCCGATCCGGCCCGCCCCTCCCGCTCGGAGGGCGCCGGTGGCCGTGGTGGTGGTGTCTGTGGTCGCCATGAGGTCATCCCTGTCTCGTGAGAGGATGAATAAACGGAGGAACCTCCGTTAAATCGACTGTAGCACTACCGGAGGGTCCTCCGTTTTGATGACACCCGAAGCACCTGAAAAACCCGACGCACCCGGCGTACGGCCCCCCGCTTCCGGGGAAGCCCGCCCCGCCCGTGCCGACGCGCGGCGCAACCGCGAGAAGCTGGTCGAAGCCGCCCGCTCGGCGTTCGCGGCGGCCGACGACACCGTCCCGCTGGAGACCGTCGCCCGCGCGGCCGGTGTCGGCATCGGCACGCTCTACCGGCACTTCTCCACCCGCGAGGCGCTGGTGGAGGCCGTCTTCGCGGCCGAACTCGACGCCGTCGCCGACAGTGCCCCCGGCCTGCTCGCGGAGTTCCCGCCCGAGGTCGCGCTGCGCGTCTGGATGGACCGGTACGCCGCGTTCGTCGCGGCCAAGCGCGGGTTGCTGGGCACCCTCCGCGCGGGCTGGGCCTCCGGAGCCATCGCCACCCCGGCCACCCGGGAACGCCTGACCGGGGCGATAGCGGAACTCCTCGCGGCCGGCGTGGGCGCGGGCACCCTCCGCGCGGACGTCGAGCCCGGCGACGTCACCACCCTGGTCTTCGGCGTCTTCCACCCGGTGGCCGACGACGGCACCCCCGACCGGACCGGCCGGGTCCTCGACCTCGTCCTGGACGCGCTCCGGGCGCGCGACGGGAACTGACGGACACGGCCACCGCGGCTCACCTCCGCGCCATGCGTGCCATGCGTGCCTGCCGTCCGAGCGCGGCGCCGGGCGGCGAGCGGGTCCCGGACGACGGTTGGCGCCGTGCGGCGAGCGGGCCCCGCCGGGGCCGGCGTCAGACCAGGTTCCGGCGGCGGCCCACCGGGACGGTGAGCAGGTGGAGCGGGGGCAGGAGCGCGGCGGCGCACACCGTCCACAGGGCCGCGTGCGTCCCCGCGTACGTGGCGAGCAGGCCCGCGCCGAGGGCGCCGAGCGGCTGGGCACCCCAGGAGACGAAACGGACGGTGGCCATGACGCGGGAGAGGAGCTCGGGCGGCGACTGGGTCTGGCGGTGGGTGCGCGTGGTGATCGACCCGATGACGACGCCGAAGGCGAATCCGGCGTTGCCCAGGGCGAACCAGTACGCGTCGCCCGCCGACGTGGTCAGCGGGATCAGCAGGGCGCTGATGCCACCGGCCAGGGTGGCCGCGACGATCGCGCGGGCGGTGCCGAAGCGCCGGGTCAGCCGGACCGCGACCGCGGCGCCGACGAGCGAGCCGACCCCGTCCGCCGCGAGCACCAGGCCGAGCTGGACGGGCGTCAGCCCGGCGTCACGGACCAGGTAGACGGGCGTGAGGGCGACCAGCGCCGCGCAGACGAAGTTGGTGGTGGTGGCCCAGAGCATGCAGGGCAGCATCACCGGGTGCCGCGTCACGTACGTCCAGCCCTCGCGCATCAGCCTGAACGCGCTGTCGCCTGTGCGGGCGCCCGGGCGGCGCTCGGGAAGCGTGCGCAGCAGCACGGCGGAGAGCAGGTAGCTGGCCGCGTCCACCAGGAGCGCGCCGACCGGACCCGCGGCGTGCACCAGGAGGCCGCCCGCGGACGGCCCCGCGGTCTCGGTGACGGCGTGCGTGCCCGAAATCAGGCTGTTGCGGTCGGCGAGCTGCCGGGCCGGGACGACGGCGGGCAGAAAGGTCGAGTTCCCGATGTCGAAGAGGACGGTCGCCGCGCCGGTGACCAGCGCGGCCAGCAGCAGGTGCGGGTAGCTGAGCCGGTCGAGCCACCAGGCGAGCGGGAGGGACCCGACCGCCACGAACCGTACGACGTCGAGGACGACCTGGAGGCGGCGCAGCGGGACGCGCTGGGCGATCACTCCGGCCGGGAGGCTGAGCAGCAGCCAGGAGACCTGCCCGGCGGCGGCGAGCAGGGCGGCCTGGAGCGCGGTGGCGTCGAGGACCGTGAGGGCGATCAGCGGCAGAGCGAGGGCCGTGACGGCGGTGCCCGCGTCGCTGACGGTGGCGGCGGCCCAGTAGCGCCAGAAGACGGCCGGGGGCGAGGCCGCGTCGAGGGTGGCGCGGCGATCGGGCTTCCGGACCGTCGATGTCTCGTTCGTTTCGCTCATCCTGCGCACTCCGGTAAGTCTCTTATGGGAACTTAGCTGGTCGGAGTTAGTTTCTATCCGGAACTGACCGAATGACGCAAGATTGATCCAGAGACTGGACGCCGTAGGCGCAGGACAGGAGAGCCATGGTCAGGGCGGTGCCCGAACGGGACGCGGCCTGCGCGATCGCGCAGGCGGCGGCGGTGGTCGGCGACTGGTGGAGCCTGCTCCTGGTGCGGGAGACCGCGCGCGGACACCACAGATTCGACGCGCTCCAGGCGGAGTTGGGGATCTCCCGGAAGGTGCTGGCCGAGCGCCTCGCGCACCTGGTGGAGGCGGAGGTCCTGGAGAAGGTTCCGTACCTGAGCGCCCCGGTGCGGTACGAGTACCGGCTGACCGAGAGCGGCCGGGGGCTGCTGCCGGTGCTGCTCTCGATGCAGGACTGGGCGGACCGCTGGCTGCTCGGCGACGGCTCGCTGAGCGGCACGGCCGGCGAGGAGAGCGCCGAGGCGCTGCGGGTGGCGGGCCTGGTGGGCGAGCGTCTGCCGCACCTCGAACTGCCGGGACACCGGGACGGTGAGCCGGTGGACCCGGTCGCCGGGGCCGCGGCCACCGTCCTGTTCTGCTACCCGGCGACGGGCCGCCCCGGCCCGCTGCCGGACGGGTGGGCCGACATCCCCGGGACCGCCGGCTGCACGCTGGAGAACCGGCTGTTCCGGGACGCCTACGACGACTTCCGCGCGGCGGGCGCCGAAGTGCGCGGGGTGAGTACCCAACGCCCCGAAGAACAGCGGGTGTTCGCGGTGGAGGAGGGCCTCCCCTTCACCCTGCTCTCGGACGTCGACCTGCGCCTGGCCGCCGCTCTGCGGCTGCCGGTGTTCCGCGCCGGGCAGGCGCTGCGGCTGAAGCGGGCCGTGCTGGTACTGGACCGCGAACGCGTGGTGCGTCAGGCGCGCTTCCCGGTGACCGACATCCCGGAGGCGGTGCGCGAGGCGATGGCGGCGGTACGTGAGGTGGCGGCGGGACGCTGAACCCGCCGGGCGGCCCGCCGGGGGCTGTGCGTCGGCACGATCGTTTACGACGGCGCGGGGCGCCCGGCGGGCCTCTGCTTCTGGGGCTGCGCCGGAGACCGGTCGTCGCCGGCGGGCGTGGTGGCCGGCGGTGTGATCACCGCCGGTCACCGCCCGGGCCGGCCGGCCGGTGGAGCGCGGTGATGCCCGCGAGCATGAGGTCGACCCCGGCGAGGAACTGCTCGCGGTCGTCGTGGTCCCGCATCTGGTCCGCGACGGCCCGGGAGAACGGGTAGTCGTCGGGGTCGAGCCCCTCCCAGGCCGTGGACGCCGCGTCGAGGAACTCGGTGCGGGTCGTGTCCGGATCGAGCGTGCGGGCGGCCTCGGTGTTCGTGGCGTTCTGCCCGGCGGCGCCCAGCACGTAGTGCATCAGCGCCGAGGTCGCCGTGAACCAGCCGCCCTCGGGCACGCCCAGGGCCTGGACCTGCCGGCCGAGACTCTCGAAGATCCGGGGCGCCACCGTCCCCCAGTGACCGCGGGAGAGCCGGGCGGCGAGCTGGGGTGCGAGCCACGGGTGCGCCTCGGTGGCGTCGAACAGGCCGAGGGCGACGGCGCGGACCGCGGCCTCGGGTGAGCCCTGCGCTCCGGGCCGCTCCACGGTCACGGCGGCGGTGACGACCGCCTCGATGGAGGCGCCGAGGAGCTCGTCCTTGTTCGCCACGTGGTGGTAGATCGCCCCCGGGCCGGTCGCCAGGCGCTCGGACAGCGCCCGGAACGTCAGCCCGCCCTCGCCGGCCGTGTCGAGCAGCTCGATGGACGCCCGGACGATGCGCTCCCGGGAGAGCGCCTCCGTGCGTCGCGGTGACCTGCGCGGCCCTGTGGTGGTCATGGAGCCATTTTGACATGACTGGAACGCTGTTCCAACATGGTGATGGAACAGCGTTCCAAAGTGTCGGCCGCGGCATGCCCGGGCCAGTACGACCGGACCTCGAAAGTCCCGCACCGCCCCCGCGCCGCACCCCGAAGGAGGAGTCACCATGAGCACCACCCCCCGCACCCACGTCACGATCGTCGGAGCCGGACTCGGCGGCCTCACGCTCGCCCGCGTCCTGCACGTCCACGGCATCCCCTCCACCGTCCACGAGGCCGAGGCGTCCCCGACCGCCCGCACCCAGGGCGGCCTGCTCGACATCCACGACCACAACGGCCTCCCGGCACTCCGCGAGGCGGGTCTGGAGGAGGCGTTCCGCGCCATCGTCCTGGAGGGCCACCAGGCGACCCGCGTCCTCGACACGGACGGCGCCGTGCTCCTGGACGAGCCCGACGACGGTACGGGCGGCCGTCCCGAGGCGCTCCGCGGAGAGCTGCGCCGGATGCTGCTCGACTCGCTGCCCGCCGGGACCGTCCGGTGGGGCCACAAGGTGAGCGGCGTACGCACCCTCGGCGACGGCACCCACGAAGTCGCCTTCGCCGACGGCACCACCGTCACCACCGGCCTGCTGGTCGGCGCGGACGGCGCCTGGTCGCGGGTCCGCCCGCTGCTCTCCGACGCCGTACCCGCGTACTCCGGCATGTCGTACGTCGAGACCTACCTCCACGACGCCGACGTCCGGCACCCCGCCGCCGCGAAGGCGGTCGGCGCCGGGGCGATGTGCGCGCTCGTGCCCGGCAAGGGCATCCAGGCCCACCGGGAGACCAACGGCACCCTGCACACCTACGTGGCGCTCAGCAGGCCGCAGGAGTGGTTCGCCGGCGTCGACTTCACCGACCCCGCCACGGCCACCGCACGGATCGCCGCCGAGTTCGGCGGCTGGGCCCCGGAACTCACCGCGCTGATCACCGACGGGGAGACCGCACCGGTGCTGCGCCCGCTCTTCAGCCTGCCCGACGAGCACCGGTGGGACCGCGTGCCCGGGGTGACCCTGCTGGGCGACGCCGCCCACCTCATGATCCCGTCCGGCGAGGGCGCCAACCTGGCCATGCTGGACGGCGCCGAACTCGGCAAGGCCCTCGCCGCGCACCCCGGCGACGTCGAGGCCGCGCTCGCCGCCTACGAGCGGGAGCTGTTCCCCCGCAGCGCGGCGGAGGCCGTCGACGCCACCGACCTCCACGGGGCGATGTTCGGCGAGCACGCGCCGCAGGGCCTGCTCCGCATGTTCACCGGCGAGGCGTAACTCCCGGAACGCCGACGGGCCGGTACCGCCCGGTGTCGAACCGGGCGGTACCGGCCCGTCGGCCCGTACGCGCGCCCCGGGGAACGCCGCCGGGGCTCAGTCCCGGATCGGAGCGGCGTCCGCGGCCGGGCCGCCCTGGGCGGGGAGGGAGGCGGCGGCCGAGCCGTCGTCGCCGTCCTCGTTGATGCGGGTGAGCACCGCGTCGCGCTCCGGGGTGTCCTCCGGCTTCACGAACCCGATCACGATGTACAGGACCAGCGAGACCGCGAGCGGCACCGAGACCTGGAACTGGAGCGGGACGCCGCCGTCCACCGCCCAGTTGATCGGGTAGTTGACCAGCCAGAACGCCACCAGGCCCAGCGCCCAGCTGACCAGCGCCGCGGTCGGCCCGGACTTCCGGAACGTACGCAGCAGGCCGAGCATGAACGGGATGGCGATCGGACCCATCAGGCCGGCCACCCACTTGATGACGACGGTGATGATGTCCTTGAACGTGGGAGAGCTGACCTGCGTGGCGACCGCCATCGACAGCGCGAGGAAGGTGATCGTGGTCCAGCGGGCCGCGATCAGGCCGGCCCGCTCGTTCCAGCCGCGCGCGCCCTTCGCGAAGGTCGGCACGATGTCGCGGGTGAAGACGGCGGCGATGGCGTTGGCGTCCGAGGAGCACATGGCCATCGTGTGCGAGAAGAAGCCGACGATGACCAGGCCCAACAGGCCGTGCGGCAGCAGCTGTTCGGTCATCAGGGCGTAGCTGTCCGAGGCGTCCGGCTTCTGCGCGTGGACGAGCAGCGGCGCGCACCACATCGGGAAGAACAGCACCAGCGGCCAGACGAACCACAGGATGGCCGAGAGGCGGGCCGAACGCGTCGCGGAGCGGGCCGAGTCGGTGGCCATGTACCGCTGGGCCTGGTTCCACATACCGCCGTTGTACTCGAAGGTCTTGATGAAGAGGAACGCGAGCAGGAAGGTCACCGTGTACGGACCGGCGGTCGGGTCGGCGTGACCGTCGGGGAGCTTGTCCCAGACCGTCCACAGGGTGGAGAACCCGTCCAGCTTGCCCATCACCGCGATCAGCATCGCGAGCCCGGCGAAGAGCTGGATGATGAACTGCCCCAGCTCGGTGAGCGCGTCGGCCCACAGTCCGCCGACCGTGCAGTAGACGGCGGTGATGACGCCGGTGATGAGGATGCCCTGGGTGATGGTCAGCCCGGTGAACACCGACAACAGGGTCGCGATGGCAGCCCACTTGGCGCCGACGTCCACGATCTTCAGCAGCAGACCCGACCAGGCGAGCGCCTGCTGGGTCTCCACGTTGTAGCGGTTCTTCAGGTACTCCAGCGGCGACGCGACCCGCAGGCGCGAGCGCAGCCGGTTGAGCCGGGGCGCGAAGAGCTTCGCGCCGATGAAGATGCCGATGGCGATCGGGAGCGACCACGTGACGAAGGAAGTGACCCCGTACGTGTAGGCGATGCCGGCGTAGCCGGTGAACATCACCGCGCTGTACCCCGACATGTGGTGCGAGATGCCGGACAGCCACCACGGCATCTTCCCGCCGGCCGTGAAGAAGTCGCCGACGGTGTCCACGCGCTTGTGCGACCAGAGTCCGATCGCGACCATCACACCGAAGTAGCCGATGAGTACGGTCCAGTCGAGACTGTTCATGTACCCCTCCAGGGGTCCGCCTTGTGAACGGGAACGCTCTTCGTCAGTACGGCCGTTCAGCGGTACCCCGCGCGGGTAACGGGGACTTGGGGGATTGAACCGCTTCCGCGTGTATGCGGTCAAGGTATCGGTGTCCATGAGTGTGAACGCGAATCAGTAACCCGAACGATTTTGCTCGTTCTTGACCTTGCGGGGCGTTGTGTGGACCTGACGGCGGCCACACGATGGGCGGGCACTTCGTCAGGCTGTCCGGAACATCGAATGCGCGCGACGCACGCGAGACGCGCGACGCGGTGAACGGCCCGTGCGGAGACGGGAATCGGCGGCGGGCGGGCGTCCATCGGGCTCCGGGGCAACCGGGTTCGCGAACGCACCGCCGGGAAACGCCACCGCCGTCACGTCCTCGCGGTCCCGCCGCGGGTGTGCGGGCCCGGGAAAGGGCTCCCGCTCCGCGTGCGGCGCGCACACGGCAAGACCGCACGGGATGCGGGTCCCGTGCGGTCGAGGAGGGGGGAACTTGGTCGGTCGACATCCGGCGATGCCGGAGCAGAGCCGGGACGGTGGCCGGTTCCCACCCGAGTGCGCCGACGGTTCGTGCCGTACGGCGAGGTTCGTACGCCGCCCGGTGCGGCCGGGGCGGATGAGAGGCCCCGGCCGCCTCGCGGCGTACCGGTGATGCGCGCGTACCGCTCGGTCACCCCGTACGGAGCGGGTGCTGCCGAGCCCTCTCGGCCAGGACGGCGGGCCGGTCGAGAGGGCCGGATGAGCGGCACGGGAGCGGGCCGGCGGAATTCACCGGGCTCAGACGTCGAGCGTGCGCTCCGCGACGTCCCGGACGAACGCGTTCCACGCGCCGGGCACGAAGGCGATCGAGGGGCCCTCGGTCACCTTCGAGTCGCGGACCGCGATGGAGAGCGCGACGGGGGACTTGACCTCGACGCAGGCGCCGTTGCCGCCGGAGTACGAGGACTTGGTCCACATGTCCGTAGCACCCTGGATGATAGCCATGTTCACTCCGGTTTCGATGAGTTGATCGTGAGCCTCGCACCAGACTGCTTTCAGCTGGCGTGATCGACGCTACTCGCCAACTCCCCCGGCTGAAATTGCCGTTCACTCAACCGGATGGCAATTGCCAATGAACCCTTACCCGATGAGGTGGCGACGGTGTATCGTGCCGTCGCCCCTCACGCCACATCGCTGCATGTCGCACATGACCCGCTATGGCGGGGCAACCGGATCGCGCCTTCCCCAGCAGGGGTGTTGACCCGGTTTCGCCCCCCGGTCAGTCGGTGTACTTCTTCGCGATCTCGCCGATGAAGTGGCGGCTCTGCTCCACGTTGAGCGCCTGGGCGCGGAGGTGCTCGTACATGACGCTGTACCGCTGCACGTCGTTCGCCTTCTCCAGGTAGAGGTCGCTGGTGACGCCCTCGATGTAGACCACGCTGGAATCGGCCGTGTCCGGGAACTCCAGGATGGCGTACTGCCCGTTGATGCCCGGGTGCGCGCCCATGTCGAACGGCAGGACCTGCACGGTCACGTGCGGCAGCTTCGAGCAGGCCACCAGGTGCTCCAGCTGCTCGATCATCACCTGCTTGCCGCCGACCGTCCGGTGCAGCGCGGATTCGTCTATGACGACCCACAGGCGCAACGGGCGTTCGGGATCGTTGATCCGGTCCTGGCGGCGGGCCCGGACGTTCACCCGCTTCTCGATGTCCGCCGGCGGCGCCTCCGGGAGGGCACCCGTGATCAACGCCTCGGAGTACGCCCGCGTCTGGAGCAGCCCCGGGATGACCTGGGGCTCGTATCCGCGCAGCGACTCCGCGTCGGTCTCCAGGCCGATGTAGACGCTGTACGGGATGTCGCCGAACGCGTGCCACCAGCCCTGCTGGCGCGAGTCCTTCGCCATCTGCATGAGGGAGTCGACGATGCGGTGGTCCTCGACCTCGTAGACCCCGCAGAGGTCGCGGACGTCACGCTGGCTGATGGAACGACGGCCGTTCTCCAGTCGGCTGATCTTCGACTGGGAGACCAGCAGGCGGTCGGCGACCTCTTCGGCGGTCATGCCCTTGAGCTCGCGCAGGCGGCGCAATTCCTGGCCCAACCGACGTCGCCTGACGGTGGGATTGACGGTGGACGGCACGGAAACGGCACCTCCGGCTATGTAGCTGTGCGTATCTACTTCTCAGCAGATTGCCACCCTTGGCCCTCGCTTCGCTGGAAAACGGGGAACGCAAGCACGCGGGGCAGCCGGAAGACCGGCTGCCCCGCGTGTGGTGCGGCTCCCGAACCGGGTCTTCGCGGACGTCGGCACGGCGGTATGTGATTCTCCGCGCGGTCTCCCGCACGGTGTCCGGGCGGTCTCCCGCACGGCTCTGAAACGGTGCGCAGCGCGGATGTCCCGCGCGGCGCACCGCGGTTCAGCTCACTGCGTTCAGCTCGCCGCGGTCTGCGCCATGCTGCCGCGACGTGCTTGCGGCTGCAACGGCACTCCCGCTGCCTGCTGGTTGCGGCGGGGCTGTGCGCCCGCGCCGCTCTGGACGTCCATCACGGCATGCGCCACGAGGCCGCCCATCGGGTCGTGCCTGATCAGGTCCCGGAGGCGGGAGCGTGATGAACGCCCCTCGTTCCCCGGGTACAGGTGCTTGCCGAGTCCGACCGCGTGGGCCAGCGCGGCAAGCGCCGCGGTCCGCGGGTCCGGCGGTACACCGGTGCGGATCGCACTGTCCAGCCGGGACCTGATGTCCCTGCTGACTGCCGTGTCCGTCGCCTGGTAGCGAGTCGTCGGCAGCACTCCGCACATCTGGCCCGCCACGGCATGCACCATGCCGCACCGCTCCAGATGAGCGAGATAGACCTGACGGAGCCCCAGTCGGGGTCCGCCGATCCAGTGGACCGCCCGTACCGGGCTGCCGCGTCTGCGCAGCAGTTCCAGTGCGGAGTCCAGGGTCGGATCTCCAGTCGGCCGTGGCATCACCACGGCGATACGATCCCCGTCAGGGGCTATCCGTCCTGCCAGAGCCAGCTCCACTAGCTGTGCTCCGGCGAGGCCGAGGTCGAGCGACTGCGGCTGCGCCGTGGTACCCGTGGTCGGGTCCAGAGCGAGCAGCAAAAGCTCTTCCGGAATTGTTCTGCGGCTCCTGCCCATCCATGCCTCCCCGCGTGGATGAGTGACAGGGTGACCCCTCTCACAACTGTCTGTCGAGAGCGCCTGCCAGCTTTGTACGGGAACCAGTAGGTATGTCGTTCTCGTCTAGCAGCTGAAGCAAGGGTTCACACAGGACACTGGTACACGGTTCGGACAGCGGGGGCAGTCCCCGCAGCTATGAGGAGGCATTGGTGGCGGGCGAGTCCCCCGGCAAGTCGGAGCGGTCGAAGTCCTCGGGGGCGGCTCCGGAGGAACGCGACCCCAGGCTCTCCGTGTTCCGTGAACCCGCCGGCCCGAGTGACGACACCGTCGGAGACGCGGCGGGCGACACTCCCGGTTCCGAGGCGGACGCGGAGCCGGGTACGGACGCGGCCTCCGGCACCGGGACGGAAGCGGAGCCGGGTACGGACGCGGAGCCGGGTACGGACGCGGCTCCGGAGGCCGACTCGCGGGAGGACAGCGCCACCGCGGTGTTCCGCTTCCGCGTTCCGGTTCCCCCGGCGGACGACGCGGACGGCGCGAACGACGCGGACGAGGCGGCCGACGCATCGGACGCGGACGAGGCGGACGCCACCGGGCGCGCCGAGAGCGCCACGAGCACCGACGCGGCCGAGGACGGGCCGACAGAGACCTCTGAAGGGCCCACAGAGCCCTCGGAGGCCGATTCCACGCCCTCGGGCGCCTCCGGCGCGCAGGAGCGCCCCACGAGCGCCCCGGCCGCCGACGCGGACGCCGAGGACGACGAGGCGGCCGAGAGCGAAACGGCCGAGGACGAAGCGGCCGAGAGCGAGACAGCTCGGAGCGAAACGGTCGAAAGTGACGGCGACAAGCGGCTGCGCCGCGCGGTCGCCGCCTGGGTCTCCGAGGGCGACAGCCCCGCCGCGGCCGAGAAGCCGGCCGAGGCCACGGAGTCCGCGGAAGCGGCGGAGTCGGCGGACGCCACGGAGGACGAGAAGCCCGGGCCCTCGGAGGACGGGAAGCCCGGCGCGGACACGGCCGGCGCCAAGGTGCCCCGTACCCGTGAGGAGGCCGCGCCCACCGAACCGGCGTCGGCAGCCAAGGGCTCCGGTGCTTCCGGTACGGCCGACGGGCCCGCCGACAAGCGCGCCGACGAGCCCGCCGACAGGCCCGCCGAGGCGGAGGCCGACGCGGCCGCCGACTCCGAAGCCGACGCCGACGTGGACGGCGATGGCGACAGCGGCGATGCCGACAGTGCCGACGCCGACGACACCGGTATCGACCAGCCCACCGCCGTGTTCAAGTCGGTCCGCCCCCGGATCGACCAGCCCACGACCGCGCTGAAGATCCCGAAGCGCGAGGCGTCGGCCAAGCAGGACACCAAGCGGGACACCAAGCAGGACACCCAGCCGGACACGAAGCCGGCAGCGAGCGACGCGAAGACCCCGGGCGACGCGAAGGCCGCCAAGGGCGGGAAGCCGGAGTCCGAGAGCGAGGCGGAGCGCACCAGCACCTTCGTACCGCTGCGCTCGGACGACGTACGGGCCGCGCCCGCGCCGCGTCGTCCCGAGCCGCAGGGCCCGGTCGTCGGGCCCACGGTGACGCCGGCCCTCGGGACGCCCGCCACGCCCACCGCGTCCGCCACGGGGGAGCCCGACCGGACCCGGTCGCTGCCGCTGCCGCCGAAGCCGCCGCTGGACCTGCTCGCCGAGCTGACGAACACTCCGCCGCCGCCGCAGACCCCGGTGCGTACGGCGGTGCGGCGGGTCAAGATCTGGACGCCGCTCGTCCTGCTCGTGCTGATCATCTTTGCAGTCGCACAGATGGTCAGGCCGCTGCCGGACCCGACGCTCTCGGTGACCACGACGCCGACCTACACGTTCGACGGGGCCGCCCCCGACCTGTCGTGGCCGTCCCAGGGCCAGGGCTACATGGCGGCGACCGGCCTGGGTACGGTCGGCTCGTTCGGGAAGCAGAAGCCGGTGCCGATCGCGAGTGTGGCGAAGGCCATGACCGCGTACATCGTGCTCAAGGACCACCCGATGAAGAAGGGTGAGGACGGGGCGTCGATCAAGGTCGACGCGAAGGGCGAGTCCGACGGCAAGCTCTCCTCCGAGGGCGAGTCCACGCTCGACACCGTCAAGGAGGGCGACGTGCTGACTGAGCGTGACGCCCTCTCCGCGATCATGATCCCCTCCGCCAACAACATCGCGCGGCTGCTGGCACGGTGGGACGCGGGCTCGGAGAAGGCGTTCGTCGAGAAGATGAACGCCACCGCCAAGGAGCTCGGGATGACGAACACCACGTACACCGACCCCTCCGGCCTCAACGCCACCACCGTGAGCACCGCCGAGGACCTGGTGAAGCTCGGGGAGAAGCTCGTCGAGATCCCGGCGCTGATGGAGATCACCATCCTGCCGAGCTGGACCGACCCCAAGGGCAAGCTCTGGCCCAACTACAACCACCTGGTCCCCTTCAACGGGGCGCTCGGCATCAAGACCGGCTCGACCACGAAGGCGGGCGGCAACCTGCTCTTCGCGGCCCACAAGATGATCGACGGGACCGACCAGCTGATCGTCGGCGCGATCCTCGGCCAGTACGACAGCCAGTCGATCATCGACGAGGTCAACCGGGTCAGCAAGACGGTCATGCTGGCCACCGAGGACGCCCTCAAGGGCGCCACGATCGTGAAGAAGGGCCAGGTCGTCGGGGTCGTGGACGACGGGCTCGGCACCAGCACCCCGGTCGTCGCCACCAAGGACGTCAAGGCGGTCGGCTGGGGCGGTCTCACGGTGAAGCTGGAGCTCACCGACGATGGCAGGACCGTCCCGCACGAGGCGAAGGCGGGTACCGAGGTCGGCACGCTGACGGTCGGCGAGGGCACCAGCCAGGTCAAGGTTCCGGTCGCCCTGGAGCAGGACCTGAACGAGCCCGGATTCGGGGCCAAGCTGTCCCGGATCGGCTGACGACCGGTCCGGCCTGCGAGAAGGCGGCGGGAAGCCCGGGAGAAGACCGAGGGAAGCCTCGGACAAGCCTCGGGGCGAGCGGGCGGGGGGTACCGATCCGGTGCCCCCCGTCCCCCTTCTGTCCGCTTGGTACGTGTTAGCGTCCCGGAACAGACCGAACAGACGAGCAGACGAACAGCAGCCGGAATGCCGAACGGCGGTCGCCGGGGGACGCACCGGGCCGGCGGACGACGGGGAGAACCGTAGTGACCACCGCGGAGCCGAGACCCGGCCGCGAGGCGGACAGCGAGAGAGACCGGACACCCGGGCAGCCCGAGGGCCACGGGACCGGCGGTTCGACGATTCCGGTGGACGCCGGCGACCCGGCCGTCGTGGGCCTCGTGCCGACCCAGCGCACCCCGGAACCCGAACCGCGCGCCGACCACGAAACGCAGCCGCAGAAGCCGGCGACGCGGACCGCGCCGGTGACGCAGGCCGAGCCGCCGCACCGGCCCCGGACGCTGCTGCACCGGCTGACCCGCCACCCCGTGACGATCGCGACGGCCGCCGCGGCCGTCACCCACGTCCTCTGGTTCTTCTTCTTCGCCAACAGCGGCGGCGACATCGCGGCGCAGGACGCCTGGGCCGAGTTCGTCGGCCAGCACCCCGGAACCGCGTACAACCTCGCCTGGTACGGGGGCATGCACCCCGTCTCGTACAGCGTGGTCTCGCCGTACCTGATGTCCGTGATCGGCGTCCGGTCGACGATGATGCTCGCGGGCACCGTCTCCGCCGGGCTGACCGCGATGATCCTGGTACGGGTCAAGGCCGTGCGGAACCCGCTCGCCTGCTCGCTCGCCGGGGTCTTCGCGTACCTGTGCAACGCGCTGTCGGGCCGGGTGACGTTCGGGCTCGGCATGATGTTCGCGGTCGGGGCCGTCGCCGCCGTCTTCTGCTGGCCGTACCGCTGGCGGTACCGCCGCTGGGCGAAGGCGGGCGTCGCCGCGCCGCTCGCCGGCCTCGCCACCGCCTCCAGCCCGGTCGCGGGTCTCTTCCTGGGCGTGGTGGCCGCCGCGCTCTTCCTGCACAAGCGGCGCCCCGGCGCGTACGCCATCGGGCTGCCGCCGGTGGTGGTGGTCGGGCTGTCCTCATGGCTGTTCCCGTTCTCCGGCACCCAGCCGATGTCGGTGGGCACGCTGTCGATGCCGTTCGTCTTCGCGGTGTTCGTCTTCGTGCTCGTGCCCCGCGAGTGGAAGACGGTCCGCACGGCGTCCGCCCTCTACGGTCTCGGCACGCTCGCCACCTACTTCGTGGACTCCCAGATCGGCTCCAACATCACGCGCATGGCGATGCTCTTCGCCGGTGTCGTGCTGCTGGCCGCGCTGCCGTTCACCGCGCCGCGCACCCGCCGCTGGTACGCCCTGGTGATCGCCATCGTCGGCCTCAACGTCTGGATCGGCTTCAAGAGCGTCGCCGACATCGTCCGGACCGCGCCGACCGCCTCCTGGGCGCGCGAGCTGGCGCCGCTGGTCAACCAGCTCCAGGTGGCCGACGCGACGAGGGGCCGGATCGAGGTGGTCCCCGCGAGCAGCCACCGCGAGGCCTCCGCCCTGGCGCCGTACGTCAACCTCGCCCGGGGCTGGAACCGCCAGGCCGACATGAAGCGCAACCCGCTCTTCTACGACGACACCCTCGACGGGACGAACTACCGCGAGTGGCTCGACCGCTGGGCCGTCCACTACGTGGTGCTGCCCAAGGGCAACCCGGACAGCGGGGCCGCCCAGGAGGCGACCCTGGTCGGCGACGGCCTGCCGTACCTGAAGCAGATCTGGGCCGACGCCAACTGGAAGCTGTACCGCGTCGAGGATCCGACCCCGCTCGCAGACCCGCCCGCCACCGTCCTGAACGCGGAGGCCGACGAGATCACCCTCCGGGTCTCCACGGCCGGCCGCGTCCTCATCCGGGTGCCCTACACCCGCTGGCTCTCCCTCGTGGACGAGGAGGGCAAGGGCCTGGACCGCCCCGAGGAGACGGCGGAGTCCAAGGAGCGCACCAAGGCGGACGAGAACGCCCCCAAGACCTTCGACAACGTCAACGGGTGCCTCCTGAAGGTCGACGAGGAGACCCACGGCGACCAGTGGACCGAACTCGTCGCCCCCAAGGCGGGCGTCTACCGGCTGGCCGCGCCGTACCGTTTCAGCCCCGGCACCCCGTGCCCGGAGGAGATGCGCTGACGCAGGTGGCGGGGGGTCCGAGCGGTCGACGCGGGCCCGGCGGGGCCCGGTGACGGCCCGGCGCGGAAAGCGGTTGCGGCGGCCCCGCCCAGCCGATTCGATCGGCTCATGCTCTCCGACGAAGATCTTGTAAGGGCCCTGGTCGCCGCGCAGTTCCCGCAGTGGGCGGGGCTCCCCGTCAGCCGGACCGGCTCCCACGGCACGGTGAACGCCATCTACCGGCTCGGGGGAGCGATGGCGGTACGGCTCCCGCTCGCCGAGAGCGGCGCACGGGACGTGGAGAAGGAGCACCACTGGCTGCCCCGCCTGGCCGCCCACCTCCCGGTCCCGATCCCCGCCCCACTCGCCCAGGGTGTGCCGGGGGAGGGGTACATCTGGGCCTGGTCGGTGTGCCGCTGGCTCGAAGGCGAGCCGCTGACAAGGTGGTTGGGGGTGGGCCATGGTGAACAGGCTGACGGTGTCGCCGGCTCGCTCCCGGACGGCAACGAACTGGCGCCGGACCTTGCCCAGTTCATCACCGCTCTGCGCCGGGTCGACCGGGCCGGAGCCCCGCCCGCGTACCGCAGCGAAGCGCTCGCGGCCCGGGACGCCGACACCCGTCGGACGATCGACGCCCTCCGCGAGGTTCTGGGCGAGGCGGGCAGGGAGAGGGCTCTCGCCGTGTGGGAGGCGGCACTGTCCGCCCCCGCACCGGACGGACCGGGGGTCTGGTCCCACGGAGACCTCCAGCCGGGCAACATCCTCATCAGGGAAGGCCGCTTGGGTGCCGTCATCGACTTCGGCTGCATGGGCCTCGCCGACCCGGCGCTCGACCTGATGGCTGCCTGGTACCTGCTCCCCGCCGGAGCCCGCCCCCGGTTCCGTACCGCCCTGGACGCCGACGACGCGACCTGGCGGCGGGCGCGCGGCTGGGCCCTCTCCGTCGCCCTCCCCGAACTCGCCCACTACCGCGAGACGAACCCGGTGATGGCGAGCAACGCGCGCCGTGTGATCGGCGAACTGATGGCGGAGGCAACGGGCTTGCGGGTCGGGATGTGACGGTGCGGTGCGCCGGTCGGCCGTCCGGGTGCGGTGGTGGAGGCAGTGGTGCCGAGGGGCGGGCGTCAGGGGCTGTTCAGGTAGGCGAGGACTGCGAGGACGCGGCGGTTGCCGGTGCCGTCGTCGGTGATACCGAGTTTGCCGAACAGGGAGGTCGTGTACTTGCTGATGGCGCCTTCGCTGAGGAAGAGCCGTTGGCCGATGGCCTGGTTGGACAGCCCTTCGGCCATGAGGCCGAGCACGGAGTGTTCGCGTTCGGTGAGCCCTTCGAGCCGTCGATGCGAGGAGCCGCCCGCCAGCAGCTTGGCGATGACGGACGGGTCCATGGCGGTCCCGCCGGCGGCGACGCGTTCCAGGGCGTCGACGAACTGATCGGCGTCGAAGACGCTCTCCTTGAGGAAGTAGCCGATGCCACCGGCGCCGTCGGCCAGGAGCTCGCGGGCGTACAACTGCTCGACGTACTGGGACAGGATGAGGACCGGCAGTCCGGGCAGTTCGCGGCGGGCGGCAAGAGCGGCCCGCAGGCCCTCGTCCGACTGGGTCGGTGGCATGCGGACGTCGACGACGGCGACATCCGGCCGCCATGTCAGCAGCGCGTGCAACGTCTCGGGTCCGGTGGCCGCGGTCGCCACCACCTGGTGTCCGTATGCCTCGATGAGGCGGACCATCCCGTCACGCAGGAGGTAGAGGTCTTCGGCTACGACGATACGCACGGCACCATCATCCTCACCCGGGTCGGGCCGCCTTCCGGACTGGTGATCTCCAGGGATCCGTCGAAGACCGCGAGACGGCGGCGCAGCCCCGCGAGTCCGCCGTCGGCCCGCAGGACGGCCCCACCGCGGCCATTGTCCTCGACATCGATGACGACGGTGGTGTCCTCCTGGACGACGGAGATCCGGGCCCGGGTCGCGCGGGCGTGCTTGACCGAGTTGGTCAGCAACTCGGCGACGCCGAAGTACAGGGCGGACTCGATCGGCGGATCCAGGCTGATGCGGAGGTCCGCGCCGACAACCGTTTC
Source organism: Streptomyces sp. NBC_01335 (assembly GCF_035953295.1). Taxonomy (GTDB): domain Bacteria; phylum Actinomycetota; class Actinomycetes; order Streptomycetales; family Streptomycetaceae; genus Streptomyces. Next base: position 4,624,065 of record NZ_CP108370.1, read on the forward strand.
GAGCGGGCTGTCCAGGGCGAGCGCGCGAACGGCGTCGACGAGCCCTCGGTCGTTCAGTACGGGCGGGTTGATTCCCCGGACCAGTTCGCGGAGCTCGGCCAGCGACGCGGTGGCACCGGCCCGCGCTTCCCGCATCAGGGCCTTGGCCTGCTCGGGGTCGGTTTCCATCAGCTTCTCCGCAGTCGCCAGAGAGAGCCCGAGCCCGACCAGGCGGGCCTGCGCCCCGTCGTGCAGGTCTCGCTCGATCCGGCGGATCTCGGCGGCCTGAACGACCGTCACGTCAGCGCGCTGAGTGGTCAGTTCGGCCACCCGGTCCGCCATCACCATCGCGGGTGACGGACGCAGGAAGCGGACGGCCACGGGCGCGAGAACCCGCCAGGCGTACGGGGCGCCGACGACGGCCACGACCAGGCCGAGTGCCCCGACGACGCGCGCGGCGGGCTCCGGCCGGCCGAGCCCGAGAACCGTCACGGCGAGCCCGGCCGGCGGGAGGGACGCGACCAGACCGGCGGTGAACGGCGCGACCACTGTGAACCGCAGGTCGCGCCAGTTGGCGGGGTCCTTCCACCGGACCCGCCACCTCTGATCCAGGAGGGCGTCGCGGCGGGTGCGCTCGTAGCCGAAGCCGTTCCACCAGTACCCGGTGGACATCCGCGTCACCGGCCCGGCCTGCCGGTATCCGGCGGGGACGACGGTGGCCGTCCACCTCGCGACGAGGAAGCGGACCATCCGGCAGACCGGGCGGGACAGGGCGAGCGTGCCCCCGCACACCAGCACGACCGGAGCGACCCACGACCACGGGTTTCCCGCCCCCCACCAGATCCCCAGCGCCACGGCCCCGGCCCACACGGCCGGTACCAGCATGCTGACGACCGCCACGGCGCACGCCCGTACGAACCCCACGCCGACGCGCGCCGACCACGACCCCAGCTCCCTCATGGATCTTCCTTCGCCTTCCGTCCTCCGGTGCTTCCCGTTCGGCTTCCCACTGTGCACCGCGCGGAGCCCGCCACCACCCTGGCCGACCGAGGAGTGGGGCTGGCCCCACCCACCCGTGGGGCCAGACCGATACCGCGCCGGCCCGGCGCTTCCTAGCGTCGGTGAGCATGGAAACCAACAAGGACACGACTGGGGCGGCGCTCCTCGACAGCCCCCGTACCCGGGCCGCCTTCGACGCGGCGAAGACCTACGTCAAGATCTACGGCGTACTCGGCGCCGCCGCCCTCCTGGCGGTCGTCGCGGTGGCGGCCGGCGGGCATACGGTGAACACTTTCATGTGGGTCCGGGCCGTCCTGCTGCCCGCGGTCGCCGTCCTGATCCACGGGATGGCCGTCTCCGCTTCCCGGGGATCGAAACGGTCCTTCGAGCGCGTGAGCACCCTCGCCGTCGTCATGCCGGTCGCGATCGTCGGGGTCGACCTGATCCCGGGTGTCTGCCCGCCCTGGTACGCGGCGACGCAGGTCGTCTGCATGCTGCCCGTCATCCGGGTCGCGTTCCTCACCCGGGGCTCCGCACTGCGCGCCGCCTTCCCCAAGTCGCGTGGAGACGTACGGACTTCGTAGGCGGCCGAGGGGGAGGGGGCGCGGATCTCGAAGAGCCCGGCTGTCGTCCGGCTGTCGTCCGGCCGCCGTCTTGCTGGGCTCGGCGTCCGGGGGCGACTTCCCCTGGGCGGAGGGCAGGTGTGGGCCTTCGCTGGTTGTTCCCGGGGCGCCAACTCCCCTCCAGAGGGCACCCGGTGGCCCGTCACCGGCCGGTGGCCCGGCGCCGGTCGGTCCCCGTCATCGCGACGATCCGTGTGTCCTCGGAGAGCCGCGACACGATCCGCTCGCCGAGGGCGGTGGTGAGGTCGGGGCCGGTGGGGCGGCCCTGTTCGTCCAGGGGCGGCCGGGCGGGCAGGTTGCTGGTGTAGAGGCTGGGCCGGCAGGCGTTGTACCGCTCGTTGACCAGTCGGTACGTCACCTCCTCCGTCCACTCGCTGGCCTTCGCGGACCCGAGGTCGTCCAGGAGCAGCAGCGGGACCCGGCAGAGACGGCGCAGCTCCTCCTCCGCTCCCCGCTCCGAGCCCTTGGGGCGCAGACGGCCGTACAGGTCGGCGGCGGTGATCGCGATGACCTCGTACGTACGCGGACCGGCTTCGGCGATACGACGGAGCGCGCCGTACGCCTCGTACGTCTTGCCGGTGCCGGTCGTACCGGTGAGGAGCAGCGACCCGGCGGACTCCGGGTCGGCGGCCACGGCGTCCGCCCACTGCCGGACGGCGGGGAGGGTTGCGTCGGCCCGCCGGTAGCGGGGCGGCGTCGCGGTCTGCCAGCGGCCGAGCGCCCACGCGGCGCGGCGGCGGTGGTGGTACTCGGGGTGGCCGGGCTCGTCGGGTACGTGCCCGTCTGCGACGGGGCCGGGCCCGACGCCCTGGCGCTGCTTCTCGGCGATGCCGCCCATGATGTGGGCGAGGGCGGACGGGCCGAGGACGCCGATGGTGGTGGGCTCCACGATCAGAATCCGCTCTCGTACACGGACGGGTCGACCGGGTTGGTGTACGGCCGCCAGCCGCCGGGAGCGGGCGCGGAGTAGCGGACGGGCTGCGTTGGCCTCACCGGCTGCGCGGGCACTGCGGGGCGTACGGCGCCGGGTGCGGGCAGCGGAGGTAACTCCCGCCAGCCGGGCAGGAAGTACTTCGCGAAGCTGATGTCACGGGCGGCCGCCTGCCTCAGGGCGAAGGCGGCGAGGGCCTGGACTCCGGTCCGCTCGATCAGGGCTTCGACCACGGACCAATCGGAGGCCGCGAGGCTCCAGCGTACGAGCACTCCGGCGGTGGTGAGCGCGTCGACCAACGGGCGGGCTCCGGTGGGGATCCCGGGGCCGAGGCCGTCGAGTGCGGGCGCTCCAGCTTGCTTGCTTTCACTCCTGGTGGGAGTGGTCTGGTTGAGGGGTTCGGATTCCGGACCTTTTGGGGTCTCGTTCTCGGACCCCTCCGGTCCGGATTCCGGACCCCCGGCCCCTTCCGTACCGGTCCGGGTTCCGGACCCCTGCGGGCGCTCAGGGGTCTCGTTCCCGGACCGGTCGGCGTCGCCCACCGGTCCGGATTCCGGACTGGTGGCAGTCGGCACGAGTCGTGCGTGACCGATGGCAAGCGGGAGCTGATAGGTGGCCGCTCGACATCTGCGTGCGCATGCACGCCATGAGCGTCGGTTCGGGCACGACGGTGTACGCGCACGCCGCCTGTGCCGAGCAGCACGGAGTACCCGCCCTCTACCGACTCCTGCCCGAGGCCGGGACGGAGGTGGTTGCCCGATGACGAGCCCCACCGAGCGGCCCTCCGCTGGGGAGCAGGCGTACCGCGCGTGGCTGGCGCACACCGCGACGTGCGCGACCTGCCGGGTCAGCGCGGCCTGCCCCATCTCGGTACGCCTCGGCCGCTTCTGGCGAAAGGCCCGCCGGTGACCTTCCCCCGCTACTGCGTCGACTGCGACCGGACGATCAGCGGCAACGCGATCGTCATCGCCGAAGGGCACTCCGCCTCCGGCGCTCGCCATGACGCGCACGCGCATCCGCCGGGCGACCCGGAGTGCACGGTTCGGCGGGCGTCACCGTCGATGTTGCACCAGGTGCTCGACGCGCTTCCGCCGACCGCCCGCCGATGTCAGCATCACCTGCGACGCTCCTGCGCATGAAGCAGAAGATCATGCCCGCTCTCACACGGATCACAGAGATGCACGAGGTCTCTTCCGACCTGAGACGTCAGCTCGTCGACTGCTGGATTGCGGTGACGAACACGGGCGGGGCAGCGGGGTTCCCCTTCCCGCCCGTCTGCGAGAACGACGTCGAGCCAGTCGTAGACGAACTTCTCGGACATCTCGACCTGACGCGCAGCCGTCTTCTCGTGGCCAGGTTCGGGGAAGACCTTGCCGGATGGGTCGTCCTCAGGTGTGATCCCTTCCGTCTCGTCGCGCACTGGGGGTCGGTCCACCACCTCCAGACCCATCCGGACTTCCGCGGCCGTGGTGTCGGCTCCGCTCTGATGCGGGAGCTGCGGAGAGTTGCCCGTGACGAGCTCGGGCTTGAACAACTGCGTCTCGCGGCCCGGGGCAGAGCGGGGCTGGAGGACTTCTATGGCCGTCTTGGGTGGCGGGAGGTGGGCCGCTGGCCCAGCGCCCTACGCTTCGCGTCCGACGACACCCGGGACGAGGTCCTGATGCTGCTTTACCCGCTCTGACCGACACTTTTGTCGACGATTCTCAACAGCGATGGGAGGTCGGCGGGCAGGATGGGTGGATGGAGCAACCACTTGACGTGCCCGAACTCGCAGCTGGTGCGGGGTTCAGTCTTCGGCCGTGGCGCCTTTCGGATCTTCAGCTTGTCCGCGAAGCGTCCGAGGACGACTACATCCCGCTGATCACGACGGTGCCCTCGCCCTGCTCGGAGTCGGCAGCTGTCGCGTTCGTCGAGCGGCAGTGGGGTCGGGCGATCGCGGGGACCGGGTATCCGTTTGTCATCGTGGGCGCTGATGGCCGGCCGGTCGGGAACGTGGGGCTGTGGCTGAAGGACCTGGGGCAGGGCCGGGCATCGTTGGGCTACTGGGTCGTCGAGTCGGCGCGTGGGCAGGGGGCGGCCGTAGCCTCGGTCGGCGCCGTCGCCGACTGGGCCTTGAGCACCTTGCGGATTCCTCGGCTCGAGCTGTATGTCGAGCCGTGGAACACGGGTTCCGTGCGCACTGCCGAGCGGGCGGGGTTCCAATGTGAGGGGCTGCTGCGGGGCTGGCAGCAGGTGGGGACCGACCGACGCGACATGTTCGTGTATGCGCGGCTGAACACGGAGCAGTGATGTCGCTGGGCCTGCCCGCCGCTCAGGCCGACAGGGCCGGCGCGACGGGTGGGACGCGGACGCCGGTTCAGCCGGCTCTGGCTCGACGAACCGCTCCAGCTCCTCACTTGCCCCGCCCGTGCGGCGGGCTTCCGTCGGAGGGTGCAGGATGCTGCCGGCTTCGACGTCTGTCCGCAGTGGCCCCTGCCGGCGTCGGGACCAGGGCGACAAGGGCCGTCAGCCGGAACAGTCAGGAGATGCGGCTCATTATGTAGGCGGTGCCCACCCTGTCTTCCTCGGCGGAGTCCGCCTGGATCGCGAGACTCGGCCCGGCCGTGGTGAAGTCGAACCCGTTCGTCATCGGCTGCGTGCAGTCGACGCGCTCAGCTGTCCTGGCGGTGCCCGAGACGACCGTGAAGGTGACCGTGCCCTCCCCCGCGCACGCCACCTCCACTCGCAGGGCCGTGCCGGACTTGATGGTCGTGTCCAGACTCTCCCCGGGCACCGCGAGGGAACCGGACGAGACCAAACCCTCCTCGCCCGACTCCAGGCGCTCCGCCATGTTGAGCAAGTCGCGGGCCTCCTTGTCCAGCTGCTCCCTGCCGGACGGGGAGAGCGGTTGCGCTGTGGGCGCCGCGGCGGAGCTCGCTGCCTTCTCGGACTGCGAAGCCTTGGACGGCGTAGGGGAGTCGGAACAAGCGGATGCCATGCCGGTAATCAGCGCGACGGCAGTCAGAGTGCTGCCGGTGCGGAGGGTGAAGCGGTTCATGAGGTCCCCCGAAGTACGCTCAGAAGTCGAAGCGGGTGCACAGAACAGAGTGATCATCCGGTGCGGACGCCCGCGTCACCTCTGCCCTTTGGGCGTCGGTACCAGGTTGGTACGGAGTTTCGACGCGCTTCCCCCGCGAGGGACCGTCCCACGGTGGCCGCAGGCCGTCATCGTCAAGTGACTTCATGCGAGGACAGGCGGCCCACGAAGGCCGGCCTGGCGACTCCGGCCGGGCCGTAGTGGCGCGCGGGTGGCACGGCCGTGATCATGAGAAAGGCCAGTTCGGGAGGATCACGCCTCCGAACTGGCCCTTCGTGCTGTGCCCCCGGCAGGATTCGAACCTGCGACACCCACTTTAGGAGAGTGGTGCTCTATCCCCTGAGCTACGAAGGCGGGGATCTGTCGGTACATGTGCCTAAACGGTTCCGCACGCGAGACCGTTCCTGACACGCTTCGGACAGGTTGGCGATCGGCCGGTGAGGGCCGGTTCACCGCCGTCAGTGTAGCGGGTGGCGTGCTGGATGTTCCGGGGATGCGCGTTGCTGGGGATCTTGGACTCTGTTCGGGGCCGTGGGGGAAGTAGGCCCGAGTACCCAGGACCAGCGCCCGATGGGCGTCTGATCACCCACGGGCTGTGTTCCAGTACGGCGGCGAGCGCGTCCCGGCCCACAACCCCTGCGGGGACACCTGGGGCGCGACCGTGCGGGATCCGGACGGATACCTGGTGGCCCTGTCGACCCGCACCTGGGGCACGCGGGGCGGCGTTACGCCTTTCGGCTCATCACCGCGGACCCGCGTCGGCCACGGCTGAAACCTCACGGCGGGTGGGGGATTCTCGGGCGGAGGCGGGCTGGGTCGTTCAGCCCGCAGGGTCAAGAGGAGTGCGATGAGCAAGGGTCCGCAGACCACGGACGGCGCGCGGGTCGCATCGGGCGGGGGGAGTGGCCTGGTCCCGCAGGAAGGGACGGTCAAGGCCCCGTCGGCCGACACCGTCCCGCCGACCGCTGTCCGTCCCGCCCGTCCCGCCCGTCCCGCCCGTTCCGCCCGTTCCGCCCGGTGGGCCAACCGGTTCCGGTGGACCGAGCGGTCACGCTGGTCCCGCAGGCCCCGGGGCGAGGTGGCGGTCGCCGCCGTGGCCGGTGCGTTCACGCTGGCCCAACTCCTTCTCGTACGGCCGGGGATGGGGCTCGGCTGGGACGAGTCGGTGTACGTCAGCCAGGTCGCCTCCCACGCCCCCGCCTCGTTCTTCAGCGCCCCGCGGGCCCGCGGCGTTCCGCTGCTGGTGGCGCCGGTCGCCGCCTGGTCGTCGTCGACCGCGCTGCTGCGGGTCTACCTGGCCGTGCTGTCCGGCCTCGGACTCTTCCTCGCGCTCCGTGCCTGGCGGGGCGTCCTTCCCGCCCGGGTGCTCGCGACGGCGGGCGCCCTGTTCGCCACCCTGTGGGTGACGCTCTTCTACGGCCCTCAGGCCATGCCCAACTACTGGGTCGCCGTCGGCGCCCTGGCCGGTACGGGCTGCTTCCTGCGCGCCGGGGCGGACCGCTCCGACCGCGCGGCCCTGTGGGGCGTGGGCCTGAGCGCGGCCCTGATGGCCTGGATGCGTCCCATGGACGCGGTGTGGGCGGTCCTGCCGCTGCTCGTCCTGGTGGCGTGCGTACGGCAGTGGCGCCGCCCGGCCCTGCTGGTGGCCCTGGGCGGCGGTCTCGCGGCCGGGGCGGTCGAGTGGGTGATCGAGGCGTACGCCGCCTACGGAGGGCTCGCGCAGCGCCTGGCCGACGCGTCCCGTATCCAGGGCGGCCTCGGCTGGAACGTCGCGGTGGTGGACCAGCTGCGCGCGCTGGGCGGGCGCACCCTGTGCCGGCCGTGCGCCGGTGCGGTGCCCCCCGTCGCGGAGACGCTGTGGTGGCTGGCTCTGCCGGTGCTCGCCGCTCTCGCGGTCAGGGGCGCCGTCCGTGCGGGGCGCCCGGCCGTCACGCTCGTACCGCTGGCCTGTGCCGCGTCGGCGGCCTTCCCGTACCTCTTCCTGATCGGCTACGCGGCACCCCGCTTCCTGATGCCCGCCTACGCGCTGCTGGCCGTCCCGGTCGCCGGACTCGTGGTGCGCGCGGTGCGGGCGCCCGGGCGGGCGGGCCGGCCGCTGACCGTGACGCTGCTGGTCCTCGTACTGGCCGGGCACCTGACCGCGCAACTCGTGGTGCTGCACAACACCGTGCGCCGCACCACGGCGGCCCGGCAGGAGTGGGCCGCCGTCGCCGACGGGCTGCACCGGCTGGGCGTCCGCCCGCCGTGCCTCGTCACCGGCAAGGAGTACGTCCCGATCGCCTTCTACGCGGGCTGCTCCTCCGCGGCGGCCGGCGGCCACGACGCCAACACCACGACGTCCGGACTCCGGCGGACCGCCGAGCGGCTGCCGACAGCCGTGCTCGTGGCACCGGGCGGCCGACTGCCCGGCTACGCCCGGTCCTGGGTCCCGCACCGGATGGGCGGCCTGCGGGTGTACGTCGGCCCGGCCGGCCGAGGTGGTGACCGGTGAAGGGCGGCTCGCCCCGCCGGGCCGGCGCGCCCGCACCACCCCGTCGGCCGCCGCCCGTCAGATCCCCAGGTCGTCGATGAAAGCGATCTTCGGCAGTTCCAGGGGATAGATCCGCGACCTCTCGACGGCGATCCACCGGATCAACGACTCGATGGATTCGATCGCGTCGTCGGGATCGGTGAACCCGGTCATGAGGCCGAGTACGTTCCGTGCGGCGCCCGCCATTTCGGGGTGGTACTTCTCGAATACCTCGCAGCACATTTCCGGGTCGCGCGTGTATGTCTGATGCCGCTCGGCGACCAGTTCGAGGCAGGCGCGGAGCACGCGTTTCACGAGGCGCATGATGAGCGTCCGGGTGAGGGCTTCGGAGGCGCCGGACATGGCGCTCGTGACCGTTTTGAGGTCAAGTTCAAGATTGAACAAATGGCTGAAGGCTTCCGCGTCTATCCGGTACGGGGCGATCCGCGGCGCGAAGTCCTCCCCGTACACCAGGGCCGACTGCGTTTTGATGTAGAAGCCACTTTTCCGGTCGGTGAGTACGGCCGTCGCGGACGTGATGGCGAGATCGATGTCGACGACGACCGAGTGCCGGCTGAGGGTGCGTTCCACGGCCTGCCGTATCCACGGCCGGTCGAAACCGCGCTCCTGGTACGTCACGGCTATCAGGTCGAGGTCCGAGCGGCCCCACTGGGCGGTTCCGGTGGCCACCGAACCCCTGAGATAAACGCTGGCGAGGTCCTCGTAGCGCGACTGGCATTCGTTCACCAGACTCTCGATGAGGGGGCGCCATTGCGGGCCCACCTTTTCGGCGTCGGCGAGATTGACCAGATGGCCGTCGGAATCGAGAGGAAGGAACACTAGTCGGTCCCCGCTGACAGCAACGTGCCCGCCGTGGCCGCCACTTCGAGGAACCGGTCGTTCTCCGCCGCGGTTCCCACGGTGACACGGGCGGCCTCGGGGAAGTCCCGGATGAGGACCCCGCCCGCCTTGCAGTGCGCCGCGAAGGCGGCCGGCTCGGCCATGGGGAGCCAGAAGAAGTTCGCGTGGGACACCGGGGTCCGGGGCACGAGCGCCTTCAGCACCGGGTACATCCGGGCGCGTTCCGCGGTGACGAAGTCGACACGGCGGCGCGCCTCCTTCTCCTGTTCGAGGGCGGCGAGCGCGGCGGCCTCGGCGAAGGTGCTCGTCGCGAAGGGGGCGAGCAACTTGCGCATGGCGGTGGCCACTTCCGGGGCGGCGGCCAGCCATCCCAGACGTACGCCGGCCAGGCCCCAGGCCTTCGACATGGTGCGCAGGACGACCACGTTGCGCCGGTGGCCGTACTCGACGAGCCCGTCCGGGACGTCGGGGTCGGTGACGAAGTCGCCGTACGCCTCGTCCAGGACCACCAGTACCGATTCGGGGACCGAGTCGATGAACTTCGTGAGCTCCGCGCGGGTGACGGCGGTGCTGGTGGGGTTGTTGGGGTTGCAGATGAGCACCACGCGGGTGTCGGCGGTGATCGCCGCCGACATCGCGTCGAGGTCCTGGCGGAAGTCGTCGGTGCAGGGCACCTGCACGGGGCGTACGTGACCGCCGACCGCGGCGACCGGATACGCCTCGTAGGAGCGCCAGGGGAAGACGAACTCCTGGCCGGGCTCGCACACCGCCTTCAACAGGAGTTCGAGGAGGTAGACGGAGCCGAAACCGGTCACGATCCGGTCCGACGTCACACCGTGGTGGTGGGCCAGGGCGTTGCGCAGGGCCACGGCCGCCATGTCCGGGTAGCGGTTGGTGTCCCCGGCGGCGGCGACGACGGCCTCCACGACACCGGGCAGCGGGCCGAAGGGAAGCTCGTTGAGCGCGAGTCTCGCGGCGTCGGGTGCCTGCGGGGCGCCGCTGCTGTCGAGCGGGATGGGGCTTGGCAGGTAGGACGGCAGGGCATCCAGTTCCGGCCGTGTGAGCTGCGCTTTCAACGGTCCTCCTGAGACGGGTGAACTCCGGTGCGGGGACGGGGTGCTGACGCCGGCGGGGATCGGGTCGGCCGGGGTGTCAGACCGCGCTGGGCACGGGCACCACGGGCATGCGGGAGGCTTCGGTGGTCCACACCCCGTCGACGTGCTCGATGAAGTCGTAGAGCGGCTTGAACTGCTCGCGCGCGCTGTCCTCGGACGCGACATAACGCTGCGTCTTGAGGGCGACGTCGTGCGGGATCGGTTCCAGCGGCCCGAGCCCCGCCGACAGCACCTGCGCCTTGCACGCCCTCTCCAGGGTCAGGTAGCGCCAGGCCGCCGCCTCGACCGAAGCACCGACGGTGAGCAGGCCGTGGTACTTGAGGATCAGGTTGTTGAACCCGCCGAGCGCCTCGGCCGTGGCCCGGCCGTCCTCGAACGTGTGGGGCAGACCGCCGAACTCGTGGTCCACCGCCTGGTCCTGGTAGAACGCGCAGGTGTCCTGGCTGGTGATCGGGAGAACCCTCCCGGTGCTCGCCCAGATGCGCCCGTACGGCGAATGGAAGTGCGAGGAGGCCACCACGTCCGGCCGCGCGGCCTGCACGCTGGAGTGCAGCACCAGGGCGCCAATGTTCACCGGGTGGTGTCCCACCAGCACATTGCCCTCGTAGTCGAGCAGGACGAGGTCGTCGACGTCGACCATCGACAGATGGACCCCGACGGGGTTGACCCAGAACGCGTTCGTCACCTCGGGGTCGCGGACCGCGAAGTGCCCGGCGAAACCCTCGCCCTCGTCGTAGCCCCACCGCGAGAAGAGGCGGAGTGCGGCGATCAGTTGGGTCAGCCGGTGCTGCCGCTCCTCAGCGGTCGACCGAATGATCTCGGGACCGTCGGAGTCGTTCACCAGGACGATCGAGCCCTTCATCGTGTATCCCGTCGTTGTTGGGTGGTTTGCCGATTACCGATGTGCCGATGTGCCGATGTGGGACGTGCCTGGTCCCCGCAGCCGCGGGCATCGGGACGGCCGCTGCGGGGGCGGGCTCGGGGGCGTGTTCCTGCCGGAGCGAAGGCGGTCACGTGGGAGGGGGCGTGCGGGGCGGGAGACTCAGGCGCACCCGCGTCTCCGCGTACCGGAGCCCTGTGTGCTGGAGCCCTCGCGTACCGGAGCCCCTGCATCCCGACATCCGTGGATCTCTGTGCCCGTGCGCGTGCCCGGCCCGTACGCGGCCCCGTCCCCGGGCTGCCGTCCCGGGGAAGGAGGTTCACCACCGCCGGGCCGCCACCGCCGGGCCGCCACCGCCGGGCCGCCACCGCCGGGCCGCCACCGCCGTGCCGCCGGCACCGCACGGCGGCGGCTGCACAGTGGTGGCGGAGGTGCGCGTCGGACCGCCGTCGGTGCGAGGCGGCCGAGCGAGGCGTGCCCGCCGTCCGGCGGGGCCTCGGCCCGGCCGGAAGGGCTGCTCAGGCGAGGGAGGCGTTCGCGAAGATGTCGGGGAACGCGTCGACGATGGCCTGCCTCATGGCCAGTTGCACGGTGTCGAAGTCGCCGTCGCCCGGCACCGAGACGAAGTCGGCGAACTCGGGGAGGCCGAGGTAGGCGTCCCGGAAGGACTCCAGGAAGTCCGGGTCCTCCTCATCGATGCCCCGCACGTTGATGCGGCGCACCGCTTCGGCCGGGGAGACGTCCAGGAAGATCGTGAGGTCCGGCTTGGGCGCACCTCCGAGCAGCCTGCGCAGGAAGTCGACGCTGCCGACACCCTCGGCCTTGGCCAGGGCGTACTGGCAGTAGACGTAGCGGTCGACGATCACGACGTCCGGAGACGTCGTGAGGGGCTCCGCGAGGAAGGTGACCCGGGCCAGCTGGGAGCAGGAGGAGATGAGACGCATGGTCTCGCCGCCGATGAGCTCCAAGTGGTCGGCGACACCCTCCTCTTCGGCGATGGCGTTGAGCGCCTTGCGTACGGGGGCCATGGTGAGGCTCCGGTGTGCCTGGCCCGGGATGCCCTGGGCGCGGAGCCATTCACCGAGCATGCGCACCTGGGTCGACTTGCCGGCTCCGTCCAGTCCCACCACGGCGACGAGTCGCCCGGTTCTGGATCCCGGCCCGGCAGGGTTTTGCTGTGCGCGCACTTGTACCGCCTAGTGAATCGTTCCGTCGCCGAAAAGTTGACGCCTGCCGTGCGGCTTTCGTAGGGGAACGCGAAAATCAAAGATGCCGAACCATGAAGATGAATCCATGGTTCTGAAGTCGTGACCCCCCGCCGACACCTGAGCGAACCTAGGTCCGTATCAGCCACGTTGTAAACCGCTTCTTCGATCGCGTCTCGGGTAATGAGACGGGAGGGGGTGAGAAGCATGCATCAATCCGATTTGTTCTGGATCTCCGCCCGAAAGTCGCTGGCTTGAAACGGGGTGCGTGCTAGCGTCGGCGCCGGTCGAACAGGGGGTTGTGGGCTATGTGGGGACAGAAGCCCCATGGGGGTAACTCGCCGTCATCTGAGGTGAGTTGTATGTGCCCAGTGATCGAACTGCGGCCGGCGTGCCGGATCTGCGCGGGTATTGACGACCAATGCCTGGGCTGCCTAGTGTGCTCCCTCATTGATTATCCCGACGGTGGCCGGGCGCATGGTTCCCGTTTTGCCGCCAGTCGACATGGGTTTTCCATTCCGAATTCTCGCAGTGTCGCGGGACCGGCCCCAGTCATTGACTTCCGGGCTGCTCGGGCATTCTCATAAATCCCAGTCCGTCGGCCCGTGATCACCTTTTCCGTGTCCGACCACTTCATGAGGAGTCGCATTGACAGCGCAGTTCTCCGCCGACGGCGGGGGGATCGGCACGGCCGTCGCCAGGCGTCTCGTACTCGCGGACGCCGCCCACCAGTACACGCTCGCGCCGGTCGCCGACGCCCCGGTGCTCGTCGTGGAACTCGCGCCCGAGGAAGGCGCCGGCACCCGCGCCTCGGAGTACCTGCGCCGGAAGGACACCGTCGCGCGGGCGATCGCGGTGGTGGACGCCGAGGGCGGGGCCAGTGATCTCGCCGTACCGGCCGAGCCCCTGGCGGCCTGGGCGGGCACGGGGCTCGACGAGGCGTTCGTGGACCACCTGCGCACCGCCCTGCCGTCCACCGGCCGGGCGCAGGAAGCCGGTTCCGTGGACGCGGCACTCGCGGCGCTCGGCCCCCTCATGCTGCTCCGCACCCACGCGGGCGAACCGCAGGCCCATACGGAAGTACTGATGTGCACCCGTATACGGACCATCGGTGCGGTGTTCGTCCGCGTCGCCAGGTTCGACCACGCGGCCGACGCGGGCGTCGCCGAGCTCTTCGCCTCGGCGTTCAAGTACCGCACCGAACTGGAGGACTTCGTCCGGGTCGAGGGCAACGCCTACCTCGGCTACGAGAAGGACATCGAGATCGAGGAGAAGGTCACCCTCGTCGACGACGCCGCCATCTGGCCCCTCACCAAGAGCCTGTGGACGGCCGTCGAGAAGGGGGACTTCCCCGGGTTCTTCACCGACCCCGGATACGAGCTGAGCCGCTGGCACTTCGTCCAGTACAACTTCGAGGTGCTCGCCCCGGACGACGAAGTCGGCCATTACGCATTCCAGTCGCGTGCAGACGGCACGTACCGGCTCAAGATGAAGAAGTTCGCGAAGGACTCACTGCGGCGCATCGAGACCTTCCGCAACGGCCTGGAGATTTCCGGAGAGGACTTCGAGGGCTACCTCGCCCGGGAGTTCCCCGAGTTGAGCTTCAGGCGGCTGCCGGGGCTGCGGCGCACGAAGTTCGACATCAACGTCCAGTCGGCCACCACCGGGCACTGCTTCGGCATCGAGACGGACGAGATCACCCTCAGCGACGGCTCGGGGCGCAAGATGCGGCAGGTGGAGACGGAGTACCTGGAGACCCGCCGGCACTTCGGCATGGACGGGACCTCGATCGACTCCGAGCTGAGCCGTCTGACCAGCCTGGTCGAGGCGCACCTGGCGGACCTCGGCATCGCCGCCAGCCGCGGTCTCTACTCGAAGCTGTCCTTCCTGCGCGACAGCTCCCGGTCCGCCGAACTCTGACGGCCACGGACCCGCCGCGGGGCAGATCGCGGCGGCCGTGACCGCCCTTTCCTGCAGCATCCGGCTGGACCGTTAAGGACGTGCGGCGTGAAGACAAGCAGAAGGGGGATCCGGTCCTTTCGCGACATCGCGCAGAGCGATGTCGACGTCAGGCGCCCCATCGTGACGCTGTTCAGCGGCGGGCTGGACAGCACCTACCTCCTGCACCGCCTGGTGCAGGCCGGTGCCACCGACGTGCACGCCCTCAGTGTGGGGGTCGGCGGCGACGAGAGGCCGGAGCAGATCCAGCGGATCGCCGACCGGCTGGGGGTACGCCTCCACCTGGTCGACGGCCGGTCCGTGTTCGTGGAGGAGTTCGTCAAGCCCGCGATCGCCGCCCACGGCGTGTACCTGGACACGCACCCCGTCAGCTCGTCGCTGAGCCGGCCGCTCATCGCCCGTACGGCCGTACAGCTGGCGCGGGAGCTGGACGCGGGGATGATCCTGCACACCGCCAACCGCTCGCAGAACACCCTGCGCAGGTTGAACGGCGCGCTCGGCCAGCTCGGATTCCAGGGGCACTTCGGCACTCCCTACGACCTCGATCCCGTGGACCGGGAGATGAAGATCAAGGAGTTGGGGGCCATCGGTCTGGACGAGATGGCCGAGCGCTCGGCGAGCGGCGACTCCAACCTGTGGTGCCGCGAGTTCGAGTCCGGAATCCTGGACGACCCCGAGAACCACCCGGTGCCCGAGTCCTACTACCGCTGGAGCGCGAACCGGGGGACGCCCGACGCGGAAGACCTCGACGTGAGCTTCCGCGCCGGTATCCCCGTCGCCGTCAACGGGCGCGAACTTCCGCTCGCGGACGTCGTCGAGTCGCTGAACCGGACGGTCGGGGCCCACGGCCTGGGCCGCTACACCGGCCTGGAGCACCTGGCGGGGGGAACCAAGGTCCTCGAAGTGCGGGAGATGCCGGCGGCCTGGCTCCTGCTGGCGTCCCGCCGCCACCTGGAAACGGCGGTGCTCGACGCGGAGGCCCTCAGGGAGAAGATCCACATCGAGCAGATCTGGGTCCGCGAGGCGCTCGAAGGGCGCTGGTTCGCCGGTTTGCGGGCCGCCTGCCAGGCATTCGTCACCTCGCTCGCGGAGCCGGTCAACGGAACCGTGCGCTGGCGTCTGGCCGGCAGCAGGACCTCCACGGTCTCCATCGTCGCCGACGAGCCCATGTACGTACGCAACCGCGAGGACTGGGAGCAGGCATCCATCAGGGAAGAGCTGTCCCACCTGGGCGGAGCGTCGACCGAAGAGATCGGGAGCGGACAGTGGTAGGGACCCAGCGGAACACGGAGCCCGGCGCCGGGCGCCTGGTCGTCATCGACGCGGACGTGCGCACCGCCCGCGCCGCGCACGCCCTCGACCGGCCCCTCGTCCTCGTGCAGCGCCCCGGCTCTCGCGTGGACGAGCTGGTCGACGACTTCTCGGGCTACTACAGCGTCGACTTCGCGGGGGAGGGCTTCGAGGAGTTCGTCAGGGAGATCCTGGTCCCGCTGGCCCCCACGGCCGTGGTCTCGCTCAGCGACGAGGGCGCGCGGGCGGCCACGCTCGCCAACTCCCTGCTCGGCACGGACGGCACCCGGGTCGACGAGGCGCACCGCCTCCTGGCCGGCACGTCCGGCGGTGAGGCATACGAGGCCGGTGGGGCGTACAAGGCCGGTGGGGCGAACGGGGCCGGTGGGGCGAACGGGGCCGGTGGGGCGAACGGGGCCGGTGGGGCCGGCCGGGACGACGGGCGCGGGGAGCGGGCGGCGTCCCCCTCCGGGCAGCCCGCCGCGCTGTTCATCAACAACCACCCGTACTCCAACTTCAACCGCGGTGGCGTCTACACCCTGCCGACCTCGGAAATCGACATCCACATGGCGGCCCGCACCCAGATCGACGGCGGGGTCACGGGATTCGCCGACCACCCCCTCGACCACGTCGCACTGTGCGAAGCCAACGAAGAGGACCGCTGGCGCGAGATCTGCGAGTGGATCCTGCGCAACCACCCCATCAGCCGGGTCATCGCCGTCCACGAGCGGGCGGTGCTCCTGGCGGCCGAGATGCGCTCGAAGTTCGGCCTCACCGGGATGGACCTCGACACGGCGACGCGCTTCCGCGACAAGGTCCGGATGAAGGACGCGGTCCGGGCGGCGGATGCCGCGACCGTCCCCGACTTCGCCCCGCTCGACACCGTCGAGGACCTGGAGAAGGTCGACTGGAGCACCGGCCGCAAGGTCATCAAGAGCCGTACGGGGCTCGCGGCGAAGGACCTCTACATCGTCGAGACGCTGGAAGAGGCGCGCCGCGTCGTCGGCGGCCTCGATCTCTCCGGCTCGCACTACGAGGTCGAAGAGTTCGTCAAGGGCCAGATCTACCACTGCGACTCCGTGGTGCGCGACGGGACCGTCGTCTTCCGCAGCGTCGGCAAGTACCTCGCCGACCCGGCCAGTTACCAGCCGGGGTCCATCTTCGGCACCGTACTCGTGGGCGAGGGCGAGCTGGTCCGGCGCATCACCGAGCTGAACACGCGGGTGCTGGCCGCGCTGGGACTCAAGGACGGCACCACACATCTGGAGCTGTTCCACACCGAAGCCGACGAACTGGTCTTCTGCGAGGTCGCCGGACGGCCGCCGGGCGGCATCATCCCCCCGGTCATCCAGGCGCAGTACGGCTTCGACATCGTCGAGACGCAGATCCGCATCGACGCCGGACTCGACATATCCCTGGGCACCGCCCCCGAGCCCGTGGACGGTGCCGGCACAGCCGGGTTCCTGGCCTTCTACCCCGGCGGCGGCGAATCCCGGGGCATCGACCCCGACCGGCTTACCTCTCTCGGCGTCGTGGAACACCTCACCCACCGCGGCGCCGGCAACGGACGCGGAGGCGTCAGGCACTCCACGGACTTCCTGGACTCGTACGTGATCAAGGCCGCCGACGACGAGGAACTGATGCGGCGGATCGCCGCCATCCAGGACGAGTACTGGCGGTGACGGCACCGGGACGAACGGCGGCGACCGCGCCGCCGTAGGTCCTGCTCGCGTGCGACGTGACCAGTACGTGCGGGAGCGGTCTGTCCGCGTACGACGCGACAGCAGCGCGCCCCGACCGATGAGCGAAAGATGTGACATGCCTGACTTCGACCTGATCGGCATCGGCACAGGGCCGGCGAACCTGAGCCTCGCGGCGCTGTCCGAGCCCTTCCCCGAGATCCGATCCCAGTTCCTGGACGCCAAACCGGAGTTCCGGTGGCATCCCGGCCTCATGCTGCCCGACTCCCAGCTGACCGTGACGTACTTCAGGGACCTCGTCACGCTCGTCGACCCGCGGAGCCGGTTCTCCTTCCTCAACTTCCTCGTCGAGACCGGCCGGGCGTTCAGGTTCCTGGAGGCGAACGGGATGAGCTGCTCCCGTCGCGAGTTCGAGCAGTACTTCCAGTGGGCCGCCGAACAGCTCCCGTCCCTCCAGTGGGGAAAGCGCGTCGAGTCCGTGTCCCTGACCGACGACGGATTCCAGGTCACCTCCGAGGGAGGCGCCACCCGTACGGCCCGCAACCTCGTCCTCGGATCGGGGGCGGAACCCCGCCTGCCCGACTTCGCGAAGCCCTTCGAGGGCGAGCGGGTGGTGCACAGCAGCAACCTGACCGTGACCCGGCCCGAGTGGAAGGGGCGCCGGGTCCTCGTCGTCGGGTCGGGGCAGAGCGGGGCCGAGGTCGTCAACCACCTCATCTCCGACGAGAACAACCTCCCCGCGTCCCTCACCTGGACCTCCAGCCGTATCGGCTTCCAGCCCCTGGACGACTCGCCCTTCACCAACGAGTGGTTCTCCTCCACCTACGTCGGCTACTTCAACGGACTCCCCGCCGCACGCAGGGCGGAGATCATCCGCGAGCAGCAGGACGCCGGCGGCGACGGCATCACCGACGAGCTGCTGGGCTCCGTCTACCGGCGCCTCTACCACCTCGACCACGTCCTGCGGTCCGAGCTGCGCCACCAGCTCCTGGCCTCCCGCCGGGCGGTCGGCCTGGAGCAGCACGGCTCCGAGATCGTGGTCGACCTGCACGACGTGAACCGCGGTGACGTCGAGCGGCTCCCGGTGGACCTGGTGATCTTCTGCACCGGCTACCACAACCCGGTTCCCGGATATCTCAAGCCGATCCAGGACCAACTGTCCATCGAGGACGGCGCCTTCCAGGTGCGGCCGGACTACTCCCTCGAACTCGACACTCCGGGGGACCACCGCATCTACGTCCAGGGCTTCGCACAGAGCAGTCACGGCATCAACGACACGCTGCTCAGCCTCGCCTCCTGGCGCAGTGCCCGCATCGTCAACTCCGTGCTCGGCCGCGAGGCGTACCGCGTCGACGCGGGCACCACCACGGTGGCCTGGCGCTGAAGAAGCGGGCCGCCCGCCCACAGCGGGTGGGCGGCCCATGGCCGGGCGGTTCTGTGAGTCGTTGTTACGAGGGAGATCATGAGTACCGGTGACACCGCAGTAAAGACGCTGTTCGAACGGACGAGAGTCTCACGCAACGACGAGCTCGTCTTCGTGGCGAAGCTGGGCGTGGCCCTGCTGCTCAGCTGCCTCGGCGGGTTCCTCGCCCTGACGTCCGGCCCGCTCGGCGCGACCGTCGGCGTTCTCCTGCTGGCCGCGATGTACACGCACATGGTGGAGCTGCAGCACCAGTGCCTGCACCACTCGGCGTTCCGCCGCAGCTCACTGCACCGGCCCGTGGGGTTCCTGCTCGGGCTGCCGCTGCTCTCGGCGTACAGCCACTACCGGGTCCAGCACCTCCAGCACCACAAGTACCTCGGTACGCCCGACGACTCCGAGTTCTTCGGCTTCGACACCCGTGCGCCGCTGACCTGGGGGGCCCTCCTGCGGGGCACGCTCAGCCCGGCGCGGCTGGTCCAGGTCGCGGTGAACGTCCTCAAGAGCTGCCGGGGCACCTGGGTGTACACCATGGGCCAGATCGCCGACCGGTCCCGTCGCCAAGTGATCGCCGAATACCGGGCGTTCGCCCTATGGGTCGTCGGAGCGGTGGTCCTCTCCCTCACCGGATCCGGCCACGCCGTCCTGGTGCTGTGGGCCGTCCCGCTCCTGCTGTCGATACCGGTGCACTTCCTCCTCGAACTGCCGGAGCACGTGCTCTGCGACAACGACAGCACCGATGTGCTGCGCAACACGCGGACCATCAGCGGCAGTTGGTTCAGTCAGTGGTTCACCAACGGCAACAACTTCCATGTCGAGCACCACGCGTCGATGGTGGTCCCGATCAACCGCCTCCAGGAGCGTCACCCGGTGGCCAAGGAGTACGCCACGCACACGGACGACAGCTACGTGACCTTCTACGCGAAGATCATGAGGGAGGCGAACCGCAACCGCAGGCAGCGCCGCGCGCTGGGCACGGCCGTCGAGGCGGACTCGTGACCGCGCCCCCGGAGCCCACGGAGCCCACGGAGCGCGAGGCCGTGACGGAGCCGGCCGCGCTCAAGGACACGCGTGTGATGCGCGTGCTCGTGAGCTCCGCGATGCTCTCGAAGGTCGCGGACTGGCAGATGGGCATCGTCATTCCGCTGGCGGTGCTCGCGGAGTCGGACTCCGTCGCCCTGGCCCTCGTCTCGTTCGCGCTGCGCGGTGTCTCCTACGTCGGCTCACCCTTCCTGGGGGCCCTCATCGACCGGTTCGACAAGCGCGCGATCTACGTACTCGCACAACTCCAACAGGCCGTGTGCATGGTGCTGTTGGCGGGCCTGCTGGACAGCCGGATCTCGGTGGCCGCGCTGGTGCTGCTCTCGGGCATCGGCGGGGTCGCGAGCACGATCACCGGCCAGTTCGTGCTCATCCCGAAACTGATCAGCGGGCCCGCCCGCCCCGTGGCCGTCGCCAAGCTGAACTCGGCGATCGAGCTGTCGAAGGTGATCGGGCTGGTCCTGGGCGGTACCGCCTTCGGCGTCCTCGGGCCGGCCTCGGCCTCGCTCTTCATCGCCGTCCTGTACCTGCTCTCCGCCGCCGTCGCACTGCTGCTGCCCAAGGTGGCGTCCAGTGGCCAGAAGATGGACATCCGCCGGGACCTCGCGATCGGGTTCCGCTGGGTCGGCCGCCACGAGATCCTCTGGCTCGTGGTGACCATGTCGATGACAAACCTCGCCATCGGCCAGCTGGAGCCCGTGCTGATCACCGAGTTCGGCGATCAGGGAATGAACACCACCGTGATCTCCGTGGTCATGGCCGTCGGACTGCTCATGGGCGCTCTCGCCAGCCGGCTGGCGCCCTCCCTAGCCCCCTCCCTGAGCCCCGAACGACGCATCCTGGCCGCCCAGATCATCGCCTTCGCCGGCCTGGTCCTGGTGGCCACGCCGCCGCTGCCGGTGCGGCTCGCCGGATTCATGGTGGAGTGCTTCGCCGTCGCCGTGAGCAACGTCGCCTCCATCACGTACCGGCAGGAGACGATCCCGGACGAGGTGGCGGGCCGGGCCAACGCCACGATCCGTATGTTCATCACGGGCGCCTCCCCCCTCTCCGGGTTCCTCTTCGCCTGGGCCAGCCGGCTCGACGGGTTCTGGTACTGGCTGCCCGCACTGGCCCTGTGGGCCGCCGCGATCGTGATCTGGGCCGTCTACACCCGCACCGGCGGACGGCAGGCCCAGCAGCCGGAGGCCCCAGGGGCGGACGACCAGCGGGCGGGCGATCAGCGGGCGGACGAACAGCGGGTGGACGAACAGCAGGCGGACGACCTCGAAGGAGTCACCACCCGTGGAGATCACTGAACTGGACCACGTCGTCGTCGCCACGGTGGACCGTGACGAGGCCGAGCGGCACGCCTGGAAGGAAGCGGACACCCCGGTCGACATCGTCCGGCTCGACGGCTCCGAGGAGCTCGACGAAGCGACCCTGGCCGAGCTGGGATTCGTGGCACGCCCGCAGTGGATCAACTGGTGCGCTCCCGTACGGGACTCCGCGACGGAGTTCGAGTCCGCGCTCCCCGGCACCGAGCGGCGCAACATCCGCCTCGGTCGCCGCTACGTCCAGGACGAAGGACTGCGGGTCGACGTACGGGCCGGACTCACTCCGGAACTCCTCGACGAGTTCCTGGAGGTGTACGACCGCCAGATCGAGGCGATGCCGCGCGGCAAGAACTACGCGCGCCGCTCGCGCGAGCGCCTCCTCGCGGTGGGGGACGAGCTCGTCAGCGTCTGCGTGTACGAAGGCGACCGGATGATCGTCGGTTCGCTGTGGTGGATCCGCCCCGAGCCGTCCGTACTCCAGATGCGCTTCTCGGCGGCCTCGGCCGACGCGCGCGCGAGCCGGGTGATGCGGGTCGCCTACACGGAGGCGTTCCAGTTCGCCCGGGACAACGGGCTGGTCCACGCGTCCCTCGGCAACGACCCCTCCCTCTTCGGGCACGTCGTCCAGCCCGGCCTGTTCACGTTCAAGAGCCGCCTCGGCTTCGCCCCCGTCCCCTCCCACGTCCTCGACCCGAGACTCGCGGGCGAGCACGCCGACCGGTTCCTCTCCCTGCGCGCGCTCTCCGATCCCGCGCTCGTGGTGACCTGGGGACGCCACCGGGGCGCACCACCGTCGTGGCCGCAGGCCGCGCAGGCCCCCGGCCACGACCTCCTCGTCCTGTCGGCCGCACCGGACGAGGCCCTGATGGGCCGGTTCCGTACGAGCGGCTTCCGGGAGACGCGGTCGGTGGTGGTGGGGGGTCCCTGAACGCTGCCCCCGTGCCCCCGGTGACGCCTCACCCCAGCGCGGCCTCGCACTCCTCGCACCGCCGGACCGCCTGCCGGTCCGTGTTCCCCTCGGTCGCGGTCGCCGGACAGCTGCTGCCCAACCGGTCCCAGAGTCCGGCCGGCGGGTCGGGGATCCAGCCCCAGCGCGGGGCGGTCACCAGCTCCTCGGTCAGGTACGCGCACGCTCCGGGAAGGTGCGCGTAGCGGCGCGGCGAGATGAGGATCGTGTCGGCGGGGAAGGTCCGCCACTCCCGCCGGGGCGAGGCGACCGGGCGCTCCCTCGGCGGGGAACCGTCGGGCGGGCAGGAGCAGCCCTGGCCGATGACCAGCTCACAACGGTCGCAGCACTTCTGTCGCACGTGTCTCGCTCCCACCTCGCGCCGGCGTCCTTATCGGGGGACGGGCGGTTCGTCGCATTTCCGGAAACCCTGGCGACCGGTAGAACGCCCGCGCGCCGGGGCGGTCACGGTGCGTTGCTCCTCCGGGGGGCCTTCCGTCCTCCGGGCGGACGGCGCTCCTTTCGCAACACGCTTCAGGCGTCCGATCCGACGCGAGTGGTCAGACAAGGCCCAGGGCGGTCGCGGTGTCCTCGCCGCCCCAGCCGTCGGGGGTGCGCCAGAGGACGTGGGCGCCGAAGACGTCGCGGACGGTGTCGGCGGACCAGTCCTCGGTGGGCGGTTCGCAGAGCACCAGGTAGCGGGCGGCGGCCGGGGCGGGCAGGGTGTGGTCGATCTCCAGGAGGCGGGTCGCCCCGGCGCGGAGGTCCTCGTATCCGGCCCGGCCGGCGCCGAGGACCTCGTAGAGGAAGAGACCCCGGTCCGTGACGCAGCTGACGTCGACGACCTCGGACTCGGTCGGCTGGATGTCCGCCCACAGCAGGGCCGACATCAGCATGAGGCGCACCGCCTCGTGCTTCTTGCAGGTGCGGTCGGCGGCGGCCGAGGTCACCAGCGCCTGGAGGAGGCCTTCTTGGTGCGCCGGGGCGGGGGCGTCTTCGGCGGTGGTGGTCACGGGGGTCACGGGGTCGCTTTCCTTCTGGGGAGGCTGTTCGGGCCGGGGCGCGGGGTCGGCCGGTACGGCCTCGGGCGCGGGATCGGGTACGCCGGGCTCGGCGGCGGGCTCTTCGGCACGGGCCGCGGTACCGGTCGCCCCCGCACCGCGCGTACGGAGCGTCTCCCGCGCCTCCGCGAGGGCGTCGAGCCAGCCTGAGCCGGCCAGTTCGTCGGAGAGCCGGGCGGTGTCCAGGATGCCGTCCTTGAGCGCGCGGTTGGTGCCCGCCGCGAGGTCGCGCAGCACCCCCAGCCGCTCCCGGTCCGGTGAGCCGAGGACGTGCCGTACGTCCACCCAGTCCGCCTGGTCGCGGCGGAGGACGCGGTTGGCCATGCCCTGGAGTTCGGAGAGGCGGGCGCGGGCGTCCGGTACGGACTCCGAGACGGCCTCCGGAGCCAGCAGTTCGGCCATCACGGTGACGGCTCCCAGGTAACGGTCGGCCATCCGGGGCGAGATGGGGAGGCGGCCGCGTTCGTCGGCGGTGAGGACGCTGTGGTTGGTCTCGTTGGCGAAGACCCAGGTGTCCAGTTCCTGACCGGGGCGCGGCGGTGCGGAACCGTGGCGGACGGTCAGGACGAGGGGGCGGTCGACGGCCGGGGCGAGCGCCTTGACCCGGTAGCGGCCTCCGGGGCCGGGGCCCAGGACCCGTACCCGGATGTCGGAGCCGATCCCGGGGGCTTCGCCCGCCGGTGGCGTTCCGCCCTCGGCCGCCGTACGGGCCGGGGAGGTGCCCGGTGCCGGAGCGTCCGGGGCCGGTGCGCCCGTGCCGTCGTCCGTGCGCGTGAGGGCCTCCGGGAGCGGCGAGGTGTGGAGCACGGTCAGGCTCTGCGTGCTGCGGGTCAGGGCGATGTAGAGCTGCCGCAGCCCGGCCGGGCCGGTGTCGGCGATGGTGGCCGGTTCGAGGACCAGGACGTGGTCGTACTCCATGCCCTTGGCCTGGGCGGCGGCCAGCACGGACACCGCCGCGCGCCCCGGGCCGGTGATCTCGGGGCTGCGGTCGAGCCGGCCGCTGATCTCCTCCAGCCAGCGCGAGTCGTCCGGGACGATGACGGCCACCGACCGCAGGGTGCGGCCGTCATTGGTGCCCACCAGGCGGGTCACCTGGGCCACCGTGTCGTCGAGGAGCTTCCAGGGCTCGGTCGACAGGGTGCGTACGGCGTCCGTGCCCGCCTCGCGCACCGCGCGCGGGTACGGCAGCGAGGGGGCGACCACGCGGGCCAGCGGGGCGACGAACTCCATGATCTCGGCGGGCACGCGGTAGCTGGTGGTCAACTCCGCGACCCGCCAGTCGCCGTGGTCGGAGAGGAGCGTGCCCAGGCGGTCCCAGGTGGTGTACGGAACCGGTCCGGTGGCCTGCGCGAGGTCGCCGAGCACCGTCATCGAACCGCCCCGGGCGACCCGGCGGCGCAGGGCGCGGGCCTGCATCGGGGTGAGGTCCTGGGCCTCGTCCACGACGATGTGGCCGTAGCGGCGCGGGATCTCCCCGGCGATGAGGTACCGGAGCTCCTCCAGACAGACCCGGTCGTCCAGGGTCCACGGGTCGCCGTCGGCCCGTGCCGCACGGGGGCGGTGCAGCGCTCGCCGCTCGTCCTCGCTCAGCACGTCCTCGGCGCAGGCGCGCAGCAGCTCGGGCGAGTCGTAGAGGGTGCGCAGCGATTCCCGGGCGCCCGGCGAGGGCCAGACGCGGTCGATGAGGCGTTCCACCCGGCGGTTGCGTTCCAGGCTGCGGCGGATCGTGCCGTCCGCGCCCCGGCGCGGGGCGATGGCGGTGAGCTCCCGCAGCAGCCGGTCCACGATCAGGCTGCGGAAGCGGTCGCGGCGCTCGCGGTAGGCCGCTTCGCCGCTCCGTGCCTCGGCGAGCAGGGCGCGAACCTCCGAGCCCGCGATGCGCAGGGTCGCACTTCCGGCGGTGACGGTGAACGCGGGTTCGTCGCCCTCGAAGGACGGCGGGGTGAGCTGTCCGTCGACCGCCTCCGGGCGGCACTCGTGCTCGACGCGCCGCCGCAGCACGGCCGCCATGCGTTCGTCGGCCTTCACCGCGCGGGCCTGCGGGCCGTCGGTGCCGAGGAGTTCGCCGTCCCAGAGGCGGGAGAGCTGGACGGCGTTGACGTCCCGGGTGCCGAGGGTCGGCAGGACCTCGCCGACGTACTCCAGGAAACGCTGGTGGGGGCCGATGACGAGGATGTTCGCGGCGTTGAAATGGTCGTTGCTGACGAGCCAGGTGACCCGGTGCAGGCCGACCGCCGACTTACCGGTGCCGGGCCCGCCCTGCACGACCAGGATGTCCGAGGGCGACCCGGTGACCAGATCCATCTGGTCGCGGCGGATCGTCTCGACGATGTCGCGCATCCGGCCGCCGCGCGAGCGCTGGAGCTCGCGGAGCAGGAAGTCGTCCGGCTGCGCGGGCTTGCGCCGCCGGGCCCGCGCGACGTCACCGGGCGTGGCCGACGGGGTGCGCAACTTTCGCCTGGAGGAGGGGACATGGGGAACGTGCGGGGCCTGCGGTGCGGCGGCGTCGCGGGGTTCCTCCGCGAGCGGTGACCCCTCGGCCTCCGCCGCGTCCTCCGTCGGAGTCCCGTCGTGGGCCTCGTCGGGCGCCGGGGCTTCCTCCGCGTCCCGCTGTCCCGGGAGGCCCTCCGGTTCCCGTACGGGAACGGCCGTGAACGACGGGGCGATGTCGTCGAAGTACTCCTCCACCACCTGCTGCGCACACCGCAGTTGGCGCCGGAGCTCGACCTCCCCCGGGTCCTCGGGTCGCGCGTCCGCCCACTTCTTCGCCAGCGGACTGGTCCAGAGCAGCACGACCGGCTCGTTCTCGGCGTCCCGCACGCCGCGCCGCCCGATGTACCAGGGACGGGGCGCACCCCCCGGTTCCTCCGGGGCGTCGACCCGGGAGAAGACGAGCGCCTCGTCCCCCAGGCCGCCGTACGCCTCGGCGCGCGCCTCCGCGTCCATCCGGTTGGCGATGCCGTCCTTGGCGGTCGCCGCGGCGGTGGCGGCCGACGTGCCGGTCATCTCGGCGAGCCGCGTGGTGTAGCAGTCGTACGCGTGGTCGACGGCCTTCTGCTCCCCGGCGAGGACCTCTTCGCGCGTGGTGGTGCTCATGTGCATCCTCCCTTGCGGAGCACATGAGGCCCCGCTACGGGCCAGCGCCCGTACCCCGGGGACACAACTACCAGAGAGCGTACGGTGACGAACAGTCAGAGTGGCGATAACCGGACAGGGGGCCCGTCGGCGGGGAGCAACGCGCACCCGCCGCCTGGTCCGGGGCGCCGCCCGGGACCGCTAGGGAGTGTCTGACAATTCCCGCCGGGCGGTCGGCGCCCGGCACGGCACCTCGCGGTGTTGTCGGACCGCCCGCGTACATCCAGTACGCGGGCGGTCCTCCGCCTTGCGAGGCACCGCACCGGACACCGCCCGCTGATCCGACGCGAATTGTCAGACACGGCCTAGGGAGTGTCTTCAAACGATCTTGCCAAGATGGCGCGGTAGCTGCGCATGATGCCTTGGTGGAACATCTTTCTGTCGACGTGCGCGCTTCGCTCCGGCTCTTCGCTTTCTACTTGGCGAACGGCACCCTCGACCTGGACTTGCTCGATGGGTTCGACTATCGCTCGACCGTTTTCCACTCCGGTTCTTCCTTGGAACAGGTCTTCGCGATCTATAGCAATGTGCTACAAATCGACGCCGATGGCATGGTGCTGAATGACGGGGATGCGCAGTACCGGGTCGCGCAGTGGGTCCGAGCGTGCTGCGACCCGAGCTATCGGGCCGAGCCGCCCTTCGAGGGCTGGGAGACGGAGCTCCACCTCTGATGACCCGCCGTTCACCGTCGGAACATCATGCCCACATCAGGAGCGAGGCGAGAGTGACGGCTGCCTGGAAGGACTCCGCGGTCTTTTCGTAACGAGTAGCGATGCCGCGCCACTGCTTCAGCCGATTGAAGCAGCGTTCCACCACGTTGCGCTGCCTGTAGCGCTGCTTGTCGAAGGCCGGTGGGCGCCCGCCGCGGCTGCCGCGTCGGAGCCGGTTCCGGACCTGGTCGGCCCGCTCGGGGATGGTGTGACCGATGCTGCGTCGTCGCAGCCAGGTACGGATGGTCCGGGAACTGTAGCCCTTGTCGGCCAGCACGTGGGAGGGCCGTACTCGGGGCCGTCCAGGGCCGACGCGAGGCACTCGTATCGCTTCCATCACCGCAGCGAACTGGGTGCAGTCATTGGTGTTGCCGCCCGTGAGCGTGAAAGCGGGTGGACGGCCGGCACCGTCACAGGCCAGATGTATTTTGCTGGTCAGGCCACCTCGGGAACGTCCAAGTGCTGGGCTGCGGAGCCCCCTTTTCGTGCCCCGGTGGCGTGCTGGTGGGCGCGGACGACGGTGGAATCGACCGACACGAGCCAGTTGACGTCCCCGGCCGCATCCACCCTGGCCTGGGCGGCCTGCAGCATCCGCTCGAACGTTCCGTCCAGAGCCCACCGCCGGAACCGGGTGTGCAGTGTGGCCCACGGACCGTACCGTTCGGGCACATCCCGCCAGGCCGCCCCCACCCGGAACTTCCACACGATCCCGTTAAGCACCATGCGATCGTCCAGCCGCTTCCTGCCCCGCAACGACCTGGGCAGCAGCGGCCGGACGAACTCCCACTCAGCATCCGACAGTTCATGGCGACGTATCACTCGGACATGATCCACTACTCAGGCCATTTGAAGACACGGCCTGAGGCCGTCGCGCGCCCCAAAGGGGCCGTACCTACCGCAGCCCGTCCGCGCCCGTCTCCGTCGCGTCCGCCTGCCGGGACCCGGTGCGGCGCGCGTGGTCCGTCTCGGCGGTCAGGCTCGACAGCAGGCTCAGCGCCGCCTCGGAGGGGGAGCCCTCGGGGGCGGTGTAGAGCAGCATCCGGTGGCCGGTGTTGTCGGCGAGGTGGAGGTTCTCGAAGTCCAGGGTCATCGCGCCCACCACCGGGTGGTGCAGCGCCTTCGTCCCGACGGTGCAGTCCCGCACCGGGTGCTTCGACCAGAGGCCGGCGAAGTCGGGGCTCTGCAGCATGAGCGAGCCGATGAGTTCGGCGAGCGCGCTGTCCTGGGGGTTGCGGCCCGCGACAAGGCGCATCGCGGCCAGGGCCACCCGCGCCTCCTTGGTCCACTCCGTGTACAGCTCGCGGGTGTGCGGGTCGAGGAAGAGCATCCGGGTGAGGTTGGGGCGGTCCGCCGGGCTGTCCGGGCTCGTCACGTCCAGATGGCCGGCGAGCAGGGCGTGGCCGAGTGCGTTCCAGGCGAGTACGTCGTTGCGCCCGTCCAGCACCACGGCCGGTACCTGCGGCATCGAGTCGATCAGCCGCCGGGTGGTGGCGCGTACGAACTCCGGGCGGTGCGGCGCGGCCCGCTTCGCCTTCGGCGGGCGGGCGAGGTCACGCAGATGGGCGTGCTCGTCGGGGGTGAGGCGCAGGGCGCGGGCGAGGGAGTCGAGGACGCTGTCCGAGGCGTTGGAGCTCTGCCCCTGCTCCAGATGCGTGTAGTACGTGATGCTCACCCCGGCCAGCAGGGCGAGTTCCTCGCGCCGCAGCCCCGGGACCCGCCTGCGGGTGCCGTGACTCGGCAGGCCGACGTCCTCCGGCTGGAGCCGCGCGCGGCGGTTGCGGAGGAAGTCGCCCAGAGCCGTGGGAGTGTCCATGCGTCCCAGTGTGCCCGCCCGCCGGCCTCGGCGGGGCCCCGAAGGTGGCCCTGCCGGTGATACCTTCCGCGACGCCAGCAAGTCCAGGGAGCTGGGTAACTCCCTTGCGCAGGGCCAGAGTCGCTCTCCAGAAGGACCACTCACGGTGGTCCGCGACGGAGGGATGCGCGTGATGGCCGTAACCGAGGGTGTACGGGCTGGGGAGGGGCCGGTCCGTCTGGACGGGCGGCTCCGCCTCGTCCTGGTGGTACTGCTGGTGGCCCAGTTCATGCTGGCGGTCGACTTCTCGATCCTCAACGTGGCGTTGCCGGTGATCGGCGACGGGTTGGGCTTCTCACTGTCGGGCCTCCAGTGGATCGCGACCTCGTTCGCACTGGCCGCGGCCGGGTTCACGCTGCTGTTCGGGCGGGTCGCGGACCTCTTCGGCCGGCGGCGGCTGTTCCTGGTGGGCCTGGCCGTGCTGGGGCTCTCGTCCCTGGTGGGCGGACTGGCCCAGAGCCCCGAAATGCTCATCGTGGCCCGGGTGTTCCAGGGCCTCGCGACCGCCGCCGTGACACCGGCGGGTCTCTCGCTGCTCACGACCTCGTTCCCCGAGGGGCCGCTGCGGCAGAAGGCGCTGGGGCTGAACGGCGCGCTGATGTCGGCGGGGTTCACGACGGGCGCGATCCTGGGCGGAGTTCTGACCGATCTCCTCTCCTGGCGCTGGTCGTTCTTCATCAACGTGCCGGTGGCGATCGCGGTGTTGGCGATCGCCCCCGCGGTGATCAAGGAGTCGCGGCCGGCGGTCCGCCCGAAGCTGGACGTGCCCGGCGCGGTCTCGGTGACGCTGGGGCTGCTGGCGCTGGTGTTCGGGCTGACGCAGGCCGGTGAGCACGGCTGGGGTTCGGGTGCGGCGCTCGGCTGGCTGGCCTCGGGCGTGGTGCTGCTGCTGGTCTTCTACGCGGTGGAGTCCAGGGCGTCGAGCCCGCTGGTGCCGGTGTCGGTGCTGAAGAGGCGGACGGTGGCCTGGGGGAACGTGGCGGGCGTGATCGCGTTCCTCACGGAGACGAGCCTGGTCTTCCTGATGACGCTCTACCTCCAGGAGGTCCTCGGGTTCTCGCCGCTGACCGCCGGCCTGTCGTTCGGCGTGCTGGGAGTCGGCACGGTGGTGGGCGGCTCGATCGCGCCCCGGGTGATCGGCGCGACCTCCACCCGCTCGACGCTGCTGATCGGCGGAGTCCTCCAGGCGGTGGCCACCCTGTCCCTGGTCGGACTGGGCGAGACCAGCGGATCGATGGGGCTGCTGCTGGCGGCGACCTTCGCCGGCGGGGTGGGGAACATGCTGGTGATCGTCGGGTTCATGGTCACGGCCACCACCGGCCTCGCCGACCACGAGCAGGGCATGGCGACCGGTCTGGCCACGATGACCCAGCAGATCGGCATCACGATGGGCACCCCGATCATGTCGGCCATCGCCGCGGCGAACACGGACATCCACGACGGGATCACCACCGCGGTGATCGTGAACACGGCGGTGGTGGTCCTCGGGATCCTCACCTCCTTCCTCTTCCTGCGGAGCCGGAAGCCCGCAGGGGAAGTCCGGTTCAACTGAACCGGGCGCGACGACCGGCCGAGACAGCCGCCTTGTGGCGCACCGACGACCCGGCGGGCCCCACTCCCCGCCCGTACCGCCCGCTACGGCAGGACTTCGTGCCCGGGGCCGCCGTGCTCGTGCGCGGGGCCGCCGGGTCCGTGCCCGGGGCCGCTGGGTCCGTGCCCGGGGCCGCCGTGCTCGTGCGCGGGGCCGCCGGGCTCGTTCGCGAGGGTGGCGAGGAGCCTCAGCTTCTCGTCGCTCTCGCTGTCCTTGTCGGGGTAGTAGACGACGAGGATGACGTCGTCGACGGGGAGTTTGTCGCGGTGGAGCCGGAGGTCACCGACCAGGGGGTGGTGGACGGTGGTGGTGCCCCCGTCGAGGACGCGGACGTCGTGGCGGGCCCACAGGGTGCGGAACCGCCGGCTGGAGAGTGCGAGTTCTCCGACGAGTTCGACGAACCGGGGGTTGTCGGTGTCGTCCCCGATGGTGGTGCGCAGGGTGGCGACGAAGTCGGCGGTGGCCCTCGTCCAGTCCTGGTGGAACGCCCGCTCCTCGGGATCGAGGAGCAGCGAGAGCAGCCGGTTGTGGCCGGGCCGCAAGCGCGGGGAGAGGGCGACGGCCATGGGGTTGGAGGCCAGCACGTCGAAGGCGCGCCCCTCCACGAACGCGGGGACCGTGAGGTGCGCGAGGAGCTGGTGCACCCGCGCCGGTACGTGCTCCGGGCGCTTGCGGCGCGGCGCCCTGGGGCGGGCGGCCGAGAGCCCGAGCAGGTACGTCCGCTCGACGTCGTCGAGCCTCAGGACACGCGCGAGGGAGGCGAGGACCTGCGGCGAGGGATTCGTGTCGCGGCCCCGTTCCAGGCGCAGGTAGTAGTCGGGGCTGATCCCCGCGAGCAGGGCGACCTCCTCGCGGCGCAGACCGGGCACCCGGCGGTTGCCGCCGGGCGGGATGCCCGCCAGCTCGGGGGAGACCAGCTCACGCCGGGCACGGAGGTAGCTGCCGAGCTGATTGCCGGATTCCTCGTCCTTCATGGGGCCACCGTAATCCGGGACGCCCGTCTCTGAGGGGGCCCTGGCAGGACCAGGGAGGACGGGGGTACTGCCCCGCCCGGCGGATGGCGCGGAGAGTTGCGGCAGCACTGTCCACCAGGACAGGGATCGCTGCTGAACGGCCCCGCGGGCGCTCTGCCCCTTCCGGCCCCGCGGGTGCCCCAACCGAAGGAAGACCTCGTGGATCTCTCCCAGCGCACCGTTCTCGTCGTCGGCGGAACGTCCGGCATCGGCCGGGAACTGGCCCGGCGGTTCGCCGCGGCGGGCAGCACCGTGGCCGTCGGCGGCCGCAGCGCCGAGGCGCTCGCCGAACTCTCCGACGAAGGCTTCGGCACCTTCGCCGTCGACGTCACCGACGGTGACTCCGTCGCCGCCGCCCGTGACGCCGTGCTCGCTCGCTACCCCGAGCTGGACACCGTGGTGACCATGTCGGGCGTCATGGTCCTGGAGGACCTGCGCGACCCCGCGCACTTCGAGGCGGCGCGGACGACGATCGACACCAACCTGGTCGGCACCATCCGGGTGATCGACGCCTTCACCCCGCATCTGGTCGGGCGGGGCGCCGGCACCTTCGTCACCGTCACCTCCGGCATCGCCTTCCTGCCGTTCCCGCCGATGCCCAGCTACGCCGCCTCGAAGGCCGCGGTGCACGCCTACTCCGAGGCGCTGCGCGCCCAGCTGGACGGCACCGGCGTCGGTGTCGTCGAACTCGTCCCCCCGGCCGTCGCCACGGCGGGACAGGAGAAGGTGAACCCGCAGGCGCTGCCGCTCGACGCCTTCGCCACCGAGGTCATGGGGCTGCTCGCGCAGGACCCCACCCCCGACGAGATCCTGGTCGAGCGGGTCCTCACGCACCGCTGGGCCGAGCGCGACGGTACGTACGACGACCTCGTCGCGAAGCGCTCCCAGGCCCTCTCGATGCTCCCCGGCCGCTGATCCGACGCGCATGGCCAGGCACGGCCCAAGTCCGTGTCGTGCCTGGTGCGTCCTGGCCGGTTCGCGGCGTCCGGCACGGCAGGTCTCAGGCGCCGGTCCGCCCGTCGACGAGCTCACGCACGACGTCGAGGTGGCCGTTGTGGCGGGACGTCTCCTCGATGACGTGGAGGATCACCCACCGGAGGTCGACGTGGCGGCCGTCGCTGAGGGAACGCTCGGCCGTCGAGTCCAGCTCGTGGTCCGAGACCAGGCGACGGTAGCGGGCGCTCTGCTCCTCGTAGTCGGCGAGAAGCCGGGGCAACGGGATGTCGACCGCTGTCCGCATCTCGGGGTCGGGATCGTCGTCGGTCGCCTCCGCGAGCGGCCCCGCGAGCTCCTCGCCCAGAAACACCACCTGGAACCAGTAGTACTCGACCCAACGCAGATGGCTGATCAGGCCGCACAGCGTCATCAGCGGTGAGGCCGGGAGCGGGGCCTTGCGGGCGTCCGCGGCGGACACGCCCTCACACTTGGCTCGCGCGGTGTCACGGGCGTAGTCCAGGAAGGTGGCCAGCTGCGTGCGCTCGTCCCACGCGGGAGGTGTGTCGGTTCGTCGATTCATCGCGAGGAGTCTCCCGCGGCAGGGAACGGGTGTCGACCCGATTTCGGCGTGACGGACCCGGGTACGGCCTCCTCGACGAGGCGCTCCGTTCCACGGACAAGGGCATCGTTCTGCGCCGAACGACCTCCCGGGCGCGATCCGTCAGCCCGCCGCGATGCCCGGGACGCTCACCAGCAGCACGGTCAGGGAGGCGAGCGCCGCCGAGACGGCCTCGCCCACCGCTCCGGACGCGCCGGTCCTGGCGGCCAGTTCGCCCATGCGCTCCTTCACCTCGGCGGGGTCGGCGTCCGGCAGGGCGCGGGCGTGCAGGCCCGCGTGGTGGAGGAGCGTGATCAGCTCCGCCGTCTCCGGTCCGGCCGGCGCCCCGTCGAGCACCACCCCGGCAAGCTCGCGCCGCAGGGCCTGAGGCACCGAGGCGTCGGTGACCGGGTAGCGGTAGGAGCCGAAGGCGCCGAGCAGCTTGCGGCCCTCCCGACGGACCACGCCCTTGGCCTGGAGCCCGTCGTACGCGGCGGTGACCGCCTGGTCGCGCACGGCCAGCAGCCAGGCCTGCGGCCGGGCCTCGGGGTGTTCGCGCACCTGGGCCGCCACGGCGGCGGCGAGCGGCTCCCGAGGGGCCGGCCGGTCGGCGGCGACGAGCCTGCCGCCCTCGGCCACCACCCCACCGCAGCGTACGAGTTGGAGCAGTGGGGCCGCCGCGACAGCGGCGCCGACCCGCAGCGCGTCGTGCGGTGCGCCGTCCAGCTGGTCCAGCCCGAGCAGCGCGATCCGCTCGCCGACCGTCAGTCCCGTGTCCATCGGATCCCTCTTCCCTCGTCGCCCGCGACGTGTCCGCGCCGCGCCCCCGACTTTCCCTCATCACGCCCCGCGCGTGCGCCCGGTTCCCCCACGTGTCACTCCGGGGACGCAGAGCGGCCACCCGCCCCCGGGCCGCGCTGCCGGCCCGGGACGAAGGCGGGATCCGAGCGGCTCAGGCCCGCTGCCGGGCCGCTTCTTCCGCGCGCCCCGCCGTCCGTTCCGTCCGCCTGCCCCGCCCGTTCCCTCTGCCCTGCCTGCCCTGCCCGTTCCGCCAGGTCCGCCAGCAGCCGCAACTGGCGGGGCTGGACGGCGGGCAGCAGGGAGGTGGCGCGGCGGGCGTGGTCGGGGCGGGCGCAGAGGAGGTTGCGGGCGAGCGCGAAGCGGCCCCCGTCGGGCACGAGGACCAGCTCCTCGAAGAGCCTGCCCGTCCCCCCGACCACCCGGTCGATCTCGTCCCCCAGGTCGCCGTGCCAGTCCGCGGGGCGTACGAAACCGCCGTCCCGCACCATCCGCGCGTACCACTCCCGCATGTCGTCCCGGCAGGCCGCGCGGAACGTCTCGTCGTGCCTCCCCGCGCGCAACTCCCCGAGCAGCGCGTGCGCGGCCCGCGCGTCGTCGAGGTGGACGAGCGGCATCCGGTGAGGGCGGGGCATCCGGTGCCGGCGGGTCCCGCCGTCCGTGAGGAGGGCCGCGGTGGGCTCCAGCACGGTCGCGAAGGTGTGTCCCGCGTCGGCGAGGCGCAGCCAGAGGTCCCAGTCCTCCAGCCCCGCACCCGTCCGCCAGCCGCCCACCGCCTCCACGATCCCGCTGCGGTGCGCCACCCGGGAGGGCTCGAACCTCGGCCCCATCAGCTGGAGTTGAGGGTGCCAGCAGCAGGAGAGCGGCGGAAGCCCCGCGACGACACCCCCGGCCGCGTCCCGGTACTCGCACCCGGTGGCCGCCAAGTCGGCGCCGCCCTCCAGCAGTTCGAGGAGGGTACGGAGGTGGTGCGGGTACCAGGTGTCGTCGTGGTCGAGGTAGGCGGTGTACGCGCCCCGGGCCTCGGCCACTCCGGCGTTGCGCGGGCCGCTCGGATGGCCGGTCCGGGCGAGACGGATCAGTCGCACCCGGGAGTCCTCCCGGGCGGCCCGTGCCACCCACGCCTCGGTGTCGTCGTCGGAGCCGTCCGAGACGACCAGCAGCTCCCACTCCTCGACGGTCTGGGCCCGGACGGAGTCGATGGTCCGGATGATCGCCTCCGACCGGTTGTACGTCGGACAGACCACGGTCACCCGGGGGGCGGGGCGGTGTGCGGTGCGGTGTTCCACGGACTTCGCCCTCCCCTGGTGCGCGGTCACCGGAAGGGTAGCGCCGCGGGCCCCCTGGCCCCCGGCCCGTACCTCCCCCGACCCGTCCCCCGATGACCCCGCGCCATCGGGGACAAAATTGGCGACAATCCTGTTGGCCTAGATTGGGCGTGGACAAGCACTCATCCAGGGAGGGCACGAATGCCGAAGGAAGCCAGTCCGGGCAGCGGGGAGCAGGCCAAGCAACTGGCCCTGTCCCGGCTCCGGCGGGCGATTCTGCGGGGCGAGATGGCACCGGCCCAGCGCCTGGTGGAGAACGAACTCGCCGAGCAGTTCGGTGTGACACGGGCCAGCATCCGTGCGGCGTTGATCGACCTCGCCGCGGAGGGGCTGGTGGAGCGGATCCGCAACCGCGGGTCCCGGGTGCGCGTGGTGTCCGTGGAGGAGGCGGTGGCCATCACCGAGTGCCGCATGGCACTCGAAGGGCTGTGCGCGGCCAAGGCGGCGGTCCTGGCCACCGGGGCGCAGCGCGAGGAGCTGACCGGCCTGGGCGAGGCGATGGCCAAGGCGGTGGCGGACGGCGATCCCCTCACCTACTCCGAGCTGAACCACCAACTCCACACCTGCGTGCGGGAGTTCTCGGGCCAGCGGACCGCCGTGGAGCTCCTGGAGCGACTCAACGGCCAACTGGTGCGCCACCAGTTCCAGTTGGCCCTGCGGCCCGGCCGTCCCCAGCAGTCCCTGAGCGAGCACCTGACCATGATCGAGGCGATCGTGGCCGGGGAGCCGCAGGCGGCCGAGGAGGCCGTCCGGGCCCATCTCAGCAGCGTGATCGACGTGTTGCGCGACTGACCCGGGTCTCCGGCGGGGCCGGGGTGGTGCGACCGGCCCGGGCCTCCGGCGGGACGGGGGCGCACCCGGACCCGCCCACGCACGGGGACCCGCCCACGCACCCGGACCCGCCGGGTGCGGTCAGGGCCGGGTGATCCGGACCCGGTACTCGCCGTCGCCGTCCTTGCCGAGCACGGACACCCGGATGCCGTTGGCCCGGTCGGTGAAGGTCTCGCCCGGCTGGAACGGCGCGTCGGAGAGCTCCGCGTGCACATTGGGCCGACGGGTGCAGCCGCCGCTGTCGTCGGTGCTGTCCGCGACGGAGACCGGCCCCTGGCCCGTCTCCACGTCCGCGTCCACCTGGTAGATCAGCACCCCCGGCCGGCAGACCGCCTCGTCGTTCCCGGCCGGGGTGCGCACCTCCAGGACGTACCCGGACTCCTCGCTCAGCGGGACGACCGCGAGCTTGGTGCCCCCGTCGGTCTCCAGTGGTTCGAGCGTCTCCTCGGTGGTGCCGGACTCCGAGGCGCAGGCGATCTGCCCGTTGTCGAGCCAGCCCAGCTTCCACTTGTGCCAGCCGAGGAAGTCGTTGTTGGCGCCCCAGTCCTCGGACATGATGTCCCAGTGTCCGACCGTGCCGCCGCCCTCCGCCGTGTAGAGGTCGGGCAGGCCGAAGACATGGCCGTTCTCGTGGGGGAGCACCCGGTAGCCGGTCCGGGCGTAGGAGCCCGAGCCGTCGTCCTGACGGCTGTAGACGAACGAGGTGTTGGCCAGCGGTACGCCGTCGGCGCGCGGCGCCTCGCTGTTGTCGGGGAAGGTCACGGAGAGCACGGTGTCCAGGGCCGAGGGGCCCGCGTTCGGTGTGACCAGCACGTTGACCAGGTCGTACTGGGAGAAGTCCACGCGCGCGTCGGCGGCCTCGACGATGTCCGACACCAGTTGCCGGTAGCCGGGTTCGTACGGTGAGCCGCGCTCTATCCCGTACTCCGCGAACGGCAGCGGCATCCGCAGCCAGCCCTTCACCGGCGCCTCGGGCACATAGTCGAGCCGCCCGTACGAGCTCCTGCGGAACCAGTCCGAGGTCTGCGGGAAGAACTCCGCCATCCGGTCCGCCGCACTCCCGCTGCCCTGCGCGTCCGGAAAGTCGATCATGAGGTTCAGGGCCCGAACCTTGCCGGTGGAGTGGGCGTATCCCGGCGGCGTCGGCATGCCTTCCGACATCTGCACGCCCAGGGCGGCGGATATCCGGCACGGGCCGAGCGCGGACGCGCGGGTGAGGGAGGCCGGGCCCGCCGAGGCCTGGTTCGCGTCCGGCAGGGCGGTGCTCGCGGAGGCCAGCGTGGCGATGACCAGGGCGGACGCCCCCGCGAGGGCGAGCGGGCGGCGACAGCTGCGTATCCCTCGGCGAGGGTGCTGCATGGGCGCGCCTCCGGGGTACGCGGCAGCCGGCCGACCCGGACTGCGCTCTGGCGTCAGCCTCTGTCCGACCGCCCGGGCCCGCTCGTTGGGTAAGCCGATCGGAGGGTTTTCCCCGCCGGGGCCATCCGTGACGCAGGTCACATGAGGGGGTGAAATAACCGGGGACCCTTTCCCCGTTTGAACCTGTGTCCCCGCGAAGTGGGGGCGTGGTCCCCGGTTGCGACCGGAGGCCGCCCGTACTCGTACACGGAGAAGGTCCACGTCGTGGAGACCGTCGCTCGAACCGCACCGGACTGCCGGCGCCGTACGTCCCGCCCGCGGGCCGACGCGCTGCGCAACCGCGAGCGGATCGTCACGGCCGCCCGGGAGATGTTCGTCGAGCTCGGGCCGGACGTGCCCCTCGACGACGTCGCCCGGAGGGCCGGCGTCGGCAACGCCACGCTCTACCGGAACTTCCCCGACCGGGCCGCGCTGACCCACGAGGTGGTCCTCGCGGTCCTGTCCCGTACCGCCGACCGGGCCGAAGAGGCCATGGCCGAGGAGAGCGACACGTTCGACGCGCTCAGCCGCTTCGTGCACGCGGCGGCCGACGAACGCGTCGGGGCCCTGTGCCCCCTGCTCTCCGGTACGTTCGACAAAGCCCATCCCGAACTGCTCGCCGAACGCCGGCACCTCGAAGAGGCCGTCGAAGAACTCGTGCGGCGGGCCATGACCTCCGGGCGGCTGCGCACCGACATCGCGGTCGGTGACCTGATGATCGCCCTCTCCCAGCTCACCCGGCCCCTCCCCGGCGTCGCGTGCGTGGAGATCGACCAGTTCGCCCACCGTCATCTGCAACTGTTCCTGGACGGACTGCGGACCCCGGCCCGCTCCGAACTCCCCGGTACGGCAGCGACCTTGGAGGACCTGCGGCGGCGCTGACGCCACACGCGCCCCCTCCCAGCCGCTGCCCCGGACCCCCTGCTGTCCGAAGTTTTCCCGCTTCCCGACTTTTTCTCCCTGTTTCCTTCCGTTCTTCCCCGAATCTCTCTTCGCTTCCCACGGGACCGGCAACGTCGCCGGTGACCGGGACCGGGCCGCACGGCCCGCGCCCCCGGGGGGAGTGCGCCCGCTCGCGCGGCGCCGCTCCCGCCCCGTGCCCGCCCGCCGCACCGGGCGTCCGACCGCCCGCCCCCGCGTCCCGTGGAGCCCGTCCCGACAGCCGTTCCCAGATGATTCGTCCCTTCTTCACCCGTGT
The DNA here is from genome assembly GCF_035953295.1 of Streptomyces sp. NBC_01335. Classification (GTDB taxonomy): domain Bacteria; phylum Actinomycetota; class Actinomycetes; order Streptomycetales; family Streptomycetaceae; genus Streptomyces. The sequence continues at coordinate 4,662,364 of NZ_CP108370.1, forward strand.
ACGGGTGCGTTCGCGCGCGCCCGTCACGTCCTCCGCGTGCACCGCAGGCGCGTCCCACGCCCGCAGCGCACGTACGTCCCACGCGTGCACCGCACGAACCCTTCGCGAGCGACGGTCCCGCCGATCCCGCGCATGTCCTTAGGTGGCCACTCCCATGTCCCAGACCCTGCCGAAGAACGCCGGAATCCCGGCTCCCGACCCCGGGCGGTGGAAGGCCCTGGCCTTCATCGCCCTCGCCCAGCTGATGGTCGTGCTCGACGCGACCATCGTGAACATCGCGCTGCCCAAGGCCCAGGTGGACCTCGGCATCTCCGACGCCAACAAGCAGTGGGTCATCACGGCCTACGCCCTCGCCTTCGGCGGGCTGCTGCTCTTCGGCGGCCGGATCTCCGACCTGTTCGGCCGCAAGCGCACCTTCACCATCGGCCTGATCGGCTTCGCGCTCGCCTCCGCTCTCGGTGGCGCGGCCACCAACCAGGCGATGATGTTCGGCTCCCGCGCCCTCCAGGGCGTCTTCGGCGCCCTCCTCGCGCCGGCGGCCCTCTCGCTGCTCGCCGTGACGTTCACCGACGCCAAGGAGCGCGCCAAGGCGTTCGGCATCTTCGGCGCCATCGCCGGTGGTGGCGGCGCGGTCGGCCTGCTGCTCGGCGGCTTCCTCACCGACTCGCTGAACTGGCGCTGGACCTTCTTCGTCAACATCCCGTTCGCGATCGTCGCCGCGGTCGGCGCGTACTTCTTCATCCACGAGCGCGCCGGTACCCGCAACCGCTCCTCGCTCGACATCCCGGGCGTGCTGCTCTCCACCCTCGGCCTGGTCTCGCTGGTCTACGGCTTCACCCGCGCCGAGTCGGCCGGCTGGTCGGACGCGCTGACGGTCGGTTCGTTCGTCGCGGCCGTCGTGCTGCTCGCCTCCTTCATCCTGGTCGAGTCCCGCGTCCAGTCGCCGCTGCTGCCGCTCCGGGTGCTCGCCGACCGCAACCGCGGTGGCATCTACCTCTCGCTGGGCCTCGCCGTCATCGGCATGTTCGGCCTCTTCCTCTTCCTCACCTACTACCTCCAGGTGGTCAAGGGGTACAGCTCGCTCTCGACCGGCTTCGCCTTCCTGCCGATGGTCGCGGGCATGATCACGGGCTCCACGCAGATCGGCGCCCGCCTGATGACCCGCGTGCCGCCGCGCCTGCTGATGGGGCCGGGCTTCCTGCTGGCCGCCGTCGGCATGCTGCTGCTGACGCGCCTGGAGATCGACTCCTCGTACGCCGGTGTCATCCTGCCGGGCATGGTCCTGCTCGGCCTCGGCATGGGCACCGCGTTCATGCCGGCCATGTCCATGGCCACGCACGGCATCGAGCCGCGTGACGCGGGCGTCGCCTCCGCGATGGTCAACACCTCGCAGCAGGTCGGCGGCGCCATCGGTACCGCGCTGCTGAACACCATCGCCGCCAGCGCCACCACCGCGTTCATCACCGACCACGCGGCCGGTGCCACCGACCCGAAGCTGCTCCAGCTCCAGGCCATGGTGAACGGTTTCTCCAGCGCGATCTGGTGGGCGGTCGGCATCCTCGTCGTCGCCTCCGCCATCGCCTTCACCCTGATCAACGCCGGCAAGCCCGGCACCGGCCCGGTGGGCCAGGGCGGCGGCACGCGTGACGCCGAGGAGGACGAGTTCAAGGTCCCGGTGATCGCGCACTGATCAGCGGATCAGCGGATCAGCGGCTCGGCTGATCCGCGCCCGGTCCTCCTGCCCCGGTCCCGCCGCTCGTGCGGCGGAACCGGGGCAGATCCGTATCCGCTCCCGCCGCTGCCGGCTCCGGGCTCGCCACCGCCGTCAGCGGAGCCAGGGCAGGTCCGCGTCCGAGCGGTCCGGCTGCAGTTCGGCGGCGAGGATCCCCATGATCTCGCCGAGCCTGCGCACCTGCTCGGGGGTGAGCCGGTCGAACACCGCCTGCCGGACGGCGGCGACATGGCCCGGCGCCGAGCGCCGCAGCATCGCGTGGCCCTCCTCGGTGAGCACCGCGTTCTGGCCGCGCTTGTCGGTCGGGCAGTCCTCCCGGCGCACCCAGCCGTTCTTCTCCAGCCGGGCGATGGCGTGCGAGAGGCGGGAACGGGTGATCTTGGCGTCCTTCGCCAGCTCCGTCATCCTCAGCTGCCCCCCGGGCGACTGGGAGAGCTGGACGAGCAGTCCGTAGTAGAGGTGCGGCATGCCCGCGTCGCGCTGCAACTGGCGGTCGAGATGGTCCTCCAGCAGCGTGGTGGTCTGGATGTAGGCACGCCAGACGCGCTGCTCGTCGTCGGTGAGCCACCGGGTGCCGGTCGTGGGTGCCGTGGTCATGAGACCACTCTACGACTTTCCTTGAAAGTTGAACTAGCTCGCGTTACGGTCGTACCCATAGGAACTTGAAGTTTCAAGGATGGGGAGCGTCATGACCACCACCACCGAGCGCATGCCCGCGCTCTACCTCTCGCACGGCGCCCCGCCGCTCGCCGACGACCCGGTCTGGACCGACGAGCTGGCAGCCTGGTCCGCCGATCTGCCCCGCCCGCGCGCGATCCTGATCGTCTCCGCCCACTGGGAGGAGGCCCCCCTCGCGATCGGCGCCACCACGACCGTGCCGCTCGTCCACGACTTCTGGGGCTTCCCCGAGCACTACTACCAGGTGGAGTACGCGGCCCCGGGCGCCCCGAAGCTGGCCGAGGACGTCCGCAAGCTGCTGCGCGCCGCGGGCAACCCGGTCCAGGACATCCCGGAGCGCGGCCTCGACCACGGCGCTTACGTCCCGCTGGTGGAGATGTTCCCCGGCGCCGACATCCCGGTGCTCCAGATCTCCATGCCCACGCTCGACCCGCGGAAGCTGATGGAGATCGGCCGCAAGCTCGCCCCGCTGCGCGACGAGGGCGTGCTGATCGTGGGCAGTGGCTTCTTCACCCACAACCTCGCCGCGCTCCGTCACACCGGGGGCGGCACCCCGGGCTGGTCGGCGGAGTTCGACGACTGGGGGAACCGGGCCCTGCAGGCGCAGGACATCGACGCGCTGCTCGACTTCGAGCGGAAGTCCCCGGCCGGCCGCCTCGCCCACCCCCGTACCGAACACTTCGCGCCACTCTTCGTGACGCTGGGCGCCTCCGAGGGCGAGCTCGACCGGGGCCGCAGCGTGATCGACGGCTTCTGGCTGGGGCTGGCCAAGCGATCCGTCCAGTTCGGCTGAGCCGGAGAGCGTACGGCCCTACAGCGGCTTCTCGAACCAGCTCACGTCCCAGTACCGCCCGAACTTCCGCCCCACCTCGGTGTACGTGCCGAGCAGGCGGAAGCCGAAGGCCGCGTGGAGGCGCCCGGACGCCTCGTTCGGCTGGGCGATGCCCGCGTACGCGCGGTGCAGGTCCTCGCCGGCCAGCGCCTCGAAGAGCGCCGTGTACAGCAGCGTCCCGATGCCCCGGCCCGTCGCGTCCGGCGCGCAGTAGACGCTGACCTCGACCGATGTCCCGTACGCCGCCTTGGGGCGGAACGCGCTGCTGGTGGCGTACCCCAGCACCCGCCTCCCGCCGGGTGCTGGGGTACGGGTGTCCTCGGCGACGAGCAGGCGGTGGGGGCCGTGGACCGGATGGGCGCGCAGCCAGGGCAGGCGCTCACCGGCGGTGAAGGGGGTTACGTCGAATGTGAGCGCGGTCTCACGGACGTAATGGTTGTAGATGTCCGTGAGGGCTTCCAGATCACCCTCCGTACCGGGTCTGACCTGCGCGTCCGAGGGTATGTGAGACATCCGTCCTCCTGTCGGCGGCCGACAGGGTACTGCATGATCGCGAAACTGAAGCCGGTGCTGGGGAATTCTGTCCGGATTCCAGTCGTTGTTTCCATCGGATGCAGGGCACCCGAAAGGGTGTCGCGACCTACTCAGCAAGGGAGCACGCATGGCAACCCGTGCCGTCGCCCGTCGTTCGTCACCCACCGGTGGGACCGAACGGGCCCGCAGTGTTCGCGGTGGAAGCGGAGAGATCGCCGACCGCGACCTGGTCGGCATGTACCTCGACGAGATCGCGCGAACGCCCCTGCTCGACGCCGCCAAGGAGGTCGAGCTGTCGCAGACCATCGAGGCGGGTGTCTATGCCCGCAAGATCCTCGACGGTGAAGTGGAGAGCGACGCCGGAGGGGCGAAGCCCGAGGAACTGGAAGCGCTCTTCGCCGAGAGCGAGCGCGCCAAGGACGTCTTCATCCGCTCCAACCTCCGTCTCGTCGTCGCCGTGGCCCGTCGCTACCCCCGTGCGGGTCTGCCGCTGCTCGACCTGATCCAGGAAGGGAACGCCGGCCTGGTGCGCGCGGTCGAGAAGTTCGACTACGCCAAGGGCTTCAAGTTCTCCACGTACGCCACCTGGTGGATCCGCCAGGCCATCACCCGCTCGATAGCCGACCAGTCGCGCACGATCCGCCTCCCCGTCCACCTGGTGGAGGAGCTGGGCCGCATCCGCCGGGTCCAGCGCGAGTTCAACCGCGAGCACGGGCGCGACCCGGAGCACGCGGAGATCGCCGCGGAGCTGGGATCCGACCCCGAGCGCGTGAGCAACGTCCTGGACTGGGCCCGCGACCCGGTCAGCCTCAACATGCCGGTCGACGACAACGGCGACACGCAATTCGGCGACCTGCTGGAGGACACCTCCGCGGTCTCGCCCGAGCAGTCCGTCATGTCACTGCTGCGCAGCGAGGAGCTGGAGGAGCTGATCGGCAAGCTCGACAACCGCACCGCCTCCATCATCCGGATGCGGTACGGCATCGAGGACGGCCGCGAGCGGACGCTGACCGAAGTGGGCAAGGAACACGGTCTGACGCGCGAGCGGATCCGCCAGATCGAGAAGCACGCGTTGGTCGAATTGAAGCGAATGGCGCGCGACACGGGCTTTGACGCTGCGGCGTGAGCCAATAACCCGTAATCTCCCCATCAAGCCGGTTCGCACCGGCCCGACGACCGGTCTTCGCACCGGTCCCCTGAACCGAGTCCCGGCGCCCACCCCCCCCGGCGTCGGGGCTCGCTCATGTCCGGGGTCATGCCGGGGGCGGGGCCCGTGGGAGGGCCCGGGCCGGCTCACCGGGTTCCCCGGTGTCTCAAGCGCCCCCCCAGGGCCCGTTCTGCCGGCGCTCGGCGCACTCCTCGGATGCGGGCCCGGACGCGGCCTCGGATGCGGGCCCGGACGCGGGCCTCAGATGCGGGCGCGGTGCTCCATCGCGTCGCGGGCGGTCTGCTCGTCCGTGTAGACCTCGCACATGTGGCGGCCGTCCTCGGTCGCGGTGTGCTCGACCTCCCAGAGGCTGGTCTCACTGCCGTCGAAGAGCAGGAACGCGTGCTCGTAGAGGGTGAACCCGGCGTCGTGGTCGCCCACCCGGAACTGCCGGCCGAAGATCTGGGTGATGTGGTGGGCGAAGGCCGAGCGGAGCAGCCGGGCCGTGGCGTCGCCGGGGCGGTCCGGGTTCTCCGCGCGGCGCAGCACCCGGCGGGCGTGGTCGGCGCTGTTGTCCGGCGCGTACGTCCGGGGCTGCGGGCCCGGGGGAGCGGCCATCAGCGCGTTCAGGGCGTCCAGGTCGACGGTGGGCAGGTCCTCGGCGAACGACGGGGTGTCCGCGAACACGCCGGTGACCCGGGCGGCGGCGACGTGCGCGTCCGCCTCCTCGTCGTACAGCTCGTGCTCCCGGGCGGTGGGGGCGTCCCGGCCGCCGCCGTGCACCAGCTCCCAGAGGCTCAGCGCGCTGCCGTCGGCGAGCAGGTAGGTGTGGCGGTACGTCTCGCGGTGCAACTCCGCGCTGTGGTGCGAGGAGTGCAGGGTGCTGCTGTGCGCGAGAGCCGTGCCGAGCCGCTCGACCGTGCCGTCGGGCAGGTCGAAGGAGTTGAGGGCCCGTCGCAGGAGTCGGTCGAGGTGCTGCTCGGTTGTCTCGTACGGATCGCTCAAGGTGCTTTCTCCAGGCCGTCGCCGCGTGTCACGTGATGCGTGCTTAACGTAGTCCCTGGCTCCGACATCGTCGCCGGGGTTGGAAAAAACGTGGGACGACGGCGGAAAGTTCCCGCCCCGCCCGAAAGTCCGCCCGGAAAACCGGCCGAACTGCCCGCCGGGCGGGGTGAGTCGGCGGGCGGCCGGGCGCCGGACCTCCCGTGAAAGCCTTCACCAGGATGATTCACGAGGGTGAGGGGCCCGAGGTCCCGACCCTTTCCGCAGGCCGGAGGGCGCGTGCGGTACCGGGTGCGTGGGATCGTCGGGACGTTCGTCCCGCAGGTGGGGTCCAACGCGGGCAGCCGCGCCCGCGAAACCGCTGTCCAATGGATGGAGGAACCAGTGGATCCAACCGGCCGGGGCCACGGGCCCGTGGTGACCTGCCGGTGGTGACCCGTCGCTGGACGCCTGTCCGGTGGTGAGCGGTCCTGTCCCGCTCGCCCGGACCCGCCTGCTCCGGCAGGCCCCGTTCGGCCCCCGCCCCCGCGGTGAGGCCGAGCCCCTGAACCGCGCGGTGCCGGGTGTCGTGCCCCGAGCCCCGGTGCCGCGCGCCCCACGTCGTACGGCCGCGTTCCGCCCCGTACGGAACGGCCGTGAGCCACGTGTGGCGGCCTGACCCGCCATGCAGGGGACGCGCTCACCCAGGCGAGGCATAAAACAGGGTAAATATACCCAGAGCTACCTACGGTGGTCGGGTGACCGAGCCACCAGAAGCCTCCGCCGTACCACCCACGCACGGTGATCCGACCTCCTCGTCCGGCGTCTCGGCGCGGGTGACCACCGAAGAGCCGGCCCCCTCCGGTCCGGGCGGCGCGCTGCGCAAGGCGGCAGCCGCCCTTCCCCGGTCCGTCAACGCGCGGGCGACGCTGGTCGGCGCGGCCGTCTCGGCCCTGCTGATCCTCGCGATCGTCCTCGGCAGCCGACTGCTGGTGAACTTCGACTCCGCCCTGCTGCCCTACGCCGTCGCCAGCGTCTTCCTGGCCTTCGGGGTCGCCTACCGCTACACGGTCTGGATCTCCGCCCCCGGCGCCGCGCGCCTCTTCAAACAGGGCTGGCGCAGCCTCTTCTCCGCCGAGAACTTCCGCAGGACCCCCACCGCCCTGCCGAAGATGATCGCCACCTACCTCGGCTTCCAGAAGTTCCTCGGCGCCCGCTCGCACGCCCGCTGGGCCGCCCACCAACTGATCTTCTGGGGCTGCGTCCTGGCGGCCCTGATCACCTTTCCGCTGACCTGGGGCTGGTTCACCTTCACCTCCGGAAGCGGGTCGGGCCCCGGCTACGCGATGCGGATCTGGGGCTTCAAGATCCTCGGCTTCGACTCGACGAGCTTCATCGGCTGGGTGATGTTCCACGGTCTGGACCTCGCGGCCGTCCTCGTCATCCCCGGCGCCTCGTACTTCCTCTGGCGCCGGATGAAGGACCGCGGCGCCAGCACCGGACAGCGTTTCGGCTACGACCTCGTCCCGCTGATCGCGCTGATCGTCATCGCCGTCACCGGGCTGCTGCTCACCTTCTCGTCGATCTTCCTGCACGGCGGAGGCTACGAGTTCCTTGCCGTCCTGCACATGGTCGCCGTGGTCTTCACCCTCATCTACATCCCGTTCGGGAAGTTCTTCCACATCGTCCAGCGCCCGGCCGCCGTCGGCATGCAGCTGTTCAAATACACCGCCCGCCAGGAGGACGAGGTCTTCGCCTGCCGGCGCTGCGGACAGCCCATCGACACCGAGCCGTACGTCGAGAACCTGCGCGGCACCATGCGCGACCTGCGGCTCGACTTCGACGAGTGGGCCGAGTACTGCCCGCGCTGCAAGCGGGTGCTGCGCGGCAGCGCCTACCTCACCCATGTGAAGAAGGGCTTCAAGTGACCGCGGACCCGCGCGCAGCCGACCACGGCGGGGGTGCCTCTCCCGCCCCGTCCGACCACCGCGCCGCCGTTCCTCTCGACCCCTCCCTCGCCCCGCCCGGCACCCGCGCGTTCCGCGACGCCGGAGGCATCCCCGCCGACCAGTGGCACGCCGACCAGGACGGCGAGACGCTCGTCCCCACCCACTGCTGCTTCTGCGGCGTCCAGTGCGGGATGTACCTGCGGGTCGACCGCGGCGGCAAGGTCTTCGGCGTCGAACCCCGCAACCACGACATCAACCGGATGCGCCTCTGCCCCAAGGGCATCAACGCCTACCAGCAGGTCAACCACCCCGACCGGCTCACCGCCCCGCTGATGCGCCGCTCGCGCGACGAGGAGTTCGCCGAGGTCTCCTGGGACGAGGCGCTCGACTTCACCGTCGCCGAGATCCGCCGCATCCAGGAGATGTACGGGAAGGACGCGTTCGGCCTCCTCGGCGGCGCCAGCCTCTTCTCCGAGAAGACCTACCTGGTCGGCAAGTTCGCCCGGGTCGCGCTCAGGACCAAGCACGTCGACTACAACGGCCGGCTCTGCATGGTCAGCGCCGCCGGGGCCAACAAACTCGCCTTCGGCATCGACCGGGCCGGCAACCCCTTCTCCGACATCCTGCTCACCGACTGCCTGCTCATCGCCGGCTCCAACGTCGGCGAGTGCTTCCCGGTGCTGACCCAGTACGTCTGGGGGGCCCGGGACCGGGGCGCCTGCCTCATCGTGGTCGACCCGCGCGAGACCGCCATCGCCCGCACCGCCGACATCCACGTGGCGCTCAAGCCCGGCACCGACTCGGCGTTCTTCAACTCCCTGCTCTGCGTGATCGTCGAGGAAGGACTCACCGACGAGGCGTACCTCGCCGAGCACACCACCGGCTGGGAGGAGGCGAAGGCCAAGGCGCTTGAGTACCCGCCGTCCCGCGCGGCCGGGATCTGCGGCGTCCCCGCCGAACAGATCGTCCAGGTCGCCCGGGCCTTCGCCCGCGCCCCCAAGGCCATGGCCTGGCACGCCCGGGGCATCGAGCACCACTCGCAGGGCGTCGAGAACTGCCTCACCGTGATCAACCTCTGCGCCGCCACCGGCCACATCGGCAAACCCGGTGCCGGATACGGAACCCTCACCGGCCAGGGCAACGGCCAGGGCGGCCGGGAACACGGCCAGAAGGCCGACCTGCTGCCCGGCGGACGCTCCATCCTCAACGAGGAGCACCGCCGCCAGATCTGCGAGGTCTGGGGCATCGAGGAGTCCGAACTCCCCACCGCCGGAACCTCCATGATGGAAATGGTCTGGCAGATGCAGCGCCGCGAGATCCGCGGCCTGATCGGCATCTGCAACAACCCCTTCGTCTCCCTCCCGAACTACCGGGTGGTCAAGGAGGGTTACGACGCCACCGAGTTCCACGCCCAGTTCGACTTCTTCCTCTCCGAGACCGCCGCCAACGCCCACGTGGTCTTCCCCGTCACCACCTGGGCCGAGGACGAAGGCGTGATGGCGAACGCGGAGGCCCGCGTCGTCAAGCACAACAAGGCCCAGGAACCGCCCCCCGGCGTACGCACCGACACCTGGGTGATGTGCGAGCTCGCCCGGCGCCTCGGAGCCGGCGACAAGTTCGCCTTCGCCGACTCGCGCGAGGTCTTCGACGAACTGCGCGTCGCCTCCCGGGGCACCGTCATCGACTACTACGGCATCACCTACGAACGGCTGGAGGAGACCGGAGGCATCGCCTGGCCCTGCCCCTCCACCGACCACCCCGGCACCCCGCGCCTCTTCGAGGACGGCCGGACCTATCACGAGGACGGCAGGATCCACCTCCAGGCCGTGGAGTGGCACCTGCCGATGGACCCGTACAGCGACGAGTTCCCGATGTCCCTGACCACCGGGCGCACCGTCGCGCACTTCCTCTCCGGCAACCAGACCCGCCGGCTGGGCGCCCTCGTGGAGCAGACGCCCCGCCCCTGGGCGGAGGTCCACCCGTCCCACGGCTTCCGCACCGGCGAACCCGTACGGGTCGTCACCCGGCGCGGCAGCGAGGTCTTCCCCGCCCTCGTCACCGAGGCGATCCGGCCCGACACGATCTTCGTGCCGTACCACTGGCCGGTCCCCACCGCCGCGAACGCCCTCACCATCGACGCGCTCGACCCCCGTTCGAAGATCCCCGAGTACAAGGTGTGCGCCTGCCGCATCGAGCACGCGGCCGAGCTCGACATCGTGCCCTCGCCGCCCGTCGCACCCGGGCACGTCGCGTACCCGGAGACCCAGGTCTCCCGGACCGACCCGCTGCCCCCCACGTCCCCCCAGGGCCGTGGCACCTCGGAGAGGAGCTGACGCCCCGTGATGGGCAGAACGATCTTCATCGATCCCGGCCGCTGCATCGGCTGCCAGGCCTGTGTCTCCGCCTGCCGCGAATGCGACTCGCACCGCGGCAAGTCGATGATCCACCTCGACTACACCGACGAGGGCCAGTCCGTCGCCTCCCTTCCGACCGTCTGCATGCACTGTGAGGACCCCGTCGCCCCGTGCGCCGAGGTCTGCCCCGCCGACGCCATCCTCGTGACGGCCGACGGCGTGGTGCAGCAGGCCGACACCACCCGCTGCATCGGCTGCGCCAACTGTGTCAACGCCTGCCCCTTCGGCGTACCCAAGATCGACCTCGAAGCGAAGCTCCAGCTGAAGTGCAACCTCTGCTACGACCGCACCGCCTACGGCCTCGCCCCCATGTGCGCCACCGTCTGCCCCACCGGCGCCCTCTTCTACGGAACGGTCGAGGAGCTCCAGGCGGAGCGCCCCGGGGTCCAGGTCGCCGACACCTTCGTGTTCGGCTCGACCGAGGTACGCACCGGGGTCGCCATGGTCGTCCCCGCGGACAAGGTCCAGTGGCCCGTCCCCGGCGGGCTCCCCGTCGTCGAGATCAACGGTAAGGACGTCCGCCGATGAGCGTCACCGAACAGCCCCCGGGCAACGAACGGCCGCCCACCGGCGGCGACCCCCGCGAAGCCCTGCACGACCGGATCTCCGCCGACGCCCTCACCACCCGCCGCGACTACCTCCGGATCGTCACCACCGTCTCCGGCGGACTGGCCGTCGGCGGCATCGGGGTGGCCGCGGGCATCCTGCACCGCCACGGCGACACCGACGACGGCAAGCCGGCCCGGCCGAAGAGGATCGCCTCCCGGCTCCTCCCCGGCGAGTCCCTCGCCTTCCGCTACCCGGGCGAGGAGGACCGCGCGGTGGCCGTACGGCTCGACGACGGCACCCTCGTGGGCTACTCCGCCATCTGCACCCACCTCGCCTGCGCCGTGCTGTGGCGGAAGGACCGGGGTATCGAGGGCGAGCTGTACTGCCCCTGCCACGAGGGCGTCTTCGACGCCCGCACCGGCGAGGTCACCGCCGGTCCGCCGCCGCGCGGGCTGCCCAAGGTGGTCGTCTCAGAGGAGGCCGACGGCAGCGTGTGGGCGATCGGCACGACCCGGTCCGGCGAGTCCATCGAGGAGGGCGTCTGCCGCCAGTTGGAGGAGACCAACCCAGGACTGGCCGGCCGCCTCGACTGCCCCGGCACCACCGACGGCGTCGAAGCACCGGGCCGCAGCGGCAGCGGCGGCGTCGAGGCGCCCGTCCGCACCGGCACCGCGTCCGCGCACCGCGCCGGTCCGGGCGGAGGCGCGGGACGGGCCTCGGGAAGAGCCGCGGGACGGGCCGCCGGAAGCGGCGCCGGTGGGGGCTCCGGAAGCGGCGCGGGAAGCGGCGCCGGAGGAGCTTCGGGAAGCGGTGCCGGTGGGAGCGCCGGCAGGGGCTCGGGGAAGGGCGTGGGCAGGGGAGGTGATCCGGCATGACGGAGGAACGGCCCTCGCCCGAGGTCCCGGAATACCCCGACTACCACCCGGGAAGCGCGCGGCCCGAACTCAACCGGCCCGTCAAGGAGCGCTATCCGCAGATCCGCCCCACCAGTGGCTACGGCGACCCCCGCGTCCGGCACACCGGCCCCGGGCCGGGAGCGGGTACCGACCAGGAGCCGGAGCGGTCCGCCAAGCTGACCGCCCGCCTGGTGCTGGCGATGACCGTGGTCGTCGGCCAGCTCTGGGGGCTGCTGGTGATCATCGACGAGTGGATGGAGGGCAACACCGGCACCGCCTGGTGGGGCGCCGGCTTCCTGTGTCTGTCCTTCCTGGTGGTCCTCGGACTGTGGTGGCTGGACCCGAAGGACCGCTGACCGCCTGGGCACGTCCCCCGCCGGACCGCCGTGGGACGTGCCCGTACGGTCCGGGGCGGCCGTGCCCGTACGGTCCGGCGGGGCCGGGGGCGGGGCGGCCGTACCCTGGAGGCATGAGCACCACCCCCGCCCCTGCCCCCGGACCCGGCGAGCCGCAGCCGGAGCAGCAGACCGCGCCGGAGCAGACCGCGCCGAAGATGACCCGGCCGCGGCCGAAGCTGCACTTCGGCGATCCGCTGGACCAGCAGTCGTCCGACGACACGGACCAGGGCTGGGGAGAGCGTCCCGCGACCGGGGGCAGCGCCGCCGACCTCGCCCGCTTCCTCGACGAGAAGCCCCCGCACCACATCTGAGCCGCTCGCCCGGTGTCCCGCCGTGCCGCGTGCGGGCCCGGGCCGTGTCGTCACCCATCGGACACCGCCACCAGCAGCTCGCCCGACGCATGAGCCCCGGCCAGGGCCACCGCCGTCTCGCGGGAGACCGACAGCATCACCAGCGCGCCCCCGCCCGGATCGTCCGCGCCCGAGGGCGCCGGCCAATCGGTCCGCGCCACCTCCGCCCCGGGTACGACCCTTCCGGACGCGCCCGGAACGCGGGTGACCCGCACGTCGCGCGCCACCACCCGCGCATCGCCCCCGGACGCCGGCGCGGAGATCACGTCCACCCGGTCGCCGGGGCGCAACAGCCGCACCGTCGCCGCGTCCGCGATCCGCACCGGCGCGGACACCAGGCGCACCGGCGGACGGGACCGCTCCGGGCCGGCCACCCCCACCGCCCTGTCCTCCACCGCCCTGCCCTCCGCCGCGCCGAGTCCCGACGCGGCAAGAGCCGCTGCCGCCAGCGCGAAGCCGGCCGCCAGGGCGCGCTGCCGGCCGTACAGCGCGCGCCGTAAACGCAGCGCGCCGCCACCGCCCCGCACCCGCAGCGGAGCGAACTCCGGGACCGCGCACCGGGGTGGCACGGGTGAAGGGAGCCGGGCCGTCCCGCCGGGCCGGGCCCACCCGGGGGCGGGCTCGGCGGCGGAGCGGGCGTACGCGACGGAGGTGCCGGAGCCGGGGCCGTACCCCGAGCCGGAGCCCGGGCCGAACCCGGGGCCGGGCCCGGCCCCGGACCCCGGATCGGAGCCCGAGCCCGAGCCCGAGCCCGGGACGGGGACGGAGGACGGACGGGTCGTCGTGTTCGTGAACATGGCGCCACCTGGATCTGGGTGCGGAAGTCCGCCGGATGCCCCGGTCGGACCCCCTCACGATCCCCCGTGCGCACCGATCCCGCCGGGGCCGGTGGACGGCCCACCGGTTGTGGACAACTCCGCCACCCGCAGGGGTGAAACAGGGTGCCGAGCCGGCCTCCACAGGCCCGGAGCCCGGAATCCCCACGACGCCGAGAACAGCCGGGGACCAGCCCTACGGCAGCACGATCCCCGTGTCGACCCCGTCCAGCGCCCGCGTGCACACGCAGTCGCGGCCCTCCTCCGGGGGCAGCAGGGCCACCGCGTCGAAGAGCACCGAACGCAGCCGGTCCACGTTGTCGGCGAACACCCGGAGGACCTCCTCGTGGGAGACGCCCTCGCCCGCCTCGGCCCCCGCGTCCAGGTCCGTGACCAGGGTCATCGTGGAGTAGCAGAGGCCCAGTTCGCGGGCGAGCACCGCCTCGGGGTGGCCCGTCATCCCCACCACGGACCAGCCCATCGCGGCGTGCCAGCGCGATTCCGCGCGGGTCGAGAAGCGCGGCCCCTCGACGACCACCAGCGTCCCGCCGTCCACCGCGTCCCAGTCCCGCCCGCGTGCGGCGGCGAGCGCGGCCGCACGCCCCCGGGGGCAGTACGGGTCGGCGAACCCGAGGTGCACGACGTTCGGCACCGTGCCGTCGGGCAGCGGCTCGCCGTCGTAGTAGGTCTGGACGCGCGCCTTGGTGCGGTCGACCAGCTGGTCCGGGACGACCAGCGTGCCCGGTCCGTACTCGGGCCGCAGCCCGCCGACCGCGCACGGGCCGAGGATCTGGCTCACGCCGAGGGAACGGAGCGCCCACAGGTTGGCGCGGTAGTTGATGCGGTGCGGCGGAAGGTGGTGGCCGCGCCCGTGCCGGGGCAGGAAGGCGACCCGGCGCCCGGCGATCTCGCCGAGGAACACGGAGTCGCTGGGGTCCCCGTACGGCGTCTTCACCTGGACCTCGGTGACGTCCTCCAGGAAGGAGTAGAGGCCCGAACCCCCGATGACACCGATCTCCGCGCGGGCCCCGCCCGTACCCGCCGCTGCCGCCGAACCCGTGTCCGTACCAGCGCTCATGACGTCCCCCCGGCCCCGCGCGTACCCGCGCCCGCGTCCGTGATCGTGATCGATTCTGCGTTCACCATGCGGCCAGGCTAGCCGGGGACAGCAAGGGCATCGGGGGACAGCACAAGGACTCCGCCGAGGTGATCGGCGGAGTCCCGGTGAAGCTGTGTCAGCGGTGAAGCTGTTGCGCGGTGGTGCGGGGTCCGGTCAGCTGCCTCAGGCGGCCGAGCCGCTCGACGAGGTCGAGGCGGACGACGAACCGGCCGACGACGAGGCCGACGCGGCGGAGGACGAGGACGAGCCCGAGTCGGAACCCGACGTCGAGGACGACTTCGAAGCGGAGTCGGACGACTTGGTGGACGGCGAAGCAGGCGTGCTGCTCGACGACGATCCACGGCTGTCGTTCCGGTAGAAACCGGAACCCTTGAAGACGATGCCGACCGCGGAGAACACCTTCTTGAGGCGTCCATTGCAGTTCGGGCACACGGTCAAGGCGTCATCGGTGAACTTCTGCACCGCCTCAAGGCCTTCGCCACATTCGGTGCACTGGTACTGATAGGTCGGCACTTGCTCCTCCTGGCACTCTCACTCAGTGAGTGCTAACGACGTTCCATACTGACGTATTCCGTGGAATCAGTCCACCGTGACCGGCTCCCGGTGACCGATCCCACGTGCCACGGTCCGTCCGGACGCGGCCGGAAGAAGCCGCGAACGCAGGGCCAGCAGGGTCGCCAGGGCGAGCACCGTGGCCACCAGCGGTACGACGAATCCGCTGCTCGCGCCCCGTGCGTCGGCCAGTCGGCCGGCCACCGTGACGGCCGCAGCCTGCCCCAGGGCCACCGCGCCGGTCAGCCAGGTGAACGCCTCGGTCCGGGCGGAGGCCGGGACCAGCGCGTCGACCAGGGTGTATCCGCTGATCAGCGCCGGTGCGATGGAGAGCCCGACCAGGAAGCCCAGCCCGGCCATCAGCGGTGCGGAGTGCACCGCCCAGAGCGCGGACGCGGTCAGCGTCAGGGCGGCGTACCCGACGATCAGCCGGCGGCGGGGGCCGTGCTTCCAGGCGACGGCACCGCAGACGATGCCGGCCAGCATGTTGCCGGAGGCGAAGACCCCGTACAGCAGGCCGTTCGCCCCGGGGTGGCCGATCTCCTCGGCGAACGCGGTCAGCGAGACCTGCATGCCGCCGAAGACCGCGCCGATGCCCAGGAAGGTGACCGCGAGCACCCGGACACCGGGGACGGCGAGGGCGGAGGTGCGGGGCGCGGAGTCGGCGGCGGGGGAGTGCGGCGCGGGCTGGGTGGAGCGCCGCGCCGCGAAGAGCACCCCGCCGAGCAGGGTCAGCGCGGCCTCGGTGATCAGACCGGCCGCCGGGTGCACGCCGGTGCAGAGCGCGGTGGTGAGCACCGGTCCCAGCACGAAGGTGAACTCGTCGGTCACCGACTCGAACGCGGCGGCGGTCGCCATCAGCGGGGAGGCCGGGCGGCCGGGCGCCGCCCCCAGCAGCGCCGCCCAGCGGGCGCGCACCATGGGGCCGATCTGCGGGATCGAGGCGCCGGTCGGTACGGCGGCGGCGCAGAGCGCCCACAGGGGCGCGTGCGCCAGCGCGAGCGCGGTGAGCGCGCCCACCGACGCCGCGTGCACCAGTACGCCGGGCAGCAGCACGGTCCGCTGCCCGAACCGGTCCGCCAGCCGGCCGCTCTGCGGGGCGAACAGGGCCATCGAGACGCCGGAGACGGCCGCGACGGCGCCCGCGCTGCCGTAGGAGCCGGTGGTGTGCTGGACGAGCAGGACGATGCCGATGGTCAGCATCGCGAAGGGCTGCCGGGCGGCGAAGCCCGGGAGCAGGAAGGTCCACGCACCGGGGGTGCGCAGCAGTTGTCCGTATCCGGGACGGACGGGGACCGTGGACGCCACGGCCGTGCCTTTCTGCCGCCTGGTGGCACCGGGCCCGGGACGCCGTGGAGGCGTACGGGGGCTGCCGAGAGCTGTCCTCTTCGCGCGGAACTGCGGTAGATGCCGGGCGTCCCGCTCAAGGGGTGCGGAGCGACGCCACGACCGCCATACGGTCGCGCCAGCTCTGCATCAGACAGAGTTGGTCGATCAGATCGGCTTCATGTTACCGCCAGAAGTCGCGGTGGTGCGGGGTACGGGAGCACAGGCGGGCAGCGGTACGGAGGTGCGCCCCGGACGTATACGACCCGCACCGTCCGCGAGCGCACCCCGCGCCCGGCACGGGCCCGCACCCGTCAGCGTCGCGCGGTCGGCCCGTCCGAGCGGTCCCCCGGCCGCTCCCCGCCCCCGTGACGGTCCTGGCGGTCCTGGCGGTCCGGGCGTTCCGGAGGCACCGGGCCGTGTTCCGGGCGCTCCCGGTCGCCCCCGGGCGCCGCCTTCGAGGGGCGCCCGCTCGTCTCCGGCCGTCCCGCCTTCTCCATCCGCGGGCTCCTCTCCGGCCGCCCGCTCTTCTCCGTACGCCCCTTCTGCGTACGCCTCTTCTCCGTACGCCCCGCCCCGTCCTCCGCCCGGGAGCCGTCCGCCGCGCGGGAGACACCTGCCGCGCGGGCCGCCGCCGCGCTGCCGCGCCGGGCCTTCGGGGCGGGCTCGGGCGCGTCCGTCGCGCCGCTGAGCCGCTGCATGGTGTGGGCGAGCCGGTCCAGGTGGGTGGCGCGGGCGAGGCGGGCCACCGCGTCGTCGTCCGCCGGGCCGCCGGGGTGCTGCCCCGCGTGCAGCCAGCCGGCCAGCTTGCCGCCCTCGCCGACCGCCCGCAGCCGGGCCTCGGTCGCGTCGCGCACCGGGTCGGTGGCGACCACCAGGAGCTCGTCGCCGCGCCGCAGCACGGTCGCGGGGGCGGGGACGAAGCTCGTACCGTCGCGGACCACCAGGGTGACGGCGGAGCCGGCCGGGAGGCGGAGCTCGCCCACCTCCACGCCGTGCATCCGCGACTTCGCCGGGATCGCGACGGAGAGCAGATGCCCGCGCAGCCGTTCCAGGGGTGCGGACTCGATGCCCAGGTCGGCGGCTTCGGACGGGTCCTCGGCGATCTTCAGCGCCTTGGCGAGCCAGGGCAGCGTCGGCCCCTGGATCAGCGTGTAGACGATGACCAGCACGAAGACGATGTTGAAGACGCGGGTGGAGCCGTCGATGCCGGCCACCATCGGGATGGTGGCGAGGATGATGGGGACGGCGCCGCGCAGCCCCGCCCACGACATCAGGGTCTTCTCGCGCTTGGGCAGCCGGAAGGGCGCCAGGCTCAGGAAGACCGAGAGCGGCCGGGCCACCACGGTGAGCACCAGGCCCACGACCACCGCGGGCCAGAAGTCGTCGAGCAGGTCGTGCGGGGTGACGAGCAGGCCGAGCAGGACGAACATGCCGATCTGGGCGAGCCAGCCGAGCCCGTCGGCGAAGCCCCGGGTGGCCGGCCAGTGCGGCAGCTTGGAGTTGCCGAGGACCATGGCGGCCAGGTAGACGGCGAGGAACCCGCTGCCGTGCGCGATGGCGCCCTCCGCGTACGCGGTGACCGCGATGGCCATCACGGCGATCGGGTAGAGGCCCGAGGCGGGCAGCGCGACATGGCGCAGCGCGTAGGCGCCGAGCCAGCCCGCGGCGAGGCCGATGGCCGCGCCGATGGCGAGTTCGAGGGCTATCTCGCCGACCAGGGTGTACCAGTGCTCGACCGGTCCGACCGAGGAGAACGCGACGACCAGGATGACCACCGGGGCGTCGTTGAAGCCGGACTCCGCCTCCAGCACGCCGGTGATCCGGGAGGGCAACGGGACCCTGCGGAGTACGGAGAAGACGGCGGCGGCGTCCGTGGAGGAGACCACCGCGCCGATGATGAGCGCCTGCTTCCACTCCAGCCCGACGAGGTAGTGCGCTCCCGCCGCCGTGACGCCCACACTGATGCCCACGCCCACGGTCGAGAGCACGGCCGCCGCCGGAAGCGCGGGCCGTACCTCTTTCCACTTCGTGCCCAGTCCGCCCTCGGCGAGGATCACGACCAGGGCGGCGTAGCCGATCACCTGGGTGAGTTCCGCGTTGTCGAACTGGACGTCGAAGATGCCGTCCTGTCCCAGCGCGATGCCGATGCCGAGGTACAGGAGCAGGCTGGGGAGCCCGCTGCGCGAGGAGATCCGGACCGCCGCCACCGCGACGAGCAGGACGAGCGACGAGACCAGCAGGAGTTCGTTGAGCGTGTGGACAGTCAGGGCGCGTTTCCTTCCCCGCGTACGACCGACGGGCAGGTTCCCGGCGACCAGGTACTTCGTTACCTTACCTAATCTTTAACGCTTTCTTGACGCCTTCGAGTATGTGTACGACCTGTGTGCGGATGCCCGCAGCCCCCCACCGCGTCCGAGTCGGATCGACGCTGCGCCTATGGTTGCCCTTGCACTCCCAGGACCACCCTGCCCCTCGAAGGACAGCGATGCCCGCCAACACAACCGTCTCTGCCGGTCCTTCCGCTGCGAAGAAAACCGGCAGGAAGAAGGGGCGACGCGCCCGCCTCATCGTGATCGTCCTGGTCCTGGCGCTGGTCGCGGGTGTCGGGTACGGCGCGTACTGGTCCGTCGCCACGGTCCGGGCCTCGTACCCGCAGACCGCAGGAACCATCGAGCTTCCGGGCCTGACCGGAGACGTCGA
The DNA here is from genome assembly GCF_035953295.1 of Streptomyces sp. NBC_01335. Lineage (GTDB taxonomy): Bacteria > Actinomycetota > Actinomycetes > Streptomycetales > Streptomycetaceae > Streptomyces. The sequence continues at coordinate 4,681,340 of NZ_CP108370.1, forward strand.
GGTCAAACGCGACGACTACGGCATCCCGCAGGTCTACGCGGACACCGACGCCGACCTCTTCCGCGCCCAGGGCTACGTCCAGGCACAGGACCGCTTCTACGAGATGGACGTCCGCCGTCACATGACGGCCGGACGGCTCTCGGAGATGTTCGGATCCAGCCAGGTCGAGACCGACTCCTTCCTCCGCACGCTCGGCTGGCGGAAGGTCGCGCAGGAGGAGTACGACAAGGTCCTCAGCGCCGACACCAAGAAGAACCTCCAGGCGTACGCCGACGGCGTCAACGCGTACCTGAAGGGCAAGGACGGCAAGGACATCTCCGTCGAGTACGCGGCGCTCAACCTGACCAACGACTACAAGCCGACCGAGTGGACCCCGGTCGACTCGGTCGCGTGGCTGAAGGCGATGGCCTGGGACCTGCGCGGCAACATGCAGGACGAGATCGACCGCTCGCTGATGACCAGCCGGCTCACGGCGAAGCAGATCGCGGACCTGTACCCCGAGTACCCGTACGACAAGCACGAGACGATCGTCGGTGAGGGCGCGGTCTCCTCCGTCACCGGCGAGTTCGACCCGGACGCCGAGCCGAGTGACACCACCGTCGACGGGGACACCGTCGCCGGTGCCACCGAGGGGCTCGACACCCAGCTCGGCGCGCTCTCCGACACCCTGGACGAGATCCCGGCGCTGCTCGGCCCGAACGGCAACGGCATCGGCTCGAACTCCTGGGTCGTCTCCGGTGCGCACACCACCACCGGCAAGCCGCTGCTGGCGAACGACCCGCACCTGGCGCCGATGCTGCCCTCGCTCTGGTACCAGATGGGGCTGCACTGCCGCACGGTCTCGGCGAAGTGCCAGTACGACACCGCCGGGTACACCTTCTCCGGCATGCCCGGTGTGATCATCGGCCACAACCAGGACGTCGCCTGGGGGCTCACCAACCTCGGCGCCGACGTGACCGACCTCTTCCTGGAGAAGGTCTCCGCCGACGGCTACCTCTACGACGGCAGGACGGTCCCCTTCACCACGCGGGAGGAGACCATCAAGGTCGCCGGCGGGAAGAGCCGGAAGATCACCGTCCGCGAGACCAACAACGGCCCGCTGGTCTCCGACCGCAGCAGCGAGCTGGAGAAGGTCGGCCAGAAGGCCCCCGTCGCGGGCGCCGCACCCGACCGCGCCTCCGGCTACGCCGTCTCGCTGAAGTGGACCGCGCTCCAGCCCGGCCACTCCATGGACGCCGTGTTCGAGCTCGACCGCGCCGACGACTTCGCGTCCTTCCGCGACGCCGCCGCGCACTTCGAGGTGCCCTCGCAGAACCTCGTCTACGCGGACACCAAGGGCAACATCGGCTACCAGGCCCCCGGCTGGATCCCGGTCCGCAAGTCCGGCGACGGCACCCTGCCGAGCCCCGGCTGGACCTCCAAGTACGGCTGGGAGAAGGACCCGATCCCCTTCAGCGAGCTGCCGTACGAGTACAACCCGGAGCGCGGCTACATCGTCACCGCGAACCAGGCGGTCGTGGACGAGAAGTACCCCGAGCTGCTCACCAAGGACTGGGGCTACGGCACCCGCAGCCAGCGCATCAACGACCTCATCGCGTCGAAGATCAAGGGCGGCGAGAAGATCTCGACCGAGGACATGCAGAAGATGCAGATGGACAACACCAGCGAGATCGCCGCGCTGCTGGTGCCCAAGCTGCTGAGCATCAACATCGCCGACAAGGACGTCCGCGAGGCGCAGAAGCTGCTGGAGGGCTGGGACTACACCCAGGACTCCGACTCGGCCGCCGCCGCGTACTTCAACGGCGTCTGGCGCAACATCCTGATGCTGGCCTTCGGCAACAAGCTGCCGAAGGAGCTGCGGGTCGAGGGCGACTGCATCAACGTCACCCGCTCCGACTCCACCGCCCCCGTCGACGAGCAGAACAAGCTCGTCCGGGAATGCGGCCAGCGCGACGCCGACTCGGCGCAGCCGGACGGCGGTGACCGCTGGAACGAGGTCGTCCGCAAGATCCTGGACGACGAGACCAACGCCTGGTGGAAGGTGCCGGCCCAGGGCCGCGAGAAGGCCATCGACAACCGCGACCAGCTCTTCGCCCGCGCCATGGACGACGCCCGCTGGGAGCTGACCGCCAAGCTCGGCAAGGACATCTCCACCTGGAGCTGGGGCCGGCTGCACCAGCTGACGCTGAAGAACCAGACCCTCGGCACCTCGGGCCCGGGCCTGCTCCAGCGGGCGCTGAACCGCGGTCCGTGGAACCTCGGCGGCGGCGAGGCGGCGGTCGACGCCACCGGCTGGAACGCGGCCGGCGGCTACGACGTCATCTGGGTGCCGTCGATGCGGATGGTGGTGAACGTCGGCGACTGGGACAAGTCCCGCTGGATCAACCTCACCGGCGCCTCGGGGCACGCGTTCAGCGCGCACTACACCGACCAGACCGACAAGTGGGTCAACGGCGAACTGCTCGACTGGTCGTTCGGCGCCGACGCGGTCGGCGAGTCGACGGTCGACACGCTGACGCTCAAGCCGGCGGCGGCCACCGGCTGACCGGGGGCCGGACACCACCCGGGGCCGCTCAGCGGCCGAAGCGGTGCGTTCCGGCCGGAGTGACGACGGCGTCCACGGGGTGGTCGTGCGGTTCCGAAGGGACCCGCGCGACCACCTCGTCTTCGTACAGCAGCACCACGAGCGCCGGGTGTGCCCCCGCCGCGGTGAGCCGGGCCAGCACCCGGTCGTAACTCCCGCCGCCCCGGCCGAGCCGCATGCCGCGGGCGTCGGCCGCGAGACCGGGCAGCAGCACCGCGCCGGCGTCGAGGACGGCGGCGGCGCCGAGGCGGGGACCTGCGGGTTCGAGCAGCCCGCGCCCCGCCCCGAGCAGCCGGCCGGGGCCTTCGTACACCGCCCAGTCGAGGTCGTTGTCGGGCAGCAGCACCGGCAGCAGGACCCGGACGCCCCGGGCGCGCAGGGTGTCGAGCAGCGCGCGGGTGCCCGGCTCGCGCCCCACCGACACGTAGGCGGCGACGGTCCGGGCGCCGGAGAGCTCGGGCAGGGTGAGCGCGGTACGGGCCAGTGCGGCGGCGGAGTCCGCGAGCTCCTCGGGCGTCAGCGCCGCGCGCGCGGCGAGGAGCTCGCGCCGCAGGGACGCCTTGCGCGACGCGGCACCGGCCGGGGGGCCGATCGGGGCGTCGGACGGCTGGTCAGCCGGGGTTTCGCCGAGACCGTCGGCCGGCTCGTGGGTCACAGGAAGCTCACACTTTCCTCATACGGGCGCATATGCGTACAAAGTTAACCAGTGGGTCATCGACCGTACGTGTGCAGCCGTTATGGTTCTGCGCATGACTGAGTCGACACCCAGGATCAGCAAGGCCGTCATTCCGGCCGCAGGTCTCGGTACTCGCTTCCTGCCGGCTACGAAGGCCACTCCCAAGGAGATGCTGCCCGTCGTCGACAAGCCGGCCATCCAGTACGTCGTCGAAGAGGCCGTCGCGGCGGGCCTCTCCGACGTGCTGATGATCACCGGGCGCAACAAGCGCCCGCTGGAAGACCACTTCGACCGGAACTACGAGCTGGAATCCGCGCTCACCCGCAAGGGCGACGCCGAACGCCTCCAGAAGGTACAGGAGTCCAGCGACCTCGCCACCATGCACTACGTGCGTCAGGGCGACCCCCGCGGCCTCGGCCACGCCGTGCTCTGCGCCGCCCCGCACGTCGGCGACCAGCCCTTCGCGGTCCTCCTCGGCGACGACCTGATCGACCCGCGCGACGCGCTGCTCTCACGGATGGTGGAGGTCCAGGAGCGCGAGGGCGGCAGCGTCGTCGCGCTGATGGAGGTCGACCCGTCGCAGATCCACCTGTACGGCTGCGCCGCGGTGGACGACACCGCCGAGGGCGGTGTCGTCCGCGTCACCGGCCTGGTGGAGAAGCCCGAACCGGCCGACGCCCCCAGCAACCTCGCCATCATCGGCCGGTACGTCCTCGACCCCGCCGTCTTCGACATACTGCGACGGACCGAGCCCGGCCGGGGCGGCGAGATCCAGCTCACCGACGCCCTCCAGCTGCTCGCCGCCGACGAGAAGATCGGCGGCCCCGTGCACGGCGTCGTCTTCAAGGGCCGCCGCTACGACACCGGTGACCGGGGCGACTACCTCCGGGCCATCGTCCGCCTCGCCTGCGAACGCGAGGACCTCGGCCCGGACTTCCGCACCTGGCTCCGCCGTTACGTCACCGAGGAGATGTAGCACCTTGAGCAGCACGATCTGGTCGGTCGACGAGCACCTCGCCGACATCCTGGACGCGGTGAAGCCGCTCGAACCCATCGAGTTGCAACTGCCGGACGCCCAAGGGTGCGTCCTGGTTGAGGACGTCGTGGTGCGGATCGCGCTGCCTCCCTTCGACAACAGCTCCATGGACGGCTACGCGGTCCGGGTCGCCGACGTCACCGGGGCGAGCGAGGAGTTCCCCTCGGTGCTCACCGTCGTCGGCGACGTGGCCGCCGGCAGCGACGGACTCCCCGACGGCGGGAAGGTGGGCCCCGGCCAGGCCGCCCGCATCATGACCGGCGCCCCGCTGCCCGAGGGCGCCGAGGCCGTCGTCCCCGTCGAGTGGACCGACGGCGGTACGGGCGAGGGCCCCGCCGCCACCATGCGCGCCCACCGGGACGCCCCGGAGGGCGCGAGCGGCGAGGTCCGGGTGTACCGCGCCGCCGCGGCCCGCGCCCACGTCCGGGCCGCCGGCAGCGACGTGAAGCCGGGCGACCTGGCCCTCGCGGCCGGATCGGTCGTCGGCCCGCCGCAGATCGGCCTGCTCGCCGCGATCGGCCGCGCCACCGTCAAGGTCCGCCCCCGCCCCCGGGTGGTCGTCGTCTCCACCGGCAGCGAACTCGTGCAGCCCGGCGAGGAGCTGACCGGCGGGCAGATCTACGACTCCAACAGCTTCGCGCTCACCGCCGCCGCCCGCGACGCCGGAGCCATCTCCTACCGCGTCGGTGCGGTCACCGACGACGCCGAGACCCTCCGCGCCACGATCGAGGACCAGCTCATCCGGGCCGACCTGGTGGTCACCACCGGAGGCGTCAGCGTCGGCGCGTACGACGTCGTCAAAGAGGCGCTCTCCTCGGCCGGCGACGAGGACGAACCCGGCAGCGGCATCGACTTCCGCACCCTCGCCATGCAGCCCGGCAAGCCCCAGGGCTTCGGCACCATCGGCCCCGAGCACACCCCGCTGCTGGCCCTCCCGGGCAACCCGGTCTCCGCGTACGTCTCCTTCGAACTCTTCGTCCGCCCGGCGATCCGCGCGCTGATGGGCCTCGAAGAGGTGCACCGGCCCACCGTCCGCGCCGCCCTCACCACCACCGAGGCGCTCTCCTCCCCGGCGGGCAAGCGCCAGTTCCTGCGCGGCACGTACGACGAGGCGTCGGGCACCGTCGTCCCGGTGGGCGGCTCCGGCTCGCACCTGATCGCCGCCCTGGCCCGGGCCGACGCGCTGATCGTGGTCCCCGAGGACGTCACCTCCATGGAGCCCGGCACGGAGACCGAAGTGGTCCTGCTCCGCTGAGACGCGCACGGTGGCGGTACGGTGTCTGCCGCTGCCTCACCGGGGGACGTACCCCGGGCCCCCGGCCCGCACCCCGGTGCGGACCGCGCGGGCGACCGGCGCCCTACCGCTAGGCGGAGTGAGTTGAGTACGCAGAACAGGCTGACGCACATCGACGAGGCGGGCGCCGCCCGCATGATCGACGTGTCGGCGAAGGACGTCACGGCGCGCGTCGCCCGGGCCAGCGGCCGGGTCCTCGTCTCGCCGCGGGTGATCGAGCTGCTGCGGGGCGAGGGAGTCCCCAAGGGCGACGCCCTCGCCACCGCCCGTATCGCCGGGATCATGGGGGCCAAGCGCACCCCCGACCTCATCCCGCTCTGCCACCCGCTCGCCGTCTCCGGCGTGAAGGTCGACCTGAGCGTGGCCGACGACGCCGTCGAGATCAGCGCCACGGTGAAGACCACGGACCGCACCGGCGTCGAGATGGAGGCGCTCACCGCGGTCTCCGTCGCCGCGCTCACGGTGATCGACATGGTGAAGGCGGTCGACAAGGCCGCCGTCATCACCGACGTACGGGTCGAGACCAAGTCCGGCGGCAAGTCCGGCGACTGGGAGCGCCCGGGCCGGGCGGGAGCGGACGCGTGAGCACCGCCACCGGCGGCGAGGGGCGCCCGACTCCTGAGGGACACCCGACTCCTGAGGGGCACTCGGCCACCGGGGGGCACCCGGTCCCGTACACCGCGCTCGTCGTCACCGCCTCCAACCGTGCCGCCGCGGGCGTCTACGCCGACAAGGGCGGCCCGATCCTCGTGGACGGCCTCACCGCCCTCGGCTTCACCACGGACGGCCCGCGGGTCGTGCCGGACGGCGAACCGGTGGAGCAGGCGCTGCGGGAGGGGATCGCCCGCGGCTACGACGTCGTCCTCACCACCGGGGGGACCGGCATCTCGCCCACCGACCTCACCCCGGAGATGACCCGCCGGGTGCTGGACCACGAGGTGCCCGGCATCCCCGAGGCGATCCGCGCCGAGAACCGTGCCGCCGTGCCGGCCGCCGCGCTCTCCCGGGGGCTCGCCGGGGTCGCGGGGCGCACGCTCGTCGTCAACCTGCCCGGTTCGACCGGCGGGGTGCGCGACGGGCTCGCCGTCCTCGGCCGGATCCTGGTGCACGCCGTCGACCAGCTGCGCGGCGGCGACCACCCCGGCCCCGGGAGCCCGTCCTGAACACGCCCCTCTGGCCGGTGCTCCTGAAGGACGGCGAGGTGACGCTGCGGCCGATACGCCTGCGGGACCAGAACGTCTGGCGCGAGGTCAACCGCCGCAACCGGGACTGGCTCCGCCCCTGGGAGGCCACCGTCCCGCCGCCCGTCCCCGGAGGACCGGTGATCCGCCGGCCCACCTACCGGCAGATGGTCCGCCACCTGCGCTCCGAGGCGAGAGCCGGCCGGATGCTGCCCTTCGCGATCGAGTACGAGGGCCGCCTCGTCGGCCAGTTGACCGTCGCGGGCATCACCTGGGGCTCGATGTGTTCGGCGCACATCGGTTACTGGGTCGACCGGGAAGTGGCCGGCCGGGGCGTCATGCCCACCGCCGTGGCACTCGCCGCCGACCATTGTTTCCACCGGGTCGGGCTGCACCGCGTCGAGGTCTGCATTCGCCCCGAGAACGCGCCGAGCCGCCGGGTCGTGGAGAAACTCGGATTCCGCGAGGAAGGGCTGAGACCGCGCTATCTGCACATCGACGGAGCCTGGCGCGACCACCTCATCTACGCCCTCACGTCGGAGGAGGCCATGGACGGCTTGCTCCGGCGCTGGCACCGGTCGAGGCCGAGGACGAACCCCCACCCTCAATAAATCACATGCTTGTTCGAATTAAAGGGTTCGTCGTCGCATTAAGCACCTGCGGCGTCACTCGTTGGTCTGAACAATCACAAAAAAGGCCCGCGATATCAGCCTGATCGTGCGACACACCGTGGCAATTGGCGGATGCCGCCGTGCAAACCCCTCTACGGTGTGAGCGTGAGCAGCAGCGGCCTCATCTACGCAGTCATCGTCGGGGCCTGGGCCGCCTACTTGGTGCCGATGTGGCTCCGAAGGCAGGACGAACTCAACGAAGCCCGTCCGACGGAACGCTTCAGCACCGCCATCCGGCTGCTGTCCGGACGGGCGGCGATGGAGCGTCGTTACGCCAAGGAGTTGCGGGAACGCGGCGCCGATGAGGCGGAACCGGTCGTCGACCCGGACGCCGCGACGGACCGAATGGACTCCGTCGACGTCCGGGCCTTCGCCGCGCCCGGAGCGCACACCGAAGCCAGGATCCTCGATCCGGCGCACGCCTCCGAGCGCGCGTCCGGACGCCCGGCGGTGGAGCACCCGGCGCATTCCGGCCACTCGGCGCCCCCGGCCCATCCGGCGCCCGAGCGGAGCGACCCCCGCAACCGTCCCGCGGCGCAACGCCCGTCCGCCGGGCGGCCCCCCGAGCAGCGCGTCGCGCCCTCCGCGCAACGCGCCCGGGGTGTCGCCGAGGACGCCGAGCGCGTCCGCCGCGCCCAGCGCTCCCAGGTGCTGGCCCGGCGCAGGCGCACCACCAGCGTCCTCTTCCTCGTCTTCACCGCCGGCGCGATCGTCGCGGCGGTCGGCGGCCTCGCGTTCCTCTGGGCGCCCGCCGCACCGGCCGTGATGCTGAGCGCCTACATCGTGCACCTGCGCGCCCAGGAGCGGAGGCGGTTCGCCTTCACCATGGACCGCCGCCGGGCCGAAGACGCGGCGCAGCGCCTGCGCGAGAACCGCCCGCGCCGCCACCAGCAGCCGGCGGCGTCCGCGGTCGAGCCCGACGAGGAACCCGAAGCGCACCACCCGGCCGACCCGGTCCCCGTACCGACCGTCTCCCCGCAGGAGGCCGGCCGCCGGGCGCTCGTCGAGCAGACGGACCACGCGGAGTGGGTGGACCAGCAGCGCGAACGCGGCCGGGTCCAGGGCGACAGCTGGGAGCCGGTCCCCGTCCCGCTGCCGACCTACGTCACCGCCCCGGTCGCCCCGCGCGCCTCCGGTGGCGTCGAGGTCAACGACCCGGAGACCTGGAGCGCCGCCCGCTCCAGCACCGCCGAGCCCGCCCTGCCGGACCCGGCCGTCCCCGACGTGGACCAGACCCCGCACCGCAGGCCCGACGCCCGTCGCACCCGCGACCGGGGCCGTACCCCTCTCTTCGACCAGTACGACGACGAGGAGGACCGACCCCGTGCCGCCAACGAATGACGGCCGGGGCACGGGAGTTGGGCCCGGGGCGCACCCGGGCCCAGGGTCCCGGAACCCCGGCACCCCTGACCAGCGGGGAACGGATTTCCAAGCACCCCCTGGAGGGTGCTAGAGTTTCACTCGTCGCAAGGGCCTGTGGCGCAGTCTGGTAGCGCACCTCGTTCGCATCGAGGGGGTCTGGGGTTCAAATCCCCACAGGTCCACAGACGACAGTTCGCGAGTAGCTCTCGTGAACGTCACAAGATCCCGCCCGGTCGGAAGACCGGGCGGGATCTTGGCGTTTCCGGGTTCGGCCGAAGCCTGTTCGGGGTGGTGGACGGTGACCCGCCGGGACGCCGGTGTCCGTCGCCGCGGAGTGACCGGACTCACTCCGCCGATCCGGTGGGGAGGGGGCGTACCGCCGAGAGGTTCCGCCGGGGCGCGGGCGGCCCGCCGTGCGCCGGGTGCGCGTCGTTGCCGCTCGGTGAGCCGGTTCGAGGCTGCCGGAGGCCGACAAGGTGCCCGGAGGTCCTTCCCGCCCCGCCGGTCCCCCGTGCGGCCCGGCCCGGTCCGCCCGTCGCACCCGCCGCGGGGACTCCGACGGCCGCCGCGGGGGCGCCGGTGAGGCGGTGGTACGCGTACGCGGCGGAGACCAGGGTCATGTGGCGGTGCCAGCCGGGATACGAGCGGCCCTCGAAGTCCCGGATGCCGTGGTGCTCGCCGAGCGTGGTGACCGTGTCGGCGGCTCCCTGGAGCAGGGCGGTGAGCTTCAGGAGTTCCTCGATCCGGTAGTGGGCGAGGTTGGTGATCCAGATCCGGCCGAGCCTTCGGCGCGCCGGGTCCCACTCGGCGAAGAGCCTGCCGTCGGCGACGGTCCGCGTGCCGTCCGCGCGCAGGACCGGGGTCCTGGTGGGGACCGACGCCACCTGGACGCGCCGCAGGCTGCCGTCGGGACCGGCCGTGGTGGCGATGTGCGGGTGCCTCAGGCCGCTGCGCAGGAGCCGCTGGAAGGCGTTCTCCCCGGCCTGTGGGCCGCCCGGGGCCGAGGGGCGGAGTGGCGCCGCGGTGTCGGGCAGCAGCCGGAGGTCCTGGTCCACCGCGAGCGCGAAGCCGTGGCCGCCGGCGTTGAGCCGCTCCATGACCCGGCGGGCCTCCGCCGTCGGCCCCACGTCGGCCACCACCGGTGCGGGCACTATGGAGGAGTGCGTCGACAACGCCTCCACGAGTCCGACGACATGGGCCCAGTACGGCCGGAAAGGCACCGACCCCGGCACCCGTACGCGGCGGCGCTCCTCCTCCTGGGTCCAGCGCTCGGGCAGGTGCAGCCGCCACCCGACCGGCAGGTGCTCGGAGCTGCTGGAGAGGAAGATGCCCACGCTCAGCTGGCAGTTGACGGTTCGTTCGAACTCCGGCACGAACCGCTGGTGCACGCCGACCGAGTGGTTGCCGCGCTTGGGCAGCACCGCAGGCACCACGGTCCACGCCTGGGCGGTGAAGTGGGAGTCGATCCAGCGGGCGAGCTCCTGCCGGGTGGCGTCCCACTGCCACGGGCTCATGTTGACGAACTGCTGGAGTGACTGCGACGCGGTCGGCGACAGGGTCACCGCCTCGGCCATGCGCCGGACCGACTTCCTTCCCGGCGTCGCCAGCAGGCCCTGCAGGTAGACCCTGGCCCACCTCAACTGATCCGTGCGCGGCAACTGCGCGAACAGGGTTTCGCTGAACTCCGCGAGCGACACCGTGTCCTTCGTCCGCCCCCGGGCGGTCTGCCCCGACGTCGTCATGAGACTGCCTCCTCCGCGTCCTCGTCCTGTGAGGAGTAACCATAGCGAACGTTTTCTTTTTTTCTCCGACTTCCCTCCTACTTCCTGGAGTCGGGTGCGGTGCGCACCTCCCGGCCCGTCACGATGCACGGGGGGAGCGCCCTCGACCGAGCAGCGAGAAAGAGTCCATGACATGCAAGAACGAGCCGCTCACACCCGCGGCGCGCTGATCGAGTCCGCAGCCGCGGAGTTCGAGCGCGCGGGATATGACGGGGCGTCACTGGCTCGGATCAGCTCGGCCGCGAGGGCCTCCGTCGGGGCGCTGACGTTCCACTTCCGGACCAAGGCCGCGCTGGCCGACGCCGTCTGCGCCGCCTCGCGGGCGGGCACGGCCCTCCTCGTCAGCCAGGCGCTGACCAGTCCGGAACCGCCGCTGGTCGCTCTGAGGCACCTGGTGACCGGACTGACCCGGCTGGTGGAGACCAGCGTGGTCGCCCGCGCCGCGGCCCGTCTGCGCCACGAACTCCCCGGCGTCCCCGTGTCCGCGCCGTCCCCGGCGCTCGACTGGCCCGTGGCGTTGAACCTGCTGGTCAAGCGGGCCCGGCGGGCCGGCAGCCTGAGGGAGGGAGTGGCGCCGGAGGTGGCGGAGACGCTGGTCCACCGGTTCATCGAGGGCACCGGCGTGCACCTCCGTGGCCTGGACCGGAGCGGGACCGCCGGGCTCGGGGCGACGGCGGAGCAGCTCTGGGAACTGCTGGAGCACAGCATCGCGAAGAGCCCCGACGCCCGAGGGAGGATCCCCGACGCCAGAGGCAGGACCCCCGACGCCTGAGAGTGGATCCCCGGCGCGCGAGGACGGGGCGCCCGGTGAGCCGGATCCGGCCCCGGGCACGCCTGAAACCCGTCTCCCCGCCCGGCCTGGGCGGCGGGCGGGGAGACGGGTTCCGGGCGGGTGGGGAGACCGGACAGGGCGGCGGATGTCAGCCCCGGGCGGCCAGGTCCAGCTGGATGTCGGCGAGTGAGCGGTTCTTCGTCTCCGGCACCTTCACCGCCACGAAGCAGAGCGCGCCCGCGGAGACGGCCGCGAAGAACCAGAACACCCAGGAGACGCCGACCTCGTCGGCGACCGGCAGGAAGAGCTGGCCGACCACGAAGTTGGCGGCCCAGTTCACCAGAGCGCAGAGCGCTCCGCCACGGGCCCGGGCGCCCGGCGGGAAGAGTTCGGCGGCCAGGATCCAGAAGACCGGTCCGAGGCCGACCGCGAAGCTTCCGACGTACGTGACCATGCAGACCAGCGCGAGCAGATGGGGCAACGGGCCGGACGGCAGCGCCATGGTCACACCCAGCACGACGAGCGAGGCGGCCATGCCGGCCAGCGAGAACAGCAGCAGGGGGCGGCGGCCGAGGCGGTCGATGAGAGGAATGGCCGCGACCGTCATCACGACGTTGATCACACCGATGACCACCGAGTACTGGATGGAGTTCCCGGCCGGCAGCCCGGCCCTGGCCATGATGCTCGGGGCGTAGTAGATGATGCTGTTGATGCCGCCGAACTGCTGGACCGCCGCGAGCGTGACACCGATGACGAGGGCCCGCCGGACCGCCGGGTCGGCGAGCGGGAGCCGGGCCGCCGGAGCGTGCCGGCCGGCCGGCCGGTCGTCCGCCCGTCGGCGCAGCCACTCCGGGCTCTCCGGGATGAACAGCGTGCCCACCAGCATGGCCACCGAGGGGATCAGCCCGATCGCGAACATGGCCCGCCAGTCGGCGCTGCCGGAGAACGCCAGGTTGACCAGGTAGGACACCAGGATGCCCACGGTGAGCAGGACCTGGTTGGCCGTCACCAGCTGGCCGCGCAGCCGCGGCGGGGCGATCTCCGCGAGGTAGAGCGGGACGATGGTCGAGGCGCTGCCCACCGCGAGGCCGAGGACCACGCGGGCGGCGACCAGGCTCGCGAAGTCGCGGGACGCCACGGCGGAGGCGAGACCGAGGGTGAACACGAGGGCCACCGCGATCAGTACGCGCCGGCGCCCGAACCGGTCGGCGGGCCGCCCGCTGCCGAGGGCGCCGGCGGCCGCGCCGATGAGCAGCGCCGAGATGACCGTGCCCTCCTGGAAGGAGGAGAGAGCGAAGTCCTCCTTCAGGAACAGCAGCGCGCCGGAGATCACCCCGGTGTCGAAGCCGAACAACAGGCCGCCGAGGGCGACGACCGCCGTGGCCGTCACCAGCCGGCGCGGCGGCCGCGATCGCGCCACCGGTACGCCGGTGCCGGGCGGGGGCGGGGAGTCCTGGAGCGTCATGCCACACCTTCCGGGGCCGGGGTCCGGGCGAGTACGGGGGAGAGGGGCTCGCCCTCCAGCCGGCGGGCCACGTCGTCCGGGCGGATGCCGAACCACCGCAGGCACGCGTCGAGATGGCCGGCCCGTTCGCCGATCCGGTGGGCGCTCCGCGGGCGGGGGCGCAGGCCGGCCACGCGGCCGAGTGCCGCGGTGGTGACGGCGACCGGGGCGTCGGGGTCGCCGAGTTCGGCCGCGTATCCGGTCACCGGGTCGCCGGCGGACACGCCGTCACCGAGGTCGGTCCAGACCAGCCGCAGCGGTACCGCGCCGGCCGCGGCGAGGTCCCGCCAGACCGGTGATCCGGCGGTGTCGAAGACGCGGTCGAGCGCGAGCCGGGCAAGCCGGGCGGTGAGCAGGGCGGCGGTGCCCCGCAGCGCCTTCGCCTCCTCTCCGCCGGCCAGGTCGAGGAGCGCGTCGACCCGTACGTCGAGCGGGCGCAGCCCGAACGCCACGGTGGAGGCGAGGCGTGCCAGGTCCTCGCCCCGGGCCTCGGCGCGCCGCAGCGCCGCGAGGTAGGCGGCTGCCGCCTGTTCGCACCTGCGGACCGAGAAGCAGGTGGCCAGCTGGACCGGTACGCCCCGGTCGAGCAGGGCGGACATGTCCGCGATGCCGCGGTCGGTCGCGGGAAGGGCGACGGCCAGCCGGGGCCGGTCCACCCGGGCGGCGAACTCCGCCGCACGCTCGGCCGGACCGCGGCCGTCGGTGCCCGGCGGAGGCGGAGCGACGACGGTCCCGTGCCCGTCCCGGCCGGCGCCGAGCGGCGGGGGGAACATCGCGCAGACCCGCCGCACGGTGTCCACCGTGGTGGTGGGCCCCAGAAGGACCCCGTGGACCGGGACCGGTGCCCCGGCCGCGTGCTTCGGCAGCCGGCCGGACCGCACGGGCTCGTCCGAGTCCCGCAGGTCGAGCCAGAGCGGTACGGTCCCGGCCCGTCGGGCCCGCGTACTCTCCATTTCTTTTTCCCTTCCGTGTTCTTCGGCCGCCCGGAAGACGGGTGCGGGCGTGGCCCCGTCCTCATCCATGGATGAGGAGACGCCGTGGGTCGTGCAGCACGGAGGCGACGTCCGCGAGGAACCGCGAGCCCAGCTCGCCGTCGACCAGCCGGTGGTCGAACGAGAGCGCGAGCGTGGTGACCTGGCGGGGCGCGACCTTGCCCCGGTGGACCCACGGGCGGGGTGCGATCGTGCCGAGGGCGAGGATCGCCGCCTCGCCCGGGTTGAGGATGGGGGTCCCGGTGTCGATGCCGAACACCCCGATGTTGGTGACGGTGAGCGTCCCGCCGCTCAGGTCGGCGGGCGTGGTGCGGCCCTCGCGTGCGGTGGCCACCAGCGAGCCGAGCGCCGCCGCCAGAGCGGGGAGGGTGAGCGACTGGGCGTCCTTGACGTTCGGGACGAGGAGCCCGCGCGGCGTCGCCGCCGCGATGCCGACGTTGACCCGGTGCTTGAGAACCGTCTCCTGGCGCTCCTCGTCCCACGAGGCGTTGACGGACGGGTGCCGCCGCACCGCGAACAGCAGCGCCCGTACGGCGATCAGCAGGGGGCTCACCCGTACTCCGGCGAACTCCGGGTCCTGCTTGAGCCGCTCGACGAGCTTCATGGTGCGGGTGACGTCGACGGTGACGAACTCCGTCACGTGCGGGGCGGTGAAGGCGCTGGCGGTCATGGCCCGCGCGGTCGCCCTGCGGACGGCGGTGGCGGGTACCCGGGTCTCGTCCGGCGTGGCCGCGACGGCCGGGGGTGCCTGGGCCGGCCCGTCCGCCGGCACGGCGGCGGCCGCGCGCACGTCGTCCCGGGTGATGTCGCCGTGCGGGCCGGTGGGCCGCACCTGTCCGATGTCGACCCCCAGGTCCCGGGCGAGCTTGCGTACCGGCGGCTTGGCCAGGGGCCGCGGGGCGTCCCGGCCGGCGGTGGGGGCGGCGGTGGAGGCGGCCGGCGCGGGAGCGGCCGGAGCCGCGACGGCCGGGGGAGCCGGGGGAGCCGGGGGAGCCGGGGGAGCCGGGGGAGCCGGCGGGCACACCGGCCCGGTGGGGCGCCGGGGGCGGCGCTTCGTCGAGGACTCGGCCGCCCCGTAGCCGACGAGGACCGCCCGGCGGGCGGGAGGCGCGGCCGGTCCGGGGGCGGCCTCCGAGGCGGCCGGGGTCACCGTGAGGATGACCTCGCCCACGTCGACCTTCGTGCCCTCGGGGAACCGGATCTCGTGGACCGGCCCGGCGAACGGGACCGGCAGTTCGACCATCGCCTTGGCCGTCTCGATCTCGCAGACCACCTGACCGTCCGCCACCTCGTCGCCGGGGGCGACGAGCCAGCGGACGATCTCGGCGTCCCGCAGTCCTTCGCCGACGTCGGGCAGCCGGAACTCGTGGAGCCGCACCGTCGTGTCCGTCGTGGTCATCGGAGCTCCTTCATGCCGCGAGCGCGCGGTCGACCGCGTCCAGGACCCGGTCCAGACCGGGCAGGTACGCGTCTTCGAGTCGTGAGGGCGGATAGGGGCTGTGGAAGCCGCCGACGCGCAGCACCGGTGCCTCCAGCTGGTAGAAGCAGCGTTCGGTCACCCGGGCGGCGATCTCGGCCCCGGCTCCGAAGAACACCGGTGCCTCGTGCGCGATCACCAGCCTGCCGGTGCGGCCGACCGAGCGGACGAGGGTGTCGAAGTCGATCGGGGAGATCGACCGGAGGTCGACGACCTCCAGGTCGTGCCCCTCCTCGGACGCGGCAGCCGCCGCGTCCAGGCAGGTGGCGACCATCGGCCCGTAGGCGGCGAGCGTCAGGTCGCTGCCCGCCCGCACCACCCGGGCGCCCTGCGGGTGTGGCCGGGCGGTGGCCCTGACGTCGACCTCGCCGGTGTCGTAGTACCGCCGCTTGGGTTCGAGGAAGATCACCGGGTCGTCGCTGCGTACGGCCTCCTGGAGCATCCAGTAGGCGTCCGACGGGTTCGACGGGGACATCACCCGCAACCCGGCGACGTGCGCGAACAGCGTCTCGGGCGACTCCGAGTGGTGCTCCACGGCACCGATCGCCCCGCCGTACGGGATGCGGATGACGACGGGCAGCCGGACCCGGCCCCGGGAGCGGGCGTGCATCTTGGCCAGCTGCGTGACGATCTGGTCGTACGCGGGGAAGACGAACCCGTCGAACTGGATCTCCACGACGGGCCGGAACCCGCTCAGGGCCAGCCCGATCGCGGTTCCGACGATCCCCGACTCCGCCAGCGGCGTGTCCATGACGCGTTCGTCGCCGAAGTCCTTCTGCAGCCCGTCGGTGACCCGGAAGACCCCGCCGAGCCGGCCGATGTCCTCGCCCATCAGAAGGGTCCTGGGGTCCTCGGCGAGGGCGGTGCGCAGGGAGACGTTGAGCGCGGAGAGCAGCGTCATCCGCTCGGCCCCCGCGGTCGTTGCGGTCGTCATCTCAGACCTCCTGGACGAAGGACGCCTGGTAGACGTCGAACGCGGCGCGTTCCTCGTCGACCAGTGCGTGCGATTCGGCGTAGACGTGGTCGAACAGGTGGTCCGTGCCGGGCACGGACAAGGCCCGTACCGCTGTGCGCACCCGGGTCGCGAGCACCTCGCCGGCCGCTTCCGTCTCCGCGAAGAAGGCGTCGTCGGCCGATCCTTCGGCCCGCAGAAGGCGTTCGAGCCTCAGCAGCGGGTCCTTCGCACGCCAGCTCTCCACCTCGGCGGTGTCCCGGTAGCGGGTCGGGTCGTCGGAGGTGGTGTGCGCACCCATCCGGTAGGTGAACGCCTCGATCAGCGTGGGACCCTCGCCCTGGCGGGCCCGCTCCAGGGCCCGGCGGGTCACGGCCAGAGTGGCGAGCACGTCGTTGCCGTCGACGCGTACGCCGGGAAAGCCGAAGCCCTGTGCCCGCCGGTACAGCGGTACGCGCGACTGGCGTTCGTTGGACTCCGAGATCGCCCACTGGTTGTTCTGGCAGAAGAACACCACGGGAGCGCCGTACACGGCCGCGAAGTTGAAGGCCTCCGACACGTCGCCCTGCGCGGTCGCCCCGTCGCCGAAGTACCCGACGACGGCGGACTCCGCGCCCTTCTTCGCGAGGCCCATGGCGTACCCGGTGGCGTGCAGGGTCTGGGAGCCGATGACGAGGGTGTAGAGGTGGAAGTGGTGCTCCTCCGGGTCCCAGTCGCCGTTGTCGACACCGCGGAAGAGCCTCATGAGGGCGAGGGGGTCCAGGCCCCGGCCCATCGCGACGGCGTGCTCCCGGTAGCTGGGGAAGGCGTGGTCGTCGTCGCGCAGCGCCCGCACCGAGCCGACCTGCGCGGCCTCCTGTCCCAGCAGGGAGGGCCACAGGCCGAGTTCGCCCTGGCGCTGCAGGGTGACGCCCTCGGCGTCGAACCGCCGCGCCAGCGCCATGTCCCGGTACAGGGAGCGCAGTTCTTCCGGGGTGGCGTCCAGCGCGTACTCGGGGTGCTCGACCCGGACGCCTTCCGGGGTGAGCAGGCGTACGGTGTCGTCGCTCATGCCCGTTCACCCGGACCGAGGTCCGCCATCGACGCGGCCACGGCCTTGACGATCGAGGACGCGCGCTTGTCGTCGGGACCGAGGGCGATCAGCCGGTTCATGATGTAGGAGACACCGGCCTTGGCACGCGGCCATGCCTGGTTGGCCGAGCCGCCGGCGCCGTCGTGGCCGAAGGAGTCCCCGTCCACGCTCGGGCGCGGGTTGGTCCGCAGGCGGTACCCGCCGCCGCCGTACACCATGGGCACGTCGATGAGCTGGTCCACCTTGCTCACCCAGGGGGCCCGCGCCTCGTCGAGCAGGCGGCGGGAGAGGAGCACCGGCCGGTCGTCGGCGGGGCGGGCCGCGTCGGCGGCCAGGATGCCGTACAGGGTGGCGAAGGCGCGGGCCGAACCGTAGGCGTTGGCGGCCGGGATCAGCGTGAAGCGGCGGTCGGGCCGGTTCCAGATCTCCTCGTCCTCCGGGAAGGGCACCGGGTTCTGCCAGATCCGCTGGGTGAGCGGGTCCTCGCTGGTGAAGTAGCCGGTGAACTGGTCGCGGAAGCCGACTCCGTACTCGGTTCGGGCGACGAGGTGCTCCAGCTCCGGGGCTATCCCGAAGGAGATGCCGAGACCGAGCGGATCCGCTATCTCCTCGGCGAAGAACCGGTCGAGGGTCCTGCCGTCGACGCGCCGGATGACCTCGGCGACGATCCAGCCGGTCGCGTACGGCCCGTACAGGATGCCCTCGGCGCGCGGGTCGAGGTCCTGCTCCTGGTCGGCGAGGAGCTTGGCCATCAGCTCCGGGTCGCCCAGGTCGCCCTGGGAGAGCGGAGCGGCGACGGCCGGCATCCGGGCGGTGAAGGTCACCACCTCGCGCAGCGTCACCCGCTCCTTGCCCTTGGCCGCGAACTCCGGCCAGTAGTGGGCGACCGGCGTGTCCAGGTCGATCCGGCCGCGGTCGACGAGCACCAGCAGGGCGGTGGCGAGGATGCCCTTGCTGCCGGAGAAGATCAGCTGACGGGTGTCGCCGTGCCACGGGACGCCGCGGACGGGGTCGGCCGGGCCGCCCCAGAGGTCGACGACGAGTTCGCCGTCGAGGGTGACGGCCACGGCGGCGCCCTGCTCGTCGCGCTCGGCGAAGTTGCGGGCGAACTCCTCGCGGACCCGCTCGAAGCCGGCGGCGACGTGGCCGTGGACGGTTGTTGCCTGGTCGATCGGCATGTCGGGGCACTCCATTCGAAGAGGGATGTCAGACGGGGAGGACGGCCGTGCGGGTGGCGACGGGCTCGGGGAGCACCAGGCGCAGGCCGTCCGTCTCGGAAGAGGTGCAGCTGACGGCGGTGAAGTCGGGTATGCGGGGGCGGCCCTGGGCGGCGGGGCCGTCGTGGCCGCCGACGACCACCGGGTAGCAGCCCGCCGCGCGGGCGGCCAGCAGACCGAGTTCGGCGTCCTCGAACACCACGGCGGACGCCGGGTCGGCGCCGAGCATGGCCGCCGCCTTCAGGAAGCCCTCCGGGGACGGCTTGCCCGCGGCGACGTCGTCGGCGCTGACCAGCACGCCGGGCAGGGGAAGTCCCGCCGCGGCCATGCGCCGCACGGCCAGGTCCCGGCCTGCGGAGGTGACGAGGGCCCAGCGGTCGGCGGGCAGTGAGGCGAGGAACGCGGCGGCGCCCGGTACGGCGACGGTGCCGTCGGTGTCCGCGACGTCCTGCGCGACCAGCCAGGCCGTCTCGGCCGCCAGGTCGGTTCCGGCGGGCGCGTGGGCGGCCACGGTCTCCGCCGTGCGCTGTCCGTGCGCGGAGGCCAGGACCTCGGCGGCGTCGAGCCCGTGCCGCGCGGCGAACCGGCCCCAGGTGCGGGCCACGGCGGCGGTGGAGTCGACGAGGGTGCCGTCCATGTCGAAGAGCAGAGTCTGGGCAGTCAGTACGACGGGCACGGCGGCGCCGCCTCCATTCCTTGTCGGTCCAGCCCGAGGGCGAACGCCCGGGTCCGGTCGAGGTCCGCGCGGAGCCGGGCGTGGTCCCCGTCGCGGTGGTCGTTCTCCAGTACGAGCGCGGTCACCCGGGGCAGGTGGCGTGCCACCGCGTCCACCGTCGCGACGAGGCCCCCGTCGCCGTCGCCGAGAAGCGGGGTGGCGGTGGTGCTGCCGGCCCGGCCGTCCTTGAGATGGATCCGGCCGTCGAGCAGAGGCGCGATCTCGGCCACCAGCTCCGGGACGTCGAGCCCCTCGGCGACCGGGTTGTACGTGTCCAGCAGCAGCCGGAACCCCTCCTGGCCGACCGCGTCGGCCAGCCGCCGCGCCAGGTGCGCGGGCAGGACGTTCTCGCTCGCCAGCAGCAGACCCGACGCCCGCGCGCGCTCGGCCGCCCGGCCCAGCACCTCGGCGGTACGCAGCAGGTCCGTCTCGTTCCGGATGGCGCTGCGCCGGAAACTGGGCACGAAGACCAGCGGGGCGCCGAGCTCCCCTCCCGCGTCGACGAGCCGGTCCAGCACGGTCCTCACCCGCGCCGCCTCCAGGGTCCCCGGCGCGGCGGTGATCCCGATGTCGTTGAGGAGGTTGGCGGTGGCCCCGAGCGGGACCACGCCCGCGGACCGTGCGGCGGTACGCACCCGGGCGAGGCGCCCCGGCGCGTCCAGCCGGGGGCCGCGTCCGGGGCCGCCCAGGTCGAACTGGATTCCGTCGGCGCGGTGGCGGAACGCCAGGTCCACCGCCTCCACGCCGCGCACCGGCAGCCGCCAGTCCACGACGCCCGTCAGCACGGTCCGGCTCATGTCCCCGCCGTCCGTACGGCGAGCTTCACCAGGCGGCGCCCGTCGACGACACGGGTTTCGCCGCGGGCGAGAGCGGTCAGCGTCCGCGCCGCCCCGGCGAAGTCCATCTCGTGGGTCACGAGGTCGGCGTAGCGCTCGGGGGCGTGGCAGAGCTCGGCCGCCGCGTACTCCAGGTGCTCGTTGGCCACACCCCGGTGGCCGAGGACGGTGACCGGGCGACCGTCGGCGGCGGTCAGCCGGGCGACGACGGGCGGGACCGGCACACCCCCGCAGTTGGCGGCACGCACCTCGGACAGGTCGACACCGGGGAACCGGTAGCTGTACGCGGGCCGGCGCAGGCCGCCCACCAGATCGACGGCGACCTCGGAACCCTCCGTGGCGCGCAGGGCGAGTTCGAGGCTCGGAAGCGTCGCGGGGGCGGGCGTCGCGATCAGCACCGCGACCCTGCGGCGGCGGAGCACGTCGTCGAGCTCCCCCGTCTCCAGTCCGTCGCGGCCCACCCGGTGGTCCGCCCCGTACGGTGCCTGCCGGCTCCACTCCAGGCCCTCGCCGGTGTGGTGCACGTGGACGGTGCGCACGGCGTCGCCGAGCCAGCGGCGGGCCGTCCGGACGGCCAGGTGGCCGACCGTGCCGTCCCCGACGACGAGCAGGGTGTCGGGAGCGTGGGGGCCCAGGGCGAGCGAGGCGTACCGCACGACCGCCAGCGGCTCGACGAGCGCGGGCAGGGCACCCGGCGGGACGGCGTCCAGAGCGACGACGAGACCGCCGCGCACCGCGCTCGCCGGGACGAGCATCCGGGCCTGGAGCATGCCGTCCACGTTGTGCCCGAGCAGGAACGACGGGTCGGTGGGATGGGTGGGGTTGACGACGACGAGGGCGCCGGGGGTCAGCCGCGGGTCGTCCACACCCGGCCCCACCGCGACGATCCGGGCCACGCCCTCGTGGCCGAGCACCGGTGCGCCGTCGTCCCGCAGACCGCGCAGGATCTGCAGATCGGTCCCGCAGACCCCCGCCACCTCCGGCGCGACGACGATCTCGCCGGGACCGGGGAGCGGGGCGGGCCGCCGGCGCACGTGGACCGCGTCCCCCTCCCGTACGAGCGCGGGATGGGTCTCGCCGGACCCGGCGGTTCCGGCCGGGGTACGTGCCTCCTCGGAGGCGGCGGCGGTGGGCAGGCCCAGGGCCGCGATGCCCGCGCCGATGAGGCCGTTGGCCTCGCCGGGGGCGCAGACGGTGATGCGGTCGGGGAGCCAGCCCGGGGCGAGCTCCCCGGTCAGGTACAGCCCCTGGCGCAGGAGGTGGCCGAGGACCGAGGCCCGGTAGTGGTCGCCGAGTCCGGTCGCCACGCCCCCGCTGAGGGTCAGTTCGTCCAGTTCGGGGTCGAGGCAGAGCGCGGTGCGCAGCAGGTCGGCGACGGGCTCGGTGGACGCGTCGAGCAGCTCGCGCGCCAGTGGGTCCTCCGCGTCGAGGGCGGTGGCCAGCGCGGACTCGAAGGACCCGCCCTCGGCCATCTCCGCGCCGAGCCGGGACCGTTCCCAGCGTTCGGGCACCCGGCGCGTCAGGGTGTCGGCCATCCGCCGCAGACCGGGCCCCGACGCGTACGAGGAGACGTGCCCCGGACGCCCGCAGTCGCACATCAGCTCCACCGGGGCACCCGCCAGCCGCGCCGTGGCGGGAAGGTGGCCGACCTCGCCCTGGAGGCCGCTGCCGTCGGTGGCGATGGCGCCGGTCCGCAGGTCCACCGTCCGGCAGGCGATGCCGGAGCTGATGGTCATCAGCAGGACCTTGCGGTACGTGCTCCGGTGCGGCGCCGCCGCGAAGTGCAGCAGGGCCGCCGTGACGTCGTTGACGACGTGCCAGCGCACGTCGGGCCGGCGGGCGTGCAGGGCGCCCCGCAGGTCCAGCGGAGTGGTGTCGTCGCCGAAGAGCGGCGCGGAACCGTAGACGGTGCCCGTGCGGTGGTCGAGCGCCGCGCCGAAGGAGATCCCGGCGACGGCGCCGGGCGAGCGCGGCACCACGTCGCACAACGTGCTGATGAGCCGCTCCTTGAGCTCCTCCACGGCGGTGCCCGGATTGCGGAGCCGGCTCGGCGACGGCTGGACCAGCGTGTCGCCGAGCCCCTCGGAGGGCGACCAGGACGCGCTGCGCACGTGCGTGCCGCCCACGTCGACGACGGTCAGGGTGACGGGCGAGGTCATCGGGCCGGGCCGTCCGCGTGGGCCTGTACGAACTCCAGGGCCCGGGCCAGCTCGGACGGGGTGACGTCGTTGACGAAGACGCAGGAGCCGATGCCGTCGGTCAGCGGCAGGCGCTGCAGACCGTCGCGGTGCTTCACGGCGTCGGCCAGGCCGACCTCCAGGAGCCGGGGCGTGAACACCGGGTGGGTCAGCGGCAGCCCGCAGCCGGCTATCAGGTTCAGCGCCCGGTGGGCCTCGGCCTCGGCCAGGTGGCCGCGCCCGACGGCGAGCGCGAGGCAGACGGCCATGTCGACGGCGACGGCCTCGCCGTGCAGCAGCGGAGGATCGGCGAGCAGCTCCAGCGAGGGGCTGAAGGTGTGCCCGTAGTCGACGGAGCGTTCGAGCACGCCCTCCCAGAGGTTGGGCTCCAGCTCGTCGAGCATGCCCGCGATGGCCCGCGAGACGATCTCGCCCGCGGCGGAACCGCAGTCCGCGAGCGTCTGGCTGGTGATCAGCTCGACGTTCTCCTCAAGGATGTGGAAGAGCGCCGCGTCCTTGATGAGGGCCATCTTGATGATCTCGGCGAGGCCGTTGGCGATGTGCCGGGCGTCGACGGTCCGCAGGAACTCCGGGTCGATCAGCGTGGCTTCGGGGGCGAAGTAGGTGCCCAGGCGGTTCTTGTGGGTGCCGTGGTTGACACCGGTCTTCACTCCGACACCGGCGTCCACCTGGCCGACGAGTGTGGTGGGGACGCGCACGTAGGGCGCACCCCGGCGGTAGAGGCTCGCGGCCATGCCGACGACGTCCATCAGCACACCGCCGCCGACCACGACGACCCGCTCGGTCCGGCGCAGGATGCCCATCTCGGTCATGGCACGTGTCACCTCGACGACCTGTTCGAGGTTCTTCGTCTCCTCGTCGCCGGGCATGACCTTCCAGACCGCGTCGACGTTCCAGGCGTCGAAGTAGCCGTGCAGGCCGGGGCCGTACAGCTCCTCCACGGCCTGGTCGACGACGATCAGGGTGCGTACCGCGGTGCGGCCGTCGGCGCCCACCGCGCGGGCGAGCACGGGGTTCACGGGGTTGAGCAGGCCGCGGGTGAGGGACACCTCGTAGCCCACCGGCTGCTGGGACTGGACGTACCAGGTGAGGCCCGGCGGGCGCGGGATGCCGAAGGCGGACGCGGGGTTGTGGGGGCGGATCGTGGTGATCTCGGACATCGCTGGCTGACTCCGTCTGCAGTGCGGTCGAGGATGCGGAAGGCTGCTCCGCCCGCGCCGGCCGGGGATGCTCCCGGCCGGCGCGGGCGGAGCGGTTTCCGGCGGGGATCACCCGGCCGGAGTGGAGGCGGGATCAGGCCTCCGGAGCCCCCATCGGGGCGGGCAGGGCGTCGAGTTCGGCGACGTCCTGGGGCGTGAGGTCCAGCGCCGCGGCACCGGCGTTCTGGACGAGGTAGCGCTCGGTCTTGGTGCCGGGGATCGGAACGACGTGCTCGCCCTTGGCCAGCAGCCACGCCAGGGCCACCTGCGCGGGCTCCGCGCCGTGCCGGCCGGCCACGGCGCGCACCACGTCGACGATCGCCTTGTTGTGGGCGAACGCCTCCTCGGTGAAGCGCGGCTGCGTGCTGCGCCAGTCGTCCTTCGGGAGGTCGGCGGGGTTGGTGAAGGCGCCGGTGAGCAGACCGCGGCCCAGCGGCGAGAAGGGCAGGAACGCGATGCCGTGCTCCACCGTGTACGGGAGTACGTCCTCGAAGGCGTCCCGGGTGAAGAGGGACGCCTCGGACTCGACGGCGGCGACCTCGTGGACGGCCTGGGCGGCGCGCACCTGGTCGAGCGTCACGGCGGAGAGTCCGAGCGAGCGGATCTTGCCCTGGCGGACGAGCTCGCCGAGCGCGCCCCAGCTCTCCTCCAGCGGGACCTGCGGGTCCACCCGGTGGAGGAAGTACAGGTCGATGTGGTCGGTGCCCAGGCGGCCGAGGCTGGCCTCGACGGCGGCGGTGAGGTGCTCGGGGCGGCCGTTCAGGCCGAGCCCCTCCTCACCCACGACGAGACCGCCCTTGGTGGAGAGCACCGCCTCGTCGCGGCGGCCCTTGAGCGCACGGCCGACGAGCTCCTCGTTGGTGAAGGGGCCGTACACGTCGGCGGTGTCGATCAGGTTCACGCCGAGGTCGAGGGCGCGGTGGATCACCGCCGCCGAGGCGTCGTCGTCCCAGCCGTGCGGGTCGTAGCCGAAGGACATGCCCATCGTGCCGAGACCGATGCGGCCTACCGAGGGGCCCGAGGTGCCGAGGGTGGTGGTGCGCATGGGAGTTCACTCCTTGTGGTGATTTTTCGGTGGCCGGCCGAAAAGCGGCCGGCGTTGCGGGTGCGTGGGGGTGTGGGGGGCGGTGCGCGGGTGGGGGCGGGCCGGGCGTGATGCCGGCCGGCCGCGCGGGGTCAGGGCTGGATCGACTGCCGGTGGTGGAAGACGTTCTGCGGGTCCCAGGCACGCTTCACCTGCTGGAGCCGGGCGTAGTTGCCCTTCCAGTACAGGTCGTGCCACGGCACCGCCGAGGTGTTGAACGCCGCGTCCGACAGGTCGCCGTCGGGGTAGTTGATGTAGCAGCCGTCCGTCACGCCGTTCGGCACCGGCACGCCGCCGGTGTCGCCGTAGACGTCCCGGAAGGCGTCGCGGACCCAGGCGATGTTCTTGGCGTCGTCCTTGGCGTCGTACCAGAGGCTCTCGAAGTTGGCCTTCATGATCGCGTCACGCTGGGCGACCGCGGTGGCCGTCGGCGAGACCGACGAGATCCGGCCGCCCGACGCGGAGAGCACGACACCGCTCAGGGGGCTGGGGCCGTCGGTGCTCGTGAGGTGCCGGTACATGGCGTCGATCTGCCGCTGGGGCGTGACGGTGCGCAGGTGCGACGACTTGTGGATACCGCGGGTGGTCGGGTCGAGCTGGGTGGGGGAGATCGAGCCGATGTAGCGGGTGGCCCGCAGCCAGGGCAGCAGCCGCGTCGTGGTGTACGCCGAGTCCACCACGCCGGACGGACGGGAGGTCGCGGAGCTCAGGCCGAGGGCCTGGTCCATGCCCGCGAGGAAGTCGGAGACCACGGCCGCCGCGTCGGGCAGCGAGGCGTCGATCTGGACGACGGCTCCCATCGAGCCGCTGTCGCGGTGGTTGAGCATCAGCCACGAGTACAGCGACCCCGCCGTGGTGCCCGGGGTGTTGTGGGTCTCCAGCCACCGGCCCCAGTAGGTGACGAGCCGGCTGAACCCGTCCTCGGTGACCTTCTCCCACGGCCAGTTGGTCAGCGTCGCGTACACCTGCGACGGCGCCTTCGGCAGCAGGTTCTCCGGTGTGCCGGTGGCCCCGGGCGTCCGGAACCAGAACCTGGTCACGATGCCGAAGCTGCCGCCGCCACCACCCGTGTGGGCCCAGAACAGGTCGCGCAGCGCGGAGTCCGAGGAGTCCCGCGCGGCGACCACGCTGCGGACCGAGCCGTCCGCGGCCACCACGACGACCTCGACGGCGTGCAGGTGGTCGACGGTCAGGCCGTACTGCCGCGACAGGTTGCCGAAGCCGCCGCCGGTGATGTGCCCGCCGACGCCCACGCTGTGGCAGATGCCGCCGGGTATGGTCACGCCCCAGCCGTCGTACAGCGCTTCGTAGACGTCGAGCAGCGTGGCGCCGCCGCCGACGGCGAAGGCGTTCATGGCCCGGTCGAAGGTGACGTCGTTCATCAGCGCCAAGTTGATGTTGATCTTCACGTCGGCGTTGAAGACGAAGTCCTCGAAGCAGTGCCCGCCGCTGCAGACCGACAGCTGCTTGCCCGCGGTGACGGAGTCGCGGACCGCGGTCACCACGTCCGCCGTCGTCCTCGGGAGCACGATCTTGTCCGGGCGGGCCTGCCAGCGCTGGTTCATGCCGGAGGAGAGGTCGGGGTAGCGGGAATCGGACGGTGCGACGGTGACACCGGTCGAGCCGGCCGCAGCCGCCGCGTCCGTCTGGGCCGCCCGTGCCGCCGGAGCCGTCGCCACAGCGGCGACCGCGGCGGCGAGAGCGACTCCCGACCCCGCGCCGACGAACTGTCGACGCTTCATTTCATTCAACATCTTCGTCGTTTCCTGGTGTCCGGTTTAGATGAATGGAATTCCAGCCCGTGAAACACAAGCGAAGGGCTGATGGAGGGGCGGCTCTGTCCGTTCGATTGCTCCGCGCCGGACCACATACCAACAGGAGTCCACGCGCCGGCGCCAACTCCTCGAATCCACTTCGGCAGGTCCGGACACTTTCGGAACTCGGCCTTGTCCGGGAGGACTCGGGGACGCACTCTCGTGCTGGCCCGGGCTCACGCACGGGCGACACCAGGCCGGGCCGGCCGACGGCCCGGCCCCTGAGGACGGAGTCCCGTTGAACAAGATCCCCGGAGCACGCGCCGTGCACCACCTCGCCTACACCGTGCCCGACCTCGACCAGGCGGTGGACTTCTTCACCGAGGTGATCGGGGCCGAACTGGCGTACCGGCTCGGCCCGGTGGAGGACACCGAAGGCACCTGGATGACCGAGAAGCTCGGCGTGCACCGCGATGCCTCCGCGCAGATCGCCATGTTGCGCCTGGGCCCGACGACCAACCTCGAACTCTTCGCCTACACCGCGCCCGACCAGGACCGCACCCAGCCGCGCAACAGCGACTGGGGCGGGCACCACTTCGCCCTGTACGTCGACGACGTCGACGTGGCCGCCGCGTACCTGCGCGAGCAGCCCGGCGTCACCATCCTGGGAGAGCCGGAGACCATCGTGGACGGACCGATCGCCGGCGACCGGTGGGTCTACTTCACGACCCCGTGGGGCCTCAACATGGAACTCATCAACATGCCGGCGGGAATGCCGTTCGAAAGCACCACGGAAACCCGCCTCTTCCACCCCGAAGGGGCGTGGAACTGATGACGGAGAACACGGGCACCGTCGACGAGACGGTCAACAGTAATTCCTTCAACCGGAGCGTCATCCAGGAATTCCGGGAGAACTCCGGAAAGGTCGGGGGGTTCGGCGACATTCCGTTGCTGCTGCTCACCACGGCGGGCCGGCGCAGCGGCCTGACGCGCACCACGCCGCTCGTCCACCTGGAGCGCGACGGCCTGCACATCGTGTTCGCCGCCAACGGGGGTTCCCCCGTGCCGCCCGGCTGGTACCTGAATCTCGTCGCGGCCGGCCAGGGCGTGGTGGAGGTGGGGACCGAGCGGTTCCCGGTGAAGCCCGTCGCCGTACCGGAGGCGGAGCACGAGGAGTTGTGGGAGCTGCAGACCGCGCAGGACCCGAACTTCGCCACCTTCCGCGACAAGACGGACCGGGCCATCCCGGTCGTCGCCCTCGTCCCGGTCACGGACGCCGGCTGATCCCGTCCCGGGCGGCCCGGACCACCGCCCGCCCACAGGGGCTTGCGGGGAAGCGACACCTTGATTCCCTGCAAGCCCTTACCCCAGGAGGAACCCCGCATGACCACGCACAACTCTGCCGAGTTCCGGGCCGCCCGGGACTTCCTGCTCGCCCACCGCGAGGACTACGACACCGCGTACGCGGGCTTCCGCTGGCCCCGTCCGGAGCACTTCAACTGGGCCCTCGACTGGTTCGACGTCATAGCCCGGGACAACGACCGCCCGGCGCTGCGCATCGCGGAGGAGGACGGCACCCACCACTGCCACACCTTCGCGGAGCTGTCCCGGCGCTCGGACCAGGTCGCCAACTGGCTGCGCTCGCACGGCGTACGGGCGGGCGACCGGGTGCTCGTCATGCTCGGCAACCAGAAGGAGCTCTGGGAGTCGGCGCTGGCCCTGATGAAGCTGCGCGCGGTACTCGTCCCCACCACCACCCTGCTCAACGGGGTGGAGCTCGCCGACCGGCTGGAGCGGGCCGAGGTCGGCCACGTCCTCGCACGGGCGGAGGACCACGCCACGTTCGCCGGGGTCGCGGGGGACCGCACCCTGTTCGCGGTGGCGGGCGACGGCGAACAGGTCCCGGACGGCTGGCTGGACTACCGGGAGTCGTCCGCGGCACCGGCCGACTACCTGCCGGACGGACCGACGCGGGCCGACGACCCGCTGCTCCACTACTTCACCTCCGGCACGACGTCCAGGCCGAAGCTCGTCCAGCACACCCACGTCTCCTACCCGGTCGGCCACCTGACCACGATGTACTGGATCGGGCTGCGCCCCGGCGACGTCCACCTCAACATCTCCTCGCCCGGCTGGGCCAAACACGCCTGGTCGAGCCTCTTCGCACCCTGGAACGCCGAGGCCACGGTCTTCGTGCAGAACTACACGCGTTTCGACGCGGGCCGTCTGATGACCGAGATGGACCGCGCGGGCGTCACCACCTTCTGCGCACCACCCACCGTGTGGCGGATGCTCATCCAGGCCGACCTGGGGCAGCTGCGTACACCGCCGCGCGAGGCCGTGGCGGCCGGAGAACCGCTCAATCCCGAGGTCGTCGAGGCCGTACGGCGTTCGTGGGGCGTGACGGTGCGCGACGGTTTCGGCCAGACGGAGACGACGGTGCTGGTGGCCAACACCCCCGGCGCTCCGCTCGTCCCCGGCTCGATGGGCCGGCCCAGCCCCGGGGTCGTCGTCTCCCTGCTCGACCCGGAGACGGGACTGCCCGCCGAGTCGGGCGAGATAGCGCTGCGGCTCGATGCCGCGCCCGTGGGCCTGATGACCGGGTACGCGGGCGATGCCGTGCGCACCGCGGAGATCATGGCCGGCGGCCACTACCGCACCGGCGACCTCGCGGAGCGGAGCCCCGACGGGCGTCTGACCTACATCGGGCGGTCCGACGACGTGTTCAAGTCCTCCGACTACAAGATCTCCCCGTTCGAGCTGGAGAACGCGCTGCTGTCGCACGAGGCCGTGGCGGAGGCCGGTGTCGTGCCCGCCCCGGACGCGCTGCGGCTGAGCGTGCCGAAGGCGTACGTCGTCCTGGCCGAGGGCTGGGAGCCCACCGCCGACACGGCCAAGCACCTCTTCGCCCACGCGCGCGCGACACTCCCCCCGTACAAGCGGGTGCGGCGCATCGAGTTCGCCGGACTGCCCAAGACCCTCTCGGGGAAGATCCGGCGGACGGAACTGCGCGACGCTGCGGAGCGCGGCGACGGGCTGGAGTACCGGGAGGAGGACTTCCGCTGACGGAGCCGCCCCCGGTGTCCGGCCGGGGGACGCCGTGCGCCGATGCCCTGCCCACCGTCCGGTACGACGGTGGGCAGGGCATCGGCGCGTCGCTGCACGGGGCGTCGCCCCGCGGCGCGTTACCGGGGAGCCGTCGGAGCCGGGTGCCCGGCCGCCGGGCTCTCCGGCGCGGGGTGCCGCGGCGCCGGATGTCCGGCCGCGCGGGCCACGGCCTCCGGCCGTTCGGGCGCCGCGGGCCCGGCGTCGTGGCGGGAGAGCCAGGTCAGCGGCAGCGTGAGCACGCAGATGGCCGCCGCCGCGAGCGGCAGGGCCGAGAACCCTTGGGTGGCGGTGATTCCGCCCGCGACCGCGGCCCCCGCCGCGATCCCGGCGTTGCCCGCCGACGCCCCCAGCGTCGCCGCGAGGTCACCTCCCGGGCCGGCCCGGCGGATCGTCCGGAGCTGGAGGGCGGGTGCGAGCCCGAACCCGGCGAGGCCCCACAGCGCCACGCAGATCCCGGCGCCGACGGGCCGCGGGCCGAGCTGGTGCAGCACGGTGAGCGCGGCGGCCAGCACCGCCGTCGCCACGACGACGGTGGGACCGGCCGCGCGGTCGGCGAAGTACCCCCCGACGGCCGTCCCCACGGAGCCCGCGGCCCCGAAGACGAGCAGGTACACGCTGACGGCACCGCCCTGGACGCCCACCACTTCCTGCAGGTAGCCGCTCAGCTGCGTGAAGGCCGTGAACATGCCGCAGAAGACCAGCACGGCCGTCGCCAGCAGCGCCAGGACCGGTGCCCTGGCGACGTGCCGGAACTGCCTGGCCGGCGACGACCGGGGGCCGTCGTCCGCCCCGCTCGGCGGCACCACGGCCCGGACCAGCAGCAGTGCCGCGCAGGCGAGTACGGCGATGGCGAGGAACGCGTGCTGCCACGGCAGGACGTGGCCGACGTACGTCGTCAGGGGCACCCCGAGAAGGTTGGCGACCGCGATCCCGCCGAACACGACGGCCACCGCACGGCCCTTGCGCTCCGCCGGGACGAGGCTCGCGGCCGTCGCGCAGGCGACTCCGACGAACAGGCCGTGGACGGCTCCGCCGAACGCGCGGACGAGGAACACGGCGGTGAAGCCGGTCAGGACGGAGGTCAGGGCGTTGGCCGCCGCGTAGGCGCCGAGCGCCGCGCAGAGCAGCAGCCGACGCGGCAGGCGGAGCGTCGCCGCGGTCAGCAGGGGCCCGCCCAGGCAGACGCCGAGCGCGTACGCGGTGACCAGCAGTCCCGCCGTGGCGGATCCCACGTGAAGGCTTCCGGCCATCTTGTCGAGCACACCGACCACGGCGAACTCCGCGGTACCGACCACGAAGGCGCTGAGCCCCAGTACGGCGAGGGCCCGGGTGCCCCGGTCCCCGGCCGCCCGGGCAGAACCCCCTCCGCCGCCACCTCGTGCCCCGTCTCCCGTATCCCGCATCTCCACTCCACTCCTCCGGTCGCCCACCCCGCGCCGCTCAGGCGTCGGTACCGGCCAGCTCACCAGCGACGCGCCCCGCTGTCCCCGCCGACTGACCCAAGTCGTCGCGGAGCGGCGGAAGTCGGGGGGAGACGCGGTGTCGAGGACGGGAGCGGAACCGGAGCCGGAACCGGTACGGAGCGGAAGGGCGCCGGGAACACGGGTGAGGCGGGAGCGGGAACACGGGGAGAGGGGAACACGGAAGGCGGGAGCCGGGGGAGGGGGCGCCGGGGGAGCCGGCGGGCCGTCAGGCGGCCGTGGCGCCTCCGTCGACCGGCATCGCGGCGCCGGTCACGAAGGAGGCGCCGTCGGAGCAGAGCCAGAGAGCCGCCGCGGCCACCTCTGCGGGTGAGGCCATCCGCTTCTGCAGCGCGTGGGAGGCGAATCGCTCCTCCAACCCGGCGTCCTGCGCGATGACTTCGTCCATCATCTCGGTCCGGGTGGCCCCGACGACCAGGGCGTTGACCCGGATGCCCGCGGTCCCGTAGTCGGCCGCGGCGGCGCGGGTCATCCCCAGCACGGCGTGCTTGGCCGTCACGTAGGCGGCGCTGGCGCCGGTGGCCCGGGTGGCGGCGACGCTCGCGGTGTTGACGATCGCGCCGCCCGACTCCTGCGCCAGCATGACGGGGATCTGGTGCCGCAGGCAGTTCCACACGCCTCGCACGTTGACGTCCATGGTGCGGTCGAAGACGTCGTCCTCGATCTCGTGCAGCCGGGCTCCGGCGGTGGCGTACCCGGCGTTGTTGAACGCGCAGTCGAGGCGTCCGTAGGTCTCGACGGTCCGTTCCACCGCCTTCCGTACGCTCGCCGGGTCCGTGACGTCGCTCTCGACCGCCAGGGCCCGCCCGCCGGCGCCGGTTATCCGGTCCGCGAGCGCGCGCAGCCGGTCGCCGCGCCGAGCGAGCAGGACCACCGCCGCCCCCGCGTCGGCGAAGGCGAGGGCCGCGGCTTCGCCGATGCCGCTGGAAGCGCCGGTGATCATGGCCACCCTGCCGGACAGCAGGTGCTGGTCGCTCATGTTCTCTCCGCTGTGAGTCTGTACTGGCCGGATTGGAGTTGCCGTGCGGCCGGAGGGCCCGGCGCACACGGCGGGGTAGGGACGTGCCGCCCGGGAACGGCCGAGCCGTCCCGCGCGACGGGGATGCGCCCGACGGGCGGACGGGCCCCGCCGGGGCGGGCGAGCCGGTCGGCGCCGACCGGCCGGAGGTGCGCGCGCCGCTCAGGCCGTCCGGGCCGGCACCGGTTCGAGGGACGCCTCCCGGGCGCCCGTCCACACGGTGCCCCGGGCAGCCTCGGAGTCCAGGGTCCGCACCAGGTGCTCGTCGATCTCGTCCAGGGACGACACGAGGTGGCGCACCCCGGCCTCGTGCATCAGTTGGCGCTGGAAGCTGTGCTCGTACGAGGTGGGGCGGCCGATGAAGGGGACGTCCAGCTCCCGGGCGGCCTCGGCCACCCGGGCGACGTCGTCGACGAACAGCACCTCGCCGTGGTCCAGTCCGAAGACCTCGGTGGTGATCTCCCGGATGCCGGGCCGCACCGTGTTGGTGCACACGTAGCCCGGACCGTCGAACAGGTCGGCCCAGGTGCCGAGGAACCGGTCGAAGTGCGCGGCGGACAGGCCCCCGTAGCAGACCGTCCGCAGCCCCTGCGCGCGCAACCGCCGCACCAGGGCGATCGCTCCCTCGTCGACGACGACGGGATGGTCGACGAGGTAGGCGTCCCGTTCCTCGAAGTAGGCCGCCAGCGCCTCTTCGCCGGTCAGTTCCTGCGGCACCGCGGCGGCCATTCTCTCCCCGGCCACGTGCTGCGGCTGGGAGAAGATCTCCCGTTCGGTCGCGGCGGAGTAGACGCCGCCCCGGCCGACGACGAAACCATGGATCACCGGGCTGAACGTGTCGTTCAGCAGCACACCGTCGATGTTGAGGGCGGCCAGCCGAAGTAGGCCCAGGTCGTGGGACATCGCTTCTCCTGATACTGGATTTCCGGATCGAGGGCGTGCCGGACGCCGGTGTGCGGCACGGTGCTCGGGGTCAGGCGACGAGGGCGCGCAGGCGCTCGTGGCTCACATCGGTGCGGGAGACGATCGAGGGCACCGCGACTCCGGGGAGCAGCAGGCGCCACATCTTCATGGTGCGGTCGCTCAGGTCCTTCCGGCCGCTGACCACCGCGGAGAACATCTGCATGCCCGTACACGCCGCGGTGACGAACTCGCCCAGTTCCTCCGGGGAGACGCCGGCCTGGAGTTCGCCGTTGGCCTCCGCCTGGCGCAGGCACTCGGCCATGATCCCCGACCACGCCTGGTACGGGGTCGCGTCGGCCGTGCCGAAGGTGGACTGTTCGCCCGTCAGGCGGACGCCCGCGCGCAGCAACGGGTCGACCTGCAGCTGGTGGGACCAGGACAGCGTGATGTCGACCAGACGCTGCATGCCCGCCGAGTTGAGCTTCGGGACGATGGTCTGGGGCTGTGCGTTCATCACCGCACGCGCCAGATGCTCCTTGGAGTCGAAGTGGAAGTAGAGGGCGCCGGTCGTCAGGCCCGCCCGCTTCAGGATGAGGTTGATGCTCGCCCCGGCGTAGCCGAACTCGTCGAAAGCCTCGGCGGCCGCACGGAGAAGCTCTTCCCGCGTGTGCACCGCTCGCTCTTGTTTGGGGCCAGACACAGAACATCACCTTCCAGAAAAACGGAACGAATCTTATGTAGTTGGTTCGTCGACCGTGCTCACCCCCCTCCTGGGGCTCGATCATAGGGGCTAAGAAGCAGTACTGGCCCCGGCGCCCCCCGTCCGTTGACCAGAACGCTCGCTATGTTTTACCAGATCTTGACTCTACAAAAAGCGAATACTCCTTATGTTTAGGGCCGCGGAGCCCGCACGTTTCTCGCTTCGTTGGATTCAGACGCACATCTGACATCACAGGGGGACACCTCATGCTCGGCAGCACCCTGAGCAGAACGCCCGACGAGTACCGGCAGGACGAGTGGACCCGACCGGTCTCCGCGGCCGAAGTGCACAAGGCGGACCCGAGGGAGCAACTGCTCGTCGGCTGGCGGCCGACCGGGGCGGACCGGTTCGCGATCGACGCCCGGTGGCCGGCCGGGCACCGGTTCTACGCCGGCCCCCGGGGTACCCGGGACCCGCTCCTGCTGATCGAGTGCGTGCGGCAGGCGATACCGATGCTCTGCCACGCCGCGTACGGCGTTCCCCAGGGCTTCCGCCAGGCGTGGTCGGACCTCCGGTTCGTCTTCGAGCCCGCGGTGCTCGCCTCCAGGGGCGTGCCCGCGGACGCCGAACTCGACGTCGTGTGCACCGACATCGTGCGGCGGGGCACCCGCATCGCGGGGATGACGATGTCCGTGCAGGCGTCGCTCAAGGGCGTCCCGGCGGCGCGGGTGCAGACCCGCTTCTCCAACCAGTCGCCGGCGATCTACGAGCGGCTGCGGGGGGCCTACACCGTCGAGGAGGCCCATGCCCGCGCGCTGGCGCCGGGGCGTCCGGTGCCGCCCCCGCTCGTCGGCCGTGAGCGCGCCGCCGACGTGGTGCTGTCTCCGTCCCCGGCACCCGACCGCTGGTACCTGCGCTCCGACCTGAACCACCCGGTCCTCTTCGACCACCCCGTGGACCACGTGCCCGGCATGCTGCTGCTGGAGGCCGCACGGCAGGCGGCGCTCGCGGCCTCGCCGCAGCGGTCCGCGGTGCTGGGCATGAGGACGGTCTTCAAGCGGTACGCGGAGTTCGACACCCCCTGCGTCGTCGTCGCCGGGCGCGCGGGCGCCCCGGCCGGCCCGGAGGGCTCCCGCGTCACGCTGGTCACGGTCGAGCAGAACGGCGCGCGGATATTCGCCGCCGAGGTGTCCACGGCCCCCCTGGGCTGAGGTCCGCCGCGCCGGGCCCGGTCGCTCACCCGGCCGGTGTCCCGCCGCCTCCGCCCCGCACGGGCGGGGGCGTGCGGGGCGGGGGTCCGGGGTGGGGCCCGATCCGGGGCCGGGGCCCGACCGGCCGTCCCTCCCCCGCGGCCGGAGCGCGGGGCGGGTGCGGTGGTCAGGCGTCCTGGAGTGGCTTCGCCATGCAGATGCTGTTCTCGTACGTCCGGTAGTGGCCGAACTTCTCGCAGACCGTGTAGCCGCTCGACGTGTACAGCGCGATGGCCTCGGGCTGCTTGTCGCCGGTCTCCAGGACCATGCGCGTGCGCCCGGCGCTGCGGGCGTCCTCCTCCAGCATGCCGAGGATGCGGCGGGCGAGACCTCGGCCACGTCCCTCGCGTATGACGAACATCCGCTTGAGTTCGGCGTCGCCGTCGGCGTAGCCCTCTTCGTCCTGTTCCATGGCGCGCCAGCCGCCGGTCGCCACCGGGCGCTCCCGCTCGTCGTAGGCGAGCAGGTACAGGCCGTTCGGGGGCTCGAACATGGTGGGATCGAGGTAGGTCTGGTCGCCGCCGTCCTGGTAGCGCTCGATGTATTCGAGCTGGACCTCGTCGTTGAGCTTGACGGCGTCAGGGTGGTCGTACGACCGGCGCTGGATATTCACGCAGGTAAGCGTACATATGTACGGGACTGCGTTTGGGTACTGTTTCTTGGTGCTTACTGTCACCAGCGTCAACGTGAACGGGCTCCGCGCCGCCGCGAAGAAGGGCTTCGTCCCCTGGCTCGCGGAGACCGGGGCCGATGTCGTGTGCCTCCAGGAAGTACGCGCCGAGGCGGCCCAGCTCCCCGAGGAGGTCCGGGAGCCCGAGGGCTGGCACGTGGTGCACGCACCGGCCGCCGCCAAGGGGCGCGCGGGCGTCTCCCTCTACTCACGGCGTACGCCGGAGCGCGTGCAGATCGGCTTCGGCGGGTTCGGGGTCGAGGGCGCCGAGGAGTTCGACCTGAGCGGCCGGTACGCCGAGATCGACCTCCCCGGCGTCACCGTCGCGAGCCTGTACCTGCCCTCCGGCGAGGTCGGCACCGAGCGGCAGGACGAGAAGGAGCGCTTCATGGCGGCCTTCCTCCCCTATCTGGCCGGGCTCAAGGAGCGGGCCGCCGCCGAGGGGCGCGAGGTCGTCGTCTGCGGCGACTGGAACATCGCCCACCAGGAGGCCGACCTCAAGAACTGGAAGTCGAACCGGAAGAACTCCGGCTTCCTCCCGGAGGAGCGGGAGTGGCTGACCCGGGTCTTCGAGGAGGCCGCGTACGTGGACGTGGTGCGCGCCCTCCATCCGGACCAGGAGGGGCCGTACTCCTGGTGGTCCTACCGGGGCCGCGCCTTCGACAACGACGCCGGCTGGCGGATCGACTACCAGGTGGCGACGCCCGGCCTCGCGGCCCGCGCGGTCAAGGCCTGGGTCGAGCGCGCGGCGACCCACCCGGAGCGGTGGAGCGACCACGCGCCGGTGACGGTGGCGTACGAGCACTGAGCTCCGTGGCCCGAACCGAGTACTACGACGATCCGGGCGCCCCGCAGCTGAACAACCTGGTCGTGGCGGCCTCTGCCGTCGTCACCGACGAGCTCGGCCTTGTACTCCTCCAGCGGCGCCGGGACGACGACCTGTGGGCGCTACCCGGCGGGGCGCGATGGGCATGGGCGATTCCCTGCCCGGCACGGCAGTCCGTGAGGTCGAGGAGGAAACCAGGCCGACTCGCTCCCCATGCACCGCACGCAGCGGCTTCGGGTGCGGGATTACCTGGAGAACCGGCCGACGCCGTACCTCGGACAGCGCGCAAGAAGGTGTCCGTCGCTCAAGTCGGCTTCGGGCGCGGAGGAATCAGCGGGACTGCTCGTCCCCGCCGGCCCCGTCCCCGTCCGTCTCGCGCAGTCGCCGGTCCAGGGCCATCGAGAGCTCGGCGTCCACGACCGCGCGGGCCAGCGGGCGGAGTTTGTCGGTGGGGCTGTCCGCCGCGTGCACCTGGATGACGCGGACGAAGATCTCGGCCAGGGCTTCCGCGTGCTCGCGGATGCGGCGGCCGGTGGAGAGCACGGTGGCCAACGGGACGCCCTCGCGCACCAGTTCGGCCGATACCTCCAACAGGCGACGGCTGATGTGGACGATCTCGTCGCCGTCGGTGGCGAGATAGCCGAGATCGAGGGCGGTGGCGAGGTTCTCCGGGGTGACTTCGCCCTCGAAGTAGTCGGCGAGCTGCTCCGGGGTGAGCCGGACCGGGGTCTCCTCGGTGGGCTCGCCCAGACCCAGCACCTCGGCGACGTCGCGGCCGCTCTCGAAGGTGGCGGCGAGGTCGGCGATGCCGTTGAGGGTGTGGCCGCGCTCCAACAGGCCGGTGATCGTGCGCAGTCGTGCCAGGTGGTGGCTGTCGTACCAGGTGATGCGCCCCTCGCGGCGGGGCGGCGGGATGAGACCGCGCTCGCGGTAGAAGCGCAGGGTCCGCACGGTGATGCCGGCCTCCTCGGCCAGTTCCTCCATGCGGTATTCGCGTTGCTCATGTCCTTCGGCCACAGAGCGAACCTTACGACTTCGCACCGGATGGTGAGTGGGGTCGTCAGCGCCCCGTGACGGCGGTGCGGGCGCGGGCGCGCGCCCCGGCGCCTTGTTGTACCGCCGGTAACTTCCTTGCCCCGCCCTCTACCCATCAGTACGCGCCTGCTCTACCCTCCGAAAGGTGCCAGTGATTGCTGGCAGTGTCGTGTGACGTACCGCGGGAGGCGGCAGCATGGCCCAGCACGAGCACGTACGGGTGGCGGTGATCGGATCCGGATTCGGGGGCCTCGGGGCCGCGGTCCGGCTGCGCCGCGAAGGCATCACCGATTTCGTCGTCCTGGAGCGGGCCGGTTCCGTGGGAGGCACCTGGCGCGACAACACGTACCCCGGGTGCGCCTGTGACGTGCCCTCCCACCTGTACTCCTTCTCCTTCGCCCCCAACTCCGAGTGGCCGCGCACCTTCTCCGGCCAGGAGCACATACGCGCCTACCTGGAGCGAGTGGCCGACACCTTCGGTATCCGGCCGCACCTCAGGCTCAACCACGAGGTCACGGTGATGCGTTGGGACACCGAGGCGCTCAACTGGGTGATCGAGTGCGCCAACGGCGAGACGATCGTCGCGGACGTCGTCGTCTCCGCGACCGGGCCGCTCTCCGACCCGAAGGTGCCGGACGTCCCCGGGCTCGGCACCTTCCCGGGCGAGGTCTTCCACTCCGCCCGCTGGAACCACGACTACGACCTGGCCGGCAAGCGCGTCGCGATGATCGGCACCGGCGCCTCCGCCATCCAGATAGTCCCCGCCATCCAGCCGAAAGTGGGACGCCTGACGCTCTTCCAGCGGACACCGCCCTGGGTGATGCCGCGCGTCGACCGGGCCATCGGAAAGGCCGAGCGGTGGCTGCACCGCACCGTCCCCGCCACCGGCACCGCACGGCGCGGACTGCTGTGGGGGATAAGGGAGTTGCAGGTCAGCGCCTTCACGAAGTACCCGGACGGGCTCGGTCTGATCGAGTCGCTGGCGAAGGCGGGCATGGCGCGGGCCATCAAGGATCCGGCGCTGCGCGCCAAGCTCACCCCGTCGTACCGCATCGGGTGCAAGCGCATCCTGCTGTCCAGCACCTACTACCCGGCGCTCGCCCGCCCCAACGTCGACGTGGTGGCCTCCGGCCTCGCCGAGGTGCGCGGGTCGACGCTGGTCGCCTCGGACGGTACGGAGACCGAGGCCGACGCCATCATCTTCGGCACCGGCTTCCACGTCACCGACATGCCGATCGCCGAACGGGTCGTCGGCGCCGACGGCATCACCCTCGCCGAGAGCTGGAAGACTGGCATGCGCTCGCTGCGCGGCGCCACCGCCGCCGGGTTCCCCAACTGGATGACCATCATCGGCCCGAACACCGGGCTCGGTAACTCCTCGATGATCCTCATGATCGAGTCGCAGCTGAACTACATGGCCGACTACCTGCGGCAGCTGAAGGTGCTCGGTACCGGCACCGCGCTCGCCGCGCGCCCCGCCGCGGTCGACGGGTGGAACGACCGCGTCCAGCGGCGGATGGAGCGCACCGTGTGGAACACGGGCGGCTGCACCAGCTGGTACCTGGACGAGAACGGCCGCAACACCACCGTCTGGCCCGGTACCACGGCGGACTTCCGCCGCGCCACCAGGTCAGTCGATCTGGCGGAGTACGACGTGATCCGCGCCCCCGCGACCGTACGGCCGCCTACCGTGGTCGCCCAGAGGTCCGGCGGCTCCGGGAAGCCCTCCCAGGGGCCGAAGGCGCCGAAGGCGGCGCAGCAGGCAGCGCAGAACAAGAAGCCCGCCGGACCTGACCGGCCCGTGACGGAGGAGGCGGCCCGATGAGTGCACGACGTTCACGACGGCGTACCGGGAACCCCGTGCCCGTACCCGGGCGGACGCTTTTCGCGGTCTCCGCCGACGGCTCCCGCGTCCACGTCGAGCTGTACGGCCCCGAGGAGGCGCCCGCCGTCGTCCTCGCGCACGGCTGGACGTGCAGCACCCGGTTCTGGGACGCCCAGATCGCCGATCTC
The DNA here is from genome assembly GCF_035953295.1 of Streptomyces sp. NBC_01335. Taxonomy (GTDB): domain Bacteria; phylum Actinomycetota; class Actinomycetes; order Streptomycetales; family Streptomycetaceae; genus Streptomyces. The sequence continues at coordinate 4,720,701 of NZ_CP108370.1, forward strand.
GCCGTCGACCACCGGGTCATCGCCTACGACCAGCGCGGGCACGGCGGCAGCCCCGACGTCGGCCCCGGCGGGCACAGCACGGACGCCCTCGCCGACGACCTGGAGGCGGTGCTCGCCGCCACCCTCGCGCCCGGCCGCAAGGCGGTGCTCGCGGGGCACTCGATGGGCGGGATGACCCTGATGGCGGCCGCCCGCCGCCCCCGGTTCCGGGAGCACGCCGCCGCCGTCCTGCTGTGCAGCACCGGCAGCGGGCGACTGGCGGACGAGGCGAGGGTGTTCGTCGGGCCGAAGGCCGTGCGGACCGGCGGGACCCGGGCGCTCCTGCTGGCGGCCCTCCCGCTGGGGCCGGTCACGCCGGTCACCCGGAGCCTGCTCAAGTACGCCACGATGGGCCCCGGTTCGTCGCCCGAGCGGGTCGACACCTGCGCGCGCATCGTGCACGCCTGCCCCCGGCAGGCCCGTGCGTCCTGGGGGCGCGTGCTCTCGGAACTCGATCTGGACCTGGACGTGGCGGAGTTGCGGGTGCCGACCGCGGTGCTGGTGGGCCTGGAGGACCGGATGACCCCGCCCGCGCACGCCCGTGCGCTCGCGGCCGCCCTGCCGGAGTTCCTCGGCCTCACCGAGCTGCCCGGGATGGGGCACATGACGCCGCTCGAAGCACCGGAAGCCGTCACCGCGAAGATGCGCGAACTTGTCGCCGGTCACCTCACCGGGACCGCCACGAACGAGAAGGAGGACGCCGTATGAGCGCCGGACGGAGCCTCGAAGGACAGGTCGTCGTCGTCACCGGCGCGGCCCGCGGCGTGGGTGAACTGCTCGCCCGCAAGCTGTCGGCGCGTGGCGCCACGCTGGCCCTGGTCGGCCTGGAGCCGGAGGAGCTGAAGCGGGTCTCGGAGCGGCTGTACGGGGAGAGCGCCCACTGGTACGCGGACGTCACCGACCACGAGGCGATGGAGCAGGTGGCCCAGGAGGTGAAGGCCCGCTTCGGCAAGGTGGACGTGGTCGTCGCCAACGCCGGGGTCGCCACCGGGGGGCCGTTCGTCGACTCCGACCCGGTGGCCTGGCGCCGGGTCATCGAGGTCAACCTGATCGGCAGCGCGGTGACCGGCCGGGCGTTCCTGCCCGTACTGATGGAGAGCCGCGGCTACTTCCTGCAGATAGCGTCGCTCGCCGCGATCACCCCGGCGCCGATGATGAGCGCGTACTGCGCCTCGAAGTCGGGCGTCGAGGCGTTCGCGCACAGCCTGCGGGCCGAGGTCGGCTACCGGGGCGTGCGGGTGGGCGTCGGCTACCTCTCCTGGACCGACACCGACATGGTGCGCGGCGCCGACCAGGACGAGGTCATGCGGGAGCTGCGGGGCCGGCTGCCCTGGCCCGCCAACCGGACCTACCCGCTGGGCCCGGCGGTCGACCGGATCGTGGCCGGTATCGAGCGGCGCTCCTCGCACGTCTACGCCCAGTGGTGGCTGCGCGGCATGCAGTCGGTGCGCGGCTACCTGCCGACGCTCATCGGCACGGTCGGGGCGCGCGAGATGAAACGGTTCGCCTCACGGCTCGACGCCATTCCCAAGGGGCTGGTGGGAGCCGGTGGAGCGGCGGACACCCAGGCGCGCACGCCTCGTCGTTGACCGGACCGCGCGCGGGTGACACGCGGTCGGCACGATGGTCGGCACGCTGCGTCAATGATCAAAATGCGCGGTTTGTCCGGCCGTGCGAGGCTGGGCGGGGCCGCTCCCACGGGGCGGCCTCCCCAGACCCCACGCATCCCACAGGAGTGAACGGCATGGGCATCGCAGACCAGTTCAAGGACAAGGCGCAGAAGCTCGCCGACCAGGGCAAGCAGAAGGCCGACCAGGGCAAGGACGCCGCCCGCGACCGGGCCGAAGACACTAGCGGCCGGGACGACGGGAAGTCGGGCCTGAAGGACCGCGCCGACGACGCGGCCGACAAGGCCCGCGAGCGCTAGGCCGTGTCTGACCATTCCCGCCGGGCGGTCGGCGCCCGGCACGGCACCTCGCGGCGTTGTCGGACCGCCCGAGTACATCCCGTACTCGGGCGGTCCTCCGCCTTGCGATGCACCGCACCGGACACCGCCCGCTGATCCGACGCGCTCGGTCAGACACGGCCCAGGACCGTTGACGGCCTGAGGTCCTGACCGGCCCGGGCGACCGGCCCGGGCCGGTGGGTACTCGGGAAGAGGCGCATCCGGACGACAGGATGCGCCTCTTCCGCGCGCTCGGGAGCGTGGCCCCCCGTCCCGGGGGACCTACCTGGGGGGCAGCGGCGGCCGGCGCAGGTCCGGGACCGCGTCGTACGTCGGCGGGGTCGCGGCGGGCTGCTCCTCCAGCAGCTCCAGCGCCAGCCGCACCGCGTCGTCCAGCACCGCGTGCCGGCCCTCCGCCCAGTCGAGCGGGGTGCGCAGCGCCTCGATGTCCGGCTCGACCCCGTGGTTCTCGACCGACCAGCCGTACGTGTCGAACCAGGCGGCGTTCATCGGCACCGTGATCACCGTGCCGTCGCCCAGCCGGTGGCGCCCGGTCATGCCGACCACCCCGCCCCAGGTGCGCTGACCGACCACCGGGCCCAGTTTCAGCAGCCGGAACGCGGCGGTGATCATGTCGCCGTCGGAGGAGGTGGCCTCGTCCGCGAGCGCCACCACAGGACCGCGCGGCGCGTTCGAGGCGTACGAGACGGCCTGCGCGTTGCGCGTCAGGTCCCAGCCGAGGATCTTGCGGGTCAGCTTCTCCACCACCAGCTCGCTGATGTGGCCGCCCGCGTTGCCGCGTACGTCCACGATGAGCGCGGGCCGGGACACCTCCATGCGGAGGTCCCGGTTGAACTGCGCCCAGCCGGAGCCGCCGAGGTCCGGGATGTGTAGATAGCCGCACTTGCCGCCGCTCAACTCCCGTACCACCTCGCGGCGTTTGGCCACCCAGTCCTGGTAGCGCAGCGGGCGTTCGTCCACCAGCGGCACGATCGCGACGCGGCGCGGGCGGCCCTGACCGCCCGGCGGGAGGAAGGTCAGCTCGACCGTCGTGCCGCCCGCCGCCGTCAGCAGCGGGTACGGGCCGGTGACCGGGTCGACCGGGCGGCCGTCGACGTGGGTGAGGACCGCGCCCTCCCGGATGCCCGTACCGGCGAGCGGGGAGCGGGCCTTGGAGTCGGAGGAGTCACCGGGCAGGACCCGTCGGATGGTCCAAGCACCGTCCCGGCAGACGAAGTTGGCGCCGAGCAGGCCGATCGCCCGCTGGTAGTGCGGGGGGCCCTCGTTGCGGCGGGCGGGAGAGACGTACGCGTGCGAGGTGCCGAGCTCGCCCAGGACTTCGCGGAGCAGATCGGCGAACTCGTCGGGGGAGGAGACGCGTTCGAGGAGCGGGCGGTACTGGTCGAGCACCCCCGACCAGTCGATCCCGCACATGTCAGGCTCCCAGAAGTACGAGCGGATGATGCGCCCCGCCTCGTCGTACGCCTGCCGCCACTCGGCCGCCGGGTCCACCTCGTGCAGGATGCGGCGCAGGTCGAGATAGGTGGTGGAGTCGCTGTCGCCGGACTCGTTGGACGGGACGGCCCGCAACTCCCCGTCGTCCATGACGACCAGCCGGGTCGCGTCGCCGCTGACCGCGAACCAGTCGAGATGGTCCACGAGTTCGGTCTTGCGGGCCTTCGCGATGTTGAAGTGCTCCAGCGTCGGGCGGCCCGACATGTCCGCCGGGTTGGCGAAGGTCTCGCCGAGCGCCCCGGAGATCGGCCACCGCAGCCAGACCAGCCCGCCCCCGCTGACCGGGCGCAGTGCGGAGTACTTCGACGCGGCGACCGGGAACGGCGCCACCCGGTTCTCCAGCCCCTCGAACTCGACGGTGACCGGGGCCGTTGCCTCGCTCGTCGTGGTGTCCGGCAGGTCCAGCGGGTCGAGCCCGCCCGCCGCCGGGCGGCCGTCCGGCGAGAGCGCGAACGGCGACGGGGTGGCGGAGGAGAGGGGCACCAGGTACGGGCGGCAGCCCAGCGGGAACGAGAGGTCGCCGGTGTGCACGTCGTACACCGGGTCGAAGCCGCGCCAGGAGAGGAACGCGAGGTACCGGCCGTCCTCCGTGAACACCGGATTCTCGTCCTCGAAGCGGCCGTTGGTGACATCGACGATCACCGGCGCGCCCGGTCCGGAGATCCGGGCCAGCTTGATCTGCCGCAGCGAACGGCCGATGCCCGGGTGCGACCAGGTGAGCCAGGCGCCGTCCGGCGAGAAGGCCAGGTCGCGGACGGGGCCGTTGACCGAGCGGATGAGCTCGGTGACCTGGGCGGGGGCCGACGGTGGCGGAGGCGGAGGTGCCTCGCCGGTGGTCTCCGGCTCCGCCTCGCCGGTGGCCTCCGGAGCCTTGCCCGACTCGCCCGCCTCCTCGGGCCCGGAAGTCTCAGCTCCCGCGGTCTCGGCGAGTGCGGCCACCGCCGTCGCCTCGACCGCCTCGGCCCGCTCGGCGCCCTCGACCACCCCGGCCGCCCGCGCCCGGAACACGTCGGCCCGGGTGGATCCTCCCGGCCCCGACCCCGGCGCCTCCGTACCGGCCGGGGCGCCCGCCGAAGGGCCTGCGGAGGTGCCCTCCGAGGCACCCGGCCCCGAGGCGCCCGTTCCCGAGGCGCCCGCCGCCGCCGTGGCGTCCGCCTCGGCCGGGTCCTCCGTGTCCAGGAGCAGTAGCCGTCCGTCGTCCGAGGCGATGGCGAGGCGTTCGCCCTCCGGGTCGGAGACCATCTCCAGCACCCGTCCCAGCTGCCCTGAGGCGAGCCGGCGGGTGGGGCGGTCGCCGGTGGCGCGGGGCAGGGCGGCGATCTCCACCGCGTCGTCGCCGTCCGCGTCGGTGACGTACGCGACGCTGTCGCCGCTGCCGAGCATCTCCGGCAGCCGGACCCGTACCCCCGGGGTGTCGGTGATGGTGCGGGCGGGGCCGTCGCGGTGGGTGAGCCAGTACAGCGAGCCGCGCACGTTGACCGCGCTCGCCCGGCCCGTCTCGTCCACCGAGAGCGAGCGGACGTGGCTGGCGGCCGGCACCTGGTACGTACGGCGCCCGGTGCGCGGGCCGCCGAGCCGTACCTCCAGCTTCCGGGGGGTGGCGGCCGGGTCCTCCAGGTCCTCGGCCAGCCAGAGCTCCCCGGCGCACTGGTAGACGACCCGGGTGCCGTCGCTGGAGGCGTGGCGGGCGTAGAAGGCGTCGTGGTCGGTGTGGCGGCGCAGGTCGGTGCCGTCCATCAGGCAGGAGTAGAGGTTGCCGACGCCCTCGTGGTCGGAGAGGAACGCGATCCGCCGGCCCACGAACATGGGGGCGTCGAGATGGCCCCCGATGTCCGGCAGCAGCCGCTGTCCGTGCAGCCAGAGCCGCCCCATGGCGCCGCCCCGGTACCGCTTCCACGCGGCCGGCTCGTGCGGCGGCGTCCCGGTGAGCAGCAGGGTGCGCCGCTCGCCGTCGATGTCGGCGACGGCGATGTCGGAGACCGGGCCCCAGGGCAGGCGCCCTCCGGGGGAGCCGTCGGTGGGCACGCTGTAGGCCCAGGAGAAGTACGAGAACGGCTGCCGGTGCGAGGAGACGGCCAGGATCTGCGCGCCCTCGCCGGTGTCGGGGGTCCAGCCGCAGACCCGGGCGTCGGTCGAGCCCCAGTAGGTGAGGCGGCGGGCCGGTCCGCCGTCGACCTCGGCGAGGTGGATCTCGGGGTCGAGGGTGCGCCAGGTCGTGTAGGCGATGTGGCCCCCGTCGGGGGAGAAGCGCGGGTGACTGACCCGGGTGCGGTCGGCGGTCAGCCGCCACGCGCGGCCCGGCCGGTGCCCGGCGGCGGCGAGGGGGGCGACCCAGAGGTCGTCCTCGGCCGCGAAGCAGAGCAAGTCCTGGTGGAGGTGGGGGAAACGGAGATACGCGACGTCGTCACTCACCCCACCCATGCTTTCGGTGCGCGGGGCCCGGGGCAACTTGTGACGCAGAAAACGTGTGGCACTCCCCACAAGCGAGACGGTCCCGTTTCGCTTGTGGAGGGACGTACGCTCGGATGGTCGAAAGGTGTACGAAACGGTTTCGTTCCTGTGAACGAACCGGGACGTACCGGAGTGACGTGCCGGAGTGCCGTACGGAGCAGTCGCGTACGGAGCGGTACGTACGGAGCACGGAAGGAGGCCGGCGCCCATGGCACGCACCAGGCTCACGCCTGAGCGCGAGAGCGAGCTGTTCGCGTCCGTCCTCGACCTGCTCCGCGAGGTCGGCTACGACGCCCTGACGATGGACGCCGTCGCGGCCCGCACCCACTCCAGCAAGGCCACCCTCTACCGCCAGTGGGGGAGCAAGCCCGAGCTGGTGGCGACCGCCCTGCGGCACAGCAAGCCGGTGGGCGTCGCCGACATCGACACGGGTTCGGTGCGCGGAGACTTCCACGCCGTCGTGACCCGTACCGACGACTGCCGCATGGAACAGGACTCCGCGCTGATGCGGGGCCTGAGCCATGCCGTCCACGACAATCCCGATCTGCACCAGGCCCTGCGGGAACTGCTGGTCGAGCCGGAACTGGCCGGTCTCGCCCTGCTGCTGCGCAGGGGTGTCGAACGGGGCGAGCTGAATCCGGACAACCCGGCGCTCAAGTACGTACCCCACATGCTGATGGGCGCTCTCGGCGCCCGTCACCTGGTCGACGGCCAAACCGTCGACCAGGCGTTCCTCCTCGAATACGTCGACTCCGTGGTCCTCCCGGCCCTGGGCGTCGTCCAACCCTGACCCGCCGGACCCCACCCGCCCAGGTGCTGTCCGACTCCTATCCTTCGGACCCCACCCAGGCGTCCGACGTCCCCGGCCGCCGTCCCCCGGCGGTCCGCTCCCCACCCGCTCCACCTGACACGCCGCTCTCGTCGTCGGGCTGGTTCCTCACGCCCAATTTCCCGCACACGACCTGACCGGGAGCCTCCCTCCGTGGCCACATTCCTTTACAAAGTCGGGCGCCTCGCGTTCCGCAAGCGGGGCTATGTCGCCCTGATCTGGGCTGTCCTGCTGGGGCTCGGCATCTTCGGTGCCGCCACCGCGACGCCCGCCACCTCCAGCTCCTTCTCGATCCCCGGCACCGAGGCGCAGAAGGCCTTCGACCTGCTGGAGCAGCGCTTCCCCGCCTCCAACGCCGAGGGCGCCACCGCCCGGGTCGTCTTCGACGTCCCGGACGGGCAGAAGGTGACCGACGCGGCCCACAAGGCCGAGGTCGAGAAGATCGTCGGCGAGCTGAAGGCCGGCTCGGACCAGGTCGCCTCGGTGACCGACCCGTTCACGGCGAACGCCGTCAGCAAGGACGGCTCGACCGCGTACATCTCGGTCTCCTACGACGAGGCGTCCGCCAACCTGACCGACGGGACGAAGAACGCCCTGGAGAAGGCGGGCAAGCACGCCGAGGCGAGCGGGATGACCGTGGCCATCGGCGGTGACGCGCTCCAGGCGATGCCGGAGACCGGCGCCACCGAGGTCATCGGTGTCGTCATCGCCGCGGTGGTGCTCGTCATCACCTTCGGCTCCCTGGTCGCCGCCGGACTCCCGCTGCTGACCGCGCTCATCGGCGTCGGCATCGGCGTCACGTCGATCACGGCCCTCGCCAACGTGCTGGACCTCGGCACCACCACCTCCACGCTGGCGATGATGATCGGCCTCGCGGTCGGCATCGACTACGCGCTCTTCATCGTCTCCCGCTACCGCGCCGAACTCGCCGAGGGCCGGAAGCCCGAGGAGGCCGCCGGGCGGGCGGTCGGCACGGCCGGCTCCGCCGTCGTCTTCGCCGGACTGACCGTCGTCATCGCCCTGGTGGGCCTCGCCGTCGTCAACATCCCGATGCTCTCCAAGATGGGCTTCGCCGCCGCGGGCACGGTCGTCATCGCGGTCCTCATCGCCCTCACCCTGGTCCCGGCGATGATGGGCTTCGCCGGCAGGCGGATCATGGGCCGCAAGGCGCGCAAGGCCGCCGCCGCGGCGGAACGCCCCGACGCGAAGCCGAACGCGGGCACCCGCTGGGCCCGGTTCGTACTGCGCCGCCCGGTCTGGGTGCTGGTCGTCGGCGTCCTCGGCCTCGGCGCCATCGCCGTGCCGGCCGCCTCGCTGGAGATGGGCCTGCCGGACGACGGCTCCCAGCCCAAGAGCACCACCCAGCGCCAGGCGTACGACATGCTGTCGGACGGCTTCGGCCCCGGGTTCAACGGGCCGCTGATGATCGTCGTCGACACCCAGCACAGCTCGGACGGCAAGGTCGCCGTCCAGCAGGTCTCCGACGAGATCGAGTCGCTCGGGCACGTCGAGGCGGTCACCCCGGCCGTCTTCAACAAGGCGGGCGACACCGCGACGATCACCGTCGTCCCGAAGGACCGGCCCAGCTCGGCCGGTACCGAGGAGCTGGTGCACCAGATCCGCGACGCCGGTCAGCAGATCAAGAGCGACACCGGAGCCGAGGTGCTGGTCACCGGTGCCACCGCGATGAACGTCGACTTCTCGCAGAAGATGAACGACGCGCTCCTGCCCTACCTGGGGCTCGTCGTCGGCCTGGCCTTCCTGCTGCTGATGGTGGTCTTCCGCTCGGTCCTCGTCCCGCTGAAGGCGGCCCTCGGCTTCCTGCTCTCGGTCGTCGCGGCGCTCGGCGCGGTCGTCGCGGTCTTCCAGTGGGGCTGGCTCGCCTCGCTGCTGGGCGTGGAGCAGACCGGCCCGATCATGTCGATGATGCCGATCTTCATGGTCGGTGTGGTCTTCGGCCTGGCCATGGACTACGAGGTCTTCCTCGTCACCCGCATGCGGGAGGCGCACGTCCACGGCGAGACCCCGCACCAGGCGATCGAGACCGGCTTCAAGCACGGGGCCCGCGTGGTCACGGCGGCGGCCGTCATCATGATCGCGGTCTTCGGCGGCTTCATCGGCTCCACCGAGGCGATGATCAAGATGATCGGCTTCGGCCTCGCCATCGCCGTCTTCTTCGACGCCTTCGTGGTCCGTATGGCGATCGTCCCCGCCGTGCTCGCTCTGCTGGGCAAGCGCGCCTGGTGGCTCCCGCGCTGGCTGGATCGCGCCCTGCCGAACGTCGACGTCGAGGGCGAGGGGCTGCGTAAGCACCTCCCCGCCGACGAGGGCGAGCTCAACCGGGTCTGACGGCCCGCGAGCCGCCCGGTCCGACCGGCTCCACCGAACTCCGGTGCCGCGCCTGAGCGGGGCACGGCACCGGGTGCGCCGACATCTGTGGGGACGGGTGCCGGTGCGACGAAAGCCCCCGTGCGAGCGGCACGGGGGCTTTCGTCGTCCACACGAGCAGGAGTACGAGTACGAGTACGAGTACGAGCAGGAGTACGAGTACGGGTGCGGGCGGCGGGGCTCGGCCCGGCCCGCCCCGGCGTTCAGCGCCCGGCGGCGGCGGTGGGCGGGGCGGTCTCGGTGTGGGTGCGGCCCAGGAAGCGCTGGAGCGCCGCGTTCTCGATCTGGAAGACCTCGACTCCGCCGGTCGAGTGCAGCTCCAGCATCAACTGCGCCCGCCCGGCGGGCCAGAGGCGCACCTCGCCGCTCTCGACCGGCGTGTTCATGCCGTCCTCCAGCAGGTCGCGGCGGAGCGCCCAGTCGGCGCCGCCGTCGAAGACGAGGTGGACGGTGCCGGGGTCGCCGTCGGCGTCGTAGCGCAGGTCGACCGGGACCGGGCGGGTGAGCGGACCGTCGGTGATGAGACGGGCCCGGGTGTGTTCTTCGATCACGGGGGACATCGGCCGACTCCTCCTGTTATTGCCGCTTTGTAATTCAATGTCCCATATTTCACGGCGCGTGCGCGGTACGTAAATGTAGGACATGCGCTCTTGCGCATAGTTCGCAAGAACGCCCTATGATTGGCGGGTTCCGGTCCGTGCCGGGTCGCAGACCCGTGCCCGCACGCCGCACCGCTGTCCCGCCGACCCCGCAGAAGCGGAGCCTTCCCATGCATGTACCCGACGGTTTCATCAACGCACCTGTCTCCGTGGCCGCCGGAGTCGCCGCTGCGGGCGCCGTCGCGGTCAGCCTGCGCGGCGCCCGCCGTGAACTGGACGAGCGCACCGCCCCGCTCGCCGGGCTGATGGCGGCCTTCATCTTCGCCGTGCAGATGCTGAACTTCCCGGTCGCCGCCGGCACCAGCGGGCATCTGCTCGGCGGGGCGCTGGCCGCGATACTCGTCGGGCCCTACACCGGGGTCCTCTGCGTCACCGTGGTGCTGCTGATGCAGGGCATCCTCTTCGCGGACGGCGGCCTCACCGCCCTCGGCGTCAACGTCCTGGACATGGGCGTGACCACCACCGTCGTCGCGTACGTGGTCTTCCGCGTGCTCATGCGGGCCCTGCCGCGCCGCCGGAGCACCGTCACCGTCGCCTCCTTCGTCGCCGCGCTGGTCTCCGTACCCGCCGCCGCCGTCGTCTTCACGCTGATCTACTGGATCGGCGGCACCACCGACATCTCCATCGGCAAGGTCTTCACCGCGATGGTCGGCGTCCACGTCCTCATCGGTATCGGTGAGGCCGTCATCACCGCCGCCACGGTCGGCGCCGTCATCGCGGTCCGCCCCGACCTGGTGCACGGCGCCCGGGGCTTCGCCAACCCGCTCAAGCTCCGCGTCGACGGGCAGCTGATCGACGCCGCCCCGGCCGCACCCGCGAAGGCCGCGAAGCCCGCCAAGGCCCCGAAGCCCGCCGTCGCCGTCGGGTCCCGTTCCACCCGCGGTCTGCTGGCCGCCGGGCTGCTCACCGCCCTCGTGCTGGCCGGTTTCGTCTCGTACTACGCCTCCTCCAGCCCCGACGGACTGGAGAAGGTCGCCGCCGACAAGGGCATCGACCGGAACGCCAAGGAGCACGCCTCCGCCGACTCCCCGCTCGCCGACTACGGCGTGAAGGACGTGGACGACGCCCGCCTCTCCGGCGGCCTCGCCGGGGTCATCGGCGTCGGCGTCACCGTCGTCGTGGGCGGCACGGTGTTCTGGGCGATCCGCCGCCGTCGCACCGACGGTGCGGACCTGACGGCCGGACCGGCCGCCGTACCGCTCGCCGAGAAGGTCTGAGGCGCGCCATGGGCTCCGGCCACGCGCACCGGCTCTTCCGGCACGGGCACTCGCCCGTCCACCGGCTGCCCCCGCACTGCAAGCTCGCCGCCGTCTTCTGCTTCGTCCTCGTCGTGGTCTCCACCCCGCGCGAGGCGGTGTGGGCCTTCGCGCTCTACGCGGTGCTGCTCGCCGCCGTCGCGGCGGTGGCCCGGATTCCCGCCGGGTACCTGCTGAAGCGGCTGGTCGTCGAGGTCCCGTTCGTGGCGTTCGCGCTGCTCATGCCGTTCGTCGTACCGGGGGAGCGGACCGAATTCCTCGGCCTGCACCTCAGCGTGGCCGGGCTCTGGGGCGCCTGGAACGTCCTCGCCAAGGGCACCCTCGGCGTCGCCGCCTCGGTGATCCTCGCCTCCACCACCGAACTCCGCGCCCTGCTGCTGGGCCTCCAGCAGCTCAGGCTGCCGCCGCTCCTCGTCCAGATCGCGTCGTTCATGATCCGGTACGGGGACGTCATCACCGACGAGATGCGCCGGATGTCGGTCGCCCGCCGCTCCCGGGGCTTCGAGGCGCGCGGCGTACGCCAGTGGGGCGTCCTCGCCAAGTCGGCCGGCGCCCTCTTCATCCGCTCCTACGAACGCGGCGAGCGGGTCCACCTGGCGATGGTCAGCCGGGGGTACGCGGGCACCATGCCGGTCATCGACCAGGTGACGGCCTCCCGCGCCCAGTGGGCGTACGCGGCGGCGCTCCCGCTGCCCGCCCTCGCCGTCTGCCTCCTCGGCTGGGCCCTGTGAGGGGCTCTTCGGCCGGCCCGTGCCCCGCGTTTTCGGCCGGCCCGCGCCCACGTCTTCGACCGGCTCGCGCCCCGCGGCCCGGTGCGCTCCGGCGGGCTCCCCGTACCTCCCCTTTCGTACATCTGCTGGGATGAACACATGAACAGCCCGATCGCCACCGGCCCGGCCCCCGCCCCCGTGCCGCCGTCCCTCGAAGTCAGCGGCCTCGCCTACGCCTACCCCGACGGGCACCAGGCGCTCTTCGGCGTGGACCTGACCGTCGCCCGGGGCGAGCGCGTCGCGCTGCTCGGCCCCAACGGTGCCGGGAAGACCACCCTCGTCCTCCACCTCAACGGCATCCTCGACGCGGGCGCCGGAACCGTCCGCGTCGCCGGGCTCCCGGTCGAGAAGCGGAACCTCGCGGAGATCCGCCGCCGCGTCGGCATCGTCTTCCAGGACCCCGACGACCAGCTGTTCATGCCGACCGTCCGCGAGGACGTCGCCTTCGGCCCCGCCGCCTCCGGGCTGCGCGGCGCCGAACTGGAGGCCCGGGTCGCCACCGCCCTCGGCCGGGTCGGCATGGCCGAGTACGCCGACCGCCCGCCGCACCACCTCTCCTTCGGGCAGCGCCGCCGCGTCGCCGTCGCCACCGTCCTCGCCATGGAGCCGGAGATCCTCGTCCTCGACGAGCCGTCCTCCAACCTGGACCCCGCCTCCCGCCGCGAACTCGCCGACATCCTCCGCTCCCTGGACGTCACCGTCCTGATGGTCACCCACGACCTCCCGTACGCCCTGGAGCTCTGCCCCCGCGCGGTCATCCTCAGCGACGGCGTCATCGCCGCCGACGACCGCACGCAGGACCTCCTCCTCGACGAGGAACTCATGCGCGCCCACCGGCTGGAGCTGCCCTTCGGCTTCGATCCCGGCTCCGTCACCGTCAACAGCAGGTGACCCGCTCCCCACCGGACCTGCGCGGCCGTGCAGGATGGGGGGATGAGCGGGAGCGCGGAAGCAGGCGTGGACGTACGGGGCACGGTGGCGCCCGGATTCGAAGCGGTCCGGGACGCCTTCGTACGGAACTTCGAACAGCGCGGTGAGCGCGGCGCGGCCGTCGCCGTCTACCGCGACGGGCGCAAGGTCGTGGACCTCTGGGCCGGTACGAGGGACGTGGACGGCACCGAACCCTGGGCGGTCGACACCGTCCAGATCGTCCGCTCGGCGGGCAAAGGCATCGCCGCCGCCGTCCCCCTCATGCTCCACCAGCGCGGCCAGGTGGACCTGGACGCCCCGGTCGGCACGTACTGGCCCGAGTTCAAGGCGAACGGCAAGGAGCGCGTCCTCGTACGCGACCTCCTCGCCCACCGGGCCGGAGTCCCCGCCCTGGACCGCCCGCTCACCCCCGCCGAGGCGGCCGACGGCCACACCGGACCGGCCGCCGTCGCCGCCCAGCGGCCCCAGTGGGAACCCGGCACCGACCACGGCTACCACGCCCAGACCTACAGCTGGCTCATCGGCGAACTCGTCCGCCGGGCCACCGGCCGCACCATCGGCCGCTGGATCGTCGAGGAGATCGGCCGCCCCCTCGGCCTCGACTTCTGGTTCGGACTGCCCGCCGACGAAGCCCACCGCATCGGCCGCATCGGCCCCGTCGAACCGCCCGCGACCGGCGACCCCGGCGCCCTGCGCATGCGGCCCAAACGCGCCGTCACCGAGGCGTACGCCGACCCGCACTCGCTCACCCGCCGGGCCTTCGGCGCGATCGACCCGGACCCGGACGAGAACGACCCCGCCTACCGCACCGCCGAACTCCCCGCCTCCAACGGCATCGCCACCGCCCGCGCCCTCGCCCGCTGCTACGCCGCGATGATCGGCGAGGTCGACGGCCACCGCCTCTTCGCCCCCGCCACCCTCACCCTGGCCCGCACCGAGGAATCCGCCGGACCCGACCGGGTCCTCGTCGTCAACACCCGTTTCGGACTGGGGTACATGCTCCACGGCCCCGCCGCCCCGCTGCTCGGCCCCGGCTCCTTCGGCCATCCCGGACGCGGTGGCTCCCTCGGCTTCGCCGACCCCGAGTCCCGTATCGCCCTCGGTTACGTCACCAACGGCCTCCAGAAGGGGGTCACCGCCGACCCGCGCGCCCAGGCCCTGGTCCGGGCGGTGCGCCAGGCGCTCTGAGGCTCCCGTCCAAGTGCGCCCACGGACAGCGTACGTCGGCCCGTACGAACACCGACTCCCGTACCGTGGCGGGCCGTTGGCCCCGCCGGTGCCCACCGGCGCCGGCCTGTTCTCTCCCCCGGTGAGAGCAGGCCGGTCCACCCGCGGATCATCGCGGTACCGGATGTGCCCCTCCGGTCACCGCGTGCTGCCCGCCCGTACCTTGCGCCGGCGGCTCCCCGCCACGTACCCAGGGAAGTTGACGATCTCATGCCAGAAGAGGGGCTCCCGTGCACGACCACGAGAAGGCCGACTCCCACACCGGGGCGGGCAACAGCCGTATCCCCGCCCGTCGGCCCGCATCCGCCCCGCCCGCGCGGCACGGCCTGCTCGGCCTGCAGGCCGCTGCGGGCAACGCCGCGGTCGTCCAGATGCTCCGCGGCGCCGACCACCCCTGGGCCCGGGAACAGCACGAGCACGGCGCCGGCTGCGGCCACCAGGAGAACCACCAGGAGACCGCGACCTCGCCCGCACCCGTGCAGCGCTCCGCCGTCCACGACGTGCTCCGCAGCGCCGGAAAGCCCCTCGGCGAGCCAGTGCGCCAGGAAATGGAGGCGCGGCTCGGCGCGGACTTCTCCGACGTGCGCGTCCACGACGACAACGCCGCCCGTGCGTCGGCCGCCGAGGTCGGTGCCCGCGCCTACACGTCCGGCAGCCATGTCGTCATCGGCGCCGACGGTGGGGACAAGCACACCCTCGCCCATGAACTGACCCATGTCATCCAGCAGCGTCAGGGCCCGGTGGCCGGTACGGACAGGGGCAACGGACTCCGCGTCTCCGACGCCTCCGACACGTTCGAACGCGCCGCGGAGGCCAACGCGCACCGCGTCATGCGGGCCCCGCTCGATGTGCAACGCGCCGTGGAGCCGCGGACCGGCCCCGCCGCCGGTGCCGCCCACGAGTTTCACGGCGGCCCGGTCGCCGTGCAGACCGCGCCCGGGGACCGGCCGCCCGTACCGAACAAGCCCGACAGGCTGAGGCTCGGCGGGGCCACGGAGACCTCCGGCGCCGACCGGACGCCGGCCGCCGCGGAGCCCGCGCAGGCACCCTCCGACACCCCCGCGCACGGGTACACGCTCGCCGAACCGGCCGACCTGGTCTGCTTCCGGGCCGACGGGCGCAGCCCCGAGGACATCCGGAAGGCGAGCGGGATGAGGTCGCGCAGCAGCACGTCCGTCGCGACCGAACTCGCCACGTTCCTCGAGGACCCGATCGGCTACGCCCGGGCCCATGTCAGCAGCCCCAAGCCGACCTTGGTCTCCACGGCGCTGGACGAGGACTGCGGCGGGTACGCCAGCAACGACCGGCACCTCTACCGGATCAAGGTCAGCGGCTGGCACAGATTCGCGCCGCCGCCCGCGCGGAGCAAGATCCTGACCAAGCCGACGATCTACGCCAACAGCACGTCCCTGGAGACCGCGACCGCGGTCGTCATCGGCCCCGTCGGCCCCACCCAGGAGATGGACTTCATCGGGGGAATCCCCCTGGCGGACATCAGTGGCTGCCGTCGACCGGGGGAGCGCGGTTTCGGCGCGCTCTGACGCCCGCGACGGGAGGCGGTGCCTGCCCGGGGCGGGCCCGTCACCGCCTCCGCCATGCCCCTGCCGTCCAGGCGGTGCCGCTGCTCCCGGCGCCGGGTGGAGTGCCGCACCAGGTGGCTCGTGAGCACCGGCCCCGGTACGACCCCGTGACCGCACCCCGCCCCTCGCAGTACGGTCGCCCCCATGACACCCCCCGCGCTCGCGCGTTTCGACGGTCACGGCGTCCTCATCACCGGAGCGGGGCAGGGGGTCGGCGCCGCCACCGCCCGCCGGCTCGCCGCCGAGGGCGCTTCGGTCCTCGTCACCGACCTGGACCCCGACCGGGCCGCCGCGACCGCCGCGCGGATACGGGACGAGGGGTGGGCGGCCACATCCCTCGCCTGCGACGTCGGCGACCGGGCGGCCGTGGAGGCGGCGGTGGCGCACGCGGTCGCCGCCTTCGGCCGGCTCGACGTCCTGGTGAACAACGCCTACGCGGCGGGCCCGGACGCCGGGCTCTTCGAGGACGAGAGCGACGAGATCTGGCAGCGCGATCTCGACATCTGCCTCGGCGGCGCCTTCCGCTGTTCCCGCGCCGCCCTTCCGCACCTCGCCGCCTCCGGCCGGGGCGCGATCGTCAACATCGGCTCGGTCAACGGCGAACAGGACTTCGGCGGCCACGCCTACAGCGCCGCGAAGGCGGGCCTGGCCAGCCTGACCCGTACCCTCGCCGGCCACGCGGGACCGCGCGGGGTGCGCGTCAACCTCATCGCCCCCGGCACCCTGCGCACCGACGCCTGGGCGGGCCGCGAGGCCGAACTCGACCGGGCCGCCGCCCTCTACCCGCTCGGCCGCGTCGGCGAACCGGACGACATCGCCGCCGCCGTCGCCTTCCTCGCCTCCCGCGACGCGTCCTGGATCACCGGCACCACCCTGAGGGTCGACGGCGGGCTGCTCGCCGTCCACACGGCCTTCAAGCGGGCGGTGGCCGGCGAGTGAGCGGGCGGCACGGCGCTCAACCCGCGTGCAGCATCAGCCCGATGCCGACCACCATCAGCCCCGCCGCCGCGATCCTCGGTGCGCCGAACCGCTCCTTGAAGAGCAGGGCGCCCAGCGCCGCGCCCACGATGATCGAGGACTCGCGCAGCGCCGCGACGGGGGCGAGCGCCGCGCGGGTCTGGGCCCACAGCACCAGCCCGTAGGCGGCCACCGACAGGGCCGCACCGATCAGGCCGCGTACCGCCAACGGGGCCAGCTGGGCAGCCAGTTCCCCACGCCTGACGTACAGGGCGTACGCCGGTACGGCCAGGCCTTGCGCGATCATCAGCCAGGCGACGTACCCCAGCGAACTGCCCGAAGCGCGGACGCCGACGCCGTCCACCGTGGTGTACGCGGCGATGGCGAGGCCCGTCCCGAGCGCCGCCAGCAGCGCCGGCCAGTCCGGGCGGCGGCCGGAGCCCCGGATGCCCCACAGGGCGAGACCGACCAGCCCGGCCGAGGCCACCGCCACCCCCGCCAGGGCCCAGGCGCCGGGCCGCTCGCCGACGAACACCGCCGCGAGGAGTGTCACCACGAGCGGGGCCGTACCCCGGGCGATCGGATACATCTGGCCGAAGTCGCCCAGCGTGAACGACCGCATCAGCAGCAGCATGTACGCGAGGTGCAGCACCGCCGAGACGCCCAGGTACGGCCACGCCCCCGCGTCCGGGAACGGCAGGAAGGGCGCGGTGACCGCACCGATCAGCAGACCGCCGCCGGAGATCAGCGTGAAGGAGAGCAACTGGTCCTTGAGGGCGTGGGCCAGGGCGTTCCACCCGGCGTGGGTGAACGCCGCCAGCAGCACCGCGCAGGCGACCAGCGGGGTCACGCGGCCCGCTCGCGCACGTCCACCACCGTGCCGCCCGCGTGGGCGATCAGACTCTTCGGGTCGAGCGGGAACACCGTGTGCGGGGTCCCGGCCGCCGCCCACACGACCGGGTGCGCCAGCAGCCCCTGATCGGCCAGCACCCGGGTCTTCGTCACGTGCCCGAACGGCGGCACGCCCCCGATCGCGTACCCGGTCGCCTCGCGGACCACGTCGGCCCCCGCGCGCTTCACCTTCGCCGCGCCCAGCACCTCGCGCACCCGCTCCACGTCCACTCGGGAGGCGCCGTCCATCAGGACGACCACCGGGACGCCGTCGGCCACGAACACCAGGGACTTGGTGATCTCGGCCAGCTCGCAGCCGATCGCGGCGGCGGCCTCGGCGGCCGTACGGGTGGCGTCGGGGAAGCGGCGCACCTCGACCCGGAGCCCCAAATCGGCCAGCGCGGCGGCGAATCGGGGGTGCGCCTCGGCGTGCGCGGAGGGCGCGGCGGAGGTTGCGGGAGCGGTGGTCGGCTGGGACCCGGCGTCGGGGCCGGTGGTGGAAGTGCTCATGATCCGCAGGCTACTCGCGCGAACGGACCGTGCGCAGCACCGTATTGCGGCCTGCCCCGGCCCGGACACAGCGGTGCGCCGGGCCCCGGCCGGGGCCCGGCGCACCGCCACTGCCGGAGGGGATACGCCCCCGCGTTCACCCCGCGCGCAGGACCGCCGCGACGATCGGCCCTGCCGCGGTGCCACCGTGGCCGCCGGACTGGACCACCCCGGCCGCCGCCAGGTCGTCGCTGAATCCGGTGAACCAGCTGTTGGACTTGCCCTGCCCGTCGACCTCCGCCGACCCGGTCTTCGCACCCTTGTCGCCACCGACGGAGGCCATGGCCTCGGCGCCGGTGCCCCATGTGGCGGTGGCCCGCATCATGGAGTTGAGCTGCTGGACGACTGAGGACGGCAGCGAGCGCGACGCCTTCGCCGGCGTCCGGCCGTCCAGGTCCAGCGGCACGATGACCGGCTGGATGAACGTCCCGGTGCGGGCGGTGGCGGTGATGGACGCCATGTTGAGGACGTTCATCTGGATCGTGCCCTGCCCGATGTACTGGGCGGCGGCCTCACCGCCGACCTCCTCCGGCACGCTGCCGTCGAAGGTGGTGACCCCGGTCTTCCAGTCCAGCCCGATCCCGAAGACGTCCTTCGCCTCCTTCGCGAGCGCGGAGTCGTCGTCCACCTCGTCGATCAGCTTGATGAATCCGGTGTTGCAGGAGTTCGCGAAGGTCTGGGTGAAGGTACTGCCTTCCGGGAGCGAGAAGTTGTTCAGGTTGTGGAAGGTGCGGCTCATGTACGTCGCGTCCGGGGTGCAGGGGACCACCCCGTTCGCCGTGGCCTTGCCGCGCTCCAGCAGCATGGCGGCGGTCACGATCTTCATCGTCGATCCGGGCGCCTGTTCGCCCTCCAGCGCCACGTTGAACTCGGTCACGGGGTTGTTGGCGATGGCCCGGATGGCTCCGGTGGACGGCCTGACCGCGACGACCGACGCCCCGCTGAACTGCTTCACGGCCTTCTCCGCCGCCGCCTGGACGTTCGCGTCGATGGTCGTCTGGACCTTGCCGGGCTTGCCCTTGGCGAGCGTGAGCAGGGTGACGTCGGGCGTGGACTCGTCCGCGCCCTTGATCCACGTCTCGACGCCGGCGGTGCCCCCCGACTTCGCCCCGTACTTCTTGCGGAGCGTGGCGATGATCGGCCCGAGCGACGGGTACTTCTCCTTGGTCAGCACCACACCGTTGCGGTCCACCGCCTCGATCTCCGGCGCGGACGGCTCGCCGGTGACGAGCGTCGCCCCCTTCGTCAACTTCGGGTGGACGACGGTCGGCTGCCAGTCGACGAGCGGCTTGCCGGTGGTCAGCCCGCGCACCACGGTCAACTCGGAGGAATACGCGAGCGGCTTGCTCTGTCCCTCGAACGAGACGGTCCCCTTCACCGTGTACGGGACCTTCGCCCCGACCGCCGGACCCGGGGTGATCACCACGTGCTCGATGTGCGCCTCGGTGGAGTACCCGGTCAGTACGGGCTCCGCGTCCGCCTCGTTGTTCGTCAACTGCGCGGCCCCCGGACCGTTTCCGGAGGACCACGCCGCGAAGAACGCCTTCGAGGTCTCGGCGATCTCCTTCGCGTCCGGCGGCCCGGTCTTCACCGCAGCGGGCGCGGCGGTCTTGGTGCCGAGGCCGCCGCCTCCCCCGTCGTCGAACAGCACCGAGTACGCCCCGTAACTCAGCCCCCCGGCCACCAGCACGAACGCGCCACCGACAAGGGCGACTTTGGCTCCGCTTCGCATGGTTGCGACCCCTCCCCCGAGATCCATCTTGAACGTGTTCAAGAACCTGTCTGCGGGGATGACTGTACGGGACATGCGTAGAGGAGGTGGACGTTGTTATCAGACCGGAACGATGGTTTCGGCTGGGGCGGGGGAGCGCTCTCCGGGCTCATGGCCGCGGCCCCGTTCGATCGGCCGGAACGACCTCGGGGACGCCGACTGACGGGTCAGTGCCCCCGCGCCCGCCCGACCCGTGGAGCCCGGTCACCGACCGGACCCCACAGGGTCGTCCGCCCCCTACACCCAGGAATCCAGCCACATCCGGTTCCGCCAGTCCGGCTCCGGGATCGGCGTCCCCGTGTAGAGGGGCCAGAAGTAGATGAAGTTCCAGACGATCAGCAGCACCAGCAGCCCCGCCGCCACCGCGCCGATGGCGCGGCGGCGTTCGCCGGTGGGGTCGGAGGTGGGGAGGCCCAGCTCCGCGCGGGTGCCGGTGCCGGCGGCCGGGCCGATCATCGCGCCGATCATCATCGTGACGGCGAGACAGAGGAACGGCACGAAGACGACCGCGTAGAAGAAGAAGATCGTGCGTTCCTGGTAGAAGAACCACGGCACCCAGCCCGCCGCG
This sequence comes from Streptomyces sp. NBC_01335, assembly GCF_035953295.1. Classification (GTDB taxonomy): domain Bacteria; phylum Actinomycetota; class Actinomycetes; order Streptomycetales; family Streptomycetaceae; genus Streptomyces. The sequence goes on from NZ_CP108370.1 coordinate 4,741,026, forward strand.
ACCCCGCAGGCGATGGCGCCCGCCCGCCAGTCGCGGCGGAAGAGCCACCGCCACATCACGTAGACCAGGGCGAAGCAGGCCGCCCACCAGAGCAGCGGGGTGCCGAGCGCGAGGACCTCGCGGGCGCACTTGCCGGTCGCCGAGTCGGAGCAGGTGGGCTCCTCGTAGAAGTACGAGACCGGGCGGCCGAGGACGATCCAGCTCCAGGGGTTCGACTGGTACGTGTGGCCGGAGGTCAGGCCCACGTGGAAGTCGTAGACCTGGCGCTCGTAGTGCCAGAGGCTGCGCAGCCAGTCGGGGAGCCAGGTCCAGCCGCTGTGTTGGCCCTCCTCGGTGTCCGCCCAGTGGCGGTCGTATCCCTTGTCCGTGATCAGCCAGCCCGTCCAGGAGACGAGGTACGTGGCCAGCGCGACCGGGACCGTCGAGACGAAGGCGGGCAGCAGGTCGCGGCGGAGGACCGCCGCGTACGGGCGGAACGCGCCGGCGGTGCGGCGGGCGCCCACGTCCCAGAGGACCGACATGACGGCGAACGCGGCCAGGATGTAGAGGCCGTTCCACTTGGTGCCGAAGGCGAGGCCCAGCATCAGCCCGGCCGCGAGCCGCCAGGGCCGCCACCCCAGGCGCAGGGTCTCCGCGATCCGGGCGTCCGGGCGCAGCACCCCCTCCTCGTCCACCGGGAGGGCTTCGGCGAGTTTGCGGCGGGCCCAGTCGCGGTCGTTCACCAGACAGCCGAACGCCGCGACCACGAAGAACATCAGCACCAGGTCGAGCAGGGCGGTGCGGCTCATCACGAAGTGCAGCCCGTCCACCGCGAGCAGCAGGCCCGCCAGGCACCCGAGGAACGTCGAGCGGAACATCCGCCGCCCGATCCGGCACAGCAGCAGCACGGACAGGGTGCCGAGCAGGGCCACCATGAACCGCCAGCCGAACGGCGTGAGGCCGAACATCTGCTCGCCGAGCCCGATGACCCACTTCCCGACCGGCGGGTGCACCACGTATCCGGGGTCGACGGGGACCTTCACCCGGGACGGGTCGCTCAGGATGAGCTTGTCGACGTCCTTGGGCCAGGCACCCTCGTACCCCTGGTTGATCAGGGCCCAGGCGTCCTTGGCGTAGTACGTCTCGTCGAATATCACCGCGTCGGGCTGCCCCAGCCGCCAGAAGCGCAGCACCCCGGCGACCAGAGTCACCAGCAGCGGGCCGCCCCAGCCGGACCACCGTTCCAGCCGGTCCGCGAGGACCGGTGGCACCCCGAGGACTCCCCAGGTGCGGGGGCTCGGCCGGTTGTAGGGAGGGATGAGGCGTTCGCGCAGCCCGATGTCCTTCCGGGGCACGTGGCCGAAGCGGTGCAGCCGCCGCTCCCAGGGAGAAGGCTGCTCGCCGGGGAGCTCGTCCCCGGCGTCGTGGCCCTGCCGGGCGTCGGGCGCAGTACTCGTCACCGCGCCATCGTAGGGAAAGCATCTGTGCGAGGGGGCCCGCCGGGGCTGGGAGGATGGTTCCTGTGACTGAAACGCCTGGAACGCCTGGAAAGCCGACGACCGGAACGCTGGTTCTCGCGGGGACCCCCATCGGCGACGTGGCGGACGCCCCGCCGCGTCTCGCCGCCGAGCTGGAGACGGCCGACGTCGTAGCGGCCGAGGACACCCGCCGGCTGCGCCGCCTGACCCAGGCGCTCGGCATCCACACCACGGGGCGGGTCGTCTCGTACTTCGAGGGGAACGAGTCCGCCCGCACCCCGGAGCTGGTCGAGGCGCTGACCGGCGGCGCGCGGGTGCTGCTGGTGACCGACGCGGGGATGCCGTCCGTCTCCGACCCCGGCTACCGCCTGGTCGCCGCCGCCGTCGAGAAGGACATCAAGGTCACCGCCGTGCCCGGCCCCTCGGCGGTCCTCACCGCGCTGGCGCTCTCCGGTCTGCCGGTGGACCGGTTCTGCTTCGAGGGCTTCCTGCCCCGCAAGGCGGGCGAGCGCCTCGGCCGCCTGCGCGAGGTCGGCGACGAGCGCCGCACCATGGTCTTCTTCGAGGCCCCGCACCGCCTGGACGACACCCTCGCCGCGATGGCCGAGGTCTTCGGCGCGGACCGCCGGGCCGCCGTCTGCCGCGAGCTGACGAAGACGTACGAGGAAGTGAAGCGCGGCCCGCTCGGCGAGTTGGCGGTGTGGGCGGCCGAGGGCGTACGCGGCGAGATCACCGTCGTCGTGGAGGGCGCGGGCGACACCGGCGCCGAGGAGCTCGACGCGGCGGAGTTGGTGCGCCGGGTCCAGGTCCGCGAGGAGGCGGGGGAGCGCCGCAAGGAGGCCATCGCCGCCGTCGCCGCGGACGCCGGGCTGCCCAAGCGCGAGGTGTTCGACGCGGTGGTCGCCGCGAAGAACGCGGCCCGCGCACCGGGCACGCCCACCGCCTGAGCCCCTACTCGGCCGGCCCCCTACTCGGCCGGCCCCCTCGCTCCGTCGGCCCCCTCACTCCGTCAGCACTCCGTGGACCGTCGCCACGAACGGGTCCCCGAGCGACACCCGCCGGGTGCAGACGGCGGCCAGCGCGGTCCCGGTGTCCGGGCGGTAGCCGAGGAACGCCTGCTGCCCGGGGGTCGCCCCGGCGTGGAAGTTCACCGGGCCGTGCGGCGACGCGTGCTGGAACCACGTCAGCGTGTGGGTGTGGGTGTGCCGGAGACCCCGGCGCAGCACCGGCCGCCGCATCCCCGCCAGCGCGGCGGCCAGGGCGGCGTCCGGCGGCGGTACGAACGGGGTGACCCCGGCCGCCTCGGTACCGGCGTACGCGCCGCTGGCCGCGAGGTGCGCCTCCAGGAAGGTGAGCAGGTCGTGCGGGGTGGACCGGACGGCCCCCGCCCCGGCGAACCCGCCGATGTCGAGCACCGGCACCGGGGCCCCGCCGCGCCCGTGGCCCGTCGCGTCGGCGCCGGGGCGTCCGGGGCCGAGCGCGGTGGCGTCCAGGTGCAGCGGGGCGAGCACCTCCCGGTCGACGAGGACCTCCCACGGCGTGCCGGTCGTGGCGGCGAGGGTGTGGGCCAGGACCGCGACGGCGAAGTTCGAGTAGTGCCAGCGGGTCCCGGGCGCGTGGCGCGGGCGGGCCCGCAGGAAGGCGCGCACGACCCGGTCGGCGTCGTAACCGGCGTACGGGGCGGTGGTCCAGCGCGGTACCGCCTGCGGGTAGAAACCGGCGGGCAGCCCGGGGAGCCCCGAGGTGTGGGTGATCAGATGGCGCAGGGTGATCGCCCGCACGGCCGGGTGAACCGGGTGGCCGGGCGCCAGGAGTTCCGCCGCAGGGGCGTCGTACGAGAGGCGGCCCGCGGCGACCAGCCGGGCGAGCAGCAGCCCGGTGAAGGTCTTGGACGCCGAGCCGAGCTCGTACCGGAGCCGGTCGCGCGGCCGGTCCTCCGGCTCCGGCGCGGTGCCGGTGAGGTGCAGGGTGCGGTGTCCGTGGCGGCTGAGCGCGAGCACCAGGTCGGGTGCCGGGCCGATCGCCTCGGCCGCCCGGGCCAGCAGGGCCGCGTCGGCCCCGGCGCCCCGGCCGTGGGCGTCGGGGCCGACGGGTGCGGTACGGGCGACGGCGGGGCCCGTACTCACGCGGAGGCCGTCGAGGAGAGGTCCGACAGGGAGCGGGAGACCGCAAGCGCCGAGGCGAACGCCGCCACCAGCGTCGAGTGGTAGACGAGGTCGAACACCGACTCCGCGTCACCCTCCGGCATCCCTTCGAACACCGGCATCGCCCCGTCCGGCTCCTGCGCGGCGGCGAAGCCGCGCCAGGCGGCCGGGTCGAGCGTCGGCTCGGGCAGGCAGGCATCGACCACCAGCAGCTCGCCGAGGAGGTCCCAGCGCTTCAGGTCGAGCCAGTCGTCCAGCCAGACGGGCAGCCAGAGCGCGAGGTACTCGGCGATCTCCGGCGGCAGCCCCCGGGGGGACTCGCCCCAGTCGGTGAGGTGGAAGACGGTGTGGGTGATGTCGTAGCCGATGTGGCCCTCCACGGTCCACGGCTCGGGCCGCGCGGCGAGCCAGGTGCGCCGGAACGCCTCGTCCTCCGGGAGGCTCGCGGGCAGTCCGAAACGGCGCTCGATGGTGGAGAGGCCCAGGCGGCGCACGGGCAGCACCTCAAGCCGTCCCGAGCTGGCCAGCCGGTGGTTGAGGCGGACGGCCGCTTCCAGGCCCTGGTGCGCGTACCCCAGCTCCTTGAACGGTACGTAGACCTCCATCGGCACCGGCGAGAGCGGTTCGCGGCGCTGGCCCTCCAGGAGCCGGTGGCCGGAGTCCAGCAGTTCGTGCCAGGCGTGGTCCAGGAGGGAGCGGGCGAGGGACGCCTGCTGGGAGCCGGCGACGCCCTCGCGGAAGATCACCTTGCCGATGAGCGCCAGTTCGCCCAGTGGCTTGAACCGGTCCAGCATCCCGGCCTCGGGCGACGGGTCGTCCTCCAGCCGGAAGCCCTCCCGATGGGCGTGCAGCCACTTCAGGGCCTTCGCGCCCACCTCGTGGATCTGCTGGATACCGCTCATGCGGAATGTTCCCTTCCGGATCTCGTGGATGTGCGGGGGCCCTCCAGCCGGGCGACCGTGAGCGAGGCGGCGAAGACCGTCACCAGCGTGGAGTGGTAGCAGGCCAGGAACGGGTACGGCTCCTCGTCCGCCGCGTCCCCGGGCGGCACCGGAGGGCCGGTCTCCGGGAGGCACCCGCTCGGGTGCTGTACCCGGGCGAGCACCGGCCAGGCGGCGGCGAACAGCTCCACCGGCGGGGCGCCCGGCAGGCCCGCGCCGACCGCCAGCAGCTCGGCGGTCAGGTCCCACTGGTCGCTCTCCAGACAGCCGTCCACCCAGGGCGGCAGCCAGTCCCGCAGATAGAGGTCCAGGTCGGCGGGCATCCGCTCGGGGGCGATGCCCCAGTCGGTGACGTGGTACGCCGCGTGGGTCAGCGAGTAGCCGGAGGCGCGCTCCAGCATCCACGGCTCACAGAGACCGCCCAGCCAGGTGCGGCGCAGCACCGCCTCGGCGTCCGCGTGCGGGGCGATGCCGACCCGGCGCTCCGAGTTGATCAGCCCCAGCTGCCGGTTGGCGTGCTGCTCGGTGAAGGCCCAGCCCCGGGTGGCGGCGACCCGGCGGGCGAGCCGCTCGAACCCCTCGTGGCGCAGCCCGTGACCGGCGAAGGCCGCGTAGATCTCGAAGGGGTACGCGGCGAAGGGCTCGGAGCGCAGGAGCTCCAGCATCAGATCGCCGGAGCGGGTCTGCTCCCAGGCGAAGGCGACCAGCCGGTCGGCGGTGGCACGGGCCGGGTCGCCGGGGGCGGTGACCCGTTGGGCCGTGCTGCACAGCTGGGCCAGCTCGCCGAGCGGCTTGAGGGTGTGGTCGACCTTGGTGTGCGGCTCCAGCACGTCCTCGGGGAGGACGAAGCCGGCCAGGTGCTCCTCGGTCCAGGCCAGCGCGCGGTCGCGCACCTCGCGTACGAGGCCGGTGAGCGCGGCGACGGCCGCCGGGTGCTCCGCCGCGCTCCCGGCGCCGGGCCGGTCCGTCGCCGTCCGGTCCGCCGTCGCCTGGTCCGCGGTCACCTGCCGCGCTCCTCGATCATCAGCCGGGCCGCGCGGACGTTCAGGGCCACCCGGGGGTCCTGTCCGCCCATCAGCTCGACGAAGTCGAGGCCCCGGTCGAGGCCGAGCGTCGACGGCTCCCCGCCGAGGGCGGCCAGCCAGCGGCCGGTGCCTGAGGCCCGGAGCCAGTCGCGGCGGCGCACCGCGCGGACGAAGCCGCGCGCGAGGTCGGTCACCCGGCCCCGGGCGACCCGCGCCACGGAAGACGCCGCCGCCGGGACGGCGAGCGGCGAAAGGAGGGAGACCTGGTGCGAGAACACCTGCCACGGCGCCTCGTCCAGACCGGTGATGCCGGGTTCGTCCAGGGCGGGCGGGCGGCCCGTCGGAAGCCCGGTGGGGAGGGAGGGGGCCACCCGGTGCAGGGTGGAGAGCATCGCCCAGTGGCTCCAGGCGGTGGAGGGGGAGGCGTCGGGGCGCGGCGGGAACTCCCGTACCGCGCGGTGGAAGACCGCCACGTCGCCGGGGTGCGGGCTCTGTCCGTACAGCACGCTCGGCAGCAGCAGGTCGGCTCCGATGACCCGTACCGCGGCGATGCCCGTTCTGTCGTCCTCGTGGATTCCGGCCGCGCCGCACACCGTGGCGAGGTGGCCCCCGCTCCTAAGAGCGAGGACCACCTCGTTCGCCAGGTCGTGCACCGCGTCCGAGAGCCGGGACGAAGCGCTTGACTGGTTCATGGGCCGGAAGTCAGCCCTTCTTCGGCCGCGGGGTGGGCGGCGAAAGGAGGAGCGCCCCACCGCCGGCGATCAGCGCGAGGAACGCGCACTCGCGCGAGTCGCGGTACAGGCCCTCGACCTCGCCCGGGTTGAGCGCGGCCTCCAGGTCCTGGTCCAGGTCGGTCGTGGTGGTGGGGGTGATTTCGGTGTGCATGAGCGTTCCCGTTCTGTTCTGTGGAAAAGCCGGGGGTTGCGTGTACTTGCGTACGAGTCGAGTGAAAACCAGATAAGCGAACCGCGCAAACCGGACATGCTGTTTTTGTGAGGTGCGGAATTCAATTGAATGCTCAATTCATTCCGCACCTCGCGAATGCGCCCCCTGTGCGCCCCTGTGCAGCCCTTTGTTTTCGGGGTTTTCCGCCCGCACGCCCCCGTCAGGACACCCGGCGCACGGAGGTGCGGGCACCCGGAAACGCGCCCCCCGAGGGTGTGAACAGGCGGTGCACGCCCGCGCGCCGCCAACGGCTGGTTTCGTACGGGGCGCCCTCGCACCATGCGCGGGCCAAGGGCTCACCAAGGAGTCCAAGAACGCATCAACACTGGTCCTGAGCCGGTGCGATTCACATTCGGCGGGTGTGCACTGGGAGGTGGAAACACTCGGGAGCGGCTTGTCCTGCGGACAAGAGGAGCAAGTATGAGTGAGATCGCGGTGACCACGGTCCATGAGGCCTATGCCTTCGCCTGCATGCGATGTGGACACGGCTGGGAACAGGCCTACGAAATAGAGCACCACGTCGACCGGGACGGCAATACCTTCGTGGTCTACAAGGCCGACGGAGAGCGGGTCCCCTCTCCTCTGTCGACCCCGACCTGCACGAACTGCGGCGGCCACGTGGTCCGCATCATGGGTTCGGGACGGGTCTCGCTCGTGCAGCAGCTGCTGCAGGGCACCCCGCGGCAGAAGCCGGCCGCCCTGGCGGGCACCGCCTCCGGACAGGACGACGACGAGCGGGTGGCCGCCGTGGCCGTACCTGCGGGAGCCGGAGCCGCCCGCCACTGGCACCTGTCGGACCTGTTCCACCCCTTCCAGCGCCGCTGACCGGCCCCTCGACGGAAGAGAGCGCCCGCCCGTGTCCCCGGACCCCGGGCGAGCGCCCTTCCTGTCCGGCACTCCTCGTACGATCAAGGGCATGAGCCGTACCGAAGCGCCGCCGCTGCCCGAACCCCTGCGGGTTCCGGTCGCCGATTCGCACACCCACCTGGACATGCAGGACGGCACCGTGGAGGAGGCCCTCGCGCGGGCCGCCGCCGTCAACGTCACCACCGTCGTCCAGGTCGGCTGCGACCTCGCCGGGTCGCGCTGGGCCGCCGAGACGGCCGCCGCCCACCCCCAGGTGCACGCCTCGGTCGCCCTCCACCCCAACGAGGCGCCGCGCATCGTCCACGGCGACCCCGAGGGCCGCACCCGCGAAGGGGTCCGCGCGCCGGGCGGCAAGGCCGCGCTGGACGAGGCGCTCGCGGAGATCGACGCGCTCGCCGCCCTCGCCCACGTACGCGGCGTCGGCGAGACCGGCCTCGACCACTTCCGTACGGAACCCGAGGGCCGCGCCGCCCAGGAGGAGTCGTTCCGGGCGCACATCGAGATCGCCAAGCGGCACGGCAAGGCCCTCGTCATCCACGACCGCGAGGCCCACGCCGACGTACTGCGCGTCCTCGCCGAGGCCGGCGCCCCGGAGCGCACGGTCTTCCACTGCTACTCCGGCGACGCCGAGATGGCCCGGATCTGCGCGCGGGCCGGCTACTTCATGTCCTTCGCCGGCAACGTCACCTTCAAGAACGCCCAGCCGCTGCGGGACGCCCTCGCCGTCGCCCCCGCCGAGCTGGTGCTCGTCGAGACCGACGCCCCCTTCCTCACCCCGGCGCCCTACCGCGGCCGCCCCAACGCCCCCTACCTCATCCCCGTCACCCTCCGGGCGATGGCCGAGGTCAAGGGCGTCGACGAGGACACCCTCGCCGCGACCATCGACGCCAATACGGCACGGGCCTTCGACTACTGAGCGGGGGCGGGGCTGCGGTCGCACCTGCGATCGCAATCCGGGCCCGTACGCTTAGTGGGTGAGCAGCACAGAGTCCGACGCCCTCCTGGGCCCCGCAGACATCCGCGAACTGGCGGCGGCGCTGGGCGTACGCCCGACCAAGCAGCGCGGCCAGAACTTCGTCATCGACGCCAACACGGTCCGCAGGATCGTGCGCACCGCCGAGGTGCGGCCCGACGACGTCGTCGTCGAGGTCGGGCCGGGGCTCGGCTCGCTGACCCTGGCGCTGCTGGAGGCGGCCGACCGGGTCGTGGCCGTGGAGATCGACGACGTCCTCGCCGCCGCCCTGCCCGCGACCGTCGCCGCCCGGATGCCCGGCCGCGCCGACCGGTTCGCCCTCGTCCACTCCGACGCGATGCTGGTCACCGAGCTGCCGGGCCCCGCGCCCACGGCGCTCGTCGCCAACCTCCCGTACAACGTCGCCGTGCCCGTACTGCTCACCATGCTGGAGCGCTTCCCGAGCATCGAGCGGACCCTCGTCATGGTGCAGTCCGAGGTCGCCGACCGGCTCGCCGCCCGCCCCGGCAACAAGGTCTACGGCGTGCCGTCCGTGAAGGCCAACTGGTACGCCGACGTGAAGCGCGCCGGAGCCATCGGCCGCACCGTCTTCTGGCCCGCCCCCAACGTCGACTCCGGCCTGGTCTCCCTGGTCCGGCGGGAGAAGCCGGTCGAGACGTCCGCGAGCCGCACCGAGGTCTTCGCCGTCGTCGACGCCGCCTTCGCCCAGCGCCGCAAGACGCTGCGCGCCGCGCTGTCCGGCTGGGCGGGCTCCGCACCCGCCGCCGAGGCCGCGCTCGTCGCCGCCGGGGTCTCCCCGCAGGCCCGGGGCGAGTCGCTCACCGTCGAGGAGTTCGCCGCCATCGCCGAGAACAAGCCGGAGCTGCCCGCATGACCGAGAGCGCCACCGTGACCGGGAGCGTCACCGTTCGCGTACCGGCCAAGGTGAACGTCCAGCTCGCCGTGGGCGCCGCCCGCCCCGACGGCTTCCACGACCTCGCCAACGTCTTCCTCGCGGTCGGCCTGTACGACGAGGTCACCGCGGTCCCGGCCGACGAGCTGACGATCACCTGTTCCGGCCCGGACGCCGCCCAGGTGCCGCTGGACCGCAGCAACCTCGCCGCGCGCGCCGCCCTCGCCCTCGCCGAGCGGTACGGCATCGAGCCCGCCGTCCACCTCCACATCGCCAAGGACATCCCCGTCGCCGGCGGCATGGCCGGAGGCAGCGCCGACGGCGCCGCCGCCCTGCTCGCCTGCGACGCGCTCTGGTCCACCGGCGCCTCCCGCGAAGAGCTCCTGGAGATCTGCGCCGAGCTCGGCAGCGACGTCCCGTTCAGCCTGATCGGCGGCGCCGCCCTCGGCACAGGACGCGGCGAACTCCTCACCCCGGTCGAGACCGGCGGCACCTTCCACTGGGTCTTCGCCGTCGCCGACGGCGGACTCTCCACCCCGGTCGTGTTCGGCGAGTTCGACCGGCTCACCGCCGGTACGGACGTCCCCGAGCCCGCCGCGGCCCCGGCCCTGCTTGACGCCCTCGCCTCCGGCGACCCGGTCGCCCTGGCCAAGACCCTGAGCAACGACCTCCAGGCCGCCGCCCTCTCGCTGCGCCCCTCGCTCGCCGCGACCCTGGCCGCCGGCACCGACGCCGGGGCCCTCGCCGCCCTGGTCTCCGGCTCCGGCCCGACCACCGCGTTCCTGGTCCCCGACCCGGAGACCGCCCACCGGGTCGCCGCCGCCCTCACCGCCTCCGGCACCTGCCGCACGGCCCGGGTCGCGGTGTCCCCGGCGCCGGGCGCGACGGTGGTCTGAGGGGGCTGCCCACCGCGGACTCCGCACGCTCGGCCGCCGGGCAGGTCTGGTGTGCCGGCGGCCCACCGTCCTGCGGCCGGCGTCAGCCGAAGAAGAAGCTGATGCCGAGCATCACGAAGGGCGGCCGACCGGTTCAGCCGGTCCGCAGGCTCGACTTCGCCAGTTCGTACGCGGGGAGCATCTGGTCGTGCTCGTCGGAGTCCATGCCGCCGAGGTGGACGACGACCGGGCCCTGGGCGGTGGGGACGAGGAAGGCGCTCTCCTTCTTCCGCCCGTCCAGAAGATCGCTGTACACGGTGTAGGCGGCCTCGGCTCCGGCGACCGTGCCCGCCCGGACGTCCGTGTAGGTGGCGTCGGCGGCGCCCGTCCCGGCCGTCACGAAGGCCTCCAGCAGCGCGCGGGGCGAGGCGGCCGACTTCTCGCCCCGCCAGACCCGCAGGAAGCCGATGTTCCCGGTCGGCTTCGCGTCGATCTCGCAGACCAGGGTCAGCGGGCCCTGCTGTGCCAGGGCGGCGAATTCGGAGCCGGGATCGACGTCCACGGCGGCGGGCTCCCACCCGGCGGGCAGGTCGAAGGTGACCGGGAGCTCGCAGGTGGAGCCGGTGGCGCCGATGCTGCCGCCCTTGGCTGCGGGCTCTGGGGCCCCGGCGGACCCGGCGGGGGAGGCGGTCGTCGCGGCCGGGGAACCGGTGGCGGTGGCCTTGCCGTCGTCCCCGGTGCCGCAGCCGGCCAGGGCGCAGAGCGCCGCGGTCACCGCTGCCGCCGCCGGGAGTCCGCGCCGTACCGATATGCCTGTCATGAAGTCCCCACCCCTGAGACGCTCCTGCCCGGGAGGTCACCCCGGAAGATCGCCGCACGCTACCGCATCCGCGCGGCGACTACCCTGGGAAGTCGATCCATCCCCTGGGCAGGAGTGAAATGGCCGTCAATCTGGTCAATGTCGAGCAGGTCAGCAAGGTGTACGGCACCCGTGCGCTGCTCGACGGTGTGTCTCTCGGAGTCTCGGAGGGAGACCGGATCGGTGTCGTCGGCCGCAACGGCGACGGCAAGACGACCCTCATCCGGATGCTCGCCAAGCTGGAGGAGGCGGACACCGGCCGCGTCACCCACCTCGGCGGTCTGCGCCTCGGCGTCCTCACCCAGCACGACTCCCTCGACCCGAAGGCGACGATCCGCCACGAGGTGATCGGCGACCTCGCCGACCACGAGTGGGCGGGCAGCGCCAAGATCCGCGATGTGCTGACCGGGCTCTTCGGCGGTCTCGCGCTGCCGGGCTTCGAGCACGGCCTGGACACCGTCATCGCCCCGCTCTCCGGTGGTGAGCGCCGCCGTATCGCGCTCGCCAAGCTGCTCATCGCGGACCAGGACCTGATCGTCCTCGACGAGCCCACCAACCACCTCGACGTCGAGGGCATCTCCTGGCTCGCCGGACATCTGCGGGCCCGCCGCTCGGCGCTCGTCTGCGTCACCCACGACCGGTGGTTCCTCGACCAGGTCTGCACCCGCATGTGGGACGTCCAGCGCGGCACCGTCCACGAGTACGAGGGCGGCTACAGCGACTACGTCTTCGCCCGCGCCGAGCGTGAGCGGATCGCCGCGACCGAGGAGTCGAAGCGGCAGAACCTGATGCGCAAGGAGCTGGCCTGGCTGCGGCGCGGCGCCCCCGCCCGTACCTCCAAGCCGCGCTACCGCATCGAGGCCGCCAACGAGCTGATCGCCGACGTGCCGCCGCCGCGCGACACCAGCGAGCTGATGAAGTTCGCCAACGCGCGCCTCGGCAAGACCGTCTTCGACCTGGAGGACGTGACCGTCCAGGCCGGCCCCAAGACGCTGCTGGAGCACCTCACCTGGCAGCTCGGCCCCGGCGACCGCATCGGTCTCGTCGGCGTGAACGGCGCGGGCAAGACCTCGCTGCTGCGCTCGCTCGCCGAGGCGTGCCGCAGTCAGGGCGACGTCCAGCCGGCCGGTGGGAAGATCATCGTCGGCAAGACCGTCCGGCTCGCCTACCTCTCCCAGGAGGTGCACGAGCTCAAGCCCACCCTCCGGGTGCTGGAGGCCGTGCAGCAGATCCGCGACCGGGTGGACCTCGGCAAGGGCCGCGAGATGACGGCGGGGCAGCTCTGCGAGCAGTTCGGTTTCACCAAGGAGAAGCAGTGGACGCCGGTCGGCGACCTCTCCGGTGGTGAGCGGCGCCGGCTCCAGATCCTGCGTCTGCTGATGGACGAGCCGAACGTCCTCTTCCTCGACGAGCCCACCAACGACCTCGACATCGAGACCCTCACCCAGCTGGAGGACCTCCTCGACGGCTGGCCCGGCTCCATGATCGTGATCTCGCACGACCGGTTCTTCATCGAGCGGACCACCGACAAGGTGATGGCGCTGCTGGGCGACCGGGCGCTGCGGATGCTGCCGCGCGGCATCGACGAGTACATCGAGCGCCGGCAGCGGATGGAGGAGACGGCCACCCCGTCCGCCGCCCCCAGCGCCGGGGCCAAGGAGCCCGCACCGGCGTCCAACGCCGTCTCGGCGCAGGAATCGCGGGCGGCGAAGAAGGAGTTGCAGAAGGTCGAGCGGCAGCTCGGCAAGCTCTCCGACCGCGAGACCAAGCTGCACGCCCAGATCGCGGAGAACGCCACGGACTTCGGGAAGGTCGCCAAGCTCGACGCCGAGCTGCGTGAACTGGTCACCGAGCGCGACGAGTTGGAGATGCGCTGGCTGGAGCTGGCCGAGGACGCGTAGGCGCTGCCCGCACGGACCCGTACGGACCCCGAACGGACCCGTACGGGCCCCGAACGGACCCGTACGGACCCCGTACGGACCCGGGCGGACCCGGCCGCACACCGGCCGGTCCGCTCGGGTCCGTTCCGTTCTGTACGGGGTAACCAACCGTGCGAAGCGGCGGATTCCGGACACCCGGGTCGAGGGGTGGGAGAACTCGGCGCATCCGGAACGGAATTGACGGGGCGCCGGCAGGCGGGGCGGGGCGGCTTCCCGCAGGCGCGTAACGGCGGCATCACGGACCGGTTCTCCCTTGGGAACAGGCGGCGGACCGAATCGGTGTGCACGCTGGTGCGGGTGGTACAAAGAAGCCCCGCCAGACTGTCGCGACGCCGCGGTAGCCATGCCCGTTCCGCTCCATTCCGGAGGAGTTCCGGACGTACGTCGCACGACGCCGTCCGGTCCCCGAGGGATCGCGGGGGAGGCCGGTACGGGCACCGGAACCGCACGAAGGGGGACGTGCTGATGACCCAGCCGCCCAGCCAGCAACCGCCGCAGGGGGGCTCGGGAACTCCGGAGGAGCCCGGCCGCGGGTCTCCCCAGCAGCCCCCCGCCCAGCAGCCCGGGACCCCGCCCGCCGGGTCGCCGCCCCCGCCCCCGCCGGCCTCCCCTGCGCAGCCCCCGGCCCCCGGCGCTCCGGCGTACGGCTACCCGCAGGCCCCCGGTCCCTACGGCCAGCAGCCCCCGGGCCCCGGCGCGCCCGGGAACGGCTACCCGCAGGCCCCCGGCCTGTACGGCGCGCCGCAGCCGGGCCCGTACGGTGAGCAGCCGCAGCCGGGCCCGTACGGCCAGCAGCAGCCCGGTCCGTACGGTCAGCAGGCGCCGGGCCCGTACGGTCAGCAGCCCCCCGGTCCGTACGGTCAGCCGCAGTCCGGCCCGTACGGTCAGCAGGCGCCGGGTCCGTACGGCGCGCCGCAGCCAGGGCCTTACGGCCAGCAGGGCTACCCGGGTTACCCCGCGCCGCCCGGTCCCCCGCCCGTCGCGCCGTCCCCCTCGTCCGGGCGCGGGTTCCTCCGCGGCCGGACCGGGGTGATCGTCGCGGCGGCCGTCGCGGTGGTCGTGGTCGCGGCGGTCGGTGTGGGCGTGGCCGTCGGCGGGGACGGCGGCGGTGGGAAGCCGGTCGCCGGGAAGAGCTCGGACGGGAAGGGCGGTGCCGGGCCCAGCGCCTCGGGATCGGGCCCGGCCGACGGGAACGACGAGGGCCGCGACACGGACGACGACCTGAACGCCGGCCGGCAGAAGGGCGAGGCGAAGGTCCTCTGGAAGCAGGACAACGACCTGAAGCTGCCGCGCGACGGCGCCCGGGTCTACGGCCCCTGGGTCGTCGGCGACACCCTGGCCAAGGCCGCCTACCGGGGCATCTCCGGCTACTCGCTCGCCACCGGCGAGGAGGCGTGGACGGTGAAGTTCTCCACCGACATCTGCGCCGCTCCCGTCAACGCCACCACGAACGGCAAGATCGTCCTCGGGCTGATGGACGGCACCGGTGACAAGGCGGACTGCTCCCAGCTCCAGCAGATCGACCTCGCCTCCGGCAAGGCGGGCTGGAAGAAGACGATCAAGCAGAACGGCGTCTGGGACCTGCTGTCCGACATCGGCCTGGCGATCAGCGGTGACACCGTGACGGTCGGCCGCTCCGGCGGCACCGACGCGTTCCGGGTCAGCGACGGGAAGGAGTTGTTCGGCCGGCCGTCCGGCGACTGCCAGCCGGTCGCCTACGCGGGCGGCCCGAAGCTCATCGCCGCCCTGAACTGCAGCACGGGCGACCTGGACAACCCGCAGCAGCAGATCCAGCAGCTCGACCCGAACACCGGCAAGGCCCGTTGGACGTACCAGCCGGAACGCGGCTGGGAGGTCGACCGGGTGTACTCGGTCGACCCGCTCGTCGTGGCGCTGACCAACGAGAAGAAGAAGTCGTGGGGCATCATCGCCCTCAAGGACGACGGAGCGCTCCGGTCCCAGCTGACGGGTGACGCGGCGGACAAGTTCGCCCCGGACTGCGGCAGTTCGCTGGAGATCTTCGGCAAGTCCCTGGACAGCTGCACGGGCGTCGTGGCGGACGCGAAGACGTTCTACATGGCGACCGAGGCGTCCGGCTCCACGGACCGCACCAACTCGGTGGTCGCCTTCGACCTCGACTCCGGCAAGACCAAGTGGAAGTCGGCTGCCCCGGCCGGGCGGGTGATGGAGCCGATGCGGATGGACGGCGCCAACCTGATCGTCCGTCTGGAGGTCACCTACGACCACGGCGGCGCCATCGCCTCCATCGCGCCGACCGGTGGAGCCCCCAAGGTCCTGCTCCAGCACCCGGCGTCCACGGCGCTCGTCGAGGAGAACATCTTCGACGGCAAGTTCCTCTGGCTGGACGGGCGTTCCATCATCGTCACCGACCGGCTCACCGAGGCGAACAACCGGGGCGACGACCGCGAGACGGCGATGATCGCGTTCGGCAACTGACACCGCCGCCCCCGGGCCGCGTCCACGACTCCCCCCCATTCCACCCACCCTTCCCCAGAGGTACGTACGAGATGACCCAGCCGCCCCCGCCCCCGCAGCAGCCCGGCGAACCGCCGAAGGGCGGGTTCGGCGCCCCGCAGGACCCGCCGCCCGGCGGATTCGGCGCGCCGCCGCCCTCCCCGTACGGAACGCCCCCGCCGCCCCCGCAGCCTCAGGCACCCCAGCCGCCCCAGGCCCCGCAGCCTCAGGCACCCCAGCCGCCGCAGGCCCAGCCCCAACCCCAGCCGCCGCAGGGTCCGGCCGGGCCCGGGTACGGGTACCCGCAGCCGCAGCCCGGGTACGGCTATCCGCAGGGACCGCCGCCCCCGCAGGCCGGGTACGGCTACCCGCAGACGCCGACCTCCTCGCAGCCCGGCCAGCCCGGCTACTTCGGCCAGCCCGGTCCCGGGCAGCCGGGGTACGGCTACCCGACGCAGCCTCAGTACGCGCAGCCGCAGCCGCCCCAGGGCACCGGCGGGGCGAAGAAGCTCACCGCCCAGATGAAGATCATCATCGGGGCGGCGCTCGCCGTGGTGCTGATCGTCGGCGCCGGGATCGTCTACTCGGCGTCCGGCGACGGCGGGGACCCGAAGGTCTCCACCGCCGGGCCCGCCGGCGGTGACGGCGGTGCCGGCGACAAGGGGGACGGCGGCGGTCTCGCCGGAGGCACCGAGAAGGTGCCGGCCTCCACCAAGTCGCACGTCGCCTTCGAGATCCCGAAGCCGAAGGTCTCCGACGTCACCACCGTCTACGGCTCCTGGGTCACCGACAAGGTGTACGTGAAGACCGGGGTGTACGAGGTCGCCGGATACGACCTGGCCAAGGGCACCAAGCTCTGGTCGATCCCGACGGCCGGCCAGCTCTGCGCGGCCTCCCGGCACATGACGAAGGACTACAAGACCGCGATCGTCTTCGAGGAGTCCAAGCCGACCTCGGCGGACAAGTACCCCTCCTGCAACAAGCTCGGCGCGCTCGACCTGAACACCGGCAAGATGATCTGGTCGAAGTCGGTCACCGCCTCCTCCAACGGTGACGAGCCGGTCCGGTTCACGGAGGTGACGGTCAGCGGGACCACCGTCGCCGCGGCGGGCACCGAGGGCGGCGCCGCCTTCGACATCACCACCGGGGCCCAGCTCTGGGCGCCGAAGATCTCCACCGACGACTGCTACGACACCGGGTACGGCGGCGGCGAGGCGCTCGTCACCGTCCGCAAGTGCGGTTCGTACGACGACCCGAAGCTCTCCATCCAGACGCTGGACGCCAAGACCGGCGCCCCGATCTCCTCGTACGACATGCCGCCCGGCGTCGAGTACGCGGCGGTCGTCTCCACCAAGCCGCTGGTCGTCGCCGCCGACATCGGCGACACGGCCGGTGACGGCTCCAGCATCTCGGACTACTTCTCCATCGACTCCGGCACCGGCAAGCTGATCGTCCGGATCTCCGCCGACGCCGAACGGTACGCGGGGGAGTGCGGCTCCACCGAGGTGGAGCGGTGCGTCGGCATGACGGTCGGCAACAACCGCCTGTACGTGCCCACCGAGTCCCACGAGGGCACCGCCGAGTACGGCGACACCAACGAGATCGTCGCGTTCGACCTCACCACCGGCAAGCTGCTCGGCGCCCGCGCCGACGCCGGCGAGCGGTACAGCATGATCCCGCTCCGGATGGACGGCACCAACGTCATCGCGTACAAGGTGCCCCCGTACGACAAGGGCGGCGAGGTCGTCTCGCTCGACGGCGCGACCCTGAAGGAGACGGTGCTGATGGAGAACCCCAGCACCGAGAAGACCCGGGACGCGGAGACCTACTTCGGCTACGACCGGGGCGAGTTCCTGTACGAGAAGGGCCGGCTCTTCCTGTCGCCGAACATGCTCAGCGAATCGAGCGGGGCGGACGACGACGACCGGCTCCTCGCCATGGCGTTCACCACCGGCTGACCCGGCGCCCGGCCCGCGCCGGACACCACCCGCCCCCGCCTGGGGCACCCCGTAGGACGGCCCCGCCGGTCGGAGGAAGACCGGCGGGGCCGATCGTTTTCCGTCAACTCCGTGACGTCCGAAGCAGAAGAAATCGGCCTTCTGGGGGGCTTCTGCCACGTATGGGCGCCACGGCGTCGAACAAGCGTGTAGCTTGCCGGGTCTAGGCCGGGGGGCCGACGGTCGTGGCACACATGCGCACGGCGGTTCACGGCGGTACTGGGGGTATCTGCGCGATGAGCGTGCGGCTCATGGTGGTCGACGACCACCGCCTGCTGGCCGAGGCGCTCGCCTCGGCACTCAAGCTCCGTGGGCACCGCGTGCTCGCGGCCACGGCGCCGACCTCGGGCGCCGCGGACCTGGTCATAGCCAGGGCCCCGGAGGTCTGTCTCTTCGGGACGGCCGCTCCCGCCGCGCCGGGCGCCTTCGACCCGATCGCGCGGATCGGCCGGGAGCGCCCGCAGGTGGCGGTGGTGGTGCTGGGCCCGGTGCCCAGTCCCCGGGGGATCGCGGCGGCCTTCGCGGCGGGCGCGGCCGGATACGTCCGGCACGACGAACGCATCGAGGGCGTGGAGCGGGCCATGATGAAGGCCAGGGCCGGTGAGGCGTCGGTGGCGCCCGCCCTGCTCAGGGGCGCCTTCACCGAGCTGCTGCACCCGGTGGAGAAGCCCGACGACGAGGGCCAGCGCCTGCTGCGGCTGCTGACGCCCCGCGAGGCCGAGGTGCTGGTACGCGTCGCCGAGGGCGAGGGCACCCGCCTGATCGCCGCCGGCATGCGGATCGCGCCGAGCACCGCCCGTACCCACGTCCAGCGGGTCCTGATGAAGCTCGGCGTCGGTTCCCGGCTGGAGGCCGCCGCGCTCGCGGCCCGTACGGGGCTGCTGGACCGGGCGGCCGTCCACACGGCGATGGGCGCGGCGCGCGAGCCCGGGTACGACATGCCGCAGGGGCCGGACGCACCCTGAGCTGCGGGTGGGTCCGGCCCCTGCGGTGGCCGTGCTGGAGGTGCGGTGCGGCCGGTCAGTGACCGGCGGGGCCGCCCGGCTCGACCGGTTCGACCGGGGCCTGCGTCGGGCGCAGCCACATCCAGAGCAGGAACAGCAGTCCGAGGACGAGCATCGCGAGGCCGGTCCACAGGTTGATGTTGACGCCCTGGGCCTTCTTGAGGTCGGCGTCGGACGGGCTGATGCCCGCGATGGTGACGATGACTCCGTAGACCACGAAGAGACCGCCGATGATCCGCCTGATGTCGAAGAGGCGTGCCGCCGTGGCGGACTTGCTCTCCAGGTCGGAGACTTCCTTGTGCAGTTCGGACATGGTGGTTCCTCCGATCAGAACGAGTAGGGGATGTAGCAGGCGGCGGCGATCACGATGGCGCCCCAGCCCAGCAGGGCCGGCTTGCGGTACCACGCGGAGTCGGACTCCTCCGGCACCTCGGGGGCGTCCGGGGACTCGGTGCCGTAGACCAGGCCGGCCAGTTCGGCGGCCGGCTTCGGGGCGGTGAACAGGGTGACGGCGACCATGACGACCGCACCGGCGACGAAGCCGACGATGGCGGAGACGAAGTTCGCTCCCTGGTCGGTCGGGATGTCGATGATCCCCTGCTTGTAGAAGACGAAGTAGTTGATCATCGCGGCGGTGGTGCCCGCGACCAGGCCCCAGACGCCGGACTTCATCGACGCGCGCTTCCAGAACATGCCGATGATGAAGACGACGAACATCGGGACGTTGAAGAACGAGAAGAGCGTCTGCAGGTAGCTCATGATGTTCGTGAAGCTCGACGCGATGAACGCGGTGCCGATCGAGGCCAGCACGCCGACGGCGGTGACGCCGCGGCCGAACTTCAGGTAGTACGCGTCCGGCTTGTCCTTCTTCACGTACCGCGCCCAGATGTCCGTGGTGAACACCGTGTTGAACGAGGAGACGTTGGCGGCCATACCGGCCATGAACGCGGCGAGCAGACCGGTCACCGCGATGCCGAGGACACCGTTCGGGAGCAGGTCGCGCATCAGCAGCGGGATGGCGTCGTTGTACGTCAGGTCCGAGCGGTCGGTGCCGATGTTCGGGACGACGACGGCGGCGACCATGCCCGGGATCATCACCAGGAAGACGATGAAGATCTTCGGGAACGCGGCGATGAGCGGGGTGCGCTGCGCGGCCGAGAGGTTCTTCGCGGACAGGGCGCGCTGCACCTCGGCGAAGTTGGTCGTCCAGTAGCCGAAGGAGAGGACGAAGCCGAGGCCGAGGATGATCGTCAGCCAGTTGGCGCCGAGGGCGTTGCTGTCACCGATGCCCGTACCGCTCCAGGCGGACATGAACTTCGACCCGTGGCTCTTCGTCAGGGAGTCGGACAGGCCGTCCCAGCCGCCGACGCGCTTGAGACCCAGGATGGTGAGGGGTATGAGCGCGGCGAGGATGACGAAGAACTGGAGCACCTCGTTGTAGATCGCCGAGGAGAGTCCGCCGATGGTGATGTACAGGAGGACGAAGATGCCCGCGACGGTGATCGCGACCCACTGCGGCCAGCCCAGCAGCGCCTCCACGACGATCGAGAGCGCGTAGAGGTTGACGCCGGCTATCAGGATGGCGGCGAAGGCGAACAGGGCGGAGCTCAGCAGGTGGGCCGACTTGTCGAACCGCTGGAGCAGGAACTCCGGGACGGACCGGACCTTCGAGCGGTAGTAGAACGGCATCATCACCAGGCCGAGGAAGACCATGGCGGGGATGGCGCCGATCCAGTACCAGTGGACGACCGAGACGCCGTACTGCGCGCCGGTCGCGGCCATGCCGAGGATCTCCGTGGCGCCGAGGTTGGCGGCCACGAAGGCCAGACCGGTGACCCAGGCGGGCAGGGAGCGGCCGGAGAGGAAGAAGTCGAGGCTGGTCTTCACACTGGCGCGGGCCGCGAAGCCGATGCCGAGGACCACGACGAAGTAGATGGCCAGGATTGTGTAATCGAGGCCGTTCGTGGGGAGCCGGAGCCCTTCAGCCAGATAGTTCATGGGGGGTACTCGCTTCGTTGCGCGAACTGAACCTGATGAAACTTACGCCCATGCATTCAATAACTGAACAAACCAACTGGTGTTCTTTGTTTGATCGTGATGCAGAGGGGCGAATTGACCCGATATAAGGAACCAGGTCTCCACTTAATCGCACACAGAGAAAGGACTCGTCTACAAAGAGTTACGTCATTGACGCTCCTGTTTGGTTGTGGTTAATTATGTTTAGTTATGTTTGGAGGAACCTGGTGAAGAAGACGGCAACGACCCTCGCCGACGGTCGGGAACTGATCTATTACGACTCCGCCGACGACGTCGTACGCGATGCGGTGGACCGACGGCCGCTCGGCGCCGTCGCCACCTCGTCCGAGATCCGGCGCGACCCGGTCCTGGGCGACGCGGTCGCCATCGCCTCCCACCGCCAGGGCCGCACCTACCACCCGCCGGCGGACGAGTGCCCGCTCTGCCCGTCGCGGGACGGACGGCTCAGCGAGATCCCCGACGCCACCTACGAAGCCGTGGTCTTCGAGAACCGCTTCCCGTCGCTCGCCGGGGACTCCGGTCGCTGCGAGGTCGTCTGCTTCACCTCCGACCACAACTCCTCCTTCGCCGATCTCACCGATGAGCAGGCCGCTCTCGTGCTGGCGGCCTGGACCGACCGCACCGCCGCTCTCGCCGGGCTCGGCCAGGTCGAGCAGGTCTTCTGCTTCGAGAACCGGGGCGCCGAGATCGGTGTGACGCTCGGTCACCCCCATGGCCAGATCTACGGCTACCCCTTCGTGACGCCTCGAACCGAACTGATGTTGCGTTCGGCCGTCGCCCACCGCGAGGAGACCGGACGGAACCTCTTCGAGGACGTCGTCGCCCGCGAGATCGCCGAGGGCGACCGGATCGTCCTCACCGGCGAGCACTGGGTCGCGTTCGTCCCGTACGCCGCGCACTGGCCGTACGAGGTCCACCTCTATCCGCGCACCCGCGTCGCCGACTTCCGCGAGCTAGACGACGCCGCCCGCGCGGAGTTCCCGCAGATGTACCTGGAGCTCCTGCGGCGCTTCGACCGGATCTTCGGCCCCGACGCGCCCCCCACCCCGTACATCGCCGCCTGGCACCAGGCGCCGTTCAGCGCCCCCGGGCGCGAGGAGCTCGCCCTCCACCTGGAGCTCTTCACCATCCGCCGCACCCCGGGCAAGCTGAAGTTCCTCGCCGGATCGGAGTCCGGCATGGGAGCGTTCATCAACGACGTGCCGCCGGAGACCGCGGCCGAGCGACTGCGAGAGGTAGCGAGCAAGTGAGCAGCAGCACCCCGAAGAAGTACCTGGTCACCGGCGGCGCCGGTTACGTGGGCAGCGTGGTCGCCACCCACCTGCTGGAGGCCGGGCACACCGTCACCGTGCTCGACGACCTCTCCACCGGCTTCCGGGAGGGCGTCCCGCAGGGCGCCGAGTTCATCGAGGGCCGCATCCAGGACGCCGCGAAGTGGCTCGACCCCTCCTACGACGCCGTCCTGCACTTCGCCGCGTTCTCCCAGGTCGGCGAGTCCGTCGTGAACCCGGAGAAGTACTGGCTCAACAACGTCGGCGGCACCACCGCGCTGCTCGCCGCGATGCGGGACGCCGGGGTGCGCACCCTCGTCTTCTCCTCCACCGCCGCCACCTACGGCGAGCCGGTCTCCAGCCCCATCACGGAGACCGACCCGACCGCCCCCACCAACCCGTACGGCGCGACCAAGCTCGCCGTCGACCACATGATCACCGGCGAGGCCGCCGCCCACGGGCTGGCCGCCGTCTCGCTCCGCTACTTCAACGTGGCCGGCGCGTACGGGAACACCGGGGAGCGCCACGACCCCGAGTCCCACCTCATCCCGCTGGTCCTCCAGGTCGCCCTCGGCGAGCGCGAGTCGATCAACGTCTACGGCGACGACTACCCCACCCCCGACGGCACCTGCGTCCGCGACTACATCCACGTCGCCGACCTCGCCGAAGCGCACCTCCTCGCGCTGGGCGCCGCCACCTCGGGCGAGCACCTCATCTGCAACCTGGGCAACGGCAACGGCTTCTCGGTCCGCCAGGTCATCGAGACCGTCCGCGAGGTCACCGGCCACCCGATCCCGGAGACCGCCGCCCCGCGCCGCGCCGGCGACCCGGCCGTCCTCGTCGCCTCCGCCGCCACCGCCCGCGAGCGCCTGGGCTGGACGCCGAGCCGCCCGGACCTGGCCGGTATCGTCGCGGACGCCTGGGCGTTCGCCCGCCGAGAGGAGACCACCGCATAATGACCGGGACACCCGAGAGCACCGCCGCCGAGGCCGTCGCGACCACCGGACCGCTGGGCCAGGACGAGTTCACCGCCTCCTTCCGCGCGCTGTACGGCACCGAGCCCGAAGGGGTCTGGGCCGCCCCCGGGCGCGTCAACCTCATAGGCGAGTACACCGACTTCAACGACGGCTTCGTCATGCCGCTCGCCCTCCCGCACACCGCCCGTGCCGCCGTCGCCCGGCGCACCGACGGCCAGCTGCGGCTGCACTCCACCGACGTACCCGGCGGCATCGTGCAGCTCGCCGTCGACGGCCTGACCCCCAACGAGGGCCACGGCTGGGCCGCGTACCCCGCGGGTGTCGTCTGGGCGCTGCGCCGCGCCGGGCACGAGATCACCGGCGCGGACATCCAGGTCACCTCCACCGTGCCGACCGGCGCCGGGCTCTCCTCGTCCGCCGCCCTCGAAGTGGTCGTCGCCCTCGCCCTGAACGACCTCTTCGGCCTCGGCCTGACCGCCGCCGAACTGGCCGTCCTCGGCCAGGCCGCCGAGAACGACTTCGTCGGCGTGCCCTGCGGTGTCATGGACCAGATGGCGTCCGCCTGCTGCACCGACGGTCACGCCCTCCACCTGGACACCCGCGACCTCGCCGTGCGCCAGGTCCCCTTCGACCTCGCCGCGCACGGGCTGCGGCTGCTGGTCGTGGACACCCGCGTCAAGCACGCACTGGGAGACGGCGCCTACGCCGAGCGCCGGGCCGGCTGCGAGGAGGGCGCCCGCCTGCTCGGGCTGGGCAAGCTCCGCGAGCTGGCTCACGAGGACCTCCCCGACGCCCTCGCCCGCCTGGAGGCGGCCGGCGCGGACGAGTCCGTCGTCCGCTACGTACGCCACGTGGTCAGCGACAACGCCCGGGTGGAGCAGGTCATCGCCCTGCTCGACGCCGGGGACGTCCGCGCGGCGGGTCCGGTGCTCACCCAGGGCCACACCTCGCTCCGCGACGACCTGCGGGTCTCCTGCGACGAGCTGGACCTCGCCGTGGCGACCGCGAACGCGGCCGGGGCGCTCGGCGCCCGCATGACCGGCGGCGGCTTCGGCGGCTCGGCGATCGTGCTGGTCGAGGAGTCCGACGCCGAGGCGGTCACCAAGTCGGTGCTCGACGCCTTCGCGGCGGCCGGCCACGCCGCCCCGGGCGTCTTCGCCGCCGTCCCCTCGGCGGGCGCGCGCCGCCTGGTCTGACGACCGCCCCGCACCCGACCCGCGTGTACGAGCGCCGGGACACGGCCCCACGGCCGGTCCCGGCGCTCTGCCGTGTCCGGTGCCACCGCACCCGCGCATCCGCCCCCGCACCCCGGCGCGGTGGCACAGAATGCGGTCTCGTTCGTCCACTTCCGTCCCGGAACGGGACAGGAAGCACCCCTTGAACGCCGGGGACGGTCACTTCCGCGAATCGGCTTCCCGGGCACCCGTACGCCCGTACGCTGATGGGCAGCACCGGTGGGGGCCGGTGCCGTTCAGGGGCCGAGACGGGCGGTGCGGCACCCGGGCGCAGACGGTGGCGGCTCGGTGCGCGCGGCGGGGCCGCGCGGACGGCTCTCCCGTCGCGGAGCTCGGGCGCCACGACCGCCCCGACGTGTTCCCACCCGGGTCCGGCCTCAGGACGGCGGACCGGGACCGTCCCACTGGGGGGTAGACGTGGCCCGTATCCGGGTTCTCGTGGTCGACGACCATCGTATTTTTGCCGAATCGCTCGCCGCGGCGCTCGCCGCCGAGCCGGACGTAGACGTGGCCGCCGCAGGCAGCGGCCCGGCCGCACTGCGCTGCCTCGACCGTGCCGCCACCGAGGGCCGTGCCTACGACGTCATGCTGGTCGACGCGGAGCTGGGCGGCGCCCCGGCGGCGGGCGGGATCCCGCAGCAGGGGGGCCCGGTCGACGGGATCTCCCTCGTCGCGGGGGTCCGCGAGGCCCGGCCGGGCGTCCGCACGGTGGTCCTCGCGGAGCGGGACGACCCGCGACGGGCGGCGGCGGCGCTCCAGGCGGGTGCCTCCGGCTGGGTCGCCAAGGACTGTTCCCTGCAACGCCTGTTGGCGGTCATCCGGGGGGTGCTGCGCGGCGAGACCCACCTGCCGCCGGCCCTGCTCACGGGCGTACTGCGGGAGTTGACGGCCGCGCGCAAGCACCGCACCGAGAGCGAGCTGCTGGTGGAGTCGCTCACCCCGCGCGAGCGGGAGGTGCTGCGCTGCATGGTCGCGGGGCTGGGGCGCAAGGCGGTGGCGGAGCGGCTCTACCTCTCGCCGCACACGGTCCGTACCCACATGCAGAACGTCCTGGGCAAGCTCGGGGTGCATTCGACGCTGGCGGCCGTGGCGCTGGCCCGCAGGGCGGGCGTGGGCCCGGTCGATCTGACGTCCGAAGTGGGTCTAACCGGGGACGTTGTCGAACGGGGCGGTCAACTGGCGTAGCAGATCGGCGAGTTCGCCGCGCTGGCGAGGGGAGAGCTCGCCGAGGATGGCGCGCTCCTGGTCGAGCAGCCCGGCCAGCGACTGGTCGGCCTTGTCGCGCCCCTCGGCGGTCAGCCGGACCAGCACCCCGCGCCGGTC
Source organism: Streptomyces sp. NBC_01335 (assembly GCF_035953295.1). GTDB lineage: Bacteria > Actinomycetota > Actinomycetes > Streptomycetales > Streptomycetaceae > Streptomyces. The sequence continues at coordinate 4,766,263 of NZ_CP108370.1, forward strand.
GTTGGGGTCGGGGAGGCGTTCCACCAGGTTCTTCTTGGTCAGCCGGTCGATGCGGTTGGTCATCGTGCCCGAGGTGACCAGGGTCTGCGTCAGCAGCTGGCCGGGGGAGAGCTGGTACGGGGCGCCGGCCCGGCGCAGCGACGTGAGGACGTCGAACTCCCAGGGCTCCAGGCTGTGCTCGGCGAAGGCGATGCGGCGGGCCCGGTCGAGGTGGCGCGCGAGGCGCGACACCCGGCTGAGGACCTCTAGTGGTTCCACGTCGAGGTCGGGGCGCTCGCGGCGCCATGCTGCGACCAGACGGTCGACCTCGTCCTCCATGTCGATCAGTGTAGAGGGTCCCTCGACATGAAGTCTCTTGGTTTCAAGTGTCTTGACGTCAAGATAGTCCGGGGTGATGCTGAGGGCATGAGCGAATCCGTCTGGGACCCCGGCCAGTATCTCCGCCACGCGTCGCACCGCACGCGCCCCTTCCTCGATCTCCTGGCCCGGGTGGGCGACCTCCCCGGCGGCCCCCGCCCCCGCATCGCCGACCTCGGCTGCGGCCCGGGGAACGTCACCGTCCTCCTCGCCGACCGGTGGCCCGGGGCCCGGATCACCGGCTACGACAACTCCCCGCAGATGCTGGCGCAGGCCCGTACCCACGCCACCGCCACGCTCGACTTCGCCGAGGCGGACGTCTCGGAGTGGGCCCCCGCGGAGCCGTACGGCCTGATCGCCTCCAACGCCCTGCTCCAGTGGGTCCCCGGCCACGCCGACCGCTTCCCCGCCTGGCTGGACGGCCTCGCCCCCGGGGGCACCCTCGCCTTCCAGGTGCCCAGCAACTTCGGCGCCCCCAGCCACGTCCTGATGCGCGAACTCGCCGAGTCCCCCCGCTGGCGCGGCCGCCTCGGCGGACTCCTCCGCCACGAGGACGCCGTCCTGGAACCCGCCGCCTACTACGCCCGCCTCTCCGCCGCCGGGTGCGTGGCGGTGGACGTCTGGGAGACCACGTACCTCCAGGTCCTGCACGGCGACGACCCGGTCCTCGACTGGGTCAAGGGCACCGGTCTGCGCCCGGTCCTCGCCGCTCTCGCCGACGACCCCGAGGCCCTCGACGCCTTCCTCGCCGAGTACCGGGACCTGCTGCGCACCGCCTACCCGCAGGGCCCGCACGGCACGGTCTTCCCGTTCCGCCGGATCTTCGCCGTCGCCCGGGTCGCGGGTGGCGCGGGTGTCACGGGCAGCGCGAGGCGGGGGGACGCGTGATCGCCGCACTGGACCACGTACAGCTCGCCGCCCCTCCCGGCTCCGAGCACCTGCTGCGCGCGTTCTACGGGGGTGTCCTCGCCATGACCGAGGAGCCGAAGCCCCCGGTGCTCGCCGCGCGGGGCGGCTGCTGGTTCCGGACCGGCCCGGACGCCGCCCCGGTCCGCATCCACCTCGGTGTGGAGCAGGGCTTCCGCCCCGCCGCCAAGGCCCACCCCGGTCTCCGCGTCACCGGGATCGACGCCCTCGCCGACCGCCTGGCCGCCCACGGCGCACCCGTCCGCTGGGACGACACGCTCCCGGGCCACCGCCGCTTCTACAGCGAGGACCCGGTGGGCAACCGGCTGGAGTTCCTGGAGCCCGACGCCGGAACAGCCTTCGGCCCGCGACCGGATCGGTAAACCCCTCGACGGGACGCCCCGCCCCGGGGCAAGCTCCGCACTCGTGACGACGACGCGGACGACGCAGACAGTACGGACGACGCAGACAGTACGGACGACGCAGCACTCCCCGGCCCGGCTGGTCCGGGCCTGCGCCCGCAACAACGCCGAGTGGTGCGCGGTGATGAGCCGCGCCCACGGGGTGCCGGGCGATTTCGGCGCGCAGGCGTGGACGGCACCGGCCCGCACGCCGCTGTACTACCCCGACGCGGTGACCCTGGTCCCCGGAGCCGATCCGGCCGACGTCGTCCGGCGTGTGGACCTCACCGCCCCCGGTGCCTCCGTCAAGGACAGCTTCGCCGACCTCGACCTGACGGCGGCCGGCTTCCGGGTGCTCTTCGAGGCCGCCTGGATCCACCGCCCGGCCGGCCCGCCCGCCACCTTCTCCGGCACCCCCTGGCAGGTCGCCGAGGACCCCGACGCGGTACGCGCCTGGGCGGAGGCCTGGGACGACGGCGACGGCAACGCGGACCTCTTCGGGCCCGCCCTCCTCGACGACCCGGACACCCTCCTGCTCGCCGCCCACACCCCGGACGGCCGGATCACCGCAGGGGCGGTGGCGAGCCGCAGCGAGGGCGCTGCCGGTGACGGCGCGCTCGGCGGGGGCGTGATCGGTGACGCCGCGCTCGGCGGGGGCGTCCTCGGCCTCTCCAACGTCTTCGCCCGGGACGGCGGCGCCGACGCGGCCTGGCCCGGGGCCCTCGACGCGGCGCACCGGCTCTTCCCCGGGCTGCCCGTGGTCGGCTACGAACACGGCGAGGACCTCGACGCCGCCCTGCGCCACGGCTTCACCACGACGGGACCGCTGCGCGTCTGGCTGCACCACGGCTGACGGGGGCTCCGGCGTACGGCCCGCGTACGGTCTTCCCGACCTGAAGCGTGCTGCGAAAGCCCCCTCAAGGACTGGGTGCGCTGACCGCCCGCGGGTCCGGTCCGCCTGCCCGCACGGCCGTACGGCGAAGGGGTCCCGCCACCCGAGTGGCGGGACCCCTTCGCGTACGTGCGCTCACCGCGGCGTCCGTCAGCTCTTGCGGTGCCCTATCAGCCGGGGCTTCGGCTCCAGGTTCTCCAGGCCGTGCCAGGCCAGGTTCACCAGGTGCGCCGCCACCTCCGCCTTGCGGGGCTTGCGGACGTCGAGCCACCACTGGCCGGTGAGGGCCACCATGCCGACGAGGGCCTGCGCGTAGAGGGGGGCCAGCTTCGGGTCGAAGCCGCGGGCCTTGAACTCCATGCCCAGGATGTCCTCCACCTGCGTGGCGATGTCGCTGATCAGCGAGGCGAAGGTGCCCGTCGACTGGGCGACCGGGGAGTCCCGGACCAGGATGCGGAAGCCGTCCGTGTACGTCTCGATGTAGTCGAGCAGGGCGAAGGCCGCCTGTTCCAGCAGCTCACGCGGGTGCCCCGCGGTGAGGGCGCCCGTCACCATGTCCAGCAGCTGGCGCATCTCCCGGTCGACCACGACCGCGTACAGGCCCTCCTTGCCGCCGAAGTGCTCGTACACCACCGGCTTGGAGACCCCGGCGCGTGCCGCGATCTCCTCGACCGAGGTCCCTTCGAACCCCTTGTCGGCGAAGAGGGTGCGACCGATGTCCAGCAGCTGTTCGCGCCGCTCCTTCCCGGTCATCCGGACCCGCCTGGTCCGGCGCGCGGGGGGAGGGCTGCTTCTCTTGCTGCTCGTGCTGCCGTCGGTCGCCACGGTGCCCATCATGCCGCGTCGGCGGGCACGGCCTTGCGCCGGGACTCCTTGCGTCGCGACTCGATGCGGTCGGCGTCCGGCCAGCGGACGTCGTACGCCCATCCGAGCTGTTCGAACCAGCGGATCAGCCGGGCGCTGGAGTCGATCTGGCCGCGCATCACGCCGTGGCGGGCGCTCGTCGGGTCGGCGTGGTGCAGGTTGTGCCAGGACTCGCCGCAGGACAGCACGGCCAGCCACCACACGTTCCCCGACCTGTCGCGGGACTTGAAGGGGCGCTTGCCCACCGCGTGGCAGATCGAGTTGATCGCCCACGTGACGTGGTGCAGAAGCGCCACCCGTACCAGGGAACCCCAGAAGAACGCCGTCGCCGCACCCCACCACGACATGGTCACCAGCCCGCCGACCAGCGGCGGGATGCCCAGCGAGATGATCGTGAACGTCAGGAAGTGGCGCGAGACGGCCCTCATGGCCGGGTCCTTGACCAGGTCGGGGGCGTACTTCTGCTGCGGGGTCTGCTCCTCGTTGAACATCCAGCCGATGTGCGCCCACCACAGCCCCTTCATCAGGGCCGGCAGCGTCTCGCCGAAGCGCCACGGAGAGTGGGGATCGCCCTCCGCGTCGGAGAACCGGTGGTGCTTGCGGTGGTCGGCGACCCACCGCACCAGCGGGCCCTCCACCGCCAGGGAGCCGGCGACGGCGAGCGCGATGCGCAGCGGGCGCTTCGCCTTGAAGGAGCCGTGCGTGAAGTAGCGGTGGAAGCCGATCGTGACGCCGTGGCAGCCGATGTAGTACATCGCCACCATCAGCCCCAGATCGAGCCAGCTGACGCCGTGGCCCCAGGTCAGCGGCACCGCCGCCACCAGGGCCGCGAACGGCACCACGATGAAGAACAGCAGCGCGATCTGCTCGATCGAGCGCTTGCTGTCACCGCCCAGCGTGGCGGAGGGGAGAGGGTCGGGACCGGGCCCTGCCGGTGGGTCCGGCTGGTCGGTCAGTTCGGGGCTGATGGTCATGTGGTCCCCCGGGGGGTGAGGAGAACAAATCGGAATCGGCCTGGGCTACGGGACCGTAACCTACGGGATCGTAAGTACCGCAGTGACGCGGCCCACACCACCAGACCACGTTCCGTGCGCCATTCGTGGTATCTCCTGCCCCCTTGCGGGTAAAGCCTGTACGGCTCCCGCTGTCGAATGCACCGCCCGTCCCACCCTGTGAGGCCACCGGACGCGCCGACGCCGGTGCCACATATCCTTGGAAGGGTCGGACAGCGCGGTCCGCACCCCGCTCGTCCCGGGGGCGGCAACAGCACGCTGCGGCCGTTGGCCCCGGATTCGTGCTCAACCACTGCAAGGAGCCGCACACTGTGAGCAGTGCCGACCAGACCCCTGCCGCCAGCAGCCCCGAACTGCGGGCCGACATCCGCCGCCTCGGCGACCTGCTGGGCGAGACCCTGGTACGCCAGGAGGGCCCGGAACTCCTCGAACTCGTCGAACGCGTTCGCGCCCTCACCCGTACGGACGGCGAAGCGGCGGCCGAACTCCTCGGCGACACGGACCTGGAGACCGCGGCGCAGCTCGTGCGCGCCTTCTCCACCTACTTCCACCTGGCCAACGTCACCGAGCAGGTGCACCGCGCCCACGAGATGCGCGACCGGCGCGCCGCGGAGGGCGGGCTCCTCGCCCGTACCGCCGACCGTCTCAAGGACGCCGACCCCGAGCACCTGCGCGAGACGGTCAAGAACCTCAACGTGCGGCCGGTCTTCACGGCCCACCCCACCGAGGCCGCCCGTCGCTCGGTGCTGAACAAGCTCCGCCGCATCGCGGCGCTGCTGGAGACCCCGGTCATCGAGGCCGACCGGCGCCGCGTCGACCTGCGGCTCGCGGAGAACATCGACCTCATCTGGCAGACCGACGAGCTGCGCGTCGTCCGCCCGGAGCCGGCCGACGAGGCCCGCAACGCCATCTACTACCTGGACGAGCTGCACGCCGGCGCGGTCGGCGACGTCCTCGAAGACCTCTCCGCCGAACTGGAGCGCGTCGGCGTCCCGCTGCCCGCGGGCACCCGGCCGCTGACCTTCGGCACCTGGATCGGCGGCGACCGCGACGGCAACCCCAACGTGACGCCCGCCGTCACCTGGGAGGTGCTGATCCTCCAGCACGAGCACGGCATCACCGACGCCCTCGAACTCGTGGACCACCTGCGCGGACTGCTCTCCAACTCCATCCGCTACACGGGCGCCACCGAGGAGCTGCTCGAGTCCCTCCAGGCCGACCTGGAGCGCCTCCCGGAGATCAGCCCGCGCTACAAGCGGCTGAACGCCGAGGAGCCGTACCGGCTCAAGGCCACCTGCATCCGCCAGAAGCTCGTCAACACCCGCGACCGCCTCGCCAAGGGCACCCCGCACCGCCCCGGCTGCGACTACCTCGGCACCTCCGAGCTCCTCGCGGACCTCACCCTGATCCAGACCTCGCTGCGCGAGCACCGCGGCGGCCTCTTCGCCGACGGCCGGATGGACCGCACCATCCGCACGCTGGGCGCCTTCGGTCTCCAGCTCGCCACCATGGACGTACGCGAGCACGCCGACGCCCACCACCACGCCCTCGGTCAGCTCTTCGACCGGCTCGGCGAGGAGTCCTGGCGCTACACCGACATGCCGCGCGACTACCGGCAGAAGCTCCTCGCCAAGGAGCTCCGCTCCCGCCGCCCGCTCGCCCCGACCCCGGCTCCGCTGGACGCGGCGGGCGCCAAGACCCTCGGCGTCTTCCACACCATCCAGGAAGCCTTCGAGCGGTTCGGCCCCGAGGTCATCGAGTCCTACATCATCTCGATGTGCCAGGGCGCCGACGACGTGTTCGCCGCCGCCGTCCTCGCCCGTGAGGCGGGCCTCCTCGACCTGCACGCCGGGTGGGCGAAGATCGGCATCGTGCCGCTGCTGGAGACGACCGACGAGCTGCGCGCCGCCGACGTCATCCTCGACGAGATGCTCGCCGACCCCTCCTACCGGCGCCTGGTCTCGCTGCGCGGCGACGTCCAGGAGGTCATGCTCGGCTACTCGGACTCCTCGAAGTTCGGCGGGATCACGACCTCGCAGTGGGAGATCCACCGCGCCCAGCGCCGGCTGCGCGACGTCGCCCACCGCTACGGGGTGCGGCTGCGGCTCTTCCACGGCCGCGGCGGCACCGTCGGCCGCGGTGGCGGCCCCTCGCACGACGCGATCCTCGCCCAGCCCTGGGGAACCCTGGAGGGCGAGATCAAGGTGACCGAGCAGGGCGAGGTCATCTCCGACAAGTACCTCATCCCGGCGCTCGCCCGCGAGAACCTGGAACTGACCGTCGCGGCCACCCTGCAGGCCTCCGCCCTGCACACCGCGCCGCGCCAGTCCGACGAGGCGCTGGCCCGCTGGGACGCGGCGATGGACACCGTCTCGGACGCCGCCCACGCCACGTACCGCAAGCTGGTCGAGGACCCGGACCTGCCCGCGTACTTCCTCTCCTCCACCCCGGTCGACCAGCTCGCCGAGCTGCACCTGGGCTCGCGCCCGTCGCGCCGCCCCGACTCGGGCGTCGGACTCGACGGACTGCGCGCCATCCCGTGGGTGTTCGGCTGGACCCAGTCCCGCCAGATCGTCCCCGGCTGGTTCGGCGTCGGCTCCGGCCTCAAGGCCCTGCGCGAGGCCGGTCTCGACACCGTCCTGGACGAGATGCACGGTCAGTGGCACTTCTTCCAGAACTTCCTGTCCAACGTCGAGATGACGCTGGCCAAGACGGACCTGCGCATCGCCCGCCACTACGTCGACACCCTCGTCCCCGACGAGCTGAAGCACGTCTTCGACGTCATCGAGGCCGAGCACGCCCTCACCGTCCAGGAAGTCCTGCGGATCACCGGCAACACCGAGCTCCTCGGCACCAGCCCGGTCCTCCAGCAGACCTTCGCCATCCGCGACGCCTACCTGGACCCGATCTCCTACCTCCAGGTCGCCCTGCTGAAGCGCCAGCGCGACGCCGCCGCGGCCGGCGAGGAAGCCGACCCGCTCCTCGCCCGCGCCCTCCTCCTCACCGTCAACGGTGTGGCGGCGGGGCTCCGCAACACCGGCTGATCCAGCGGTACGTACAGCGTCGGGCGCCCCTGTCCGGACCTCGGGTCCGGGCGGGGGCGCCGTCGCGTCGGGGGAACGGGAGGCCCGTGCCCTCCGCTTCTACGCGGACGATCCGGTGTCCGCGGTCGCGGCGCCGAGGGCGGGCGGCAGGTCTTTCCCCGGCTCAGCCACCACCTCGGGTCCCTGAGGGCCGCCTGGTCGGTCCCCGGCGGGTACGCGCCTGGCCCGGTGGCGGCCCCTCACAGCGCGAGGAACGTCGCCACCAGCAGCGCCGCTCCCGTGACGCCCGCCGCCCATGCCGTACGGGTCAGCCGCAGGCCGCCGCCCAGGACCAGGGAGGCCAGGATCAGTGCGCCGCCCAACGGGAGCCAGGCGTGCAGGAATCCGGGGACCCCGGTCCGTACGGCCTCGGCGCTGCCCGGCTTCAGGACCACCGGGAACTCGTCGCCCCGCTGCGCGGCGACCGAGCGCGTGACGATCACGCCCGAGCGCGGCGGGGACTGGGCGTCCGGGGTGTACGGCCCGGTGCAGGTGTCGTCGCCGCAGCCGGTCACCGTCAGCGTGCCGTGCTCGCGGCCCTTGGCCAGGATGATGTGGTGCGCGGTCTCCCACGAGGCCCACGCACCCGCGACGAGCAGCAGCAGGGTGACCAGGGCCATCGCGCCATTACGGCCGATCAGGGCCGCACTCTGGGAGGGGGTCCGCTTCATGGAGGCCGATCTTTGGGCAGGACGATGCCCTCGGTCAACTTGCGGTCGAAACGGGGCGGATTAGCGGGGGGAATGTGGGGAGTTGGGTGTTCCGGAGCGCGGAACGAGGAGCTCAGCCCGGCATGCCCGTCGTCGGCCCCGGGGCGGCGTCCCGGGTGCAGGCCCAGAGCGCGAACGCGAGGCAGCTGACGGCGGCGCCCAGGGCGCACACCGCTCCCCAGCCGGCCGCCGCGTAGAGGGAGGTCGCGGCGAGGGCGCCGGTGGCGCTGCCGACCGAGTAGAAGACCATGTAGCCGCCGATCAGCCGGCTGCCCGCCTCCGGGTGCAGCGCGTGGATCAGGGTCTGGTTGGTGACGTGGACGGCCTGTACGGCCAGGTCGAGGAGGATCACGCCGACGAGCAGGGCCCAGAGCGAGCTGCGGACGAAGGTCAACGGCGCCCACGAGACGGCGAGCAGCGCCAGGGCGATGCCGGTGGTCCGCCCGGAGAGCCCGCGGTCGTTCAGGCGCCCCGCCGCCGTCGCGGCCAGCGCGCCCGCGGCCCCGACCAGTCCCCATGCCCCGATCGCGGTGTGGGAGAAGGAGTACGGGGGTGCGCTGAGCGGCAGCGCGAGGCTGCTCCACAGGATGCTGAAGGCCGCGAAGATCAGCAGGCCCAGCAGGGCCCGGAGCCGCAGCAGCCGCTCCCGGGCGAACAGGGTGACCGTGGAGCGCAGCAGCTGTCCGTAACGCAAGGGCTCCGGCGCGGTGTTGGTGTGGCGCGGCAGCACGCGGTACAGGACCAGGGCGAGCAATGCGGTGAGTACGGCCGAGGCGAGGTAGACGGAGCGCCAGCCCGCGAGGTCGGCCATGAAGCCGGAGACGGTGCGGGCGAGCAGGATGCCGAGGACCACGCCGCTGGTCACCGTACCGACGACGCGTCCGCGCCGGGCGGGCGGCGCGAGCGACGCCGCGTAGGCCACCAGCGTCTGCGTGACGACGGCGAGGAGCCCCACCCCTGCCATGCCCGCGAGGAGGGCAGCGGCGCTGCGGGCGGTGGTGACTGCTGCCAACGCCGCTACCAGGAGCAGCAGTTGGGTCACGACGAGGCGGCGGCGGTCGGTGACGTCGCCCAGCGGTACGAGGAAGAACAGGCCCAGGCCGTACCCGGTCTGGGTGAGGGTGACGACGGCGCCGAGCAGCGCCGGGCTCAGGGAGAGGTCGTGGCCCATGGTCACCAGGAGCGGCTGGGCGAAGTAGACGTTGGCGACCGCGGCTCCGCAGGCGACGGCGAACAGGGCGACGAGGCCGCGTTGCGCGAGCGGCGCCGTCCGCCCGGAGGGCGGGACTTCCGACACACCGCGGCCCGTGCCCCGGGGCGGGGCGGATCCGCCGCCTTCGGCGTCCCGGAGCGTGGCCGGCGGTTCCACGGTTCTGTCGTCGTCGAGCACGCGGCATCCCTCCGGCAGGCGTGGTTGCAAGGTGCAACCAGTGGCGACGGTAGCGGCCTTTGGTAGCATCATGCAACCGGTTCGCGTGGTGCGTGGTGGAGGAATGGAGGACGGCATGGTGACCAGAACGCGCTTCGACGACAGCGACTGCCCCGTCGCCCGGTCCGTGGACGCGATCGGCGACTGGTGGTCGCTCCTGATCGTGCGCGACGCCTTCGACGGGAGCCGCCGCTTCGGGGAGTTCCAGCGAAGTCTCGGGGTGGCGAAGAACATCCTCACCGCACGCCTGCGCGCCTTGGTCGCGGGCGGGGTCCTGGAAACCGTCCCCGCCTCGGACGGCAGTGCCTACCGCGAGTACGTACTGACCCCGAAGGGCAAGGCGCTCTTCCCCGTCGTCGTGGCGCTGCGGCAGTGGGGCGAGCAGAACTTCTTCGCCCCCGGCGAAGAACACTCGCGGATGGTCGACCGTGAGCAGGGGGAGGGCCTGCGCGCCCTGGAGGTCCGGGCGGCGGACGGGCGGGCGTTGGGGCCGGACGACACCGTCGTGCGGAAGGTGCCCCCGGGCTGAGCCTCGTCACCCCAGGGGGCCGCTCACCTCAACCCGGGGGCCGTTCCGGTGCCGGGCGCCGGAGCGGGCGGGCCTGAACGGCTCCCTCGGCTTCGGGGGCGGCGCTCGGGGGAAGTGCCGCGCTCACGGGAAGTCCGCGCTCACGGGAAGTCCGCGCTCAGGGGAAGTACAGGGACGCCTTCTCCAGCACGTGGCCGGTGAACATGCCGCCCCACACGGTCCCGCCCCGGTACAGCGTGGTCCGGGTGGCACCGGAGGCCGTTTCGACCGTGAGGGGGCGGCTGATCAGTGACGTGTCGAGGATCCGGGCGTCCTGGGCCGCCCACCGGGCCGCCTCGGGCTGGACGCGGGTGCTCACCAGTGCGGGGAGTACCTGTGCCACGTTGCGGGCGCCGGGGATGCCTCCGCGCACGCTCTTCGCGTAGCTCATGGCCCAGTTGGTGAACTCGGCCAGTGTGGCCACGTCGATCTCGGGGACGGCCGCCGCGAAGACGAAAAGCTCGGCCTTGGTCCCGAACCACCGGGCCTTGCGGTCGGCACGGAAGCCGGTCACCGAACGGTGGCCCTTCCAGTCCGACACCCTCACCGTGCAACCGTCGGCTTTCAGCCGGTCGTGGAGCGCCGTGAGGTACGTGTCCGCCGCGTCGGCGGCCGGATCGGTCGCGGGCTGATTCATGCGCGAATTCTCCAACGCCCTTGCCGTGCAAGGGAAGAGGGGGTGCGCGAGGCGGGTCCGGTGGTGCGCTCGGTCCGCCGTGGCCGGGACGCCCGGTCGTGGTCCGCAGGACGCCCCGGTGGGTTGCCGGCCGCGCGTATTCGGGTGTCGTGCGATGCGTTCCCGCATACGATCACCGACGGGACGGGCTCGTGGCGCAGTGGCTGTCGCGCCTTCACGGCATGGAGGAGGGCGCCGGTTCGAATCCGGCCGGCCCGTCCTGTCCCGTATCAGGAGTGAACGGGAGAGGGACGACATGACCGGCCGGCCGACGACCACGACGCTCTGGCGCCCCACCGGGCCCGAGGAGCTCGCCCTGGTGGAGGCATCCGGCTGGCGGGCGTGGCCGCCCCGGCTGCCGGAGCAGCCGATCTTCTACCCGGTGCTCGACGAGGAGTACGCGATCACGATCGCCCGGGACTGGAACGTCCGGTTCGACGGGGCGGGTCACGTCACGCGGTTCGAGGTGGAGCGCGAGTTCCTCCGCCGCTACCCCGTCCGGCAGGCCGGTGGCCGGACCATCCTGGAGCTGTGGGTTCCGGCGGAGGAACTCGACCTGTTCAACGCGCACATCGTCGGCCCGATCCGGCTGGTCCACACGTTCCGCGAGGTGCCCGGGGCCTGAGCGTACGGGAGGGGGACGGCCGTCTCCGGCCGCCCCCCTCCCGTACGGACTCACTCCGCCGCCGTCTCCCGGAGCGCCGTGAGGATCGCCAGCGGGGTCGCCGCCGCCCACGCCTGCGGGGAGCAGGAGTGCGGGTAGGGGACCGGGCGCGGGTGGTCGGTGCGGCCGTAGCCGGCCATGACCTCGGGCAGCCGGTCGCCGTGGTGGCCGGCCGCGTCCAGCAGGCCGCGGGCGACCGCGCGGACCTCGTCGGCGAGGCCCGCGCGGGCGAGGCCGAGCACGACGACCGCGTTGTCGTGCGGCCAGGAGGTGCCCCGGTGGTAGGAGAGCGGGTGGTAGCCCGGCTGTCCCGCCGCGAGGGTGCGGATGGCCCAGCCCGAGAAGAAGTCGGGCTCCAGCAGTCTCCGGCCGACCCGGCGGGCGTGGTCCTCGTCGAGGATGCCGGACCAGAGGAGGTGGCCCGCGTCGGAGGCGAGCGAGTCGACCTGCCGGCCCTTGCCGTCCAGCGCGAGGGCCGGGAAGTCGGGGCCGGTCATCCAGAAGTCCCGCAGGAAGCGTTCCCGCAAGTCCTCTGCTGCCGAGCCCAGTTCATCGGCCCAGTCGGCGTCGCCCCAGACGGTGCGGGCGAGCCGGGCCGTGCGGACCAGGGCGTCGTACGCGTATCCCTGCGCTTCCGCGACCGCGATGGGCCCCTCGGCCTGGGTGCCGTCGAGGAAGCAGATCGCGCCTTCGGAGTCCTTCCAGTTCTGGTTGACGAGGCCGCCGGGGTCCGGGGTGTAGACGAGGTAGCCGCTGTCGGCCAGGCCGCCGTCCCGGAACATCCAGGCCACCGCTGCCCGCGCCTGCGCTTCGAGGCGCACGGCGAGCGAGGTGTCGCCGGTGGTGACGGCGTGGGCGTCGAGCAGGGTCAGGAAGAGCGGGGTCGCGTCCACCGAGCCGTAGTAACGGCCGTACGGGACCTGGCGGAACGCGGCCAGCTCGCCGTGCCGGATCTCGTGCACGATGCGGCCCGGCTGTTCGCCCCGGAACGCGTCGTACTCCGTGCCCTGCGTCGCCGCGAGCGCGCCGAGGGTGGCCGCCGCGAGCGCGGGGCGGTAGGGGAGCGCGAAGTGCGAGGTGAGCAGGGCGTCCCGGCCGAAGAGCGTCAGGAACCACGGCACCCCCGCCCCCGGTACCCGCAGCTCCTCGCCGTCCGGCCCGACCGCGGGCACCCGCAGGGCGGCCAGGTCGCGGAGCCCGCGCCCGCAGGCCGCCGCGAGCCCCTCCGGGGCGTCGGCGGGGAGCGGGAGCGGCGCCCCCGCACCCGCGAGGCGGGTGAACTCCGCAGCGTCCAGGTCCTGTTCGGCGACAGCCGCGTCGGGGGTCACCAACGGTCCGGGCGCCGGGGCCCCGTGCGGCTGCGCCACCACGGTCAGCAGCAGCTCGACCGCGCCCTGGGCCGGCACCTCCAGGTGCCAGAGCAGGTGCCGGGCGGTCGACTCGCCCTCCACGGCGGCGACTTCGGCCGGCGCGGGGGAGGCGGTGACCGTCGTCCGTGACAGCCAGTCGGCGCCGCGTTCGTACGAGAAGACGACCCCGTCCGGGGTGGGGACAGCGGTGCGCCGCGCCCCGGTCTTGTCGTACCGGCGGTTGTCCGACCGGAGTTCGAACTGGTCGGCGAAGTCGGCGTCCACGGTGAGGCCGAGGACGGCGGAGACGGGGGCGTCACGGTTGCTGACGACCCGGACACGTTCCGTCAAACAGCCTTCCCCCAGGGCCTGTGCGCGGAAGACCGTGTAGGCGGGCGGCTGGTCGCGGGTGCCGGGCGGGGTCAGTACGCACTCCGCGCCCGTCTCCCCGGCGGACGGTACGAGGACGCCCGGTACGGCGCCGTCCACGCTCAGCGTCCAGCGGCTGAGGTGGCGGGCGTCCCGGCGGAAGAGGCCGTCCGGGGAGGCGCCCCGGCGGCCGGTGATCCCGCCGTCCGCGCCGAGCACGGCGAACGTGCCGGCGCGTACCAGGGTGGGGCCGGTGGCTGCCGTCACGCGTCCGCTCCGATCGCCTCGTCCTGCGGGAGCCCGGAGCCCTGGGCGTCCTCGTCCGGGCGCTCCGCCGCCACCAGCAGGTCCAGTGCCAGCGCGGCCGTCCAGCCGAAGTCACGGGTGCCGCGGGCTCCGGCGGTGAACGGGTCCACGTACTCCGCGAAGCCGCTCTCCCCGGCGGCGGTCAGCATCGCCGCCCGCAGCCGGTCGGCCGCGGCGGTCCGTCCGTACTGCCGCAGCCCGCGCTCCATCAGCCAGTTGGTGTTGAACCACGCGGGTCCGCGCCAGTAGCGGGACGGGTCGAAGGCGGCGCCCCCGAAGTCGTACGAGGGGACCATCGGGACCTCGCCCAGGCGGAAGGCGGTGCTCTGCGCCGTGCCGATCAGCGCGTCCACGATCTCCTGGGGGAGGCCGGGGACGATCAGCGGGATCAGTCCGGTGACGCTCTTCTCCGGGATCAGCTCGTCGCTCACCAGGTCGCGGCAGAGGAACATCCCGGCCTCCGGGGACCAGAGGCGTTCCACCAGCGCTTCGGTGAGGAGCGCCGCGCGCCGCTCGTGCGGGGCCGGGTCGGCGCCCGTCTCGGCGGCGATGCGGGCGAGCGCGTGCTCCGAGACGATCAGCAGCGCGTTGACGCAAGGGTCCTCGACGGCGAAGGCGTGGCCGGCGCCCGCGTCGGCGTAGCCGCCGTCGCGGTAGTCGGTGGCCAGGCGCACGTAGCGCCCGTAGTCGAGGTCGGTGGGCCGCTCGGACGGCTGGCCGTGGTCGAGGTCCGCGCGCCGGTACGAGCCGGTGGCGGCGGGCTCCACGCGCTGCAACGGCGCGTCCCAGCACGGGCTGTTGTCCATGCCCGGCTCCCACGGGTGGACCGTGGCGGCGAGACCGCCGCCGCCCAGGTTCCGCGCGCCGGTCAGGTAGTCGTGCCAGGCGGCGAGGCGCCCGTACACCCGGGGCAGGAAGCCGCGCCGGCGCGAGTCCTGCGGGTCGGCGAGGTGGACCAGCCAGGCGGCCAGTGCGTGCACCGGCGGCTGCACGATTCCGGAGGTCTCGGTGCCGGCGGGGGCTCCGGCCGCCGCTCCGGCGCTCGACGAGCGCCAGAAGTCGGGGCTCGGGAAGTACGCGTCGTGCGGCACCGCCGGGTTGAAGACGATGTGCGGGACGCGGCCGTCCGCCCACTGGGCGTGCAGCAGGGTCTCCAGTTCGCGCTGGGCCCGGCGCACCGAGAGATGGCGCAGGCCGATCGCGATGAAGGCGGAGTCCCAGCTCCACTGGTGCGGGTACAGCCCGCGGGACGGGACGGTGGAGGCGCCCATCCAGTTGCCGAGGAGGACCCGTGCAGCGCCGCGCCGGAGCGTCTCCGCTTCCCCGGCCGCGGGGGACTCGACGAGGAGGGAGGTCACGCGCCCGACCTCCGCAGGAACGCCGGGATGGAGCGGACGGCCTCGACCGGGTCGCCGGTCAGCCGGCACTCGGCGGCGAGGTAGCCGTCGAAGCCGATGGTGTGCAGCGCGCCGATCCAGGCCGGCCAGTCGAGGTGGCCGGCGCCCGGCTGGAACCGGTTGGAGTCGCTGACCTGGGCGTGGCCGATGTAGGGGGCCGCGGCGAGGATGGCGGCCGACGGGTCGGCCTCCTCGATGTTCATGTGGTAGCTGTCGATGCCGATCTTCACCGAGTCCAGGCCCACGGTGCTCAGCAGGTCGACGGCCTGGTCCAGCCGGTTGACCATGTGGTCCTCGTACCGGTTGAGCGGCTCCAGGTAGAGGGTGACGCCCTCCTTGCGGGCGTGCTCGCCGAGCTCGGTCAGCCCGGTGAGGAGGACCTCGCGGTCCTCCTCCTCGGAACGCGGCGGCTCGAACGGAGGCAGCCGGCGGGAGAACATCCCGTACGAGGCGGGGGTCTGCACACCCCGGGCGCCGATCTCGGCGGCGACGCTGAGCTGCGACTTCATCTGCTCCAGTGCGTCCTTGCGCAGGCCGTCGTCGAAGGCCGCGAAGAAGTGCAGCATCTCGACGCAGACGGTCGGCATGACGACGCCGTCGGCGAGGGCCTGCTTCAGCTCGGGGAGGCGGTCACGGAAGTGGAAGTCGCCCCGCGAGCGCAGCTCGACGGCGTCGAACCCGGCGTCCTGGGCGAACGCCCATTTCTCCTGGAGCGTGTCACCGGGGAGCAGCTGCTCCTGGCAGGCGGTCTTCAGCGGGGTCTTCAGCATGGGTGGCCTTTCGGCGCGGCCGGCGGGCAGCGCGCGGGGGAGGGGCGAGGCGGTGGTGCGGGGCCGGTACGGGGACGGGCAGGACCGTCCCCCGTACCGGCGGGGCGTGGGCCGGGAGCGGCGGGGCGTGGGCCTTACCGACGGGCCGTGGGCCGGAGCGGCTCAGAACTCCAGGACGACCTGGAGGGCTTCGGCGGGGCGCTCGTCCAGCAGGACGTAGGCGTCGGCGGCTTCCTCGACCGGGACGACATGGCTGACCAGGGACTTCACGTCGACCAGGCCCTCGGCGACGAGGGAGAGGAAGGTCTGCTGGAGCCGCTCGACGGTCCACCGGCCGGCCAGCTGCGGCGGCACTCCGCCGATCTGCGAGCAGATGAGCTGGACGCGGTTGTGGTGGAACTCGTCGCCGAGCCGCAGCCCGGCGCCGTCACCCTGGTAGAAGCCGGAGGCGACGACACGGCCGCCCACGGTCACCGAGCGCAGGGCCTCGTGGAGCGCCGGGTAGACGCCGCTGATCTCGATGGCGACGTCGGCGCCGAGGCCGCCGGTGGCCTCGCGGACGCGCTCGGCGACGCTGTCGGTGCGGGCGTTCAGGGTGCGGCGGGCGCCGTAGGCGCGGGCGGTGTCGAGGCGGCCGTCGAGGGCGTCGACGGCGGTGACGCGGGCACCGTTGAGCTGGGCGAGGCGGGTCGTGAGCAGGCCGATGACGCCCTGCCCGAAGACGGCGACCTCTTCGCCGAGGTGGATGTCGGCGGCGAGCACCGCGTTGTACGCGATGGCGCCGACGCGGGCGAAGGCGCCCGCCAGCGGCTCCAGACCGGCCGGGAGGGTGTGGCCGACCATCCGCTCGGCGGGCACGATGCCCTCGCTGCGGTGGCCCCAGATGCCCCAGACCAGATCGCCCACGGCGGGCATGCCCGGGACCTCGACCAGCTCGGGCGAGACCTCGGTGACCTCGCCGACCTCGGAGTATCCCCAACCCGCCACCGGGTACTCGATGCCCGCCGCGCCGTCGCGGAAGATGCGGGCCTCCGCGTCCCAGGTCCGCGTCAGGTACGGGTTGGTGCCCCGGTAGGCGGTGAGCTCGGTGCCGGCGGAGATGCCGGAGTAGCGCGTACGGACCCGGAGGTGGCCCGCGGGCAGGGCGGCGCTCTCGTGCTCGGCGACTTCTACCTGGCGGGGGCCGGTGAACTGGACGACGCGTTCCACGGGGGTCTCCGTTGGTGCTGGGAGGTGACTGCTGCTGACTTAGGTCGAAGATATCTCAGAGTTATGTCTTGTCAATAAGCAAAAGTGATGGTGGGATGCGTCATGAAAGTGCGTAAGTGGCGTGAGGACACAGCATGGTGATGAAGACCCGACGGTCGAAGGCGACCCTGTTCGGACTCGCCGCGACCCTGGGCGCCGGCCTGCTCGCGGGCTGCTCCGGCAGCACCGGTGCCGAGAAGCCGGACAACCGGATCACGGTGTGGTCGCAGGAGAACCTGGCGCCGCGCATGGCGGCGACCAAGAAGGTGGTCGGCCGGTTCGAGAAGGAGACCGGGATCAAGGTCGACCTGGTCGGCGTGGACGAGGCCCAGCTCCCGCAGCTGATCATGTCCGCGGCCGCCGCCGGCGACCTCCCCGACGTCATCGGCGCCGTCCCCATGGGCCAGGTCTGGCAGATGTACGGCAGCGGCCTCCTCAACACCGAGGTCGCCGGGAAGGTCGTCCACGACCTGGATGCCGGGACCTTCAACGCCAACGCGCTCTCCCTCACGAAGGACGCCGGAACCACCCTCGCCGTCCCCTCCGACGCCTGGCTCCAGCTCCTCGTCTACCGCAAGGACCTCTTCGCCAAGGCCGGACTCGACGCACCGGACACCTACGCGAGCGCGCTGAAGGCCGCCAAGACGCTCGACAAGGGCGGCGTCGACGGCATATCGCTGGCCACCGACCCCTCGGACGCCTTCACCCAGCAGAGCTTCGAGGACCTCGCCCTCGCCAACGGCTGCCAGCTCGTCGACGACGACGGCGAACCCGCCCTCGACTCCGCCGCCTGCCGCACCGCCTTCGCCGCCTACGACGAACTGGGCGGAAAGCACGGCGCCCCCGGCACCCAGACCGTGGACTCCACCCGCGCCACCTACTTCTCCGGCAAGTCCTCCATGATGGTCTGGTCCTCGTTCCTCCTGGACGAGCTGGCCGGCCTGCGCTCCGACGCGCTGCCCAGCTGCGCCGCGTGCAAGGACGACCCCGGGTTCCTCGCCCGCAACACCGGCATCGTCACCTCGCTCCAGGGCCCCGACGGCAAGGAACCCGCCCAGTTCGGCGAGATCACCTCCTGGGCCGTCACCAAGACCGCCGAGACCGGCGCCTCCGCCAAGTTCATCGAGTACATGATGGGCAAGGGGTACGAGGACTGGTTCGGCATGGCCCCCGAGGGCAAGATCCCCGTCCGCACCGGCACCACCACCGACCCCGGCGCCTTCCAGAAGGCCTGGCGCGCCAGCGTCATGGGGGTCGACAAGCGCGAGTCCATGCAGAAGGCCTACCCCTCCGAACTCCTCGACCGGCTCGTCGCCGGCGTCGGCGACATGCAGCGGTGGGGCCTCACCCAGGGCCAGGGCGCCCTCGTCGGCGCCACCAACGGCGAACTGCCCGTCGCCAAGGCCATCGGAGCGATGACCAGCGGCCAGACCTCACCCGACGAGGCGGCCGAGGAAGCCGACGACGAAGTGGCAGCCCTCCAGAAGTCCCTCCAGTAGCCGCACGGCCGCTCTCCCCCCGAGGTAACCGACCCATGAGTACGAAAACCAGCGGCGCGACGGTGCGCCGCGGCAGCCCACGGACCACCAGCAGCCGGGAGAACCGCGCGGGCCTCGCCTTCGTGACCCCGACCTTCCTGGTCGTCCTGGTCGTGGTGATCCTGCCGATCCTGTGGACCGTGCTGCTCGCCTTCCAGAACGCCAAGCTCGTCGACATCCAGGAGAACGGCCTCTTCGGCCACTGGACCCTGGACAACTTCCAGCAGGTCTTCGGGTCGCCCGGCTTCTGGAGCAGCCTCGGCACCACTCTGCTCTACACGGTCGGCGCCACCGCCGGCTCCATCGTGCTCGGACTGGTCGCCGCCCTCGCCCTGCGCAAGCCGTTCCGGGGGCGCGGCATCCTGCGCGCCTCGATGCTGCTGCCGTACGTCGCCCCGGTCGTCGCCGTCTCCTTCGTCTGGGAGGTGGCCCTCAGCCCCCAGTACGGCATCGTCAACGAGTGGGGCAGCAAGCTCCTCGGGTGGGACGACCCCATCGCCTTCCTCTCCACCCGCTCCTACGAAGTCAGCCTGCTCGGCGCCCACTTCGACATCCCGCTGGCGCTGCTCACGGTCATCGCCTTCGAGTCCTGGCGCTACTTCCCGTTCGCCTTCCTCTTCATGCTCGCCCGCCTCCAGGCGGTCCCGGACAGCCTGGAGGAGGCCGCCACCGTCGACGGCGCCACCATCTCGCAGCGCTTCCGCCACATCCTGCTGCCGCAGATGATGCCCGT
The DNA here is from genome assembly GCF_035953295.1 of Streptomyces sp. NBC_01335. Lineage (GTDB taxonomy): Bacteria > Actinomycetota > Actinomycetes > Streptomycetales > Streptomycetaceae > Streptomyces. The sequence goes on from NZ_CP108370.1 coordinate 4,785,536, forward strand.
CATCGCCCTGCTGTCCGTCCTGCGCTTCATCATGACGTTCAACAAGTTCGACGACATCTACCTGCTCACCGGCGGCGGTTCGGGCACGGACGTCGTCGCGGTCCGCGTGTACGACTTCCTCACCTCCCGCTTCGACGTCGGCGCGGCCTCCGCCCAGGCGCTGATCCTCGCCCTCGTCCTCATGGTCCTGCTGGGCCTCTACTTCATGTTCTTCGGCAAGAAGGTCCAGGAGGAGTCGGCATGACCCACGCCCCGTCCGTGACTCGGCCGCAGCCCACCCGGCCCACCCCCACCGCCACCGCCGCCCCGCGCCGGAAGCGCATGAGCCGCGCCCAGTTCGAGGACCGGTTCTTCGGCATCGCCCGCTGGGTCGTGATCGCCTTCCTCGCCGTGATCACGATCGCGCCCTTCTACTACATGCTGCTGCTGTCGGTGAAGCCCATCGACTCGCTGCTCGTGGACCCCGGAAACCTCTGGGTCTCCTCGAAGGACTTCACCCTCGACACCTACCGCAGTGTCCTGAGGTCCACCGAGGACGGCGGACAGGGCTTCCTCGGGATGCTCGGCAACTCGGCCCTGGTGGCCCTCGCCACCGTCGCCCTGACGCTGGCCGCGGCCGTGCCCGGCGCGTACGCCGTCAGCCGCCTCAAGTTCTTCGGCAGCCGGCACGTCAGCGCCCTGTTCCTGGCCGTCTACCTCTTCCCGGCCACCCTGCTCGCCGTCCCGCTCTTCGTGATGTTCGCGAAGATGGGGCTCTCCGGCAGCCTCGTCGGACTCGCCATCGTCTACATCGCGCAGACGGTCCCGGTCTCGATCTACATGATGAAGAACTACTTCGTCACCATCCCGTTCTCCGTCGAGGAAGCCGCCGCCATCGACGGCGCCTCCCGCCTCCAGACCGTGCGCAAGGTGATCCTGCCGCTCGCGCTGCCCACCCTGATGGCGACCGGGCTCTACGTCTTCATGATCGCCTGGAACGAGTTCCTCTTCGCGCTCCTCTTCCTCGCCGCCGACCCGGACAAGTGGACGGTCTCCCTCGGCCTCCAGCAGCTCGCCAACGGCATCGAGGTCTCCAAGACGGTCCTGATGGCCGGTTCGGTCATCCTCACCATCCCCGTGGTAATCCTGTTCTTCGCCTCCGAGCGGCTCCTCACCGAGGGACTGACCAGCGGCGCGGACAAGGGCTGACAACCTGACAGCGAGCGGCCCCGGCTGATGCCGGGTCAGTGAAGGCCGGCCCGCGGGGGCACGGGAGACGGGACGAGGACGGCGACGACATGGCAGGAAACCAGGCGAGCGCGGGACACCTGCTGCGGCTCATCCGCAGCGGCGAGGCCACCACGCGCGGGGAGCTCCAACAGGCCACCGGCCTCTCCCGATCCACCGTCGGACACCGCCTCGACCAGCTCTTCAAAGCCGGCTGGCTGCGCGGCGCAACCGGCACCTCCACCGGCGGACGCCCCTCCGCGCGGCTGGAGTTCGACCCCACGCACGCCGTGGTGCTCGTCGCCGACCTGGAGACCCGGCACGGCCGTGCCGCCGTCGTCGACCTGTCGGGGAAGATCCTCGCCGAACGGACCGGGAGCCTGGTCATCGCGGACGGCCCCGACACCGTTCTCGACCGGCTCGCCCACTGGTTCGGCCCGCTCCTGGAGGAGGCGGGGACCGCCCCGGACCGGGTCTGCGGCGTCGGCCTCTCCGTGCCGGGACCCGTCGACTGGGAGAGCGCCCAGGTCGTCCAGCCGCCGATCATGCCCGGCTGGGACCGCTTCCCGGTCCGCGAGCGGATGCGCGCCGCGCTCGCCGAACACCTCGGCGCGGCCGCCTTCGGCCCGACCGCCCTGGACCCGGACGCGGGGGCGGACCAGCTCCCCGTCTACCTCGACAACGACGCCAACCTCATGGCGCTGGCCGAACAGCGCGAGAACTACGCCGACTGCGGCGCGTTCGTCCTGGTGAAGGCGTCCACCGGCATCGGCGCGGGCATGGTCGTGGGCGGCGAGATGTACCGGGGCATCGACGGCGGCGCCGGCGACATCGGCCACATCCGCCTGCACGACCGGCCCGACGCGCTCTGCATGTGCGGCTCCTACGGCTGCCTCGCCGCCGTGGCCAGCGGCCGGGCCATCGCCGAACAGCTCACCGCGGCGGGCATCCCCACCGCCTCCGGCTCCGACGTGCGCCGCCACCTCGCCGCCGGACAGCCCGACGCCCTCCGGCTCGCCCGCGCCGCCGGACAGCGCGTCGGCGAAGTGCTCGTCACCGTGGTCACCCTTCTCAACCCGGGCGTCCTGATGCTCGGCGGCGACCTGGCGAGCACCCCGTTCCTCACCGGGGTGCGCGAACTCCTCTACCAGCGGGCGATGCCCCGCACCACGGCCCACCTCCAGGTGGTCACCACCTCGCTCGGCGACCGCGCCGCCCTCGCCGGGGCCGCCGTCATGGTCGTCGAGCGCCTCTACGACCCCGACCGGGCCGACGCCCGCCTGGGCGCGCTCGCCTGAGCCCGCACGCCCCTCGCCCCGCACCCCCGATGGAGAACCCCATGCCCCAGCCCCCCGCCACCAGCACCCCGACCGGCGCCTGGCCGCACCCGCCGGTCCGCGTCGGCCTGGTCGGCGCGGGGCCGTGGGCCCGCACCATGCACGCCCGGATGCTGGCGGCCGGACCCGAGACCACCCTCACCGGTGTCTGGGCCCGCCGCCCGGAGGCCGCCGCCGAGGTCGCCGACGCCTACGGCACCCGCGCCGCGGGCTCCTTCGAGGAGCTGCTCGACGGCTGCGACGCGGTCGCCTTCGCCGTACCGCCCGCCGTACAGGCGTCGCTCGCCCCCCGCGCCGCGAAGGCCGGCAAGGCCCTGCTGCTGGAGAAGCCGCTCGGCGCCGACCTCGCCGCCGCCCGCACGGTCGCCGACGCGGTCGCCGAACACGGCGTGGTCTCGCAGCTCGTCCTCACCAAGCGCTACCACCCCGCGACCCGCGCCTTCCTCGCCGAAGCGGCCGGCCGCGAGGTCTCCGGCGCCCGCTCCTGCTACCTCCACGGGGCTTTCCTCGGCGGCGAGTTCGCCACCTCCTGGCGCCTGGAGCACGGTGCGCTGCTCGACCTCGGCCCGCACCTGCTGGACCTGCTCGACAGCGCCGTCGCCCCGATCGTCTCCGTACGGGGGACCGGCGACCCCCGCCGCTGGATCGAGCTGACCTGCGAGCACGAGAACGGAGCGGTCAGCCAGGCGTCCCTCTCCGGGAGCGTCCAGCTGCCCCGCGCCCGGACCCGCATCGAACTCTTCGGCCCCGGCGAGGAGTTGGTCTACGACACCGCCGGCATCGACCACGAGGAGTGCTGGCCGGTGCTCCGCCGGGAGTTCGCCGACGCCGTACGCACCGGGACCGGCACCGGCATCGACGCCGCCCGGGGGCTGCGCCTCCAGCAACTCCTCGACCAGGCCCGGCCGGACGGAGCCTGACGCCCACGCGGAGGCGGCTCTCCCGCAGGTCGGCCGACCTGAGCCGCGGAGAGGGAGTCGCCGCTCCCGCGGACCGGCCACCGACGCCCCCCCCGGACGCTCAGGAGTTGTACGTCCCCTGAGCCCGCTCCAGCCCGTCCGCGAGCAGCGACTCCACCGAGTCCGCCGCCCGGTCCACCAGGTAGGCGAGCTCCTTGCGTTCGGTGGAGGAGAAGTCCTTCAGCACGAAGTCCGCGACCTGCATCCGGCCCGGCGGGCGGCCGATGCCGAAGCGCACCCGGTGGTACTCCGGGCCCATCGACTTGGTCATCGACTTCAGCCCGTTGTGCCCGTTGTCGCCGCCGCCCAGCTTCAGCCGCAGCGCGCCGAAGTCGACGTCCAGCTCGTCGTGGATCGCGACGACGTGGTCCGTCGGCACCTTGTAGAAGTCGCGCAGCGCCGTCACCGGGCCGCCCGACAGGTTCATGTACGACTGCGGCTTCGCCAGGATCACGCGCCGGTTCCCCGGTCCGGGCGGGCCGATGCGCCCCTCCAGCACCTGCGCCTGCGCCTTCTGCGCCCGCTTGAACTTCCCGCCGATCCGCTCCGCCAGCAGGTCGGCGACCATGAAGCCGACGTTGTGCCGGTTCGCGGTGTACTCGGGGCCGGGGTTGCCGAGGCCCACGATGAGCCAGGGGTCGGTGACGTCGGACATCTGCGCGCTGTCTCCTCGGATGCGGGCCGGGCGGAACGGGCCGGAGTGCGGGGGCCGGTACGGGTCGTACGGGCCAGGTGCCCCGCACAGGCCGACGGGGCGGCGGACTCCCGGGAAGGGAGGCCGCCGCCCCGTCGGTCAAGCAGGTCGGTGCGAGACGGAGGCTCAGGCCTCGGTGGTCTCGGCGGTCTCGGCGGCCGGCTCCTCGGCCTGCGCGGAGACGACCTGGAGCACGATGGCGTCCTCGTCACCGGAGAGCACGGAGCCCTTCGGCAGCGTGATGTCCTTGGCGAGGATCGAGTCACCAGCGGTCAGGCCGGCGACGGAGACCGTCACGGACTCGGGGATGTGGGTGGCCTCGGCCTCGACGCTCAGGGTGTTCTGGACGAACTCCAGCAGGAAGGCGCCCGGGGCCAGGTCGCCCTCGGTCTCGACGGCGATCTCGACGTTGACCTTCTCGCCGCGCTTGACGGTCAGCAGGTCGACGTGCTCGATGTTGCCCTTGAGGGCGTTGCGCTGCACGGCCTTCGGGATGACCAGCGCGCTCTTGCCGTCGATCTCGAGACCGATCAGGACGTTCGGCGTGCGGAGCGCGAGCTGGAGCTCGTGGGCCGGCAGGTTGACGTGCACGGACTCGGCGCCGTGGCCGTAGACGACTCCGGGGACCAGGTTGGCGCGACGGGCGCGACGGGCGGCACCCTTGCCGAACTCGGAACGGGCTTCGACGGCGAGGTTGATCTGGTCGGCCATGGCTGCACTCCTCGTGAGGTGACGAAAATGGACTGGTCACCCGGCCACGACTTGATGGCCTGCTACGAAGAGCGCGTCGATAACGGACCGCCGTACATGAGTACGGCCTCCCTCGCCGAGCAACTCCGTGAGTCTACCCGGCGGGGAGGCCGTCCCCCAAGTGGATCAGTACCGCCCGCACCAGCGCCCCGCTGACCTGCGGGTTACTCGTGCAACGTGGCGGAACCGTGTGCAGCGGTCAGAGCCGACGCGTACCGGTCAGGTACGTACCGGTCAGTGCTCGTCGCTCTCGAACAGGCTGGTGACCGAACCGTCCTCGAAGACCTCGCGCACCGCGCGCGCGATCGTCGGGGCGATGGAGAGCACCGTGATCTTGTCGAGCTCCAGCTCGCCCGGGGTCGGCAGGGTGTCCGTGAAGACGAACTCGCTGACCTTGGAGTTCTTCAGCCGGTCCGCGGCCGGGCCGGAGAGGACACCGTGGGTGGCCGTCACTATGACGTCCTCGGCGCCGTGCGCGAACAGGGCGTCGGCGGCGGCGCAGATCGTGCCACCGGTGTCGATCATGTCGTCGACCAGGACACAGACCCGGCCCTCGACGTTGCCGACGACCTCGTGGACGCTGACCTGGTTCGGAACGTCCTTATCGCGACGCTTGTGCACGATCGCCAGCGGGGCGTCCAGACGGTCGCACCAGCGGTCGGCGACCCGTACGCGGCCGGCGTCCGGGGAGACGATCGTCAGCTTCGAGCGGTCGACCTTGGCACCGACGTAGTCGGCGAGGATCGGCAGCGCGAAGAGGTGGTCGACCGGGCCGTCGAAGAAGCCCTGGATCTGGTCGGTGTGCAGGTCGACGGTGAGGATGCGGTCGGCACCCGCCGTCTTCATCAGGTCCGCGACCAGACGCGCCGAGATCGGCTCGCGACCGCGGTGCTTCTTGTCCTGGCGGGCGTAACCGTAGAACGGCACGATCACCGTCACCGAACGTGCCGAGGCGCGCTTCAGCGCGTCCAGCATGATCAGCTGCTCCATGATCCACTTGTTGATCGGAGCCGTGTGGCTCTGGATCAGGAAGCAGTCGGCTCCGCGCGCGGACTCCTGGAAGCGGACGTAGATCTCACCGTTGGCGAAATCGAAGGCCTTCGTCGGCACGAGACCGACACCCAACTGGTGTGCGACCTCCTCGGCCAGCTCGGGGTGGGCGCGGCCGGAGAAGAACATCAGTTTCTTCTCGCCGGTCGTCTTGATCCCGGTCACAGCACAGTCTCCTCAGACGTGTATCTGACCGTTGCACGCATGTGTCCCGATGTGCAACGTGCCAGCCGAAATGGGTGAGCATCTATCACGGTACGCCGACTCCGGCGCACGTGTTTCCGGTCAGCTTTCGCCGTCGGAATCCTGCGTGGCGGCCAAGGCGGCCTGAGCGGCGGCGCTTCCGGGCCGCTTGCGCGCGACCCAGCCCTCGATATTCCGCTGCTGGCCCCGGGCCACGGCCAGCGAACCTGCCGGTACATCCTTGGTGATGACCGAGCCCGCGGCGGTGTAAACCCCGTCCCCGACCGTGACCGGTGCCACAAACATATTGTCCGAGCCGGTACGGCAGTGCGAGCCGATCGTGGTGTGGTGCTTGTTCACCCCGTCGTAGTTCACGAACACGCTGGCCGCGCCGATGTTGCTGTGGTCGCCGATGGTCGCGTCGCCCACGTAGGACAGGTGGGGGACCTTGGTCCCCTCGCCGATCGTGGCGTTCTTCATCTCGACGTACGTACCGGCCTTCGCCTTCGCGCCGAGCTTCGTGCCAGGCCGCAGGTAGGCGTACGGGCCCACGGTGGCACCGGGGCCGACCTCGGCACCGTCGGAGACCGTGTTGTCGACCCGGGCGCCCTCGTGTACCACGGTGTCCTTCAGCCGGGAGTTCGGGCCGACCTCGGCGTCCTCCGCGACGTGGGTGGCGCCGAGCAGCTGCGTACCGGGGTGCACCACGGCGTCCTGCCCGAAGGTGACCGTCACGTCGACCAGCGTCGACGCCGGGTCCACGATCGTCACGCCGGCCAGCATGGCCTGCTCCAGCAGCCGCTGGTTCAGCAGGCGGCGGGCCTCGGCGAGCTGTACCCGGTTGTTGATGCCGAGGATCTCCCGGTGGTCCTTCGCGACCGAGGCGCCGACCCGGTGGCCCGCCTCGCCGACGATCGAGAGCACGTCGGTGAGGTACTCCTCGCCCTGGCTGTTGTCCGAGCGCAGCTTGCCGAGCGCGTCCGCGAGCAGCCGGCCGTCGAAGGCGAAGACCCCGGAGTTGATCTCCCGGATCGCGTGCTGGGCCGGGCTCGCGTCCTTGTGCTCGACGATCGCGGTGACCGCGCCGCTGACCGGGTCCCGCACGATCCGGCCGTACCCGGTGGAGTCCGGCACCTCGGCGGTGAGCACGGTGACGGCGTTGCCGTCCGTGGCGTGGGTGGCGGCGAGCGCGCCGAGCGTCTCGCCGGAGAGCAGCGGGGTGTCGCCGCAGACGACGATCACCGTGCCCTCGACCCCGCCGAGCTCCTGGAGCCCGATGCGGGTGGCGTGGCCGGTGCCGTTCTGCTCGGCCTGGAAGGCGGTGCGTACACCCGCGTCGTGCGCTTCGAGGTGCGCGACGACCTGCTCGCCGGCGTGCCCGACCACCACGACGAGCCGCTCGGGGGCGAGTTCGCGGGCGGCGGCGACGACGTGCCCGACGAGCGAGCGCCCGGCGACCTCGTGGAGGACCTTGGGCGTCTTCGACTTCATGCGGGTGCCTCCACCCGCTGCGAGGACGACGACTGCTGCGGGGCTGCTGGCGCTCACGGATGTGCCCTTCGGCTTTCGGGTGCGGTCACCCGCAGGATACCGGGGGTGCACCTGCCGGAAACGGGCGCGGGCCCCGACCGGTGAGGTCGGGGCCCGCGTCGAAGAGCTCCCGGGGAAGGAATCGAACCCTCATTCAATGGACCAAAACCATTTGTCCTGCCATTAGACGACCCGGGATGGATTGCCCTATGTGCCCGATTCTGTGGAACCGGGTGATCGGCAGCCCCTACTATGCCGTACCCCCGCCCCTCGATGCGACGGTGCGGATGGGTACTTTTCGGGATGTGCGAGGCAAGCCGTCTCCGGTGTTCGATGTCGGAATTCAGCCGCAGGCGCCGCCGCCCACCCGCCGGTGGCATCGATCACGTGGCCGTGATCGCCCGGAAAACCCTCTGCTGCTGGTAGGCCTCGTGAAGCGCCGCTTCCTGGGATCCCTCCCCGGCTCCCCCCGTCGCTCGAACACGTGTCGTGCTGTTGCGGTCACCCGAAAATGGGATGCGCCCGCCCGTAGGGTGGATGGCATGACCGCAACGGGGGCAGACCGGGAGGCGGCGGGAATGACCACCCGCGGCTACTGGTGGTGGGAACGGCGGCGCGGTGTCGCCCTGGACGTCGGGCTGGCGCTGGTCTCGGCGCTGGAGTGCGGGCTGGAGGGGATCCAGTTCGCCCAGGAGGCCCGGCTGCCGGTACCGGTCGGCGTGCTCTTCGGGCTGCTGGCCGGGTCGGTCCTGGTGCTGCGGCGCCGGTGGCCCATCGTCGTGGTGCTGGTGTCGATCGCGACCACGCCCGCCGAGGTCGGCTTCCTGATGGGCCTCGTCGGCCTCTACTCGCTCGCCGCCTCCGACGTACCGCGCAGGATCACCGTCGTCCTGACCGGGATGTCGCTGGTCGGCAGCTTCGTCGTCACGTTCGTGCGGCTGAGCCGGAACCTCGTCGACCAGGCGTCCTCCGCCGCCGTGCCGGGGGACTGGTACGCCCCGGTCGTCTCCCTCTTCATGGCGCTGGGTCTGACGGCGCCCCCACTCCTCTTCGGCCTCTACATCGGCGCGCGCCGACGGCTGATGGAGAGCCTGCGCGAACGGGCCGACTCGCTGGAGCGGGAGCTGTCGCTGCTCGCGGACCGGGCCGAGGAGCGCGCGGAGTGGGCGCGTACGGAGGAGCGGACCCGGATCGCCCGCGAGATGCACGACGTGGTGGCGCACCGGGTGTCCCTGATGGTGGTGCACGCGGCGGCGCTCCAGGCCATCGCGCCGAAGGACCCGGCGAAGGCGGTACGGAACGCCGCGCTCGTCGGCGACATGGGGCGCCAGGCGCTGACCGAGCTGCGCGAGATGCTGGGCGTGCTGCGCAGCGGGGACACCCTGGTCGCGCCGCGTACGGGGGCGGGCGCGGGGCCGGGCCCGGGGGACGGCCGCCAGCCGCTGGCCTCGGTGGGCCGGGCCGCCGCTGCCGCGGCCGCCGCCGCGTCGGCGCCGGAGGACGGGCCGCGCCTCGGCGAGCTGGAGGCGCTGGTCGCCCAGTCCCGGCAGGCGGGCATGACCGTGGAGCTGTCGGTGGACGGCGACCCGCGCCCGTACGCCCCGCAGGTCGAGCGGACCGCGTACCGGGTGGTGCAGGAGGCGCTGACCAACGTGCACAAGCACGCGGCCGGCGCGAAGACGTGGGTACGGCTCGCGCACCGCGAGGCGGAGGTCGCGATGCAGGTGGAGAACGGCCCGTCCGACGCCGCTGCCGCCGACGCCCACCTCCCGAGCGGCGGCAACGGGCTCGTCGGGATGCGGGAACGGGTGACCGCGCTCGGCGGTGTCTTCGTCTCGGGCCCGACCGACGCGGGCGGCTTCCGGGTGTCGGCGGTGCTCCCGGACGCGCCGGTGGCCGACGTGGCGGTGGCCGACGTGGCGGAGGTCGCGGACGTTCCTGAGGCCGTGGACGTCCCGGAGGTCGTGGTCGCCCCCGAGGCGGAGTCCGTACCGATCGAGGTGCTGCCGGGACAGGGTGGCGCTCGGAAGGCGGCGGGCGAGGCCGGGGCGCGGTAGCGCCTTTGAGCCGGTCCGTGCGGCAGCCCCCGTGGCCGGGCGTCAGTCGGTGAGAGCCGGGAAGTCGGGCCCGATGGTCAGGGTGATGCCCGCGGAGGCGTCCGGTGCGGCGGGGGTCGGTGTGAGACCTGGCAGCCGACCTGCGAGGGCCTTGGCCTGTTCCGCCTTGTCCGGGGTGTAGGCGAGGGTGGTCCTCCCGGCGTGGGCGGGGGCGTTGCCGGTGCCGGCGATCTGGAAGCCGAGGGCGCGGAGCCCTTCGGCGACCTCCGCGGCCTTGCCCCGGGTGCCGGTGCCGTTGAGGACGGTGACGCTGACCGTGCCGGCCGGCGCGGGGAGTTCGCCGGCAGCCTGTTTGAGGGCGGCCGGAGTTGTCTCACGGTCCTCGTTCAGGGCCTTGAACAGGTTCAGGGCCGCCGGCTGTTGCCAGGTCACGTTCGCCTTGTCCGTCGGTATGTCGCGCTCGCGGGGGTAGTTGGGGACGGTCAGGAAGGATATGCGATCGGTGGCCATGCCCTTGAGGCTGCCGGCAAGGCTGTAGAGCGGCTTGATGCCGGCGAAGTCCTGGTCGGCGGTCAGCGACTTGGTGGCGGAGTCGAGGAAGCCGTACAGCGCGGTGGGGTTGTACAGCTTGGACTTGGCGCGGGCCGCCAGTGACTGCATGAACTCCTGCTGCCTGCCGATGCGGCCGATGTCCGAGCCGTCGCCGATGCCGTAGCGGGCGCGCACGTAACCGAGGGCCTTGTCGTCCCGGACGAGCTGGCAGCCGGCTTTCAGGTCGAGGTGGGCCTTGGTGTCGTGGATGTCCTCCTTCGGGCAGACTTCCACGCCTCCGAGGGCGTTGACCATTCCGGTGAAACCGTGGAAGTCGGCGATCAGGAAGTGGTCCACGCGCACGTGGGTGTTGGCTTCGACGGTCTTGATGGTGCAGGCCGCGGCCTTGACCTCGTCGCCGGTGGACCCGCCGATGGCGTACGCCTCGTTGATCTTGAACGGGTGGGGCTTGGTGGTGGAGCCGTCGCCCCGCGCGCAGGACGGGATGCGCACCCAGGAGTCACGGGGGAAGGAGACGACGGAGGCCCACTTCCCGTCCCCTCCGGTGTGCAGCAGCATCAGAGTGTCGGACTGCATGGTGGTGAGGTTCTTGCCGTAGGCGTCGCCGAGTCCCTTCCTGCTGTCCGAGCCGATGACGAGGATGTTCTGGCCCCCGGCCGCGGCCTCGGGCCGGTCGCCGCCGAGTGAGTCGTCCAGGTCGGCGCCCTTGATGTTGCCGCTGAGGTGGGAGTACGCCCAGCCGCCGGTGCCCGCCGCGCCCAGGACGAGGATGGACGCGGCTGTCGCGATCCACCGTCCCGTACGGCGGCCCGTACGCCGTCGGCGCCGCCCTCCGGAGGAGGCGGGCGTGCCGTCCGCCCTGCGTTGTCCTGACACGACATGCTCCTTCGCTTTCGCGCGGTGGTCCCGTGCGGATGGTCCGGTCCCTGAAGGCTGTCCCGTCGGACGAGGACGGGGCGAGGCGGCCGCGTACGAAGAGGGGTCCGCCGAGTGCGAAGACGACTCGGGATCACGGAACGTTCCACCTCACCGCGCCGTGCGGGTGCGCTCTCCGCCACCGGCGGGTCGACAGGTCGCGCTTGTCCGGTTACGCCCCACGAAGGGTCGCTGACCCTGGGTGGTCGGGCGATCCCGCAACGTGATATCCGTGGGTTCGCATCCTCGCTCCTCGGAAGGAACTCGCGTGCGCAAGACCGCTGCCGCCGCGCTCGTCGCGCTCGGGCTGTGGGCGACGGCCGCCGCCCCGGCCCCAGTTGCCGTATCCGCCGCACCCGCCGCAGCCGCTCCGGTGGAGACCGTGTTCATCGGCGACTCCTCCACCGGCAACTTCGGCATCGCCCCCACGCGCGGCCCCGCCGGGTGCGTGCGGTCCGCCGAGAACTACCCGGTCAAGGTCGTCGAGAGGCTCGCCCCGGCCGGTGTACGGCTCGACGTGCGGGCGGACGTGTCCTGCGGTGGCGCCAGGATCCGCGACGTGTGGGAGGCGCAGAGCTTCCCGCCGTCCGGTGGGGAGCGGGCTGGTGGGGAGCGGGCCGGTGGGGAGCGGATCGCCCCGCAGGAGGCGGCGCTCGGTCCGGATACCGGGCTGGTGGTGGGCAGCCTCGGCGGCAACACGGCCGGGGTCGCGAGCATCCTCAAGCAGTGCTCACCACGGCTGCGCGGCGCCGAGGGGTCGATGATGCCCGCCGAACCGGTCGACGCGGCCTCGCCCGCCTCGGAGTGCGCCGCGTACTTCCAGGGGGAGGGCGCGCGGTGGCTCGCAGGGCGCATGGCCGCCGTCCGTCAGGATCTGGGCCGGATGTTCGACCAGGTGAAGGCCCGGTCCCCGAACGCCCGTGTGGTGCTGGTCGGTTACCCCCGGCTCGTACCCGCCGACACCAGCCGGTGCCTGGCGGAGGTTCCGGGCGGCTCGGAGAAGCCGTTCGCGGACATCGGGCAGGACGCCCTGACGTTCCTGGACGCCGGTGTGCAGCGGCCCCTCGGCGACCTCATGCGGGAGGCGGCCGAAGAGGCGGGGGCGACCTACGTCGACCTCTACGCCCGGACCGGCACCACGACCGGCTGCGACGGGGCCCGGCGCGGTGTCGGCGCCCTGCTGGAGGGCTCCGAGGTGAGCTACGGGGGCCACCGGCTCCCCTGGTACGTCCACCCGAACCGCACCGGCCGCGACCTCCAGGCGGCAGCGGTCGCCGAGGCGATCGAGGGGCTGCTCGGCGCGTAGCGCCACGCCTCCCCGGCCCGCCCCCTCAGCCCGACGTCAGCCGGGTCGGCTGGATGCCGGTGAGGAGGGTGTTCAGGGCCCGGTCGATGTCCGCGCCGAGGAACCAGTCGCCGGTGTGGTCGACGCTGTAGACCCGCCCCTCGGTGTCCATCGCGAGGACCGCCTGCCCCTCGCTCTCCTGGCCCAGGGGGCTGATCTCGGTCTCCAGGGCCCGGCCGAGGTCGCCCAGGGTGCGGGCGAGGTGGAGGCCGCCGAGCGGGTCGATGCGCACGGAGGCGGGGGCGATCTGCCGGCCGGGTCCGGGGGCCGGGATGTGCAGGTTGCCGAACTCCGCCCACGCCTCGACCACCGCCGGGAACACCGCGTGCTCGTGTCCCGCCGGCGAGGTGTGGGCGCGCAGCGCGTCGGCCCACTCCTCGGCCTGCCGGATGATCCAGCGGCCGGGCTCCCAGCCCGCCGCGCGCAGGGCCTTCTCGACGGCGGGGGTGAAGCGGGTGCTGTGGTCCCGGATCGGGTCGTGCCGGCTCAGGTCGTGCTGCCCCGGAATCCGCCGGCCGGGATCGTGCTGGCTCACGTTCTGCATGGGGACGCCGTCAGCCCTTCTCGGCCGAGGTGGCCGCGCCGTTGGCGGTGAGGTCGACGGGGCGTACGCCGAAGTGGGCGAGCATCACCGAGCAGGAGCGGCAGGGCGCCGCGTAACTTCCGTGCCGGGGGTCGCCGTCCTCGCGGATGTGGCGGGCGGTGAGGCGGCCGTGCTTGAGCGCGCGCCGGGCTTCGCCGCTGGTGAGGGGTTTGCGCTGGGCGCGTTTGGAGCGGGTTCCCTCCGCTGCGGTGAGCTGCCGGGAGAGGAGTATCGCCTCGGGGCAGCGACCGGTGAAACGTTCGCGCTGGCTGGTGGGGAGGGTGTCCAGGAAGTCCTGGACGAGGTGGTGCAGGACGGGTGGCTGGTCCCCCTTGCCCGCGGTGCAGGTGAGCGTCTCCCCGCGTACGGACAGCGCGGCGGCCACGGCCGGCAGGATGCCGTCGCGTCGGTGGAGCAGCCGGGGGACGCGGTTGGAGTCGGTGGTGCTCCAGCTGAGGCGCGGGTCCCCGGAAGTGACTGTATGTACGTCGTGCATGGCGTCGAATTCCTCCCGTGCAATCCCCCGAGTTGCGGGGGACAGCCTGCCAAATGTGTCGGACGGTGGGGAAGCTGGGGCGGTATTGGGGACAGCGTGTCGCTCAAAGCCGCCCAACCGTCGCTCTTCCGTCACCTGGATGTGACGGTCGGTGACGGCCGGGAAAGGGGCGGCCCTGGCTGTTGCGCCACCGCATAGGCTGTGCGGAACACCGGACGCAGCAGGGGGCAACCGCCATGACGACAGGTCGGCTCGGGCAGCAAGCCGCGCCACCGAACGCGGCCTACGCCGGGCAGGTCGTGCACTTCCCGGACCCGGTCCGGGCGTCGCGCCACCCGAGGGGGGTGCGGATCGACGCGAACGGTCACCCGGACTTCTCCCCGTACGCGCGCGCGGCGGCGGAGATCGCCGATCCGCCGGAGGGTTTCGGCATCGACGAACTCCGGCTCACCGACTACGTGTCGGCGAACGCGGCGCTGGCGGCGGCCGGTCACGAGCTGTGGGACACGATCCCCTCCGTCGCGACCCCGCACGGCTGGACCTGGCACCACGTGTCGGGCACCCGCCGGATGGAGCTCGTACCGGTCGACGTGAAGCCGCTGCTGCGCCACCACGCCGGTCTGACGACGACCCCGGTGGACCACGAGCGGCGTGGCACGCGGCCGTTGCAGGGCACCCGGCCCGCGCACTTCCGGCTGCCGAAGGGTGCCGTCGCGGTGTCCGAACAGCAGATCCAGGGCGCCGAGGAGGACTTGGGGTACCGGCTGCCGGGCGCGTACCGCTCGTTCCTCAAGGCGGCGGGCGGCTCCGCCCCGGTCGGTACCGCGCTCGACCCCGAACTGGGGCTCCTGGTGGACCAGCCGTTCTTCACGGTGCGCGAGGAGGCGGCGGTCAACGACCTCGTCTACGTCAACAAGTGCCTGCGGGACCACTTCACCAAGGACTTCCTGGGGATCGCGTTCGTCCAGGGCGGTCTGCTGGCGGTGAAGGTGAAGGGGAGCGGCATCGGCTCGGTCTGGTTCTGCGCGTACGACGACGCGCGCGACCGGAACGACCTGACGGTCCAGGAGCGGTCCGAGCGGCTGCTGCTGCCGTGCGGCGCCGACTTCGACGCGTTCCTCCAGCGCCTGGCGGGCAGCCCGCAGGAGCTGGAGACGGTGGCGAACCTGATGGTGGACGGCGGCTTCGCGCGTGCCGTCCCGGTGGAGGGCTGAGCGCGATGGTGACGTTCGCACAGGCGCAGGAGCGGGCCGACGAGTGGGTCAACGGTGACGTGCCCGCCTACCAGCACCGGGAGGTGCGGGTCCGCGAGTTCGATCTGGGCTTCGTGGTGTGGGCGGAGGACCGCCCGGAGGGCCCCGTCTCGGACGGCGGCCGGCAGCGGCTGGTCATCGCCCGCGACAGCGGCGAGGCCACCCTGTGGCCGGGCCTGCCGGTGGGCGAGGTGATACGGCGTTACGAGGAGGAGTACGGCTCCCCGCAGGACGCCGCGCCCGCCCCCCGGGCGCCCGCGCGCATCGACCTGAACCAGACCTCCTTCCTGCTGACGCCGCCGGAGTGGCTCCAGGAAGCGGCCGACAAGCTGGGCATTCCGGACGGCAGGCGTGAGCAGCCGTCCGACGCGGCTGCCGGTGGGGCCGGCGGTTCCGATGGTGCTGGTGGTTCCGGCGGTACAGGTGAGGTCGGTGGTGGCGTCGTCGTGAGCGATGCCGTGCCGTCCGTACCCTCCGCCCGGCCCGCCCCGCAGGAGCCCGAGGACCACGAGCCGACCGCCTCGGACGGGGTGCCCGCGACCGGTTCCCCGGCCGCCGCGCCCGTACCGGACGGCGCCACGCCGTGGGCCGGTACGGACACCAACCGCGGCTCGGACGACGCGGCGGTCCCGCTGCCCGCCACCGTGTTCGCCCCGCCGCTCTCGGGCGCCGACGACGAGGGCGCGCCCGCGCCGAACGTTCCGGCCGACGCCCCGACCACGCTGATGACGGGCGGCACGCCGCCGCCGAAGCGGGGGCCGGGCACCCCTCCCGACGCCGAGGACATCGCGGACGCGGCGACCAGCAAGGCCGTGGCCCCGCCGCGCGCCCCGCGCCCCAGTACGGTGCCCCCGCCGCCGAGCGCCCCGGGCATTCCGGGCGTTCGTCCCGTCGCGCCCCCGCCGGTCTCGGGCCCGGGTGCGCCCGGGGTGCCCGCCGCCGGTTACGTACCGACGCAGCTGGCTCCCGCGGTCGGCGGACCGGGTATGCCGCAGCCGCCGGCACCGCCCGGTCCTTTGACGCCTTCCGGTCCGCCCGGTCCTCCGACGCCTCCCGGTCCGCCCGCGCAGCCCGGTGTTCCGGCACCGCCCGGTCCGCCCGGTCCGCCCGCCCCGCCGGGTCCGCGCGGTGACGTGCACCATGCCGAGACGGTGTTCGCCGCGCCGCCGGTCGGTCCTCCGGTCGGCGGCATGCCCGGCGTCCCGGTGGGGCCTCCCGGCCCGCCGCCCCCCGTCGCGGGGGTGCCGGGGCCCGGGGTCGTACCCCCGCCGCCGCCCGCCTACGGCTACCCGCAACAGCCCGCCCAGCCGCCGACCGTGGGACCCGGCTACCAGGCGGTGCTGCGGTACCGCGCGCCCGACGGCAGTGAGCAGCAGCTCATCCGGCGTTCGGCGCCGGGCACTCCGCACCCGGAGTGGCAGATGCTCTACGAGCTGCGGGGCATGAACGTGCCGCCCCAGCAGGTCATCGAGCTCCACACCGAGCTGGAGTCCTGCGAGCTGCCCGGCGGCTACTGCGCGCGGATGATCCGCGAGATGTGGCCGCAGGTACGGATCACCAGCGTCGCCCCGTACGGCACCGACCACGCGAGCCGTCAGCAGGGCATGCGGCACCTCCTCACCCACCAGGGCGAGCTGCACCAGGTGGCGGACGGCCCGGCGCGGCCCGCCCCGGTGCGTGCGCCGCTGCCGCCCGTACAGCCCGCGCCGCCGGTCGGGCCGGAAGGGGTGGCGGAGGAGCTGCTCCAGGCGTTCGGTCCGCAGGGCGTGCTCCGCTTCGACGAGCGGGCCGTGTCCCGGCAGGGTGTGCCGGAGACGGTGGGCCGGACCCTGGTCTGGGCGGGGCTGCCCGCCGATTTCGGGCCGTTCTTCTGGGCCCAGCCCGGCCAGCCGGTCGTGCCGACCCTCGCCGAGCTGGCCGCGCAGCGCCAGGTGCGGCCCGCGCCGGACGCGGGGGCGTACCTGGTGATGGGTACGGACTTCGGCCGGGCGATCTGCGTCCAGTACGGCACGGCGAACATCGTCGCCGTGCCCGTGGAGGCCGGTCCGGGCGGGCAGTCGGTGCTGCCGCAGTTCGTGAACACGGGGCTCCCCGAGTTCGTCCGGTGCATGGCCCTGCTCGGGCGGATGTGGCGGCTGCGGTACGGGCTGAACCCGGAGCAGGCCGGCCGCTGGACCGTCGACTTCCAGGCGGCCCTGGCGGCGCTGGACCCGGCGGCGCTGGCCTCGCCGGAGAGCTGGTGGTCGGTGCTGCTGGAACAGATGTGGGATGGCCTGATCTGATCGCACGATCCACCGCCTGATCCGGCGGTGTGATCCGACGCCTGAGCCGATGGCTCGATCCGATGGCTCGATCAGGTGCCCTGCCGGCGCCGAGGCGCCCGCCCTCTCGAACTCTCCGTTCGAAGGGGCGGGCGCTTTCGCGTGTCCGGCCCGGTGCGGCCGGGTATTCCTTGGGGGTGTTTGCGGTGGGCGTTCGCGGACGCCGCCGGGCTGTGACGCCGGTCGCTTCCGTCCGGAAAGCGGCTGATCGATTCCGACTTCCGGCTCAATTGCCGCATCCTTGACCTCAGGATCGATGGCGGCGTGCGGAAGAGAGGGCTTCAGGGATGAGTGCTGCACCGGTGTCCGGACATGGCTTCGTGGGGGGACGAGGACGTGGCTACCGCCCGGAGCAGGTGGATCGTTTCGTCGCCGCACTCTCGGCGGAGCGGGACGCGGCCCTGGACGAGCTCTCCCGGCTGACCGCCCGCGCGGAGGAGCTGGCGGCCGAGTCGGCCCGGCTGACCGAGCAGGTCGCGGGCCTCGCCCCGCAGACGTACCAGGAGCTGAGCGAGCGCGCCCGGTCCATCCTCGCCCTCACCGAGGAGGAGGCGACCGAGTCCGGCGCGGCCGCCCAGGAGGCCGCACAGGCGGTACGGGACGCGGCCGAGGCCGCCGGGCGCGAGGCGCGGGACGCCGCCCGCGCGTACGCCGGGAAGGTGCGGGCCCAGGCCGGGGAGGACGCCGAACGCGTCCTCGCCGAGGCCCGCCGGGCGGCGGCGGACCTCCTCGCGCAGGCGGGCGATGACGCCGCGCGGATCCGTGCGGAGGGTGAGGAGCTGATGGCCCAGACCCGGGCCCGTACGTCCAGCGTCCTCACGCACCAGGAGCAGGAGCACGCCGAGCGCCACAAGGCCGCAGAGGCCGAACTGCTCGCACATGAAACACAATTGACGGAGCGTCACGACGGATTGATGGCCCGCGCGGACGCCGTCCTCGCGGCGGCGCGGCGCGGGCGCACGGAGGCCGAGGAGGCCGCGCGGCACGGCCAGGAGGACGCGGAGGCCCGCGCCGCCGAACTCTTCTCGGAGGCCCGCGTGCGCGAGGAGCGGGTGGTCCGCGAGACCGAACGCATACTGCGTGAACACGAGGTGAGCCGCGACGAGTTGCACGCCCGCATGACGCACGTACGCAATTCGCTCGCCGCGCTCACGGGGCGGGTGACGGCTCCGCCGCCGGAGGGATGAGGGGAAGGCGGGTCCGGCGGGCGGCCCCCGTGGGGCAGGGCGTCCGAAGGGCCCGGGTCATAGGATGGTCGTCGTGACCGACGAGACTCAGCAGCAGACAGCGCCCACCTCCGAACTGCCGACCCAGTACACGCCGGCCGAGGTAGAGGGGCCGCTGTACGAGCGCTGGGTGGAACGCGGGTACTTCGAGGTCGACGCGAAGAGCGAGAAGCCGCCGTACACGATCGTCATCCCGCCGCCGAACGTCACTGGATCGCTCCACCTGGGCCACGCCTTCGAGCACACGCTGATCGACGCCCTCACCCGCCGCAAGCGGATGCAGGGGTACGAGTCGCTGTGGCAGCCCGGCATGGACCACGCCGGCATCGCCACCCAGAACGTCGTCGAGCGCGAGCTCGCCAAGGAGGGCAAGTCCCGCCACGACCTGGGACGCGAAGCCTTCGTCGAGCGCGTCTGGGAGTGGAAGGCCGAGTCCGGCGGCCAGATCGCCGGCCAGATGCGACGCCTCGGTGCGGGCCTGGCCTGGAGCCGGGACCGCTTCACCATGGACGAGGGCCTGTCCCGGGCCGTCCAGACCGTCTTCAAGAAGATGTTCGACGACGGCCTGATCTACCGCGCCGAGCGCATCATCAACTGGTGCCCGCGCTGTCTGACGGCCATCTCCGACATCGAGGTCGACTACCAGGACGACGACGGTGAGCTCGTCTCCATGGAGTACGGCGAGGGGGACGACACCATCGTCGTCGCCACGACCCGTGCCGAGACGATGCTCGGCGACACCGCCGTCGCCGTCCACCCCGACGACGAGCGCTACGCCCACCTGATCGGCAAGCGGATCAAGCTGCCGTTGACCGACCGCACGATCCCGGTGGTCGCCGACACCCACGTCGACCCGGAGTTCGGCACCGGAGCCGTCAAGGTCACGCCCGCCCACGACCCGAACGACTTCGCCATCGGCCAGCGCCACGACCTCGACTCGATCGAGGTCCTGGACGAACGCGGCATCATCACGGCGCACGGCCCGTTCGAGGGACTCGACCGCTTCGAGGCCCGCTCGGCCATCGTCGCCGCCCTGCGGGCCGAGGGCCGGATCGTCGCGGAGAAGCGCCCGTACGTCCACTCCGTCGGCCACTGCTCGCGCTGCAAGACGACGCTGGAGCCCCGGCTGTCCCTCCAGTGGTGGGTGAAGGTCGAGACGCTCGCCGAGGCCGCCGGCGACGCGGTCCGCGACGGCCGCGTCGACATCCACCCCGCAGAACTCTCGCAGCGGTACTTCGACTGGGTCGACAACCTCAACGACTGGTGCATCTCACGGCAGTTGTGGTGGGGGCACCGGATTCCCGTCTGGCACGGCCCGAACGGCGAGACCGTCTGCGTCGGCCCCGACGAGCAGCCGCCGACGGGTGAGGGCTGGACGCAGGACACCGACGTTCTCGACACGTGGTTCTCGTCCGGACTGTGGCCGTTCTCCACGATGGGCTGGCCGGAGCGGACGCCCGACCTGGAGAAGTTCTACCCGAACTCCGTCCTGGTCACCGGCTACGACCTGATGTTCTTCTGGGTCGCGCGGATGATGATGTTCGGCCTGTACGCGATGGACGGCGAGGTCCCCTTCCGCACCATCGCGTTCCACGGCATGGTCCGCGACGAGTTCGGCAAGAAGATGTCGAAGTCGTTCGGGAACACGGTCAATCCGCTGGACTGGATGGACAAGTACGGCTCCGACGCGCTGCGTTTCACGCTCGCGCGGGGCGCCAACCCCGGTACGGACGTGCCGATCGGTGAGGACTGGGTCCAGGCGTCCCGCAACTTCGCCAACAAGATCTGGAACGCGACCCGGTTCGCGTTGATGAACGGCGCGACGGTCGAGGGTGAACTCCCCCCGGCGGAACAGCTGTCGGCCACCGACCGCTGGATCCTGTCCCGGCTGAACACGGTCGTGGCCGAGGCGGACGCCTACTACGACGACTACCAGTTCGCGAAACTCGCCGACTTCCTCTACCACTTCGCGTGGGACGAGGTCTTCGACTGGTACGTCGAGCTGTCCAAGACGACGTTCTTCGCGGGCGGCGACGCGGCCAAGGCCTCGGCGCGCGTGCTGGGCGAGGTCCTGGACGTGACGCTCCGGCTGCTGCACCCCATCGTCCCGTTCGTGACGGACACCCTGTGGACCACGCTCACCGGGCGCGAGTCCGTCGTGATCGCCGACTGGCCGGCGGACAGCGGATTCCGCGACGCCGGCGCCGAGGCGGAGATCGAGAGCCTCCAGCGGGTCATCACCGAGGTCCGCCGCTTCCGCTCGGACCAGGGCCTCCAGCCCGGCCAGAAGGTCCCGGCCCGCCTGGACCTGTCGGGCACGCGGCTCGCCGCCCACGAGGCCGCCATCCGCCAGCTCCTGCGCCTGCAGCCGGAAGGCGACGGCTTCAACGCCACCGCGACGCTCCCGGTCGCCGGTGCCACGGTCGCGCTCGACCTGTCCGGCACGATCGACGTCGCGGCCGAGCACAAGCGGCTGACGAAGGACCTCGCGGGGGCCGAGAAGGAGAAGGCCCAGGCGCTCGGGAAGCTCGGCAACGAGGCGTTCATCGCGAAGGCCCCGGACAACGTGGTCGAGAAGATCCGTACCCGCCTGGCGAAGGCCGAGGAGGACATCGTCCGGCTGCGGAACCAGATCGGCAACCTGCCGCCGGCGCAGTAGGCGTAGGCGTATTCGTTGTCGGAGTCGGCAGGTGGGGGAGCCCCGGACGCGTACCGTCCGGGGCTCCCCCATGCGCCGGGCCGCGTGCTGGGATCACGCGGTGGTGCCACGCGCCGGGCTCATGGGTCGCCTCATGCCGCGTGCCTCATGCCTCATGCCGCGTGCCCGCGCGCTCTGAGCCGAGCCGAACGGCACGTACGTGCCCCCCGGTTCGCGAACTCGCCGCCTGCCGTTGCGTTCTGATCACTTCCGCAGGCCCGGGGCCATCGTTGATGATGTCCGGGTGACCACCAACCGCGTCAGCGTTCTGATCTCGATCCTCGGCGTTCCTGTCAGCGTGATGCTGCTCTACGTCTCTGTTCAGGATTACCGCGCCGGGGCGTCGTCCTTCTGGATCTGGAGCAGCGCCGTGGTCCTCCTCGGCGCCCTGTACGCGCTCGTGAAGGACGTACGGCAGCTCCGCACCGGGCCGACCGCCTGACGGGCGGCTCACTCCGCGGGGCCACGACCGGCGCGAGCGTCACTCCCGACCTCGGACCGATCCGCCCGCAACCCCGGCCTCTCCTGTCTCCCCGGCCTCTCCTGCGCCCCCGGCCTCTTCCTCCTCCTGCCTCGCCTGCCTCTCCGCAGAACCAACCACCAGGGTCCAACATCCCTTTCCAGTACAGCTGTTGAGCTGCTCGGTCACGGGGAGCCCGTGGGGCCGTGAGCTCCTTCCCGGGGCGGCCGTGCCGGGTACGGTCCGTCCCGTCCCTGCGGTCCGCCTGAGTACGCCGACGTGCGTGCGGGTGCGGGCCTGACACCTACGACCTGGTCATCCCGCCACCTCGACGGCAGCCCCCTGCTGAGGCCGGGTCCGTACGCCCCAGCGGGCGAGCGGGGGCCCGGCAGCGCCCAGCGCCGCGAAGAACAACGCCAGCAGCAGCCAGCCCGTCGTGCCGAGGCCGAGCACCACCGTGGTGAGGATCGCGGGGGCGAGAGCCTGGCCGGCGCTGAAGCCGAGGCCGAAGAGACCCTGGTACTGGCCCTGGGCATGGTCGGGGGCGAGACCGAAGCCCAGGGCGAAGGCCGCCGAGGACTCCCAGACCTCCCCCAGGCTGTGGACGAAGATCGCCGCCAGGACCAGTCCCGCCGCCACCCAGACCGGGGTGAAGGCGGCCAGCGCCATCATCGGGCAGCTGACGAGGAAGAACAGCCCCGCCGTGCGGAACGCCCTGCCGCCGTCGTGCGGGGTTTCGATACGGGAGCCGATCCTGGTCTGCATCAGCACGCAGAAGGCGGCGTTGACGGCGAACAGTGCCGCCACCGTCCAGCGCGGCGCTTCGGTGTGTTCGGAGATCCAGATCGGCAGGAGCAGGGAGACCACCGGGTACTGCAGTCCCATGGCCCCGTAGAGGACGGTGAACGTCAGGAAGGGGCGGTCCGCGAAAGCGAGCCGGCGGCGTTGCTGCGGCGGTGCCGCCAGCACCGGATAACGGGGCAGGAAGAGCAGGAGCGCCGCGCACAGGGCGAAGCTCGCCGCGTTGCCGAGGATCAGCGCGACGTACGCGCCACGGGAGTCGGCTGCCAGCGCCAGGCCCGCACCCACCGTTCCGAGAATGACGCCCAGGTTGACGAAGGTGCGCAGCTTGGCCCGGAACAGGGCCGGGCGATCGCCCCCGACCCGGACCACCAGAGCGCCCCAGGCAGCCCCGCCCGCCGCCGCGGCGATCTGGTCGACCGTCGCGATGACCGTGAGCGCGGCCCAGCTCTCGACGAGGACGAGCGCTGCCATCGACATCGCCTGGACCGCGAGGGCCGACATCATGATGGTGCGCGCCCCGCGCCGGTCGGCGAGATGCCCACCGGGTATCCCCGCGCACAGACCGATCACTCCGGCGATGGTGAGCGCGGCGCCGACCCGCGCTGCCGGCAGGCCCACGACCTGGGTGAAGTAGAGCGCCGACGCCGCGTTGAACAGACCGTTGCCGACCCGGTTGGTGAAACTGGCGGCGATCAGGACGCGCTCCGGCCTGCTGCTCCCCGCCATGCGACGTATGCGGCCCATGCGTTTCGTCGGAGCACTCTTGATCATGGGCGGAGGCTAGCAGCGGTCGCGGAACCCGCAGGAGTGGCACCGACACCGTGTGCCCACCTTGCGACACGGGCCCCGGCCATGACGCGACGGCCCGGGCGTCGATCAGGCGGCGACCCCCAGCTCCGTACGGGCGCGGTGCGCGAACGCCCGGACGGCGGGTTCGCGGCGCCACGGGGTCAGGGCCGCGCTGAACTCGCCTACGTAGTCCAGGGCGCGGGCGGACCGGACGCGGGCGAGGACGTCGACGGACCGGTTGCCGAGGGCGAGGCCCTGGTCGAGGTCGCGGGCCTGGAGGTGGGCGGTCGCCACGATGGCCAGGCGCATCCCGACGGAGCGGGTGAACGCGCCGGACGGCATGGCGGCGGCCCGCTGGTTCCACGCGAGGGCGGCCTTCGGGTTCCGCAGGTCGCGGAAGATCTCGGTGGCGTCGGCCGAGAGCCGCGCGTGGTGGTAGAAGTCGATCCAGGCCGGCTCGTCGCCGCTGTCCGTCTTCGCCCGTTCGAGGAGTCGCTCGGAGGCGGCCAGCGCGAGGGAGGCGGTCCGGGCGTCGTGCTCGCGGGCGTGGGCGCGAGCCTCGATGAGTTTGGTGAACGCCAGTACGCGCGGGGCGGCTTGACCCTTGGCTCGTTCGTAGGCGCCCTGCGCCATGTCGACGGCCTCGCCCGCGAACCCCCGCAGCAGCGACTGCATCGCCATCGTGGTCAGCACGTAGCAGCCCAGCTGCACGTCTCCGCCGGCCCGGGCCAGCCGGAGCGCCTGGATGAAGTGCCTCTGTGCGACGCCGTGTTCGCCGACGTCGAAGGCGGTCCAGCCGGCCAGCCGGGAGAGTTCGGCGGTGACGGAGAAGAGTTCACGGCCCACGTCGTCACTGAAGGCGCCCCGCAGTATCGGAGCCGCCCGTTCCCGGAGGCAGGCGGTGACCGAGTCTGCCTTCCAACTCCCGCCGCCGTACCTGGAGTCCCAGCGCCGGGCGTCCTCGGCGGCCTCGCGCAACTCCGCCAGGTCCGCCCTGCCGACCTGGCGACCGCCCCGGTGCCCGGAGGTGTCGTCGGCCGGGGTGACCAGCCAGCGGGTGACCGGGGTGGTGAACGCGGACACGGCGAAGCCGGAGGCGCCCGTGGTGAGGAAGTCGCGGCGGTTCACGGAGCTCCAGAACGAAGTGGCGGCGCGTACGGCGTCATCGGGGTCCCTCGGGAAGTCCAGCCCCACGCCCGCGTCCGGTGTCCGCGCGTCGCCCATACCGATCTCGGCGAGGCCGACGGGCCGCCCGAGCCGCTCGCCGATCGCCTGGGCGAGGAGCTCGGGGACCGGCCACTTCGGCGTCATCCCGCGCCGGCACCAGTTCGCCACCGAGGTGTGGGAGTACTCCGTCGTCGTCCCCGCCTCCTGGGCGAGCTGGTTGATCCGGTGGGCCAGCGACTTGTGGCTCGCCCCGCACGCCTCGACGAGCCGGGCCAGCTCCGCGTTGGGCGGGCGGCTCCGGCGGACCCTCGATGTCACTGCGTCCTCCTGAGTCGGTCTGCCTCCGGAGCGTGGTGCACACGAGGGCGGTACGGGCCCGGGCGCCGCTGCCGTAGGCGACTGCCGTGATGCGCGGCAACGGCCGGGTCGGGGTGCCCGGGCCACCGAGGGTAGGGCCTCCGGGCTCGCGCCGGGCGGTGCGCGCGAGTTGTGAGCCCCCGTGCGAGCCCTCCACCCCTCGCACGGCAGCCGCTGTGATGGGAGGCCCCGGCCCCGGCCGCGTGCCGTACGAGCCGTACGAGCCGTACGAGCCGTTCCGTACGAGCTGCACATGAGCCACGGCGTGCGGCGGACCCACCGAAAGGACACCCTGCTCATGAAGATGACCGTCGTCGGATGCGGCTACCTCGGCGCCACCCACGCCGCGTGCATGGCCGAACTCGGCCACGAGGTGCTGGGACTCGACTCCGACCCGGACAGGATCGCGCTCCTGGCCACCGGCAAGGCCCCTTTCTACGAGCGCGATCTCGACGGGCTGCTCGCCGAACACACCGCGAGCGGACGGCTGAAGTTCACCACCTCGGTCGAGGAGGCCGCCGCCTTCGCCGACCTGTACTTCGTCGGGGTCGGTACCCCGCAGCAGCCGGGCAGCGGCAGTTACGACCTCTCCCAGCTCTTCGGCGCCGTCCGCACGCTCGCCCCGCACCTCACCGCCCCGGCGGTGATCGCCGTCAAGTCGACCGTCCCGGTCGGTACGGCCCCGCAGCTCGCCGAGCTCGTCCGGGCCACCGCCCCGGCCGGCGACCTCGTCGAGATCGCCTGGAACCCCGAGTTCCTCCGGGAGTCCAGCGCGATCGAGGACACCCTCCGCCCCGACCGGCTCGTCCTCGGCTTCGACACCCCCGGCACCCGGGCAGAGACCGTCCTGCGGCAGGCTTACGCCCCGGTCATCGCGTCGGGGACACCGATGATCGTCACCGACTGGGCCACCGCCGAACTCGCCAAGGGGGCCGCCAACTCGTTCCTCGCCGCCAAGATCTCCTTCATCAACGCGATGGCGGAGGTCTGCGAGAAGTCCGGCGCGAACGTCTCCGGACTCGCCGACATCCTCGGCCACGACGTCCGGATCGGGCGGCGCGGCATGCAGCCCGGCATCGGGTTCGGCGGCGGCTGCCTGCCCAAGGACCTCGGCGGCTTCATCGCCCGCGCCGAAGCGCTCGGCGCCGGGGAGGCGGTCGGCATGCTCCGTGAGGCCGAGTCGGTCAACGCCCGCCGCCGCCGACGCGTCGTGGACCTGGCCCGCGAGGAACTCGGTACCGACCTGCGGGGCAAGCGGATCACCGTCTGGGGCGCCGCCTTCAAAGCCGGGACCGACGACATCCGTGACTCGCCCGCCCTGGCCGTCGCCGGGGCCCTGCACGCCCTCGGCGCGCGGGTCACCGTCACCGACCCCCAGGCCCTCGACAACGCCCGCAAACTCCACCCCGAACTCGACTACGCCGAGGACCCGGCCGCCGCGGTCGACGGCGCCGACCTCCTCCTCCACCTCACCGAGTGGCCCGCCTTCGCCCACCTCGACCCCGGGCCGCTGGCCGCACGCGCCAGGACGCCGAAGGCCGTCGACGCCCGCGGCACCCTCGACACCGGCCGGTGGCGCGCGGCCGGCTGGACCGTCCGGGCCCCGGGCCGCCCCTGATCCGGTACGGCCGCTGCCTCCGGCGCGCGCACCCGACTTGATCGGGCACAGGATGTCGGGTCCGGTGTGATGGGCTCCGCCTAGCGTCGTGAGCGTCAAGAGGAGGGACACCGGACATGCTGGAGCGGCTGAACCAGGCCTTGGAGCACGTCGAGCTCCGTCTCGACCAGCCGATCGAGGTGGAGGAACTGGCCCGTATCGCGGCCACGTCGGAGTACCACCTGCGCCGGATGTTCTCCGCCCTGGCGGGGATGCCGCTGTCGGAGTACGTCCGGCGCCGCCGGCTCACCGTCGCGGGCGCGGAGGTGCTCGCGGGGCGGGAAACGCTGCTGGAGATCGCGGTGCGGTACGGCTACGGCTCCGGCGAGGCGTTCGCGCGGGCGTTCCGGGCCATGCACGGCATCGGCCCGGGCGAGGCCCGGCGTACCGGCGCCGCGCTCAACTCCCAGTCCCGGATGTCCTTCCGCCTCACCGTCGAAGGAAGCAGCAGCATGCGCTACCGCGTCGTGGCCAGACCGGCCTTCACCGTCGTCGGGTTCAAGGCCCGGGTGCCCCTGGTCCACCTGGGGCCGAACCAGGCGATCATCGACTTCGTGCGCGGGATCGACCCGCGCGCACTGGAGCACCTGGGGAAGCTCTCCGACCAGGAGCCGGAAGGCATCGTCGCGGTCTGCGACGACCTCGACCCCAGCCGCGCCGAGGGCACCGAACTCGACTACTACCAGGGTGTGATCACCTCCGCGACCGCCCCGGAGGGCACGACCACCCCCGAGGGCGCGACCGTCCTCGCCGTCCCGTCCGGCACCTGGGCGGTCTTCACCGCCTCCGGCCCGGCACCGCAGGCCATCCAGGAGCTCTGGCGGGACGTGTACACCGAGTGGTTCCCGTCGAACCCGTACCGCGGCCGCCCCGGACCCGAGATCCTCCGCACCCGGATGTCCCCGGACCACTCCGAGGCCGAGGCCGAACTCTGGCTCCCGGTGGAGGGCGAGCGGGGCTGAATGCGGCTGAGCGGAGGGGCGGTGCCTCTCGGGGGCGTCACGCGCGAGGAGTTCGGCCGGCATGCGGTCGTCCCGGATGGCCGACCATGGTCGGCCATCCGGACGCGACCACTCCTGTTTCGCTCTTTGCCATAGCCGGCTTTCAGGTTCGTCCAACACGTCGTTCACCCGAATGGTCTAGTGAGGATCGAGTTGGGACGTGACGACCTCAGGAGTACGAGCCATGGCAACGGATGCCCACGACGAACCGGTTCCGCCACCAGCGATACGCGGGCAACGTGTCCTCGATCTCCTGGACAAGGCGATCGACGCGCAGAGCCCGCTGGTGCGCAAGAACATCGCCCGGGCCCGCCAGCGGAACCCGGACGCGACGCCGGAGCAGGTGATCCGCAGTCTGGAGCGGATGTACGTCAGCGCCCTGACCGGGACGGGCGCCGCAGTCGGGGGAGCCGCAGCCGCGCCCGGCGTCGGCACGGGCGTCTCCCTCGCACTGTCGGCGGGTGAGGCGCTCTCCTCGCTTGAGATGAGCGCTCTCTTCGCGCTCTCGATCGCCGAAGTCCACGGAGTGCCCATCGACGAGCTCGAACGCCGTCGGACGATCGTGCTGGGAATCATGCTCGGCGGAAGCGGCACCACCACCATCACCAAGGTCGCCGAGCGTACGGGGCAGCACTGGGGGCGCCAGGTCGTCGCCAAGGTGCCCGTCGAGACGTTGCGTCAGATCAACAAGATTCTCGGGAAGAACTTCATCACGAAGTACGGGACCAAGCAGGGAATCATCGTCCTCGGCCGGGTGGCACCGTTCGGCATCGGCGCCGTGATCGGTGGCGGCGCCAACGCGGGCCTCGCCGCTCTGGCCGTGCGGGCCGGGCGTCGTGCCTTCGGCCCGCCCCCGTCCTCGTGGCCCTCGCCGACAGGCAGTCCACAGTCCGCCCCCGGCGACATGCTGGGCTGAGCCCACCCACAACCGGCGGTCCGGGCAGCCGGGGTGCCGAGGCGTCCCGGTGTATCGCGGGCATATCGAAATCCGCATACGCCGCCGCAACAGCCGGTCGCGTTCCCTGGGAGCATGACCCGTCCCGCGCCCCTTTCCGCCCCGCCCGCCGAACCGCCGGCAGCCCCGCCCACCACCCAGCCCCGGCGCGGCACCGGCGGGATCGTGCTCCTGTGCGTGGCGCTCGGGGCGGGCTGTTCGGCGCTGGTCGAGACCGCGCAGTACGTCCTGCGGCTGGACCGGGTGTCCTCCGTGGACGACGTCCTGGTCAACACCGTCGGAGCCGTACTGGCCGGGCTGGCATCGCGCCGCTGGTGGCGTACCGGTCGTACCCGCCGTACCGGTCGTGCCGGCAACTCCTGACCGGGGGGCGGTACTCAGTCGGCCGGCAGCCCCGTGCGGTCGTTGCGGAGCGGTGCGGAGGCCAGACCCGCGAGCCCCGCGCCGATCAGCAGGACGGCCCCGGTGACGAGTACGGGCCCGGCGCCCGCGAGGTCCACCCCGGTGCCGAACACGTTGTTCATGAGGAGCAGGGCCAGGCTCTGTACGAGGACGAGAACCGCCTGCACGCGGGAGAGGTGGCTCTCCGGCGCCGACGCCAGGACCAGCGGCCCGATGTGGGCGGAGAACAGGCCGTTACCGGCCCCGATGACCAGGCCGGCCAACACCGCCACCGGTGCGCCGGGCGCGAGGGCCAGCACCAGCACCCCCGTACCGGCCAGCACGAGCGCGCCCGCCGACAGCAGACCCGGCCGTCCCAGCGGACCGCGCTTCACCACCGCCAGGGTGATCGCCACCATGCCCACGCCCTGCGCACCGATCACCAGCCCCGCGCCCGACGCCCCCCACTCCCGTTCCCGCGCGAGCAGGGGAAGCAGCAGCGACAGCACGGGCAGCAGGAACCCGGCCGCGAACCCGGTGAGGCAGAGCGCCGGGCGCAGTATGGGATGGACGAAGGCGACCCGTATCCCGTCCATGGCTTCCTTGAGGATGTTGCCGGAGGGCTCCGGGGCTCGCACCGGAGCCTCGCGACGGGGGCGGACGGCCAGCAGGACGACCAGGGTGAGGGCGAACGTACCGGCGTCGACCAGGGCCGCACCGGCCAGCCCGGCGAGCCCGACGAGTGCGCCGCCCAGCGGGCCGCCGCCCATGGCGATGACCTGGCCGCCGACCTGGCGCAGCGACAGCGCCCTCGGCAGCTGCTCCTCGTCCACGAGCCGACGTGGCATGGACCCCGAGGCCGGCAGGTAGAAGGCGTCGACGACACCGATCGCGACGCCCGTCGCCATCAACAGCCACGGCGGAGTGCCCAGATGGAAGGCGACGGCCGCCAGCACGAGGGTGAAGGCGAGCATGGCCGCGTCGCCCGTGATCAGCACCCGGCGCGCGCTGACCCGGTCGCCGACCGCGCCCCCGACGAGGAGGAACAGGACCCGGGGGAGGGTGATCGCGCTGAGCGCGAGGCCCGCGACCCCGCCACCGTGCGCGCCGGCGGCCCAGCCGAGCGCGAAGTAGAGGACCGAGTTGCCCACGAGCGAGGTCAGGATGCCGCCGAGCCACCACAGGTAGGAGCGGGGGAGCGGCGGGCGGTGCCCCGTACGCGGAGCCTCCTTGCCGTCCCGTGGGCGCGGCGCAGCGCCGTCCCGGGCACGCCGATCGCCCTCCCCTGCGGGCGCGGCATCGCCGACGGACGCGGAGGACTCAACCTCGGCCGACATCCGGGCCCCCGATCATCCGTTGCACGACGATGCCGATCACGCGAGCGACCCTCCCACACGGCACTGACAACCGGCCCTGCCAGCGGTTCTGCAACCGGTCCTGGCCCGCTCCTGCCATCCGGTCCTGCCCCCGGTCCCGCACCCGGTCCGACCTGGGCCGCCGTCGGCCGGCGGGGGCCGCCCGGGACGGCGGGGGCTGCCCGGGACGGCGGGAGGGTCCGGCCGGCCGGAACGCAGCAGGAGGTGTCGGGAAGGGGCCGCCCCGGGCCGGTCCCGTTACTGTGACGCCCATGGAACAGCGCATCAGTCTCGTCACCTTGGGCGTCACCGATCTCGCGCGTGCGCGGACCTTCTACGAGGCCCTCGGCTGGGAGGGGCAGACGGTCCAGGACACGGTCTTCTACCAGGCGGGCGGCCTCGCGGTCGTGCTGTGGTCCCGTGCGAAGCTCGCGGCCGACTGCGGCCTCGAAGACCGGGGCCCGGGCGGTTTCGGCGGGATCGCGCTCGCGCAGAACCTCCGGTCGCCCGAGGAGGTCGACGCGCTGCTGGCCACGGCGGAGCGCGCCGGCGCCACCGTCACCCGCCCCGCCGCGACGACGTTCTACGGCGGCTACGCGGGCGTCTTCACCGACCCCGAAGGCCACGCCTGGGAGGTCGCGCACAACCCGGGGTTCACGCTCGCCGAGGACGGCTCGCTCGTCCTCCCCGACTTCGACGACGTCTGACCCGGGCCCCCGGCCCCCGGCACGGCAGCCCTCGGCGCGCGGTTCACCGCCGCGTCGCCGGGGGCGCCCCGGCCAGGATCCACGGCTCGACCTGCTCGTAGCGGCGGCGCTCCTCGGCGGCGGGGCGGCGGCCGAGGACCGTACCGAGCCAGCCCGCGAGGAAGCCGATCGGGATGGAGACGAGACCGGTCGTCGTGTACGGGAACCAGTTCGCGTCCACGTCCGGGAAGACCGCCCCCGGTGTCCCGGAGATCAGGTTGGTGCCCGTCATCAGCACCACCACCCCGGTGGTGCCCACGATCAGGGTGCAGAGCAGCCCGGTGCGGGTGAACCGCCGCCAGAACAGGCTGTAGACGAGCGCCGGAGCCAGCGCCGAGGCACCGACGCAGAACGAGAAGATCGCCAGTGCCTGAACGTTCCAGTGCCGGGCGACGACCGCGAGCACCGTCGCGAGGATACCGACGCCGATCGCCGCGCCCTGGGCGGTCATGATCTCGGTACGGGGCGCGGGAGCCGGCCGGTCCCTGCCGGGCAGACCGTGCGCGAAGAGGTCGTGGGCGAGGGAGTTGGCGCAGGCCAGGGTCATCCCGGCGACCGAGGCGAGCAGCGTCAGGAAGATCGCCGTGGTCATCGTCGTGGCGATCAGCGCCCCGGTGCGGCCACCGCCCGCGACCACGCTGCTCACCTGGAGGATCGCGCTGCTGCCCTGGCTGCCGCCCGCCGAGACCGCGCCGTGGCCGACGAGGGCGGCGGCACCGAACCCGATCACCGTCAGGAACACGCAGACGAGGACCACCGCCGACACCGCCCAGGAGAGCGAACGGCGCACCGCGCGGGCGCTGTTGACGCTGGCCATCCGCATGATGATGTGCGGCAGGCAGGCGGCGCCGAGCACCACGGTCAGCTCCGAGCTGATCATGTCGAGGTCGTCGCCGCCGAACTGCAGCCCCGCCCGCAGATACGCGTCCCCGGCCCCGCTGCGCCGCTGGGCGGCGGCGAGCAGGGCGCCGGTGTCCCAGTGGAAGCGGTCCAGGATCAGTACGGAGATGAGCAGCCCCGCCCCGAGGAGCGTCACGGTCTTCATGATCTGGATCAGGGCGGTGGAGCGCATGCCGCCGATCGCCGCGTAGCTGATCATCACGGCGCCGACGGCTGCGATCGCCCCGGTGCGGAACCCGGAGCTGTCGAACCCGAGGATGAACGCCAGGAGGTTGCCGCTGCCCGCCAGTTGGACCGCCATGAACGGTACGAGGGCGACGAGCGTGACCGTGCAGGCGGTGATGCGCACGGCGCGGCCGGGGGAGCGCCGGGCGAGTACGTCGCCCAGGGTGAACCGGCCCGCGTTGCGCAGGGGTTCGGCCAGCAGGAACATCAGCAGCACGAGCGAGAGGATCGTGCTCAGCACCAGGACCAGCCCGTCGTGCCCGGTGAGCGCGATGATGCCGGTGGTGCTGAGGACGGTGGCGGCGGAGAGGTAGTCCCCGGCGATGGCCAGGCCGTTGCGGAGCGGCGCGAGATTGCCGTACCCCGTGTAGAACTCCTCCAGGTTGTCCCGGCCCGGACCGGCCAGCACGCAGAGCAGCAGCACGATCGTGGCGACGGCGATGAACACCACGAGGGACATCGCCTGTGCGGAGTCGTCGAAACCGGTCATCGGTCCGCTCCCCAACTGCTCGGCCGGACGGGGGAGTCGGTGTGCCGGGCGCGCTGGCGCAGCTCGGCGGCGAGCGGGTCCACGGTGCGGCGGGCGGTGCGCTCGTAGAGCACCAGGGAGAGGACCGCGATGGGCAGTTGGACCAGTGCGAGGAGCAGTCCGATGGTGAGCCCGCCGAAGCCGGCGTCCCGGCCCATCAGCCCGGGGGCGTACGCGGAGAGCAGCAGGAACACCGTGAAGTAGCCGAGCGCGGTGACCGTGGAGACCCGGCGCAGCACCCGGTACGAGGTGCGCAGCTGCCGCAGGTCGCGGTGGCGCCCCGGCGCCTGTGAGCGGGCGCCGGCCGCCAGGGGGATGCGTGCCACCGGGGGCGCCGGTGGCGGGGAGCTCTGCCAGGGGAGCAGGTAGTCCCGCTGGAACGGCGGCGGTGGCGGCGGGAGCTCAAGGGGCTCGCGGGGCTCGTGGTGCGCGTGGGACATGGGCGGTGCTGCTCCTTGCATGAGCCGGTACGAGGGGGACTGCAAGGCACGCGAACGGGACCGGGCCGTGTGGCCCGGTGGTCGCATCGTGGCGACACTGATCGCGGGGAGACAGCAGTTGGCGAAGAATGGCCGAACTGTGGCTGTAAATAGGCCAGTTGGCGACCTTGTGTGGATCGCCTGGTAGTGGATGACGAACGGCCGGGGCGGCGAACGGTCGGGACGGCGAACGGCCGGGGAGACGATCGGCCGGGTCGGAGATGGACCGGGGAAGCGAGCGGCCGAATCGGCGCATGGCCCGGGTCGGAGATAGGCCGGTTCAGCGCTCGGTCGGAACCCCGGCCGGCTCCTCGGCGACCGGGAAGCGCTTCGGGGCCACGACGAGGAGCACCAGCAGCGCCAGGGCCGCGGCGGCCGCCGCCCCCAGGTACACGTGGTCGACCGCCGCGTCCACCGCGCGGCGCAGGGTGTCGGCGGCGCGGGCGGTGAGCGCGCCCGGGTCCTCCAGTGCGTGCGAGACGGAGTCCAGGTCCCCGGGCAACCCCACCGCGGATGCGCCGTCGAGCCGGGAGGCCAGGGTGGCGTTGGCGACGGCGCCGAAGAGGGCGGCGCCCAGCGACTGGCCGAGCTGGCGGCAGAAGAGGACGGAGGCCGTCGTCGTACCGCGCTCGGACCAGCCCACCGTCGACTGGACGCCCACGATCAGCGGGAGCTGGAAGAGCCCGAGCGAGGCGCCGAGCAGCAGCATGATCAGGACCGGCTGCCACACCGCCCCCGGATAGGGGAGCGCCGGGAACGCGAGCAGTGCCAGCAGCGCGCAGCCCATGCCGATCATCGCGGTGGAGCGGAAACCGATGCGCCCGTACACCCGGTTCGACAGGGCCGCCGTCACCGGCCAGCTCAGGGTCATCACGGAGAGCACGAATCCGGCGGGTATCGCCCCGAGGCCGAGCACGGACTGCGCGTAGGTCGGGAGGAACACGGTCGGCGCCACCATCAGCAGCCCCATCGCGCCCAGCGCCAGATTGACCGCCGCGATCGGGCGCCGCCGCCACACCCACCCCGGCACGATCGGGTCGGCGGCCCGCTGTTCCACCAGGACCGTCAGCGCGGCGAGCACGACGCTCGCCCCGAACAGGGTCAGCGACGGGGCCGAGACCCAGTCCCAGGCGACCCCGCCCTGGACGAGGGCGGTCAACAGCAGCGCGGTGGAGGCGAAGATGCCGAGCGCGCCCGCCCAGTCGATCCGGGGCCGTACGGCGGGACGCGGGCGGGACGGCTCGTGGAAGTGGCGCACCACCAGCCAGAGCGCGAGGGCGCCCACCGGCAGGTTCACCAGGAAGATCCAGCGCCAGTCCGCGTAGGTGGCGAGCAGCCCGCCCATCGCGGGCCCCGCCACGGACGAGGTCGCCCAGACCGTGGAGATCCTGGCCTGGATCTTCGGGCGCTCCTTGAGCGGGAAGAGGTCGGCCGCGATGGTCTGCACCGTGCCCTGGAGCGCCCCGCCGCCCAGCCCCTGGACGACCCGGAAGGCGATCAGCGCCGTCATGTTCCACGCCGAGGCGCAGAGCAGCGAACCCACCACGAACAGCACGATTCCGGCCACCAGGACCGGCTTGCGGCCGAAGGTGTCGGAGAGCTTCCCGTACACCGGCAGGGTGACGGTCACCGCCAGCAGGTAGCCGGAGAACAGCCACGAGAACACCGTGAACCCGCCGAGGTCGCCGACGATCTGCGGTACCGCCGTGGAGACGATCGTGCCGTCGACGGCGGCCAGCGCCATGGCCACCATGAGCGCCGCGACAACGGGCCTGGGGACGGGGGGAGTCGGCGGAGCCGACGGTCCGGGGGCGGTGTCGGGACCACGGCCCGCGTCGGTACCGCCGTCCGCGCTGCTGGTGGTGCCCACAGACATTCCTTCCCCCTGCACGTATCTGCCGGTGGCCACTGTCTCATTCCGTACGGTGCGGGGGCAGGGCGCGCACGGGCGCACGGCCCGGAGCGGGCCCGGACGGAACGCCCCGGAGCAGGTTCGGAGCAGGGCGGCGGTGCCCGGCGGTGCCCGGCGGTGCCCGGCGGTGCCCGGCGGTGCCCCGTACGCCCTGGTGCCAGCCCCACCACGGGGTAGGGCCAGCCCCACCGCCTCCAGGACGAGGGTCGCACCGCCCGACCCCTAGGGGGATCTCCCCCCAGCGCCCAAGGGGACGCTCCTCCCCGTGGACGACGTGATCGGGGCACGTCATTCCCTAGCGTATTCATCAGGTCGCGGAGTGCGGCCGGTGGCGGTGGACGGGGGGTTCACCGCGTTCGCGGGGCGCGTACGCCCATCCTCTGAGGAGAAGAATCGTGACGACGGCTGTGACCAATTCCAGGCACGGGGGAGCCGGAGAACGGACCGCCGTGGCAGCACGGGCGCGCCAGGTGGTGAAGGCGTACGGCACGGGTGAGACCCGGGTCGTCGCCCTCGACCACGTCGACGTCGACATCGCACGCGGCGAGTTCACCGCGATCATGGGACCGTCGGGCTCCGGCAAGTCGACGCTGATGCACTGCCTGGCCGGGCTCGACACGGTGACCTCCGGCGAGATCTTCCTCCACGAGACGATGATCACCGGCCTCAGGGACAAGAAGCTCACCCAACTGCGCCGCGACCGCATCGGGTTCATCTTCCAGGCGTTCAACCTGCTGCCGACGCTGAACGCGTTGGAGAACATCACGCTGTCGATGGACATCGCGGGCCGCAAGCCCGACGCCGCCTGGCTCCGGCAGGTCGTGGAGACCGTGGGCCTCGGCGACCGGCTGAAGCACCGGCCGACCCAGCTCTCCGGCGGCCAGCAGCAGCGCGTCGCGGTGGCCCGCGCCCTCGCCGCCCGGCCCGAGATCATCTTCGGCGACGAGCCGACCGGGAACCTCGACTCGCGGGCCGGCGCCGAGGTGCTGTCCTTCCTCCGCACCTCCGTGGACCAGCTGGGCCAGAC
This sequence comes from Streptomyces sp. NBC_01335, assembly GCF_035953295.1. Lineage (GTDB taxonomy): Bacteria > Actinomycetota > Actinomycetes > Streptomycetales > Streptomycetaceae > Streptomyces. The sequence continues at coordinate 4,821,435 of NZ_CP108370.1, forward strand.
CATCGTCATGGTCACCCACGACCCGGTCGCCGCCTCCTACGCGGACCGGGTGCTCTACCTCGCGGACGGCAGGATCGTCGACGAGATGCGCAATCCCACGGCCGACCAGGTCCTCGACCGCATGAAGAACTTCGACACCCGCGGGCGGACGTCATGACCGTGTGGAAGACCTCGCTGCGCAACTTCCTCGCGCACAAGGGGCGGATGGCCCTCTCGGCCGTCGCCGTCCTCCTGTCGGTGGCCTTCGTCTGCGGCACCCTCGTCTTCACCGACACGATGAACACCACGTTCGACAAGCTCTTCGCCGTCTCCGCGCCGGACGTCTCGGTCGGCCTCGAGTCGGCCGAGGAGTCCGACGCCGTACCGGACTCCGGCAAGCCGGAGACCATGCCGGCCTCCCTCCTCGCGCAGGTCGAGAAGGCCGAGGGCGTCAAGGACGCCGAAGGCCAGGTCTCCACCCTCCAGGTGACGATCGTCGACAGCCACGACAAGAACCTCAGCCCGGAGACCGGCGCCCCGACCATCGCGGGCAACTGGACGCGCAACGAACTTCGTTCGATGAAGATCAGCTCGGGCCACGCGCCGCGCGGACCCACCGAGATGATGATCGACTCCGGTACCGCCGACAAGCACGGCCTGAAGCTCGGCGACGAGCTGCGCACCATCACCTCGGCCGGCGACCTCCGGGCGAAGATCACCGGCATCGCCGAGTTCACCGTCACCAACCCCGGTGCGGCGGTCGCCTACTTCGACACCGAGACCGCCCAGACGAAGCTGCTCGGCCGCCCCGACGCGTTCAGCATGATCAACGTCACCGCCGAACCCGGCGTCAGCGACGTCCAGTTGAAGGACAATGTCGCCGCCGCGCTCGGCGACACCTCGCGCTACACCCTGAAGACGCAGGCCGAATCCGCGGAGGACGGCAAGGACTCCATGGGGTCCTTCCTCAACGTGATGAAGTACGCGATGCTCGGCTTCGCCGGAATCGCCTTCCTCGTCGGCATCTTCCTCATCGTCAACACCTTCTCCATGCTGGTCGCCCAGCGCACCCGCGAGCTCGGCCTGATGCGCGCCATCGGCTCCAGCCGCCGCCAGGTCAACCGGTCGGTGCTGGTCGAAGCCCTCCTCCTCGGCATCGTCGGCTCGGTCCTCGGCGTCGTCGCGGGCGTCGGACTCGCCGTCGGGCTCATGCAGCTGATGGGCGCCGTCGGCATGGAGCTCTCCACCGACGACCTCACCATCGCCTGGACCACCCCGGTCGTCGGCCTCGCGCTCGGCATCGTCGTCACCGTGCTCGCCGCGTACGTACCGGCCCGGCGCGCCGGGAAGGTGTCGCCGATGGCCGCGCTGCGGGACGCCGGAACGCCCGCCGACGGCCGGGCCGGACGCGTCCGCGCCATCCTCGGCGCCCTCCTCACCGGTGCGGGCGCCGCCGCTCTCTGGGGTACCGCGCACACCGACGGGGCGAGCGCGGGGGCGCTCCTGCTCTGCGCCGGCGTGGTCCTCAGCCTCGTCGGGTTCATCGTGATCGGCCCGCTGCTCGCCGGAGTCGTCGTACGGCTGCTCAGCACGGTCCTGCTCCGCTTCTTCGGCCCGGTCGGTCGCATGGCCGAACGCAACGCCCTGCGCAACCCGCGCCGCACCGGCGCGACCGGCGCGGCCCTGATGATCGGCCTCGCCCTGGTGGCCTGCCTCTCGGTCGTCGGCGCGTCGATGGTCGCCTCCCTCTCGGGCGAGCTCGACAAGTCGGTCGGCGCGGACTTCATCGTGCAGAGCGCCGACGGTCAGCCGATCGTGCCCCAGGCCGCCAAGGCCATCGAGGCCGTCCCCGGCCTCGAACACGTCACCCACTACACCTACCTCAACGCCGTCGTCACCTCCCCCGACGGCGGCAAGGACGACGACGGACTGGTCGCAGCCGACTCCAGCTACCAGCAGGACGTGCACCGCGAGGTCCTCTCCGGCGACCTCGCCGCCGCCTACGAAGAGGACTCCGTCTCGGTCGGCGGGGAGTACGCCGAGAAGCACGGCGTCAAGGTCGGCGACACCCTCGACGTGGCGTTCAAGGCCGGCGGTACGGCGAAGCTCAAGGTCGCCGCCATCACCTCCGACGACACCGGCATCGACAGCGGGGTGAAGTACATCGGCCGCGCCACCGCCGCCAAGCACATCGCGGCCGACGAACTCCCGGACAACATGCTGATGTTCGCTCAGGCCGAGGACGGTCAGGAGAAGGCGGCCTACGCCGCGCTGAAGAAGGCCCTCGCGCCCTACCCGGTCTACCAGCCCCGCAACCAGGCCGACTTCAAGGAGGATCTCAAGGACCAGGTCGGGCAGTTGCTCAACATCGTCTACGGACTGCTCGCCCTCGCCATCGTCGTCGCGGTACTCGGCGTGGTGAACACCCTCGCCCTCTCCGTGGTCGAACGCACCCGTGAGATCGGCCTGTTGAGGGCGATCGGACTCTCCCGCCGGCAGCTTCGCCGGATGATCCGCCTGGAGTCGGTGGTCATCGCCCTCTTCGGCGCCCTGCTCGGCCTCGGCCTCGGCATGGGATGGGGCGCCTCCGCCCATCAACTCCTCGCGCTGGAGGGCATGGACACCCTGGCCATCCCCTGGCCGACGATCCTCACCGTCTTCGTCGCCTCCGCGTTCGTCGGCCTGTTCGCCGCCCTCGTACCGGCCTTCCGCGCGGGCCGGATGAACGTCCTGGCCGCCATCGCCACGGACGGCTGAGGGCACCGAGTGCGACACGGAGTGTGACCGGCCCCGGGGCGTTCCTTCGAACGTTCCGGGGCCCGGTGCGTTCCTTCGAACATTCCGGGGCCCGGTGCGTGAGCGACCCGGCGCGGCCTCCGGCCGAACGACGGCAGTGTTGAAGACGCGCCCGGCGACCGCGTCCGGCGCGGAGAATCCGGCCTCCCTCGACAGCGAGCTGCGCGCACGGGCAGGGAGCCCGCGGGGAAGCGCGGGGCTGCTCGCGGGGGCGCTGCTCCTCGATTCCCTGCCGGTCGCCGTCCCCGCGCCCCCCTGGCCGTCCGCACCCGCCCCCTCCGTCAGGGTGAACCCGGCCCGACGCGGACCATCGGGGTGAACCCGGTACCGAGTCCCCGGCGGCTTCCCGGGTGCCCGCCGCGCCCCGCACCCACGGCCTGACCCGGAAACGGCCCGAACGCCCCCCCCGGACCACCGCCCGCCACCCCGTCCCGCACGCGACCACCTCCCGCGAGTCGTAGGGTGGAGACCCCGGCCCGTTCCACGTGTCGGGCCCTTCGCGTTGCGTCCCCTCACGGCGCGGCGCGCAGCTCCTGGCAGCAGCCGGCTGCCGGGAAGCCCGAAGCCACCCCGGACGGAAGCCCTCCATGAGCCTGCACGGTCTGCTGGATCTCGTCGCACGCGATCCCGCGCTCTCCGAAGCGGTGAAGGCCGCCACCGACGGTCACCGGATGCACGTCGACCTGGTGGGGCCGCCCGCCGCCCGCCCCTTCGCCGTGGCCTCGCTGGCCCGGGGGACGGGGCGTACGGTCCTCGCGGTCACCGCCACCGGCCGGGAGGCCGAGGACCTGGCCGCCGCGCTGCGCACCCTGCTGCCGGCGGACTCCGTCGCGGAGTACCCGTCCTGGGAGACCCTGCCGCACGAGCGGCTCTCACCGCGCTCGGACACCGTGGGGCGGCGCCTGGCCGTGCTGCGGCGCCTGGCGCACCCGCGCGCCGACGACCCGGAGACGGGGCCGGTGAGCGTGGTCGTGGCGCCCGTGCGTTCCGTACTCCAGCCGCAGGTCAAGGGGCTCGGCGACCTGGAGCCCGTGGCGCTGCGGAGCGGTCAGAGCGCCGATCTGGGCGACGTCGTCCAGGCGCTCGCGGCAGCCGCGTACTCCCGGGTCGAACTGGTCGAGAAGCGCGGTGAGTTCGCGGTGCGCGGCGGCATCCTGGACGTGTTCCCGCCGACCGAGGAGCACCCGCTGCGGGTGGAGTTCTGGGGCGACGACGTCGAGGAGATCCGGTACTTCAAGGTCGCCGACCAGCGCTCCCTGGAGGTCGCCGAGCACGGGCTGTGGGCCGCGCCCTGCCGGGAGCTGCTCCTCACCGACGAGGTCCGCGAGCGCGCCGCCGTGCTGGCCGAGGCCCACCCGGAGCTGGGCGAGCTGCTGGGCAAGATCGCCGAGGGCATCGCGGTGGAGGGCATGGAGTCCCTGGCGCCGGTGCTCGTGGACGACATGGAGCTGCTGCTCGACGTCCTGCCGAAGGGCGCGATGACGCTGGTCTGCGACCCGGAACGGGTCCGTACCCGCGCCGCCGACCTCGTCGCCACCAGCCAGGAGTTCCTCCAGGCGTCCTGGGCGGCCACGGCGGGCGGCGGCGACGCCCCGATCGACGTGGGCGCGGCCTCGCTGTGGTCCATCGCGGACGTACGCGACCGGGCCCGCGAGCTCTCCATGATGTGGTGGTCCACCTCCCCGTTCGCCGCCGACGACGAGCTGGACGAGGACACCCTCAAGCTCGGGATGCGCGCCCCGGAGGCGTACCGCGGCGACACCGCACGCGCGCTCGCCGACACCAAGGGATGGATCGCCGACGGCTGGCGCACGGTGTACGTCACCGAGGGCCAGGGGCTGGCCTCGCGCACCGTCGAGGTGCTCGGCGGCGAGGGCATCGCCGCCCGGCTCGACCCCGACCTGACGGAGATCTCGCCGTCCCTCGTCCACGTCTCCTGCGGCGCCATCGACCACGGGTTCATCGACGCCGCGCTGAAGCTCGCGGTGCTCACCGAGACCGACCTCACCGGCCAGCGCACCGCCACCAAGGAACTCGGCCGGATGCCGGCCCGCCGCCGCAAGACCATCGACCCGCTGACGCTGGAGGCGGGCGACTACATCGTCCACGAGCAGCACGGCGTCGGCCGGTACATCGAGATGGTGCAGCGCACCGTGCAGGGCGCCACGCGCGAGTACCTGCTCGTCGAGTACGCCGCCGCCAAGCGCGGCCAGCCCGGCGACCGGCTCTACATCCCGACCGACCAGCTGGAGCAGGTCACCAAGTACGTGGGCGGCGAGGCGCCGACCCTGCACCGGCTCGGCGGCGCCGACTGGACGAAGACCAAGCAGCGCGCCAAGAAGGCCGTCAAGGAGATCGCCGGCGACCTGATCAAGCTCTACAGCGCCCGCATGGCCGCCCCCGGCCACGCCTTCGGCCCCGACACCCCCTGGCAGCGCGAACTGGAGGACGCCTTCCCGTACGCGGAGACGCCCGACCAGCTCTCCACGATCGCCGAGGTCAAGGAGGACATGGAGAAGACGGTCCCGATGGACCGCCTGATCTGCGGCGACGTCGGCTACGGCAAGACGGAGATCGCGGTACGCGCCGCTTTCAAGGCCGTACAGGACGGCAAGCAGGTCGCCGTGCTCGTCCCCACGACTCTTCTCGTCCAGCAGCACTACGGCACGTTCACCGAGCGGTACTCGCAATTCCCGGTCAACGTGCGGGCGTTGAGCCGCTTCCAGTCCGAGTCGGACTCGAAGGCCACCCTCGCCGGGCTGAAGGACGGCGCCGTGGACCTCGTCATCGGCACCCATCGGCTGTTCTCCTCCGAGACCAAGTTCAAGGACCTCGGCCTCGTCATCGTCGACGAGGAGCAGCGCTTCGGCGTCGAACACAAGGAGCAGCTGAAGAAGCTCCGCGCCAACGTCGACGTCCTCACCATGTCCGCCACCCCCATCCCCCGTACTCTCGAAATGGCCGTGACCGGCATCCGCGAGATGTCCACCATCACGACCCCGCCCGAGGAGCGGCACCCCGTACTGACCTTCGTCGGCCCGTACGAGGAGAAGCAGATCGGCGCCGCCGTACGCCGCGAACTCCTGCGCGAGGGGCAGGTGTTCTACATCCACAACCGGGTCGAGTCCATCGACCGCGCCGCCGCCCGGCTGCGCGAGATCGTCCCCGAGGCCCGGATCGCCACAGCACACGGCCAGATGTCCGAACAGGCCCTGGAACAGGTCGTGGTGGACTTCTGGGAGAAGAAGTTCGACGTCCTCGTCTCCACGACCATCGTCGAGTCCGGCATCGACATCTCCAACGCCAACACCCTCATCGTCGAGCGCGGCGACAACTTCGGCCTCTCCCAACTCCACCAGCTGCGCGGCCGGGTGGGCCGGGGCCGCGACCGCGGATACGCCTACTTCCTCTACCCGCCGGAGAAGCCGCTCACCGAGACCGCCCACGAGCGCCTCGCCACCATCGCCCAGCACACCGAGATGGGCGCCGGCATGTACGTCGCCATGAAGGACCTGGAGATCCGCGGCGCGGGCAACCTCCTCGGCGGTGAGCAGTCCGGCCACATCGCGGGCGTCGGCTTCGACCTCTACGTCCGCATGGTCGGCGAGGCCGTCGCCGACTACCGGGCGCAGATGGACGGCACGGTCGAGGAGGAGGCGCCGCTGGAGGTCAAGATCGAGCTCCCGGTCGACGCCCACGTCCCCCACGACTACGCCCCCGGCGAGCGGCTGCGCCTCCAGGCGTACCGCGCCATCGCCTCCGCCAACTCGGAGGAGGACGTCCGCGCGGTCCGCGAGGAACTCACCGACCGCTACGGCAAGCTCCCCGAACCCGTCGAGAACCTCCTCCTCGTCGCCGGCCTGCGCATGCTGGCCCGCGCCTGCGGAGTCGGCGAGATCGTCCTCCAGGGCTCCAACATCCGCTTCGCCCCGGTGGAACTCCGCGAGTCGCAGGAGCTGCGGCTCAAGCGGCTCCACCCGAAGACCGTCATCAAGGCCGCCACCCACCAGATCCTGGTCCCCCGCCCGACCACCGGCCGCATCGGCGGGAAGCCGGTCGTGGGGCGCGAACTGCTGGCGTGGACGGGGGAGTTCCTGACCACGATCCTGGGGTCGTAGATGTCGGCCACGGGTGGTGACGTGGGCAGCACATCGGCTCGGTATCTCACCCCGTCGGCGTGCGGTGCGGGTGACGCGTGGGCCGCGGAGACCGCCGCCGACGGGCGCCGGGGCAGTCAGCGCGTGGTGCACGCGGGCGAGGTACCTGCCCCGGACGTGGTCGCCGATCATCTGGGTCTGCCCCGGAGTGACCTGGATCAAGATCGGGTGACCGCATCCCTGAGGTTCCGCGGCTGAGGCGTGGCTCCCGGACGGGGCGGCTGAGGCGTCCTCCCGGACGGTGCGGCTGAGGCGTCCTCCCGGACGGGGCGGCTGAGGTGCGGCTCCCGGCCCGGTCACCCCGCCACCCGGTGTCAAAATCTGCATGTATGTACCACGTTCGGGTGGGCTTCGGGGCGCCGCGGGGATCCCGGGGCGTGGTGGGCAGCCTTCAGGCGACCGCTGATCCTCGGCCCGAGAGGGTAATTCGTGGGACTGCCTCGTCCGTACACCCGAGCCATCACTGAGGGACCGACCCCTGCCGACGTCGCGGGCGTGCCCGCCCTGCCGTACCCCAGCGGCTGGGCCGCGCTCGCCTTCGCCTCCGAACTGAAACCCGGCACCGTGCTGACCCGGCCGCTCGCCGGGGAGGACGTGGTGCTGTACCGGCTCCGGTCGGGGGCGTTACGGGCCATCCGGCCGTACTGCCCCCACCTCGGCGCACACCTCGGACTGGCCCAGGTCGAGGGCGACGAACTCGTCTGCCCCTTCCACCAGTTCGCCTTCGGGCCCGACGGCACCTGCGTCCGTACGGGATACGACACCCCGCCCCCGAGGTCGCCGCTGACGCGGCTGCCCGTGCACGAGGTGAACGGGGCCGTCTTCGTCTGGCGGCACCACGACGGCCGGGAGCCCGACTGGTTCGTCCCGCCGTGGCACGAGATCGGCCACCGCCCGGCCCGGGAGGCCGCGTGGGAGCTCGGCGGGAACGTCCAGGAGGTCATCGAGAACTCCGTGGACCTCGGCCACTTCGCCACCCTGCACGGCTGGGAGCGGGCGGAGATGGGCGGCCCGGTGGTGTACGAGGACGCCGGCTTCCACGTCTCCATGCGCGCCCACGAGTCGGCGCCGCTCCTCGGTGACTTCGTCGTCGAGATCGAAGTGGACGGGTACGGCCTCGGCTGCCTCCACGCCGACGTGTACACGGCCCGGTTCGGGCTGCGGATGTGCACGATGGTGCTGCCGACCGCCATCGGGCCGCACCGGATGCAGTTCCGGCAGCGCAACCGCATCGCCTTCACCGAGCCGTCCCGGCTGCCCGCCCCGCTCGCCCGGACCGTGAGCCGTACCGCCGCCCGGCTGCTGGACCGGGCGGTCTTCCGGTCGAGCTGCGAGTTCACCGCCGCGGACTTCCCTATCTGGAACCACAAGCAGTACCTCCAGCCCCCGAAGCTCGCCCACGGCGACGGCCCGATCGGCCCGTTCCGTCGGTGGGCCCGACGGTTCTACCCGCCGGTGGACGCGAACGTGGACGTGGACGGCGGTACGGCGGTCACCGCGTGGGGTGGGCGCGACGGCGAGGTGGCGCGCCGGTCGGGGGCTTGAGGGGCTCAGGGCCTGAGGCCCGAAACGGCTGCGACACGGCACCTTCATGCGAATGATCGATTCAGGTGTTTTCCTACCGAACATCCGCGTTGATCACGGGACGCCGGACGTGTTCCGGCGCCCCTCCCGTGAAGGACCTCCCCTTGAGCACATCCAGCACATCCGGCATATCCGGCGCGCCCAGCGCCTCCCGCAGGCGCTTTCTGACCGCCGCTGCCGTCACCGGCTTCGGGGCTTCTCTCCCCGCACTGCTGCCCGGCTCGGCCGCCGCCGCGACCCGCACCACCGACCAGCTCGGCGATGCCACCCGCGACTACCTGGAAACCCAGCGCAAGGCCGGTCTGGCGGCGGTGAAGCGGGGCACCGCCCTACCCTTCCTCACCGGCACCCAGCTGGCCGCGATGCTGCTGGCCAGGGACATCACCAGCACCCAGGTGACCCGGGCGTTCCTGGCCCGGATCGACGCCCTCAACGGTGACGGCATGTTCTCGGTGCCCTCCCGCAACCCCGACATCCCCGTCTTCGGCGACAACGGCAAGCTCAACGCGTACGTGCGCACCACCTCCGAGCTGGCTCTCACCATCGCCAGGGCCGCCGACAAGGCCCTGGACGCGGCGGCCAGGGGTGGCGATCCCGTGCCGTTCGGCTGCGGAGTACCGGTGGCGCTGAAGGACATCTACGCGGTCAAGGACACCGAACTGACCATCGGCTGCCCGCTGGCGGCCGGGAACATCGCCACCGGCGACTCGGTGGTCGCCGAGCGACTGCGCGCCGCCCACATGCCGATCCTGGGGCTGACCCACACCGGCCCGTGGACCAACGACGACACGTGCCCGCAGACCGCCAACCCGTGGAACCGCGAACTCTGCGTCGGCGGCTCCTCCGGCGGCTCGGCCGCCGCGATCGCGTCCCGGCTCGCGGTCGTCGCGACCGGCTCGGACACCGGCAACTCCCTGCGCAACCCCGCGCAGAACGTAGGAGTCGGCTCCATCAAGCCCAGCTACGGCCTGGTGCCCAAGCATGGTGTCACCGTGTCCAGCACCAGCCTGGACACCTGCGGCCCGATGGGCCGGTCGATGGCGGACGTGTCGATGCTGCTCGGCGTGATCGCCGGTCCCGACTCCCGCGATCCGCGCTCCGAGCAGGCACCCGGCTTCCCCAACGGCTTCCCGCTGGCGCCGCGCCCCGGCCGCAAGCCGTTCGCCGGGCTGCGGATCGGCTCCACCGTGGAGACCGAGACCTCACCGGCCCGCGACAGGTGGACGGCGGGGATACTCGCCCGACTGCGGGCCGCCGTCGCACAGTTCGAGGAGCTGGGCGCCGAGATCGTCCCGATCACCCCGCCCGCCTCCAACCTGGGCAACACCGCCTACTGGGCGGCCGCGGCCGTCGACCCGGTGACCGGCGCGAAGGTCTCGGCGAGCAGCACGTACGCCAACGCCGAGAACGCCTGGACGCTCGGCGGGACCTACGCCGTGACGGCGGAGGAGGACGAGGCGATCGAAGGTGCCGTGCGCACCCGGTTCCGCACCTCGCTCAGCACCATGGAGACCCAGAAGCAGCAGCTCCAGCAGCGTGCCGCCGCACTGACGGCCGCAGACCTCTTCGGCGCCCACCGGGTGCGCCGGGAGTACTCCGAGATGTGGGCGAAGGTCTTCGAGGAGAACGACATCGTCGCCTGCCTCTGGCCGCAGAAGGTCCAGACCCCGCCGGCCCGGGCCAATGACAGCACCGGCAGTTTCTCGGGCGTCGAGTCCAGCCGCCCGAACACCACGGGCTGGCCCTGCCTGAACCTCCCGGTGGGCCGCGACACGGACACCGGTATCCCGGTCGGCATCGACATGGCCGCCCCGTACGGCGGCGACGCGATCATCCTGCAACTGGCGATCGACTACCAGGAGCACCACCCCTACCACCTCGACATACCGACGGACCTGTGATGACGATGACGACGACCGACCCCACCAACGCCCGGCTGCGCGACCTCGACATCCCGGTGATCATGCCGCGCTTCGACCTCATCGAACTCCCCGCGTTCGAGGCCGCCGTGTCCACCGGCGACATCCCGGCCGCCACCTGTGCTCCGACTGGGAAGAAGAAGCACAGCGGTTCCCGCTGAACCGCCGCCCGCTGAACCGCCGCCCGCTGAACCGTCGCCCGGTGCGGCCCCGCCCGTCGGCGGGCCCGCACCGGGCACTCGACGTCCCTTTCGGAACACGCCTAGAACGAACCCCGGTCCTCGCTCCGGGAGTCCCGTACGAGGTGCGGCGCGTAGACCCCGGAGCGTGCCGTACGCCGCCACGGGCGCGCCCGGCTCACCGCGAACTCGGCGCTCTCCGAGCCGGTGCCGAGATCGACGACCGCGACCGAGGAGCTGCCGTCCGGCTCGCACCTGCCGATCCACTCGCCCCCGGGCGGGACCACACCGGAGGGCGTGGTCCCGCCCGGCCGCGCGTGTACGGCGAAGCTCACCCAGTAGCCGTTGACGGCGGCGTGCGCCTGCGCCTCCACGGCGAAGACCGCCGACAAAGGAGCCGCTGGGCACCCCGTGGCCGGAAGTCGTCGGTCCGGCTCCCGCCCGCCGAGAACACGCTCGGCGTCGGGCAGGTGCGAGGGTCACCGGGCCGCGCGAAGAGGCCCTGGACACGAGTTCGCGGGGGAGAGACACCGGAGACGAGTTCGCGGAGAGAGCCCGCGCAGAGGCGTGGACGGTCGGTGCGGGGGCCCGGGGCAAGCGGGGGCTGGAATGCGCACCCGGGCCCCCGCGTTCCGTTACATATGGGAAGTATATCCACCCGTGTCCCCCTCCCCGAGCCCGACCCCGCACGCCCCAGCGACCGGCTGTCGGAGCGGCTCGGGCGGGAGGTCGTACGCATGCGGATCGCCGCCGAACGTGCCTCCACGAGCGGGCAGATCGAGGCGCTCCGACGCGACTTCGAGGGGATCGTCGAGGCGAACGCCCTGGTCGCCGTCGACGACGAGCACGACCCGGAGGGCTCCAGCACCGCGTTCGAGCGGGCCCACGTCGCCGCCCTCCTCGCCCGCGCCGACGAACACCTGGCCGAGCTGGACCGCGCGCTGGAGCGGCTGGACCGCGACGACTACGGCCGGTGCCGGAGCTGCGGCGAACCGATTCCGGCCGCCCGCCTGGAGGTGCGCCCCGAGGCGACCCTCTGCGTCGGCTGCGCGGAGGAGCGGGAGGGGTGGGCGGGGCGGGGGCGCCGCCGACGCTGAGGCACTCGCTGCGGAGTGGCGGCCGGGAGGTCGGCTGAGAGACCGTCACCCCGGCGTGCTGAGAGACCGTCACCCAGCCGGTCGTCCGGCGACCCGCTCGTCATGAATGGCAGCCGACGGGGAAGACGTCCGTAGGATTCCCGGGTTCGGCTCTCTCCCCGTCAGGACGGCTGCCAGTGATATCTCTCCGTACGTACCGCGTGGCCCTGCCCGCCCTGAGCGCCTGCGCCGTACTCGCCCTCGCCGGGTGCGACCCCGACGACCTCGCCGTCCCGGCAGAGACCACCCCGGGCGCCGGGGCGAACGACGGCGGGCGGTCCACCGAAGGCTTCGGCGCGAGCCCTCTGGACAACCCCGACGGTACGAAGCCCGGCCTGGCTCCGCTGACCACCGACGCCGACCGGGCCGAGGCGCGGAAGGTCATCGAGAAGGTGCTCACCAAGGGGCGCGGTCCCAAGACCGGTTACGACCGCGACGAGTTCGGCTCCGCGTGGAAGGACACCGTGAACGGCATAGCGCTGGCCCGCAACGGCTGCGACACCCGCAACGACCTGCTCAAGCGGGACGGGCAGCAGGTGCGGTTCCGCAGCGGCTCCGACTGCGTGGTGGCCTCCCTGACGCTCAAGGACCCCTACACGGGCTCGACGATCGCGTGGACCAAGACGAAGGCCACGAAGATCCAGATCGACCACGTGATGCCCCTGTCCTACGACTGGCAGATGGGCGCCTCGCGCTGGAGCGACGCCAAACGCCAGCAGATCGCCAACGACCCGCTCAACCTCATCCCCGTCGACGGCCCGACCAACGGCTCCAAGAGCGACTCGGGCCCCGCCGCCTGGCTGCCGCCGTACAAGCCGATCCGCTGCTCGTACGCGCTCCGCTTCGCCCAGGTCTCGCTGAAGTACGCACTGCCGGTGACCACGGCCGACAAGGCGATGATGCTCAAGCAGTGCGGGGCCTGATCCCTCGGCCGCCGGCCACCACGAGCACACGGAACCGGCTCGGTCGCGGCCGGGTCGCATGCGTACGCTCCCTGGCGTGGACGACCGCATACAGAAGATCGTGACGGAACTGCCCGGCATGACGAGCGTGACCGACGTGTGGAAGACGGCTGACCGCAGCCTCGCGGGAGGGAAGCCCGCCTTCCTCGCGAGCCTCGGCATCGCCCTCACCGAGGCGTACGGCTCCGGGGCCGTGAGGGGTTGGCAGTACGACAGCGTCCTCGGTCACCTGCTCCGGTCGCTGGCCGTCACTCCGGGCCCGGGGAACGTCGCCGAAGCGCTGCGGCTGGCCGCCTCGGTCGAGGCGGCCGACCGGAAGGTGAGCCGCCGCATCGCCTCGATGCTGGCCTCCTGCCATCCGGCCGAGGAGCTGACCGTGGCCTTCACCGGGAAGGCGCCCGAGGAGTTGCGCGCCTGCCTGGTCCACGAACTGGTACTCAGGGGCGTCGCTGTCATGGAGGTTCCGGCCATCGCGGCGTGGGCGGGGTCCCCGCACTGGCGGCGGCACCCGCTGCGGTGGCTGCCGTGGACGCTCTCCGATGTGGAGGGCGAGCCGGACATGCCCGGCTACAGCGTGCACGGGGGCAGCCACTCGCTGCCGTACGGCCCTACGGGAAGCCGACAGGCGACGGCCGGCAGCCGGTCGACGCCGCCCCGGGCCGAGGAGACCACGACCCGAGCCGTGGCCACCCGCATCGGTTCCGCCGTGGCGAACTGGGCCGAGGAGTCGAACGGGACCGTCGAGGCACGGGTCTTCGAACTGGCGCGTCCGATGGACGTCGGGTCGGTACCTGTCCTGCTGCCGGGCCTGGGGCTGGCGTGCCTGGCGACGAAGGGAAAGAAGAAGGCCTCTCTCTCCACGACCGCCTGCCCGCCGGACCACGCGTGGGCCGTACTCTTCGCGGCCGCGTCCACCGGAGGCGCCTACAACTCCGGTGGGTACGGCGCCTACGGGCGACTGGCCGCTTGGCACTCCCTGGCCGCCCTCGCGGGAGCCGCCGAGGACAGCACGGCGGAGGAGGCCGAGGCCCGGGTGAGGGCGTGCGGCTGGTACTCCTTCGACGCCCGTACGGAGTGGTTCGAGGGAGTGGCCTGGGACGTCGGCCTCGCCGCCCTCTCACCGGACGGCTTGCGGTTGGCGGTGCTGGCGGCGACGGACACCGACTGAGACGCCCGAGGCGTTGTCCCTGTCCTTACCAACGCCCCGGCCCGGCGCCCCCGTTCACCGTGTCCCGGACCACCGCGTCAGCCCACCCCCGACATGAACGCGCACGCGCCGGGCGGCGCCGAGCCCCCCGACTCGACGCTGCCCGGCTCTCCCGGCGTACCCCCCCAGGCCCCCCGGCCCCCCAGGCCCCCCGCCCCCGAGTGCCCCCCGTCCGCCCCGGCGCCCCCCTCCGGCGCCGGGCCGCTCCAGGCGGCGCCCCGGAGCCGGCTCAGCCCAGGTCCACCATGTCCTTCGCGGCCGGCTTCTCCGCCACGACGGGCTTGTCGAAGTCGGAGAAGGTCATGGTCATCGGCTCGTCGCCGCCCGTGGAGCTCACCTGGAGGAGCTGCGGGGTACTCCCGGTGGACACCAGGATCGAGTAGGTCTCCTCGCCGTCCTTCTCGGTCAGGCGGAACGCGGGAGCGCCCGCGAAGGTGGTCGGTCCCACCTTCTTCGCCTCCGTGTCGCCGTCCTCGAAGTCCTTGAGGAGCGACTCCAGGTCACAGAACTCGAGCATGTCCTTCGTGTCCGGGTCCGAGGCCTTCTCGGTCATCCAGTGGTCGGCGACCGTGTCCACCGCGGCCTGGGTGTCCGCCTCGGACTCGCCCTCGGACTGCGCGCGCAGCATCGCCTCGTCGAGCTTCATGTAGACGGTCTGGTCGATCTTGATGACCGCCATCGAACCCTGGTCGCCCATGGCCATGGTGCCGGTGCACTTGCCGCCGCCGATGCTGGTCGAGAACTCGGCCTTCATGGGGCTGTCGGCCGACTTCATGTCGACGGAGAGGTGCAGGGAGGTCGCCTTGCGGATGTTCTTGAGCGCCGAGTTGACGACGTCGGGGCCCGACTTGTCCGCGAAGGGTGCGACCTTCTTCGCGGGCGAGGCCGCGCCGCCCTCCTCGGCGCCGCAGGCGGCGAGGCTGAGGACGGAGAGGGTGCAGACGGCGGCAGCGGCGGTACGCGCGACTCGGCGCATGGCGGTACTCCAGGAGAAGGAAGAAGCGGAGGGTGCAGGAAGCGGAGAGGAGGAACAGAGGCAGACGCCGCCCCGAGGCGTGCGGGCACGTCGGACGGCGCCCGGATGACAACGGGAGGAAGTGACTTGAGCACCGACGGCGTTCACCGGTGCGGGCACAGCTCCATCACAGCAGAGCTTGTGAACCGAGTCAACAATGAATTGTGTGAACACCTGACACTCGACTGTGTATCGATCGGTGCGGCGTGCGTCGGTATGCTCGCCTGCACAGCGCGAACGGTGGCGCGAACGGTGACGATTCGGACCAGGGAGAGAGCAAGTGCCGGAGAACGCCTCTGAGGTGACCGCCGCCGGGATCGCCCGCCTGGCAGGAGTCGGACGGGCGGCCGTCAGCAACTGGCGCCGCCGCCACGCGGACTTCCCCAAGCCGGTCGGCGGTACGGAGACCAGCCCGTCCTTCGCGCTCGCCGAGGTGGAGGACTGGCTCCGGGGGCAGGGGAAGCTGGTCGAGGTGCCGCTCCGGGAGCGCGTCTGGCAGCAGCTCTCCGGACATCCGGCCGGTACGGTCGCCGCCCTGATCCACGTCGGCTGCGCCTTGTTGCTCGTACGTGACCGGCCCACCGCCTGGCTGGAGCTGGCGGCGGTCTCGGACGAGCGGGTCGCCCGACTGCTGCCCGAGGCCCTGGCGCCCGTACTCGACGCCCGGTTCGGGCCGCAGGTTCCGGGAGGGCGCGAGGAGGCCGGACCGGCTCGCCGCGAATCCGCCGCCCCGCCCCCCGTCCGGGCCGTCCAGGCGCCCGGGGCGGAGGCGCTGCTGTCGTCCGTACCGTTGCTGCGTGGGGCTGCCGCGCTGGCGGCGGAGTCCGGGGCCGGGCCGGCCTTCGAGTTCCTCTTCGGCCGCCAACTGGACGCCAATCCACGGCAGTACACGCTCACCCCGCCCGATCTGGCCGCGCTCATGGCCGACCTCGCCGTCCCGCCCGAGGGCCCCGGCCGCCGCCCGTCCCGGAAGACGCCCGCCCCCGCCGTGCTGGACCCCGCGTCCGGGACCGGGGCGCTGCTGCGCGCGGTCGGCCGGCCCGCCGCCCTGTACGCGCAGGAGGCCGACCCGGACCTCGCGGCGCTCACCGCCCTCCGCCTCGCCCTGGGAGCGGGCGGCGGTGCGGCCCCCGAGGCGCCGGAGCTCGCGGTGCGTACCGGCGACACCCTGCGCGCGGACGCCTTCCCGAAGCTGGCGGCCGACGTGGTGCTCTGCCACCCGCCGTTCAACGAACGCAACTGGGGCCACGACGAACTGGCCTACGACCCCCGGTGGGAGTACGGGTATCCGGCCCGCGCCGAGTCCGAACTCGCGTGGGTCCAGCACGCGTTGGCCCGGCTGCGCCCCGGCGGCACCGCGGTGCTGCTGATGCCCCCGGCCGCCGCCTCCCGCCGCTCCGGCCGCCGCATCCGCGCCGACCTGCTGCGCCGGGGCGCGCTGCGGGCCGTCGTCGCGCTGCCCGCCGGCGCGGCCCCGCCGTACGGCGTCCCGCTGCACCTGTGGGTTCTGCGCAGGCCGGACCACGGCGTGCAGCCCTCGCCCGAACTCCTCCTGGTGGACACGGCCGAGTCCACCGACCCCACGACGGGCGCGACCGGGGCGGCCGGTGGCATCGGCGGGCTCGTCGGCGGCCTCCCGGGAAGTGGCCGCGAGCGGATGGACTGGCCGCTCGTCCGCCGTACGGTGCTCGACGCCTGGCACGCCTTCGCCGCCGCCGGCCCCGGGCCCGAGGCCAACCCCGGCAACGCCCCCGCACCGGGGCCGCGCCGGGCCGTGCCCGTCATCGAACTCCTCGACGACGAGGTCGACCTCACCCCCGCCCGCCACCTGCCCCGTGCCGTCACCGGCAACGGGGCCGCCGAACTGGCCGACGTACGCAACCGGTTGACGGACGGTCTGCGGCTCACCCTCCGGCTGACCCCGCCGCCCGCCGACCCGACCGAGCCCGCGTCCCGGCCGTTCACCACCCTCGGCGAACTCGCCCGCGCGGGCGCCCTCCAGCTCAGCACCGGCGGCTCCGGCAGCACCAGCGGCACCAGTGGCTCCGGCAGCGCCCCCGGGCCCGTCCTCACCGAACACGACGTGCTCGGCAACACCCCGCCCAGCGGCCTCCCGGCCCCAGCGGCCACCCCCGGCACCACCCCCGGCCCCGCCGAGGACGCCGTCGTGCTCCGTGCCGGTGACGTCGTGGTCCCCGTGCTCGGCGGCGGCTCGGTCGTCCGGGTCGTGGACGAGGCGGCCGCCGGGGCCGTGCTCGGCCGCAACCTCCAGTTGCTGCGCCCCGATCCGGCCGTGCTCGACCCCTGGTTCCTCGCGGGTTTCCTGCGCGGCACCGCCAACAACCGCCGCGCCAGCAGCCACGCCTCCACCGCCTCGCGGCTCGACGCCCGCCGCATCCGGCTTCCCCGGCTCCCGCTGGACGAACAACGCCGGTACGGTGAGCAGTTCCGCGCCCTCGCCGCCTTCGAGGACGCACTGCGCACGGCGGGCCGACTCGGCGGACTGCTGGTCCAGGGCATGTACGACGGGCTCACGGACGGGACGGTCGCCCCGGAGTGAGCTGAGCCGCATCCGTTGTGCACAACCGGGGAACGGCTGTCCGCGCGGGTGTATACGCTCGCACCACCACATCCGCCCATCGCCTCCCGGGAGCGGCACATGCACGGCTACGGCTATCCGCCGGAGCTTCCCCCGGCGCGCCCTTCCCCGGCGACGCTGACGGTCCTGCGCGTGGTCTTCGTGGCACTGGCCGTGCTGAGTTGCGGCTTTCTGGCGTGGGCGGCGATGCTGCGGCTGGCCATCGTGACCAAGCGGCCGCGCGACTGGGCGCTGTTCGCCCTCTCCCTCGTCTTCACGGCTGGCCTCGCCGTCTTCTTCGACATGATCCCCAGCGACGAGGACAAGATGACGACCGAGCAGGCGTTCGCCCTGCTCGGCGGGATGCTCGGCCTCATGGGCGGCGTCGCCTGGTACTACCTCCACCAGGACATCCGGCACTTCGGCCCTCTGGGGCCCGGCGCCGTGGCCGCCCGCGCGCTCGCCGCCGCCGGTTACCCGACCGCCGGCCCCGCCGGCCCCACCGGCCCCACCGGCCCCGCCGGTCCCGTGCAGGGGTACGGCTACCCGTACGCCGCCCCCGTCCACCCGGCCCCGCCCTACGGCGCACCGCCCGTCCCGCACCACCCGCAGGGCCCCGCGCCCTACCGGCCCACCCCGCCGCAGCAGCAATCGCCGCTCCAGCCGCAGCCCACCCCGCCCCCGCAGCGACCCGGCCCGCCCCAGCGGCTCGACCAGGTCCGCGCCGAGCTGGACGAGCTGAGCGACTACCTCCGCAAGGAGGGCGAGGGCCGGTGAGCGGTCGCGTCGTCGCCGGGCGGTACGCACTCGCGGCGATCCTCGGCCAGGGCGGCATGGGCCAGGTCTGGACGGCGTACGACCAGCGGCTCGACCGCCGGGTCGCGGTGAAGCTGCTGCGCCCCGACCGGATGGGCGTGCCCGGCGGCCCCGAGGAGGCCGACGAGCTGCGCCGCAGGTTCGCCCGGGAGTGCCGGGTGACCGCGCAGGTCGACCACCCCGGACTGGTCACCGTCCACGACGCCGGGGGCGACGGCGACGACCTCTTCCTCGTCATGCAGTACGTCGAGGGCTCCGACCTCGCCGACCACCTCGCCGAGCACGACCCCTACCCGTGGCCCTGGGCCGTCGCGGTCGCCGCCCAGCTCTGCGCGGTGCTCAGCGCCGTGCACGCGGTGCCGATCGTCCACCGCGACCTCAAGCCCCGCAACGTCATGGTCCGGCCCGACGGCACCGTCACCGTGCTCGACCTCGGCGTCGCCTCCGTACTCGACAACGACACCACCCGGCTCACCCACACCGGCTCCCCGATCGGCTCCCCGGCCTACATGGCGCCCGAGCAGGCGATGGGCGGCGCGGTCGGCCCGTACACCGACCTGTACGCACTCGGCGTGCTGCTGCACGAACTGCTCAGCGGGGACGTGCCGTTCTCCGGGTCCACCGCGCTCGGCGTGCTCCACCGCCACCTCTACGAACCGCCGCTGCCGGTCCGTCACCTCCGCGCCGACGTGCCCGAGCCGCTGGAGGCCCTCGTCCTGCGGCTGCTCGCCAAGGACCCGCAGGCCCGCCCCGGTTCCGCGCAGGAGGTGTACGAAGCCCTCGCCCCGCTGCTCCCCACGCGCGGGACGCCCGGCGGACCGCTCGACCCGACCCGCCCGTTCCTCCGCCCGCACGCCCCCTGGCCCGACCGGGCGACCGCACCGGCCCCCGCACCGGTCACCGGCTTCGGGCCGCCGACCGTACCCGCCGAAC
The DNA here is from genome assembly GCF_035953295.1 of Streptomyces sp. NBC_01335. Classification (GTDB taxonomy): domain Bacteria; phylum Actinomycetota; class Actinomycetes; order Streptomycetales; family Streptomycetaceae; genus Streptomyces. Next base: position 4,840,696 of record NZ_CP108370.1, read on the forward strand.
GACCGGCGTCCGGCCGGGCCGACGTGGCGCGCGCCGTCGACGACGTCAAGCGGCTCCTCGGCGAGGGCCGGATCACCCAGGCCGTCGACATCCTCGGCGCCATCCTGCCGACCGCCGCCGCCGAGCACGGCGAACACTCGCCCGTCGTCCGTATCCTCCGCAAGCAGTACGCGGCGACGCTGATGGACGACGGCCAGTACCGCCGCGCCCTGCCCGAACTCCGCCGCCTCACCGACGACCGCACCGCCGAGGCAGGACCCGGCGACCCGCAGACCCTCCAGTACCGCTACGACGCCGCCACCTGCCTGGAGCAGCTGGGCGAGACGGCCGCCGCGCTCAACGAGTACCGCGCGGTCCTCCCGTACTACGAGAACGTCTACGGGGCCGTCGCCGGCGACCCCGGCCGGGCCTTCGACATCCGCCACCGCATCGGGCTGCTGCTGCTCGCCGTCGGCGACCACACCGCAGGACGCGCCCAGCTCCAGGCCCTGCTGTACGACACCGAGCGCTCCTACGGCCCGCACCACCCGCTCCCCGCCGAGCTGCGCCGCCGGCTGACCCACCAACAGGACGTACGCGGCGGCTGACCACTTCGAAGCATCGACCGCCGGGCACACGGACACCGCCCGCAAGCACCACATCCCCAACTCCTCCCGAATCGTTGGTCGAACCAGTGGCCCCCATGGCCGCCACTGCCTAACATCGATCACCGCAAGGCTTTGTGCACTGATGCACAAACTCTCATCGGGAGGCTCCTTTGCACCGCCGTCGTCGCACCGCGCTCACCCTCTCCGCCGCGCTCCTCCTCTCCGCACCCGTCCTCACCGCCTGCGGTGGCGAGGCCCACCCCGGCGCCGCCGCGATCGTCGGAGGACAGCGGATCGAGGTCTCCACCCTCCAGGCGGACGTCGCCGAGGTGCGCGCCGCCCAGGAGAGCTCGCCGCAGTCCGCCCAGTTGGTGAAGGGGTCCGGGCAGCTCCCGCGCGCCGCCCTGCACCGGCTGATCTTCGGCCAGGTCCTGGACCGGGCGGCCGAGGACGCCGGGGTGACCGTCAGCCGCAAGGAGCTCCAGCAGGTGCACCAGGCGGCCGTCGCCCAGTACGGCGGCGAGGACGAGCTGGCCGCGACCCTCCTCCAGGAGCGCTGGATCTCCCCGGAGCAGATCGACGGCGACCTCCGCCAGGAGGTCCAGCTGCCGAAGCTGGCGGCGTCGCTCGGCGCGGACCTGCAGACCCAGGAGGGCACCCAGAAGGTGACGGCGGCGCTCACCAAGGCGTCGAAGTCGCTGCACATCGACGTCAACCCGCGCTACGGAGCCTGGGACGACCAGCAGATCCGCCTCGGCACCTACCAGTCCCCGTGGCTCGCCAAGGCCACCGGAACCGACACCGCCGCATCCGGCGGGGACGGTGCCGGAGCGGACGGTTCCGCGCAGCAGGAGACCGTCCCGGCGGGCTGACACACCGCCGGGGTAGGTTCGACGGGTGAACGCTGAAGCACCCGGCCGGGTCGTCCTCCTCACCGCCAGCCACCGAGTCGCTCCGGGACTGCTGTCCTGGCCCGCCTGGCAGACGCTGCGCACCGCCGACCGCGTGCTGTGCGGTACCCCCGACCACGTGCAGCTGCCGTATCTGCGCGAGGCGGGCGTCACCGTCGAGAACACCGAGCCGACCGCCGAGGAACTGGTCGACGCCTGCGCCGGCGACCGGACCGTGGTGGTGCTGGTCGGCGGGGAGGGCGACCAGCGGCTCACCGACGGGCTCGCCCGCCTCGGCGGCTCCGGCCGGGTGCGGATGCCGGACCTGGAGCTGCTCCCCGGCTCGTACGACCTGCCGGGCGCCCGGCTGCTCGACCTCGTCCAGGTCATGGACGTGATCCGGCGGGACTGCCCGTGGACCTCGCGGATGACCCACCGGGGCCTCGCCAAGTACGCCATCGAGGAGACGTACGAACTGGTCGAGGCGATCGAGGACGGCGACCGCGACGAACTCCGCGAGGAGCTCGGGGACGTCCTGCTCCAGGTCGTCTTCCACGCGCGGATCTCCGAGGAGGACACGGAGGCCCCCTTCTCCGTCGACGACGTGGCGGGCGGGCTGGTGGAGAAGCTGATCCGCCGCCACCCGCACATCTTCGGCGACGCGACCGCCGCGACCCCCGACGACGTCCGCGCGCACTGGCTGCGCACCAAGGCGGTCGAGAAGCAACGCGACTCGGTCACCGAGGGCATCCCGCTCGGTCAGCCCGCGCTGGCCCTCGCGGCGAAGCTCGCCGGCCGGGTCCGAGGGTCGGAGGTGGACGTCGCCCCGCCCACCGGCGACACCCTCGGCTACGAGCTGCTCGCCCTCGCCGTCCGCGCCGAGGCCGACGGCGTCGACCCCGAAGCCGCCCTGCGCGCGGCGGCCCGCGCCTACCGCGACGCGATCCTCGCGGCGGAGGGCGTCAGCACCCCGGACACCGTCGATGAGTGACCGGCCGGTGGACGAAGGCCCCGCAGAGCACGAGCCCGCGCGTGAGCCTGAGCACGAGCCCGCGCGCGAGCCCGCGCGCGAGCCCGCGCGCGAGCCGGAAGGCGTGCCCGACCGCCTGCCCACGCCCGAGCCCGGTGGCCCTGCCCCCGCCGGCTGCCCCGCGCACGGCGCGCCCGCCGCCCCCGAACTCTTCACCTGGGAGTTCGCCACCGACCCGTACCCGGCGTACGCCTGGCTCCGGGAGCACAGCCCGGTGCACCGCACCACGCTGCCCAGCGGGGTCGAGGCCTGGCTGGTCACCCGGTACGCCGACGCGCGGCAGGCGCTCGCCGACAACCGGCTCTCCAAGAACCCGGTCCACCACGCCGGGTCGGCACACGCCAAGGGGAAGACCGGGATCCCGGGGGAGCGCAAGGCCGAGCTGATGACCCATCTGCTCAACATCGACCCGCCCGACCACACCCGGCTGCGCCGGCTCGTGTCGAAGGCGTTCACCCCGCGCCGGGTCGCGGAGTTCGCGCCCCGCGTGCAGGAGCTGACGGACCGGCTCATCGACCGGTTCGCGGCCGGGGGCACCGCCGACCTCATCCACGACTTCGCGTTCCCGCTCCCCATCTACGCCATCTGCGACCTGCTCGGAGTGCCCGAGGAGGACCAGGACGACTTCCGGGACTGGGCGGGGATGATGATCCGCCACGGCGGCGGACCGCGCGGCGGAGTGGCGCGCTCGGTGAAGCGGATGCGCGCCTACCTCGCCGAACTCATCCACCGCAAGCGGGAGAACCCGGGCGACGACCTGATCTCCGAACTCATCCGGACCAGCGACCACGGCGAGCACCTCACGGAGAACGAGGCCGCCGCCATGGCCTTCATCCTTCTCTTCGCGGGTTTCGAAACCACCGTCAACCTCATCGGCAACGGCACCTACTCCCTGCTCCGCCACCCCGAGGAGCGCGCCCGCCTCGAAGCGTCCCTGGCGGCGGGGGAGGAGGAGCTGCTCGCCACCGGCATCGAGGAACTGCTCCGCTTCGACGGCCCGGTGGAGCTGGCCACCTGGCGGTACGCCACCGAACCACTGGCCATCGGCGGCGAGGAGATCGCGGCCGGCGACCCCGTACTCGTGGTGCTCGCCGCGGCCGACCGCGACCCCGCGCGCTTCGAGGACCCCGACCGGCTCGACCTCGCGCGGCGTGACAATCAGCACCTCGGCTACGGCCACGGCATCCACTACTGCGTGGGTGCGCCGCTCGCCCGGCTGGAAGGCCGGACCGCCCTCGCGACCCTGCTGAAGCGCCTTCCTGACCTGCGTCTTGCGGGGGAAACCGCCGATTTGCGGTGGCGTGGAGGGCTCATCATGCGTGGACTGCGCACCCTTCCGGTGGAGTTCACACCGAGGCCGGCGCTCGGCAAAAGTGACGCTCCGTCAACACTGTGATGTTCACGTGATCTGCGAGGCATCGACTTGTGACACACGTTCGAGTCCCGCTAGGTTCACGGTTCGACGCATCAGTTCACCCGTCAGTCACACGGAAGGCACTCCCATGGGCTCCGCGAACGGCAGACACCGCCGCCCTCGCCAGGCACCCGCCATCGTCGTCGCAGCCGGCGTGACAGGCTCCGCCCTCGCGATTCCGCTCCTCGCCGCGGGCAGCGCCGGCGCCGCGGACGCGAACACCTGGGACAAGGTCGCCGAATGCGAGAGCGGCGGCACCTGGAGCGCCGACTTCGGCAACGGCTACTACGGCGGACTGCAGTTCTCCCAGGAGACCTGGGCCGCCTACGGCGGTACGGACTACGCGCAGCGCGCGGACCTCGCCAGCCGCACCCAGCAGATAGCCGTGGCGGAGAAGGTGCTCGACGCCAAGGGCCCGCAGGCGTGGCCCGGGTGCGCGGTCATCTCCGGTCTCGCGCCCGTCGGCTCGCTCATCGGCGTCGACCCGGGGTCCGTCTCCGCCGCCGACGCGGGCGCCTCGGCCGGCACGATCCCGGACGCGGACGGCGCGCCCGCCTCGACCGGCACCACGGAGTCGACGGGCACCTCGGGCTCGACCGGCACCTCCGGCGCGACGGGCTCGACCGATTCGACGGGCTCGACCGGGAGCAGCGCCACGCCGGGCCCCGACGCCTCCGTCACCCCCTCGCCCTCCGGCTCGGCCACCCCGGGCAGCACCACGCCCGGCAAGAGCGGGGCGAAGGGCGGCGCGTCGGCCGGTACGACCGACGGCGCGACGGACGCGGCGACCGGCGACACCGCGACCGGCGGCAAGCACCGCGGGACACCCGACCCGGACGAGGCCGCCGCCGACGCCTCGCGCGACACCGGCCGGCACGCCTCGCGCGGCGACAGCGACGCACGCGACGACGCGGCGCTCGCCACGGACGGGACGTACACGGTGCAGTCCGGGGACAACCTCTGGGCGATCGCCGACGCGCAGCACCTGTCGGACGGCTGGACCGAGCTCTATCAGGCCAACGAGGACGTGATCGGCTCCGACCCCGACCTGATCCTGCCCGGCCAGGAGCTCGACCTGTCCACGCAGACGGCCACCGGAACGTCGTCGTCCGCTTCTGCGGCGACCGGGACCGCTTCCGACACGCCGGAGACCGTGCCCGACACGACGGAGACCGCCCCCGTCAACTGATCAAATTCGGGAAAACCGCCCGAAAAGAGGGGCAGTTAAGGGGCCTATGTCCACTTTTGCGAAAGTGAGACATGGGTCTCTTCGCTGTTTCGGCGTGTCGCGGTCACGGGGGTTCGGGGATGTCCGCTTTGACCTGCGGAAACGGTTATTCAGGCGTGGCCAGTAAGGTCTGATTGTCTGATATGTCCATCATTGAATGTGGGGGTTCGCTCTGTTTACGGTCAGAGCCGCTCGCACCGCGGGCCCCGTCGACCGTCACGCCGAATCCTGCCGTCGGTCGAAGGGAACAGACGCGAAAGCGCCGTAGGCAGGAGCGGGGGACCCAGGTAAGCCGCCGGAATCGGACGGCCCGTCGGAAACGACGGGCGGGCCGGGACCAGCTTGGGGTGAAGCCACACGCAAGGACGTGTGGCCGGGCAACTCATTGGCCCGAACCCGACAGCTCACCTCGTAGGCGTCGGTGAGGAGATCTTCCATGCTGCTGTCCAGCAAGGGTAAGCACCGCCGCTCGTCCAAGGCCGTCCGTGTGGCCACGCTCGCCGGCGTCGCCGGTGCCGCCATCGCCCTTCCGCTGATGGGCGCCACCAACGCCTCCGCCGCCTCCGTCTCCACCTGGGACGCCGTCGCCCAGTGCGAGTCCGGTGGCAACTGGTCCATCAACACCGGCAACGGTTACTACGGTGGCCTCCAGTTCTCGCAGTCCAGCTGGGCCGCCGCCGGCGGTACGAAGTACGCTCCCCGCGCCGACCTGGCCACCAAGGAGCAGCAGATCGCCACCGCCGAGGTGCTCCTCGACCTCCAGGGTCCGGGCGCCTGGTCCTGCGCCGGTGCCGGCAACCTCACCAACGACGGTGTGGACCCGGGCGTCGACACGGGCTCCTCCTCCGCGAGCGCCGACACCTCCGCGAGCGCCGGATCGACCGCGACCGACGACAGCGCCTCCACGGCGACGCCGGACCGCTCCACCGACTCGCAGGCCGCCTCCCGCAGCGAGGAGCGCCCCGCCGCCGAGAAGTCCGAGACCGTCACCACGCCCACCGGCGACAAGGTCGAGAAGGGCGACGGCGAGTACAAGGTCGTCACCGGCGACACCCTCAGCACCATCGCCGAGAAGCAGGGCGTCAAGGGCGGCTGGCAGAAGCTGTTCAAGCTGAACCACGACATCGTCGACGACGCCGACCTCATCTTCCCGGGTCAGCAGCTCCACCTGAAGTAGTCACGAACCTCTCCTCCCCGGAACAGGGGTGTCCGGCGGCACCTCTTTCCCACTCCCTGGCCCGGCGCGCACTCCCCCCGCACGCCGGGCCAGGGCCTTTTCCCGGAGCGCCCCGGCCTTCGGGCAGGGGAAGCCGATCCCTGAAGAGGGGAAGGAGGAGCCTCCTTCCCCGGGCGTACGGCAGACCGCCGGGCTCCGTATCGCCACACGTTATGTTCCGTACGGAAACAATGTGTAGGCTCGCCGTGTCACTGGACGGACGGTCGGCTGGCCGATGTCCTGTGTCCGGTTAGGCTCTAGTCGCAAGGCTCAAGAGCCCCGCACAGTCAGCGTCACATCCCAGAAGGAGATGCTCGTGCCGTCCATCGACGTCGTCGTAGCCCGGGAAATCCTCGACTCGCGGGGTAACCCCACGGTCGAGGTCGAAGTTGGTCTCGACGACGGCAGCACGGGCCGTGCTGCCGTTCCGTCCGGCGCCTCCACCGGCGCTTTCGAGGCCGTCGAGCTTCGCGACGGTGACCCCAAGCGCTACCTGGGCAAGGGTGTCGAGAAGGCCGTCCTCGCCGTCATCGAGCAGATCGGCCCGGAGCTCGTCGGCTACGACGCCACCGAGCAGCGCCTGATCGACCAGGCGATGTGCGACCTGGACGCCACGGAGAACAAGGGCTCGCTCGGCGCCAACGCCATCCTCGGCGTCTCGCTCGCCGTGGCCCACGCCGCCTCCGAGGCTGCCGACCTCCCGCTCTTCCGCTACCTCGGCGGCCCGAACGCGCACCTGCTGCCCGTTCCGATGATGAACATCCTCAACGGTGGGTCGCACGCCGACTCCAACGTCGACATCCAGGAGTTCATGATCGCCCCGATCGGCGCGGAGTCCTTCTCCGAGGCCCTTCGCTGGGGTGCCGAGACGTACCACACGCTGAAGAAGGTCCTCAAGACCAAGGGCCTCTCCACCGGTCTCGGCGACGAGGGCGGCTTCGCCCCGAACCTCGAGTCCAACCGCGCCGCCCTCGACCTCATCGTCGAGGCCATCAAGGAGGCCGGCTTCGTCCCCGGCCGCGACATCGCGCTCGCGCTCGACGTCGCCGCGTCCGAGTTCTACAAGGACGGCAAGTACGAGTTCGAGGGCAAGTCCCGCTCGGCCGCCGAGATGACCGAGTACTACGAGGAGCTCGTCTCCGCGTACCCGCTGGTCTCCATCGAGGACCCGCTGTACGAGGACGACTGGGCCGGCTGGAAGGTCATCACCGACAAGCTCGGCACCAAGGTGCAGATCGTCGGCGACGACCTCTTCGTGACCAACCCCGAGCGCCTCGCCCGCGGCATCGAGGAGGGCTCGGCCAACGCCCTGCTCGTCAAGGTCAACCAGATCGGTTCGCTGACCGAGACCCTCGACGCCGTCGAGCTCGCCCAGCGCAACGGCTTCAAGTGCATGATGTCCCACCGTTCCGGTGAGACCGAGGACGTCACCATCGCCGACCTCGCCGTCGCCGTGAACTGCGGCCAGATCAAGACCGGCGCCCCGGCCCGCTCGGACCGCGTCGCCAAGTACAACCAGCTGCTGCGCATCGAGGAGATCCTCGACGACGCCGCGGTGTACGCCGGCCGCTCGGCGTTCCCCCGCTTCAAGGGCTGATCCACTGCCCGTGAGGGCACCAGCCTCCGTCCGTCCCCGCACTCGGTCCCGTACCGTGTGCGGGGACGGACGTGCGTGACGGGGAGGCATGAACATGGCCGTGAAGGACCGCGACCGGTTCTCCACCGCGACCAGGCTGCGGCTGCTCGGCGAGCAGACGGCGGCCCGCGTCTACCGCTCCCAGAACCGCCGCCAGGCCCACCGCTCCCGGCTCACCGGCCGCGCCGCGTTCCTGGCCCTGATCGTCTGCACCCTGATCGTGGCGCTGGCGTACCCCATGCGGCAGTACGTCTCCCAGCGCGAGGAGATCGCCGACCAGGAGCGGACGCTCCAGGACGCCGGGAAGCGCGCCGAGGAGCTGCGGGACGAGAAGGCCCGCCTCCAGGACGACGCGTACATCCGCCGCCTCGCCCGCGAGCACCTCCACTACGTACTCCCCGGCGAGACCGGCTACACCGTGGTCGACCCCGGCGCGGCGGGCGACGACCGGGGCGAACCCGGCGCCGGCGGCCGGGCCTGGGACTCGAACCTCTGGGACGGCGTGGACAGCGCGGACGGCTCCGGCAGCGACTCCGACGGCGACTGAGCCCCGCCCCGCGCGGCCGGGCACACTGGTCCGGCAGGCACACTGGTCCGTACGGAACGGCGCCTTTCGGCGTACCCCGCGGCGCACCGCACTCCACAGCAGCACCTCCGAGCAGAACCAAGGCAGGCATGGACACGCCCCCTCCGCAGACCGAATCCACTCCGCCCACCGACGCGGACATCGCCGCGTTCGAGCAGCAGCTCGGACGGCCGCCGCGCGGGCTGCGCGCCATCGCGCACCGCTGCCCCTGCGGCAACCCGGACGTGGTGGAGACCCAGCCCCGTCTGGAGGACGGCACGCCGTTCCCGACGACGTACTACCTGACGTGCCCGCGTGCCGCCTCCGCGATCGGCACGCTGGAGGCGAACGGCGTCATGAAGGAGATGACCGAGCGTCTGGGCACCGACCCGGAGCTCGCCGCCTCCTACCGCGCCGCGCACGAGGACTACATCGCCCGCCGCGACGCCATCGAGGTCCTCGAAGGCTTCCCCAGCGCCGGCGGCATGCCGGACCGGGTGAAGTGCCTGCACGTCCTCGTCGGCCACTCGCTGGCCGCAGGACCCGGCGTGAACCCGCTCGGCGACGAAGCCATCGCCATGCTCCCCGAGTGGTGGGCCAAGGGCCCCTGCGTGACGCCGTGCACCCCCGAGAAGCCCGCCGAGGAGTCCGCGTGACCACCACCCGGGTCGCGGCCGTCGACTGCGGCACCAACTCCATCCGGCTGCTCGTCGCCGACATCGACCCCGCCACCGGTGGCTTCACCGAGCTGGACCGCCGGATGCGGATCGTCCGCCTCGGCCAGGACGTCGACCGCACCGGCCGCCTCGCCCCCGAGGCCCTGGAGCGTACGTTCGCCGCCTGCCGCGAGTACGCCGGGGCCATCGAGGAGCTGGGCGCCGAGAAGATCCGCTTCGTCGCCACCTCCGCCTCCCGCGACGCCGAGAACAGCGCCGACTTCGTCCGCGGCGTCCACGAGATCCTGGGCGTCGAGCCCGAGGTGATCACCGGCGACCAGGAGGCCCAGCTCTCCTTCGACGGCGCCACCAAGGAGCTGCACGGCGACAGCGGTCACGGCTTCGCCTCCCCGTATCTCGTGGTCGACATCGGCGGCGGCTCCACCGAGTTCGTCCTCGGCGACGAGACGGTCCGCGCCGCCCGCTCGGTCGACATCGGCTGCGTCCGTATGACGGAGCGCCACCTCGTCCAGGACGGCGCGAAGATCGACCCGCCGACCGAGGCCGGGATCGCCGCGATCCGCGCCGACATCGACGCGGCCCTCGACCTCGCCGCCGAGACCGTCCCGCTGACCGAGGCCACCACCCTCGTCGGCCTCGCCGGCACGGTCACCACCATCGCCGCCATCGCGCTGGACCTGAAGGAGTACGACTCCGAGGCCATCCACCACTCCCGGATCTCCCTCGCCCGCGTGGAGGAGATCACCACCCGCCTGCTCGCCTCCACCCACGCCGACCGCGCCGCGATCCCCGCGATGCACCCCGGCCGGGTCGACGTCATCGCCTCCGGAGCCCTGATCCTCCAGGCCCTGATGCGCCGGACGGGGGCCCGGGAGATCGTGGTCAGCGAGCACGACATCCTGGACGGGATCGCCCTCGGTGCGGCGACGCTCGGCGGCGAATGATCTGCTGAGTGGGGCCGGGTTCGGGGGCATGGTGCTCCCGGGCCCGGCCGCTGTCTCAGATGCTGCGGTAGACGTCGCGCCGGTCGCCGACCTTGACGACGAGGATCACCAGTTCGTCGTTCTCGATCTGGTAGGCGACCCGGTAGTTCCCGACCCGGAGACGGTAGAGACCTGAGGAGCCGACAAGTTTCTTGACGTCGGCGTCCTCGCGGTACGGGTCTTCGCCGAGCGCGGTCAGCGCGGCCAGGATGCGCATGGCGGCAGGCCGGTCGATGGCACGGAGTTGCCGCTGCGCCGTGGCGGTGAACCGGAACGCGTACTTCACGCCGCGCCTTCGGAGTGTTCGGTGAACAGATCGGCCAGCAGCTCGGCCATGGTCACGGTCGGGCCGCCCTGGGCCAGGACCGCTTCCGCTTCCCGAGCCAGCAGGACGTCCGCGGCTTCCTCCAGCGCGTAGAAGTCGGAGATCGGGACCACAGCGGCAACGGGCTCCCCGTTGCGGGTGATCACCGTGGGCGTGCCCTCCTCGGCGCGATTGATGTGGTCCGCAAGGTGGGCGCGGGCTTCTCGCACGGTCGCGGTCGTCTCAGTCATGAGAAAAGTGTACGCGTAACCGTGTACACATGCCGAGTCGAGTGAAGCGCACTTTGGGAGCGATGCTCGACGGGATCGCCCTCTCGGCTGCCTGAGGGCGCTCTCCCAGGCAAGTCGTACGGGCCTGGTACAAGGCTTGTGCGCGCCTCGTACGCACGCGGAGGCGGCCCACCCCGGGGCTCGGGGTGGGCCGCTCGTGGGTGGGGGACGGGCCGGGGTGGCGCGCCGTCGAGAATCGGCGCGCTCGGTTCACGCGGTGCGCTCGGGGCGGTCGGCGAAGAGGTCCGCCGACAGTTCGGCGATGGTCACGGTCGGGCCGCCCCGGGCCAGTACCGCTTCCGCCTCCCGGGCCAGCCGTGCGTCGGCCGCTGCTTCCAGTGCTTCGAAGTCGGTGATCGACACGATGGCCGCGACGGGTACACCGTTGCGGGTGAGGACCGTGGGGTTCTCCCGCTCGGCGCGATCGATGCAACGCGCGAGGTGGACACGGGCTTCGCTCACGGTCACAGACGTCTTCATCCTCGTCCCGTCCTCATCCTGGAGAGCTTGGGGACACCGGTCGCGCGTGTCGGAAGTGGCCCGGTGGGCTGGGGCCCTCGTCGTGGCCCCCGCCCACGCCCCCAGTCCGCACCGGTCCACCGGGGACGTGCGCGAGGGGATCGGGCGCGGGTCTGTGGCCGGGACGGCCGCTCTCGTGACGGTGCGTCCCAACTCGCCGTCGGGTGAAGGGCGTACGGCGATCGGTTCAGGGGGCCCTACCGCTGCTCCTGCCCCGGCTCCTCCGCCCCTCCGGCGGCTCCCGCCAGCAGCCCGAGCACCTGGCCGATCCGCTCGCGCGCCGCCGGATCGGTGAGGATGCCGTCCGCGCCGGCCGACCCAGGGCCCACCGGAATCCTCGCGCACGCCTCCTCCACGATCAGGGCGCCCGTGTAGCCCAGCACGCTCCGCAGGGTGGCCTCCGCGCCCTGGCCCCGGCCGGGGGCGGCGGCGTTCACCCAGGCCGCGGGCTTGTCGCAGATCTCCGTACCGCCGACCGTCCAGTCGAGCAGGTTCTTGAACGAGCCGGGCAGGGTGCCGGCGTACTCCGGAGTGCAGATCAGTACCGCCGCCGCCCCGGCGATCGCCGCGCGCAGTTCGGCCACGGGGGCCGGCAGCGGATCGGTGTCCTCGTCGGGGTTGAAGTGCGGAAGCTTCGCCAGGCCGTCGTAGCGGACCGTGCGCAGCGGCGGCGGCGCCACGGCCTGTGCGGTACGCAGTACGGACTCGTTGGAGGAACCGGCCCGCAGGCTTCCGGACAGCAGGAGGATCACAGGGGGTGTGGACATCCGCCCACGCTACCGGCGGCCGGGCTTCGGAAGGCGTGTCCGACCGGCCGGGCCCTGAGCCAGGCCGGGAGCGGGTTCACCGTGCGGGGCATCCGGATTAAATCGTCGACCCCTTGACGTAGATCATCGGGGCTTCCCATGCTGGCTGTATGCCATCCGAGGTCAGTCCGCCGACTCGCTCCGAGCGAGGTGCGGCACCCCGTACGGGCGTGCCGTGCCACGGGTGGGCCGACTGTCCGGGTTCGCGCTGACCTCTCACGTTCCTTACCTGTAGCGGGCGTTGCCCTGCGGCTGCCGACGGCCGCGGCACCGTCGCGCCTGTCCGCGTGCCGTGCCGCCGGGACGAACGCCCGGCAGTGGTCCCGTACTTGGGTCCGTCGAGCGGCGTCACTCGGCACGCGATGCCCGCGCCCGGCGCCCGTACCCACGACGAAGGAGAGCTGACCGATGACCAGCCACGAGAACCGAACGCCCGTCGGACGCCGGGCCCTGCTGGCCGGAGCCGCCGGAGTGGGGGCGGCGGTGGCCCTGCCCGCAGCGGCCGCACAAGCCGTACCGGCCGCGCAGGCCACCCCGTCCGCCCGTCCCGTACCGGAGGCGTCCGGTGGCCGGGGGCGGGGGCGGTACCCGGCGAACTGGCCCGGTGCCGCGCCCTACGGCGTCGCCGACACCCGCGAGGACCTCTGGCCGAGGGAGGACAACTCCTTCGTGCTGCCCCTGGAGTTGCGGCCCCGCGACGAGGAGCTCGGGCGGGTGTGGATGCGCGACACCTACGTCAACTGCTTCGTCGTGGACGGCCGTCCGCTCTACGTCGCCACGGGCACCACCCGGGTGCCGGGCCTCGACGTCGCCGGGCCCTGGAACGACGGCATCTTCGTGTGGACCGCGCGCGACCTCAAGGGGCCCTGGAAGCTGGCGGACACGACCGGTATCCGCCCCGGCGCGGAGAAGGGCAAGGTGTGGTCGCCCGAGTTCGTGGAGGAGAACCGGCCCGGCCGCACGGTCGTCGCCCCCTGGCAGGAGTACTGGTACGACGACCAGTTCGGCAAGCGCGGCGAAGCCTGGGCGCCGGAGGTGCACCGCTTCGGGGGCACGTGGTACATCGTCGCCTGCATGGGCGACCACTCCAAGAAGGTCGGCTCGTTCCTGCTCGTCAGCGAGGGCGGCGTCGAGGGCCCGTACCGGCTGATCGAGGGCAACCTCGACAAGCCGTTCGGGGACTCCTTCATCGGCGGGCCCGCCTTCATCGCGCCCGGCGCCTACCACCACATCGACGGCAGCCTCTACTCCGAAGGCGACGACGCCTGGCTGGTGCTGCACAACAACCTGTACGCCAAGTTCCGTGACGACATGGAGGACATCGTCCCCGCGACGGGCCTCCCGGCGTTCCGCCAGACGCCCTACGCGCCCGAGCCGTACCTCGAAGGCGCCTACGTGTTCAAGTACGGCGGCAAGTACTACCTCCTCCAGGCCGCCTGGGACCGGACCTCGGTCAACGCCGACGGCACCACCCGCCAGGGGTACGACACCGCCGCCGCCGGACGCGTCCAGTACCAGTACGACGCCGTCGCCGCCGTCTCCGACACCTTCGAGGGGCCGTACTCGCAGCGCTGGACCGTCGGCGTCGGCGCCGGCCACAACAACTTCTTCGAGGACCACCGCGGGCAGCTGTGGGCGACCTTCTTCAGGAACCCCAACCTCGGCTACTGGTCCAACGCCTCCCGCCTCGGCGACGCCGCCGTGCCCGGGGTCGTCCAGGTGGAGTGGACCGGTCCCCAGGGCAACCGGCTGTACGTCCGGCGCCGCGACTGAGCTGTACGTCCGGCGCCGCGACCGAGGAGAGCGCGGATGGGTACGGCAACCCGCGCGGGCTGCCGTACTCAGTACTTGCCGTCCCCGGCCCCGCCCTCTTCCCCGGCCCCGTTCTCTTCCCCGGCCCCGCCCTCTTCCTCGGCCCCGTCGTCCTCCTCCGCCGCCCCCGAGTGGTCCCCGAGGACGTCCGTCAGCAGCTCGGCCACGGTCGTGGTGGGGTCGACTCCGGACAGCACCGCCTCCATGTCGAGCACGTCGGCCGCCTCCTCCAGGGCCTCGAAGTCCGCGATCGGCACCACGGCGGCCACCGGGGTGCCGTCGCGTGTGATCACCGTGGGTTCGCCCTGCTCGGCGTGGTCGATGGGGGCGGCGGGGTTCGCGCGGGCCTCCTGGACCGTCACGGTTCTCCTTGTGGTCATATGTCCAGTGTGTGCGCACCCGGTGCGGGTCCGCGCGTCCGGCTGCCGACCCACTCGCCGGCCCGCCCGTCGGACCGGCCCGCGACCCCGCCCGGGACCCTCCCGGCGTGCAACCTCACCTCCCGGAATTCGCGCGCTCACATGCGGCCCGGCCTGCACTTCTGATGCTCGACGGGGTCTCCCGGTGGGCGGCGAGGGGGCCCGGAGGGGTCGTCCGGGAGGGCGTCGCGGCCACCTTCGTGAACTTCTTCACAAGGAATTCGGTCCGCACGGGCCAAGTTCTTCGCTCTCAGGGGTTCGAATGGGCCTGTGCGTACGTTTTGTGCGCTACGCGCGGGTGTCCCCCGCGCGGTGCGCGCGGGTTGGACGGAGGGGGTGAAAAGGGGCGCGGAGGGTCGTCGTTCCGGCGCCGAGGGCCAGCTCACAGGCGGTGAACAACGTTCGCCGGGAGGTGGTGGTTCCCCTTGTTGACCATGACCTGGGTCACGTGGGCCGCGCAGTGTAGCAGAGGGGGCCCACAACCTTGTGAAGGGGCTCACGAGGTACCCCCCGGGGTGGGGTGGATACTCGATTGCATGAGCACCACGGAGCGTCCCAGGATCCTCGTTGTAGGCGGTGGGTACGTAGGCCTGTACGCAGCTCGACGCATTCTCAAGAAGATGCGCTACGGAGAGGCGACCGTCACGGTCGTCGACCCGCGCTCGTACATGACGTACCAGCCCTTCCTCCCCGAAGCTGCCGCAGGCAGCATCTCGCCTCGGCATGTCGTCGTCCCCTTGCGACGCGTGCTGCCCAAGGCTGAGGTTCTCACCGGTCGTGTGACGACCATCGACCAGGAGCGCAAGGTCGCCACGGTCGCGCCGATCGTCGGCGAGGCCTACGAGCTGCCCTTCGACTACCTCGTCATCGCGATGGGCGCGGTCTCCCGCACCTTCCCGATCCCCGGCCTCGCCGAGCAGGGCATCGGCATGAAGGGCATCGAGGAGGCCATCGGCCTGCGCAACCACGTCCTGGAGCAGCTGGACAAGGCTGACTCCACGACCGACGAGGAGATCCGCCGCAAGGCGCTGACCTTCGTCTTCGTCGGCGGTGGCTTCGCCGGTGCGGAGACCGTCGGTGAGGTCGAGGACATGGCCCGGGACGCGGCCAAGTACTACACGAACGTCAAGCGCGAGGACATGCGCTTCGTTCTCGTCGACGCCGCCGACAAGATCCTTCCCGAGGTCGGCCCGAAGCTGGGCGCCTACGGCAAGGAGCACCTGGAGTCCCGCGGTGTGGAGATCTACCTCTCCACCTCCATGGACAGCTGCGTCGACGGCCACGTCGTGCTGAAGAACGGCCTTGAGGTCGACTCCAGCACCATCGTGTGGACCGCCGGTGTGAAGCCGAACCCGGCGCTCTCCCGCTTCGGTCTGCCGCTCGGCCCCCGCGGCCACGTGGACACCAGCGAGAAGCTCCAGGTCCAGGGCACCGACTACATCTGGGCCGCCGGCGACAACGCCCAGGTCCCGGACATGGTCGGCCGCCGCGCCGGCAACCCGAACGCCTGGTGCCCGCCGAACGCCCAGCACGCGCTGCGTCAGGCCAAGGTCCTCGGCGACAACGTGGTCTCCGGCATGCGGGGCTTCCCGCAGAAGGAGTACAGCCACGCCAACAAGGGTGCGGTCGCCGGTCTCGGCCTGCACAAGGGCGTCGCGATGATCGTCATGGGCAAGGTGAAGATCAAGCTCAAGGGCCGTCTCGCCTGGTACATGCACCGCGGCTACCACGGCATGGCGATGCCGACGTTCAACCGCAAGATCCGCGTCTTCGCCGACTGGACCCTCGCGATGTTCCTCAAGCGCGAGGTCGTCTCCCTGGGTGCCATGGAGACGCCGCGCGAGGAGTTCTACGAGGCGGCCAAGCCGGCTCCGGCTCCCGCCGCCGCGAAGCCCGAGGGCGAGAAGGCCAAGGCCTGACCCCGGCGGCACGCCCGCGAGGGCGCGTCGGCTCCGCCCACCGCGGAGCCTCCGGCACGTGCACGACATGCGTGACGTGCACGACTGCATGACCTTGTACGACCTGCAAGACCTTGTACGACCTGTACGACCCGAAGGGGCCGTCCGCCATCCGTGGTGCGGGCGGCCCCTTCGGCGTGCGCGGGCGGGCTTCCGGGCGGGCTTGAGGTCGCGTACGTGCCCCGAGGGGAATCGCGACTCCGAAAGGGGTACCGACGACGACGGATACTTGGTGACTACATGTATTTTGCCCAAGCATTGCCCAGTAGCGGGATGACGGGTGCTGCGGCCAGAGTTGACGCATGTGTTACCTCGTCGTGGCGTTGCCGCGCACCGGCGGGGCGATGATGCATGTGTACGCATATGGGCATTTTTGGGAAACACCACCACGGAGGTGTGCGCCATGGCAGACGCCGCGTCGCGGCTGACCGCTCTTCTCACGGATCTGCTCGGAGAACGTTTTCCGGTCCGCATCCGGGCCTGGGACGGCAGTGAGGCCGGACCGCCGGGTGCCCCCGCTCTCGTCATCCGCCACCGCCGCGCGCTGCGCCGACTGCTGTGGAAGCCGGGCGAGCTGGGGCTGGCCCGGGGCTGGGTGGCCGGCGAGATCGATGTCGAGGGCAATCTGTACGAGGTGCTCGACAGCATCGGCGCCCTCCTCTGGGAGCGGGGCGCCGACGCCAAGGAAACGGTCCACCCGCTGCGCGACCCGAAAGTCCGGGCCTTCGCGAAGGGCCTCGCCCAACTCGCGGGCCCCTACCCGCCGCCCGCCCCGCCCGCCGAGGAGATGCACCGCCGCCGCACCGGCCCGCTGCACACCCGGCGCCGGGACAAGGAGGCCATCAGTCACCACTACGACGTGGGCAACGACTTCTACGAGCTGGTCCTCGGCCCGTCCATGGTCTACTCCTGCGCCTACTGGGAGGACGGCGGCACTCTGGAGGACGCCCAGCGCGACAAACTCGACCTGGTCTGCCGCAAGCTCGCCCTCAAGGAGGGCGACCGCCTGCTGGACGTCGGGTGCGGCTGGGGCTCCATGGCCATCCACGCGGCCCGCGAGTACGGGGCCGTCGTCACCGGCGTGACCCTCTCCGTCGAACAGGCCGCCTACGCCCGCAAGCGGGTCGCCGAGGAGGGGCTGACGGACCGCGTCGAGATCCGGGTGCAGGACTACCGGGACGTGCGCGACGGGCCCTACGACGCGATCTCCTCCATCGGCATGGCCGAACACGTCGGCTCGGTCCGCTACCGCGAGTACGCCGATGACCTCTTCGCCCTCCTCAAGCCCGGCGGCCGGCTGCTCAACCACCAGATCGCCCGCCGTCCCGAGAAGGACGAAGAGGCTTACCAGATCGACGAGTTCATCGATTCCTATGTCTTCCCCGACGGTGAACTCGCCCCGGTGGGGCGGACGCTCGGGATTCTGGAGGAGGCGGGGTTCGAGGCCCGTGACGTCGAAGCGCTGCGCGAGCACTACGCGCTGACGCTGCGTCAGTGGGTCACGAACCTGGAGGACAACTGGACCGCCGCGGTCGCGGCCACCTCACCCGGGCGGGCCCGGGTCTGGCGGCTCTACATGGCGGCGTCCGCCCTCTCCTTCGAGCACAACAAGATCGGCGTCAACCAGATCCTCGCCGTCAGGCCGACGGACGCCGGACACTCCCGCATGCCCGCCCGCTCCCGCCGGTGGACGGCCTCCGCCACTGGCTGACCCGCCCGGCGGCACGCCCTGCGGAAGGGGCTGTACGCACCGGGGGCCGGAGACCGCGTCGAAAGCTGCGGTCTCCGGCCCCCGGCTCCGTAACGGCGTCTCCTGACAGGACCCCGTGACGGCCCCCGGTCACTCCGTCTTGATCGCCGTCAGCATGTTCAGCCGCGCGGCGCTGCGGGCCGGCCAGAGCGAGGCGAGGACGCCGACCAGAGCGGCCAGCAGCAGGAAGATCCCGATGCGGCCCCACGGGATCACCAGCTCGTACTGGGGGAGCGCGGCGGCGATCGTACGGCCGATCGCCCACCCCAGGAACGTCCCGAGCAGGACGCCGACCACCGCGCCGAAGAGCGAGATCACCACGGCCTCCAGCCGGATCATCCGCTTGACGCGCGCCCGGTCCAGGCCGATCGCCCGCAGCATCCCGATCTCCTGCTTGCGCTCGAACACCGACATCGCCAGGGTGTTGACCACCCCGAGCACCGCGATGAGCAGCGCCATCGCCAGCAGGCCGTACATGATGTTCAGCGCCAGGTTCACGAAGCCGCCGAACATGTCCCGCATGTCCTGCCGGTCCATCACGCTCATCGCCGGGTTGTCGCCCAGCGCGTCCACGACGGCCTGCTCGTCGGCTGCGGAGGCGCCGCCGTCCGTCGTCAGCCAGATCTCCCGGATGTCGGCGGTCGCGGTGTGCGCGTTCGCGAGGTCCTCCGGGAGCAGGACGGGGGAGAGGAACTGGTTGGACTCGTAGACCGCGCCGATCGTCACCTCGCCCTTCTTCTCGTCCTCGAAGGTCACCGGCAGGGTCTCACCGGTCTTCCAGTGGTTGTTCCGGGCGGTGTCGTCGTCGACCGCGATCCGGCCGTCGGCGAGCGAGTCCAGCGAACCGGTGACCGTCTTGAGCGTGAAGAGCTTCTCCACGTCGCCCGGGGTGACACCGGACGCCGCGTGGCGCCTGCCGCCGACCGTGAGCCAGTTCGCCTGCTGCGGGGAGACGGCCCCGACGCCGTCGGCCTTCCGCAGTGCGGTCAGGGCGGACGAGTCCAGCGCGTCGCCGCTCGCCATCGAGACCAGGTAGTCGGCCTTGATGTTGTCCGTCGTCATCCGGTCGACCGCCTGGCCGAGGGTGACGCCCAGGACCGAGATGCCGGTGACCAGGGTCAGTCCGATCGCCAGGGCCGAGGCGGTGGCACCCGTACGGCGCGGGTTGCGCACCGCGTTCTGCGCGGCCAGCTTCCCGGACACCCCGAACACCCGGGCCAGCAGCGGGCGTACGAGCGCGATCGCCGGCCGCGACAGCAGCGGGATCAGCACGATGATCCCGATCAGTGCCAGGAAGGCACCGGCCGCGATCAGCTTCCGGCCGTTGGTGTCCGCCGCTGCGGCACCGCCGACGATCCCGGCCGCCCCCAGCAGGGTGAGGGCACCGCCGATCGAGTTCCGTACGACCAGCGAACGGGTGCTCGCCACCGCGTGCACACTGCTCATCGCGGCCACCGGGGCGATCTTCGCGGCCCGGCGGGCGGGCAGCCAGGCGGCGAACACCGTGATCAGGACGCCCACCGCGAACGCGGCGAGCACCGTGCCCGGGGCGACCACCAGCGGACCCGCCGGGATCTTCCCGCCGATCACGCCCATCGCCGACCGCAGCGCGGCGGCCAGACCCGCACCCACCGCGAAGCCCACCGCCGAGGCGACGAGGCCCACCACGGCCGCCTCCATCAGCACCGACCGCTTCACCTGCCGGCGGGAGGCGCCGACGGCGCGCATCAGCGCCAGCTCCCGGGTGCGCTGGGCGATCAGCATGCTGAAGGTGTTGGCGATCAGGAAGACGCCGACGAAGAGCGCGATACCGGCGAAGACCAGCAGGATCGTGTCGAGATTGCCCAGCCCGTCCTCGATCTGCTTCGCCTGCTCGTCGGCGAGTGCCTTCCCGGTACGGGCGTCGGCGCCCCGGGGCAGCAGGGACTTCACCTCGGCGAGCAGCGCGGTGTCGGAGGCGCCGGGGGCCGCGGCGACCGTGGCCTCCTGGAACTCACCGGCCCGCAGGAACAGCCGCTGCGCGGTGGCCTCCTGGAAGAGGACCAGGCTGCCGCCCGCGTTGACCGCGCCGTCCTCGGTGGTGAAGACGCCGGTGAGGGCGTACTCCTTCACCGGCCCGTTGGTCGCCACGCGCACCGTGTCGCCGACGTGGTAGCCGCCCTTGTCGGCTGAGGCCCGGTCCAGGGCGATCTGGCCGTCCTTCACCGGACCGTTGCCGGAGGTGAAGGTGTACGCGGGGTCCTTGCCGTCCTTGCCGGGGGCGAAGTTGCCGCCGTTGGTGGACCAGCCGTCGCCGATGAGCTTGCCGTCACGGTCGGCGGCGCCGGCGAATCCGGAGACCCGCCCGGTGACCCCGGCGACGCCGTCCAGCGACCGGATCTTCTCCAGGGTCGCCGCGTCGACGCCGTCGGTGGTGCGGCCGTCGTGGCGGCCCCCCGAGGTCGACACGGCCACGGCCACGTCGTCGTAACTCTTGGCGGACTGGTTGCGGAAGGCGTTGCCGAGGGTGTCGGTGAAGATCAGCGTGCCGGAGACGAAGGCGACGCCGAGCATGACCGCGAGCACGGTCATCAACAGCCTGGCCTTGTGCGCGAGCACATTGCGCAGGGCGGTACGGAACATGTGTGTGTCCTGGGATGAGGTCCGGGAAGACCCGGGGAAGGGCGCGGCACGCCCGGGGGAGGGGGGCGGTACGGAGAAACGGGGCTGTACGGGGGCGCGGGCGGGGGCGCGGACGGGGGCCGGGGCCCGTACGGCGTACGGGCCGGTGCGGGTACGGCAGAAGGGCCGTGACGGCGTGAGGGCCGCCGGCCCGCCCGGGTCAGCTGGTGCGGCCCTTGGCGTCGAACGCCTTCATCCGGTCCAGCACGCCGTCGGCCGTGGGCCGCGCCATCTCGTCGACGACCGCGCCGTCCGCGAGGAAGATCACCCGGTCCGCGTAGGAAGCGGCGACGGCGTCGTGGGTCACCATCACGACGGTCTGGCCCAGCTCGCGCACGGAGTTGCGCAGGAAGCCCAGGACCTCCGCGCCGGACCGCGAGTCGAGGTTCCCGGTCGGCTCGTCACCGAAGATGATCTCGGGCTGCGAGGCCAGCGCGCGGGCCACCGCGACACGCTGCTGCTGGCCGCCGGAGAGCTGGGTCGGCCGGTGCTTCAGCCGGTCGGAGAGCCCGACCATGTCGATGACCTGCTGGAGCCAGGCGGCGTCCGGCTTGCGGCCCGCGATGTCCATCGGCAGCGTGATGTTCTCCAGCGCGGTCAGCGTCGGCAGCAGGTTGAACGCCTGGAAGATGAACCCGATCTTGTCCCGGCGGAGCTGGGTGAGCTGCTTGTCCTTGAGCGACCCGAGCTCGGTGTCACCGATGCGCACCGACCCGGAGCTGAAGGTGTCGAGCCCCGCCACGCAGTGCATCAGCGTGGACTTGCCGGAGCCGGACGGGCCCATGATCGCGGTGAACTCGCCCTGCGGGAAGTCCACGGAGACCCGGTCCAGGGCGACCACCTGGGTCTCGCCCTGGCCGTAGACCTTCGACAGCTCCGTGGCGCGCGCGGCGACGCCGGTGGCACGGGGGACGGGGGGTGCGGTGGTCACAGGGACGCTCCTGAGGGGACGGGGGTGGGGTGCTGCGGCCCCGGGACGGGTCCGGGACAGGACGCGGCGGTACCTCCGGGGCCCTCCCATCCTCCGCCCTCCCGGCGCCCCGGTCGTCAGTCCCCGTGCCCGTTCCGGTGGCACTCTTGAGTCGCACCGGGGTCGGACCCGCCTCCTCCTCCGGTATGACATCGGGCCGGCGGCGGCGTCCCACCAGGTCAGAGCGCGGCGGCCCGGCGGCGAACCACCAGGTCAGCGCGGCGGCGCCGTCGAGCCGCGCGGGACGAGACGGGCGGCGGCGTCCTCGCGGCCCTCGGCCGTGCCCTCGGCGACCAGCGTCAGCAGGGTGCGCGCGGCCAGCGCCCCGTACGCCGGGATGTCCCGGCTCAGCGCGGTCAGCGGCGGCCGGACCACCTGCGAGAGCTGCGAGTCGTCCCAGGCGACCAGCGAGAGGTCGGCGGGCACCTCAAGGCCCATCTCCTGGGCGACCGAGAGCCCCGCGACGGCCATGATGTCGTTGTCGTAGATGATCGCGGTCGGCCGGTCCGGTGCGCTGACGAGACGGCGGGTCGCGTGCGCGCCCTCGTCCCCGGAGTAGTCGGTGTGCACCACCACCGGCGCGCCCAGGCCGAGTTCGGCGCACGCCCGGTGCTGCTCCCGGTCGCGGAGCCGGGTGTGCGTCAGCTCCGCGAGCCCGGCGACGCGGGCCACCCGGCGGTGGCCGAGCGCGTGCAGGTACGCCAGGGTGTCGCGGAGCGCCGCCGCGTCGTCGGACCAGACCGGCACCAGCGGACCGGCCGCCGAGGGGTGGCCGATCGCGACGGCCGGCAGGCCGAGC
Organism: Streptomyces sp. NBC_01335; assembly: GCF_035953295.1. GTDB lineage: Bacteria > Actinomycetota > Actinomycetes > Streptomycetales > Streptomycetaceae > Streptomyces. The sequence continues at coordinate 4,863,210 of NZ_CP108370.1, forward strand.
CCGGCGACGCCCGTGACGCGCGGGTCCGCTTCGCCCGGACACGGCTCGCGCAGATCGGCGAGGAACACCCCGTCCACCCGGCCCTCGCCCCACCAGCGCCGGTACACCTCCAGCTCCTGCGCCGGACCGCTCACCACCTGGAGCAGCAACGCACAGCCTCCGGCGGAGAGTTCGCTCTCGATGCCGCTGATCAGCTCCATGAAGAACGGTTCCACCCCCAGCATCCGGGCGGGGCGGGAGAGCGCCAGGCCGACCGTGTCCGCGCGGGCGCGGGTGAGCGCGCGGGCCGCGCTGTTGGGCTGCCAGCCGATCTCCTCGGCGATGGCCTTGATGGCGGCGCGGGTGGTGGGGGAGACCCCCGGACGGTCGTTGAGGGCGTAGGACACCGCGACCTTGGAGACCCCGGCGCGCAGCGCGATGTCGGCGATCGTCGGGCGGTTCTTGGGCAATGGGACCTCGCTTAACCGGTTCACGTCGACCGGCATCGTAACCCCTGGCCACCCCCCGTGCGACGCGTCCCCCGCCACCCTTGTGCGCCCTCGCATCCCCCTCCGCTCGGCTCGAACATACCGTCAACTCCCGTAGGCGGAAAGGGTGGGAGCGCTCCCGCGAACCCTTGACACGCCCTCCGGGCCCCCATACCTTCACGGCACTTACCCGGTTCAGTGACTCCGCTCGCAGGGACGGCGGGGAGAGGAAGGGCTATGGGTACGGGTATCCGGGTGCGGATCGCCTGCGCACTCGCCGTGATCGCGCTCACCGCCACCGCGTGCACCGGAGGGAGCCCGGCGACGGGCAAGGGTCCGGGCGGCGCGCAGGGCGGGTCGTTACCGCGCGACGAGACGCTCTACACCACCGGTACGCAGTGGGGGCCGCCGGCCAACTACAACCCGCTGCGCGACTGGGACCACGCGACCGGCACCAAGGGGCTGGTCTACGAGACGCTGTTCCACTTCGACCCGAACGCCGGAAAGCTGACCCCCTGGCTCGCCGAGTCCGGAGCCTGGAAGGACGCGAAGACCTACGAGGTGAAGCTGCGGCCGGGGATCACCTGGTCCGACGGCGAGCCGCTCACCGCCAAGGACGTCGCGTACTCCTACGGCCTCGGCAAGATCGAGGCCTCCTCCTTCCACTCCCTGTGGAGCTGGCTCTCCGGCGCCGAGGCGGTCGACGACACGACCGTCCGCTTCACCTTCACGTCCGCCCACTACCAGGAGTGGGACTTCACCCTCTACGGCCGGCCGATCGTCCCCGAGCACGTGTGGAGCGGCCGCTCCGAGGAGGAGATCCTCAACGGGGTCAACGACAAGCCGGTCGGCACCGGGGCCTACACGCTCAAGAGCAAGTCCCAGGACCGGGTGGTCTGGCAGCGCCGCGACACCTGGTGGGGCACGAAGGCGCTCGGCATGACGCCCGCGCCGCGCTACATCGTGGACGTCTCCAACCCGAGCAACGAGGTCGTCATCGGCCAGCTCGGCCAGGGCCAGCTCGACCTGAGCAACAACTTCCTGCCCGGCGCCTCCTCGCTGGTCAAGGCCAAGAAGGTCGTCTCCTACTACGACCAGCCGCCCTACATGCTCTCCGCCAACACCGCCTGGCTGGTGCCCAACACCACCCGCAAGCCGCTGGACGACGCCGCCTTCCGCAAGGCGCTCGCCGCCTCCGTGGACATCGACAAGATCGTGAAGGGCGTCTACGGCGACCTGGTGAAGAAGGCCGACCCGACCGGTCTGCTCCCGCAGTGGGACCAGTACATCGACAAGGGTGTGGTCGCCTCGGACGGGTTCTCGTACGACACCGCGGGCGCGAAGAAGATCCTCGCGGACGCCGGGTACCGGGACACGAACGGCGACGGGCTGGTCGAGAACAAGGACGGGTCGAAGATCGCCCTCAAGCTGGCCGTGCCCACCGGCTGGACCGACTGGATGGAGGCCGCCAAGGTCGTCGCCGCCGGAGCGAAGGCCGCGGGCATCTCCGTGACCACGGAGTTCCCCGACCAGAACGCGCTCAACGAGCAGCGCGCCAAGGGGGACTTCGACCTCGTCCTCAACAACGACCGCCAGCTGTCCAACACCCCGTGGACGTACTACGAGTACATGTTCCAACTCCCCGTCCAGAGGCAGCAGAACACGGTGAACTTCGGACGGTACGAGAACCAGGAGGCGTGGAACCTGGTCCAGCAGCTCGGCCAGGTCCCGACCGACGACGCCGCCGGGATGAAGGCGGTGACGAGCAAGCTCCAGAAGATCCAGCTGGACGAGATGCCGCTCATCCCCCTCTGGTACAACGGCCTCTGGTCGCAGTCCACCACCGGCACCTGGACCAACTGGCCCTCGGACGCCCCGGGAGCACCCACCTACGCCCCGGCGCTCTGGCGCAACTGGCTGGAGATGGGCGGCTTCGAGATGCTGACCCAGCTCAAGCCGGCGAAGTAGCCGCAGGCCGGACCGGTACGGGCGGGCCCTCCGCCACCCGTACCGGCCCGGTGGCCCGCGCGCCCACCCGCGTACCCCTCCGTACCGGCCCGGTGGCCCGCCCGCGCGCCCGCGGACCCCTCCGTACCGGCCCGGCGGCCCACGCCCACGCCCGCGTACCCCTCCGTGCCGCCGACCGGTGGCCCGCACCCACCCGCCCAGCCCTCGTGCCGCCCCGGCCCTCTGAACGCCCCGTCCCGCCGCGTACCGACCCACGGTGCCCGCACCCCGGCGGGGCACCTCGACGGGAGCTCCCTTGCGCCGCTACTTCGCCCGAAAACTCCTGGTCTACGCGCTGACCTTCGTCGTCGCCGTCACCGTCAACTGGATGATCCCGCGCTTCATGCCGGGCGACCCGGTGGCCGCCATGGTCTCCCGCGCCCGCGTCTCCCAGCCGGAGGCGGCCGAGGCGATGCGCGCCTACTACAACAACCTCTTCGGCTTCGACCAGCCCGTCTGGCAGCAGTACCTGCACTTCTGGGGCGCCCTGTTCCAGGGCGACTTCGGGATCTCCGTCTGGGTGTTCCCGACCCCCGTCTCCGACGTGCTGCTCGACGCCCTCCCGTACACCCTGGGCCTGATGATCCCGGCGGTGCTGCTCAGCTGGATCGTCGGCAACTGGGCCGGTGCGCTCGCCGCCCGCCGCAAGGTGCTCGACAACACCGTGCTCCCGGCGGGCTACCTGCTCACCGCGATGCCGTACATGTGGATCGCGGTGATCCTCGCCTGGGCCCTCGGCTCGAAGGCCGGCTGGTTCCCGATCTCCGGCGGCTACAGCCTGGACATCCAGCCCAGCTGGACCCTCGACTTCGTCCTCGACCTGGCGCACCACTGGGTGCTGCCGTTCCTCTCGCTCTTCCTCGTCGCGCTCGGCGGCTGGGCCATCGGCATGCGCAACATGATCATCTACGAGCTGGAGTCCGACTACTCCTCGTACCTCTCCGCCCTCGGCGCACCCCAGCGGCTCATCCGGCGCTACGCCTTCCGCAACGCCGTGCTCCCCCAGGTCACCGGACTCGCCCTGCAACTGGGCGTGCTGGTCGCCGGGGCGCTGGTCACCGAGATCGTCTTCGCCTATCCCGGACTCGGCTCGCTCATCCTCGCCGCCATCCAGAACCAGGACTTCTTCCTGCTCCAGGGGGCGTTCCTCTTCATCGTCATCGGCGTGCTGATCGCCAACTTCGTCATCGACGTCGTGTACGTCCTCGTGGACCCCCGGACCCGTACCGGCATGGCAGGAGGCCAGTCATGAGCGCACCGCCCGGACCGGCCGGGACCACCCCGGACGCCGCAGGTACCCCCCCGGAGGCTGTCGGTACCACCCCGGAGGCGACGGCCCCCGGACCCGCCCGCGAGACCCTGCACTACGCCGTCCGCAACCCGAAGCTGCTCATCGGCTTCACCGTCGTCCTGATCCTGCTCGCCCTCGGGCTGTTCGGCCCGCCCCTGCTCGACACCACCGACCCCAACGCCTACGGCGGCCCGCAGGCCGCGCCGCCCGACTCCACGTACTGGATGGGCACCACCACCTTCGGCCAGGACGTGTACGCCCAGTTCGTGCACGGGCTGCGCGCCACCTTCCTGGTCGGCGCGGTCGGCGGGGCCATCGCGGCCGTCGTCGCGATGCTCGTCGGCTTCTTCGCCGGCTACCGGGGCGGCGTCCTCGACGAACTCCTCACCATGGTCACCAACGTGGTGCTGGTGATCCCGGCGCTCGCGGTGCTGCTCATCATCAACGCGTACCTGGGCGTGCGCTCCGTGCCCGTGCAGGGCGTGTTCATCGGGCTCACCTCCTGGCCCTGGGCGGCCCGCGCCATCCGCGCGCAGACCTTCACCCTGCGCACCCGCGAGTTCGTGGACCTGGCCCGGCTCAGCGGCAACGGCACCTGGCGGATCGTGTTCCGCGAGATCGCGCCCAACATGAGCTCCTACCTCTTCATGATGTTCATCCTGCTCTTCGGCGGGTCCGTCCTCATCGCCTCCTCGCTCGACTTCATCGGCCTCGGACCGACCGGCGGCGTCTCGCTCGGCCTGATGCTCCAGAGCGCCCAGCAGTGGAGCGCGCTCCAACTCGGCATGTGGTGGTGGTTCGTGCCCCCGGGCGCCGGGATCACCGCCATCGTCGGCGCGCTGTACGTCGCCAACGTCGGCCTCGACGAGGTCTTCAACCCGAAGCTGAGGGAGTCCTGAGCACATGACGCTGACCGTCACCGACCTGCGGGTCCACTACCGCACCCTGCGCGGCGAGGTCCGGGCGCTGGACGGCGTCGGCTTCGACGTGGCCGACGGCGAGATCCTGGGCCTCGCGGGCGAGTCCGGCTGCGGCAAGACCACCCTCGGCAAGTCCCTGATCCGGCTGGACGGCCGGATGCGGCACGCCGGCGGCACCGTCACCCTCGACGGCGAGGACGTCCCCATCGCCGACGACCGGGCGATGAACGCCTTCCGTTTCCACCGGATCTCGCTCGTACCGCAGTACTCGATGAGCGCCCTCAACCCGACCCGGCGCATCGGACGCATGATCCGCGAACTCCTCGCCTCGCGCGGGGTGAGCGTCGACACCGCCGAACTCCACCGCCGGCTCGACCTGGTGGGCCTCGACCGGAACGTCCTCGACCGCTACCCGATCGAGCTGTCCGGCGGCATGAAGCAGCGCACCGTCATGGTGATCTCCACCCTGCTCGACCCCGCCGTCCTCATCGCCGACGAGGTCACCTCCGCCCTCGACGTCTCCACCCAGAAGGCGGTCGTCACCGCGCTCACCGGACTGCGCGACGCGGGCCTCGTCACCAGCATGCTCTTCATCACCCACGACCTGGCCCTGACCTCGCACATCGCCGACTCGATCATGGTGATGTACGCGGGGAAGCTCGCCGAGAAGGCGCCGACCCGGGCCCTCACGGCCGAACCCCGCCACCCGTACACCCGGATGCTCCTCGGCTCGCTCCCCGAGGTCGGCGTCCGCCACCGCGACCGGCCGCTCAGCGGCATCGCCGGCTCCCCGCCCTCGCTCCTCGACCCGCCGGCCGGCTGCCGCTTCCGCGACCGCTGCCCGCTCGCCGACGCCGGATGCGCCGAGGAGCCGCCGGTCGTGGAGATCGCCCCCCGTCACTCCGTCGCGTGCTGGAAGGCATGATGCTGACCCTGGACCGAGTCACCAAGACCTACCGCGCGGGCGCCTTCGGCGGCGGCTCCGTCACCGCCGTCGACCGGGTCTCCTTCGACGCGGCGCCCGGCGAAGTCGTCTCCCTCATCGGCGAGAGCGGCAGCGGCAAATCCACCATCGGCCGCATGATCCTCGGCCTCACCCGGATCTCCGGCGGCAGCCTCACCCTGGACGGCGCCCCCGTCCGCCCGGGCAAGGACTTCTACCGCCGCGTCCAGGGCGTCTTCCAGGACCCGTTCTCCTGCTACAACCCCGTCTTCAAGGCCGACCGCGTCTTCGCCATGATCCGCCGCGCCTACCACCCCGGCGTCGGCGACCGGGAGTGGGCGGAGCGCGTCGAGAAGGCGGTACGCGACGTACGCCTCGACCCCGGCCAGGTCCTCGGCCGCTACCCGCACCAGCTCAGCGGTGGCCAGTTGCAGCGCCTCCTCATCGCCCGCGCCCTCCTGCTCGACCTGAGCTTCCTGGTCGCCGACGAGATCACCAGCATGCTCGACGCCTCCACCCGCATCGACGTGCTCAACCTGCTCGCCGGGCTGAAGGAGCGCGGCCTCGGCGTCCTCTACATCACCCACGACCTCTCCCTCGGCACCTACCTCGCCGAACGGACCGTGGTGCTCCGCCGGGGCCGGGTCGTGGAACGCGGCGACACCCAGAAGGTGTTCGGCAACCCCCTCCACCCGTACACCCGGACCCTGCTGGCCGCCGTGCCCCGGCTCAACACCCCGTGGGACCCGCCGGAACCGGTGGAGCAGTGCGCGTACCACGCGGGGGCGGCGGACTCCGCCGACTCCACCGACTCCAGCGACTCCGCCGGTCTCCGCGAGGTCGAACCCGATCACTTCGTGGCCTGTGCCGGACTCCCCGACTGCGGAAGGATCACCGCGTGACTCTCCACCGACTGCCCCTCGCCGACGGCTGGACGCTGCGCCCGGACGGGCCGGTCCCTCTCGCGCTTCCCGCGGGTGGCCTGGCCGCCACCGTCCCCGGCTGCGTCCACACCGACCTCCTCGCCGCGGGGCTCATCGACGACCCGTACCTGGACGACAACGAGAACCGGCTCGGCTGGATCGGCCGCACCGACTGGACGTACCGCACCACCTTCCAGCGTTCCGCCGTGGAGGCTTCCCGCGCGGGCCTCTGCGCGGACCTCTGTTTCGACGGTCTCGACACCGTCGCCACCGTCACCCTGAACGGCACCGAGCTCGGCCGCACCGCCAACCAGCACCGCTCCTACCGCTTCCCCGTCGAGCACCTGCTCCGCGAGGGCGCCAACACCCTGGAGATCCGCTTCACCGCCCCGTACGCCTACGCGGAGGCCCTGCGCGAGCGGCTCGGCGACCGCCCCGGCGCCTACGCGGAGCCGTACGCCTTCATCCGGAAGATGGCCTGCAACTTCGGCTGGGACTGGGGCCCGACCCTCGTCACCTCCGGCATCTGGCGCCCCGCCGCGCTGGAGACCTGGACCGGCCCCCGGATCGCCGGGGTGAGGCTCCTCGGCGACGTGGACCCGGAGGGCGTGCCGCGCCTGACCGCGACGCTGACGGTGGACCGCCGGGGCGTGCGCGGCGACGGCGGTGCGAGCGGTGGGGGCGGTGAGCGCGGCGGGGGTGGAGAGCGCGGAGACCGCGCGGGAACGCTCGCCGGGCACGTCGAAGTCGCGGGCGAGCGGCACGCGTTCACCGTCACCGCCGACGGGACGACCGCGACCCTCGTGGTGCCCGTACCGGGGGCCGAACGCTGGTGGCCGCACAGCCACGGCGAGCAGCCGCTGTACGCCGTCGAGGTCCGCCTCGGCGACCACGCCTGGCAGGGCAGGACCGGCTTCCGCACGGTCGCGCTGGAGCGCGAGGCGTTCCGGATCGCCGTCAACGACGAACCGGTGTTCGTCCGTGGCGTGAACTGGATCCCCGACGACTGCTTCCCGTCCCGGATCACCCGCCGGCACCTCTCCGACCGGCTCGACGAAGCCGTCGCCGCCGGGGTCAACCTCGTACGCGTCTGGGGCGGCGGCCTCTACGAGAGCGACGACTTCTACGAACTGGCTGACGAAAAGGGCCTGTTGGTCTGGCAGGACTTCCTTTTCGCCTGCGCCGCCTACCCGGAGGAGCAGCCGCTGTACGACGAGGTCGCGGCCGAGGCCCGCGAGAACGTCGCCCGCCTCGCCCCGCACCCCTCCCTCGTCCTGTGGTGCGGCAACAACGAGAACCTGGAGGGGCACGCCGACTGGGGCTGGGCCAAGGAGCTGGGTGACCGCACCTGGGGGTACGGCTACTACCACGAGCTGCTCCCCGCGATCTGCGCCGAACTCGACCCCACCCGCCCGTACTGGCCCGGCTCGCCCTACTCCGGATCGCCCGAACTCCCGCCCAACGCACCGGAGTCGGGAACCGTCCACCTCTGGGACGTGTGGAACCGGGTGGACTACCGCCACTACGCCGACCACGCGCACCGCTTCGTCGCCGAGTTCGGCTTCCAGGGCCCGCCCGCGTACGCCACCCTCCGGCGCGCGATCAGCGGCCCGCTCGCCCCCGACGCCCCGTACGTACGCCACCATCAGAAGGCCGAGGACGGCGACGCCAAGCTGCTCCGCGGCCTCGGCGACCACATCCCGCAGCCCGGCGGCAGGGGCCCCGACTCCTTCGACGACTGGCACTGGCTCACCCAGCTCAACCAGGCCCGCGCCGTCGCCTTCGGCATCCGCCACTTCCGTTCGCAGACCCCCTACTGCATGGGCTCCGTCGTCTGGCAGCTCAACGACTGCTGGCCGGTCGTCTCCTGGTCCGCCCTCGACGGCGACGGCCGTCGCAAACCCCTCTGGTACGCGCTGCGTTCGGTGTACGCCGACCGCCTCGCCGTCCTCGGCGACGCCACCCTTCACCTGGTCAACGACGCCGCCGAACCCTGGGACGGCACCCTCCACCTGACCCGGCACGCGCTCGACGGCACGGTGCTCGCCGAGGAGCGGCTGCCCGTCACCACCCCCGCCCGGGGCGTCACCCGCGTCCCCCTCCCGCCGTCCGTCGCCACCCCGACCGACCCGGCGCGCGAGCTGCTGGTGGTACGGCTCGGCGGGCTGCGGACCGTGGAGTTCTACGCCGAGGACCCCGCCGTGGACCTCCCCCCGGCCCGCTGGACGGCGACCGTCACCCCGCGCGCCGACGATCCCGCCGCCTACGAGGTACGGGTGACCGCCCACACCCTCCTGCGCGACCTCGCGCTCTTCCCCGACCGCCTGGACCCGGCGGCCCGGGTGGACGAGATGCTCGTGACCCTGCTGCCCGGCGAAACCACCCTCTTCCACGTCACCGGAGCCCCCCTCGCCGACCCGGACGCCCTCACCCGGAAGCCGGTGCTGCGGTGCGTGAACGACGGCGTGCGCGACCGCCTGGACGGGGGGTGAACGACAGCCCTGACGACGCGGCCGACCGGCGGCGGGAGAGCGGGGGTGGCGAGGCCCTGGCGAACGGTGGCGGAAGTCCGGCGGATTCGTCCGTAAGAGTGCGGCGACTTTCCGTCAATCCCGTTCGCCGGGGAGAGGGACCATGATCGGGTCCGGCCCATGGTCATGACCTCGGAGCATGGTCTGACGCACCATCAAGCGATCAATAAAATAAGACAACATCGCGCTACTGCTCCGCTGGTGGGGGACACCCCCGGATAGGGTCAAGTCCCGACGCGGAGCCGCGCGCCAGCCCGGGTGGTGGAACGCAGACACGGCGAGCTTAAACCTCGCTGCCCCTCGGGGGCGTGCCGGTTCGAGTCCGGCTCCGGGCACCCATTCCCCTCGCGGCTCCGGCCCGGCCGAGGGCCGGATTCCGCGCGGGTTCCCGCAGCGGTGGGAACACGGCGGGAACACACATTTCCGCTCCTCGACCCGGCAGGCGTGAAGCCCCGCACCCGGGGCCGGCCCGCTTCCGTGCCGACCGCCGCCATCCGGGCCGGAGAGGACCACGCGCGGTGCGCCCCGAAGGAGGGGTGGCGCCACTCGGCGGGGACCGGATCGCGGGTCCGAGCGGTACGCGCGGTGGATCAGGAACTCCGTCGCAGCGCCCCGACCGGCAACCGCGGACGGATTCAGCCATCTCGTCCCGTCCCTCATCCAGGCACCCTCCGGCGCCCGAATCCCTACGTGACGACACCAAGAGAGGGACCCCGCGCGGCAGAGCCCGATGCCGCATACCGTGCGTATTTGAGGCATACCATCCAGTGCTCGGCGTGCCGCGCGGGTGAGCGCTGCGCGTCCGCGTCGCGTCTGGCCGAGGAATGGCGGAGGTTCCGGTGATCTGTGTGGACTGCGATCAGGCCATTGTCGGACCGGCCGTGCTGGTGTCGGAGGCGGACAGCATGTCCGGGGCGCGGGCCCACGCCTACGCCCACCCGCCGAACTCGCCGGAGTGCGTGCCCCGTACGCCCGGCAAGGCCAGGCTGCGACGTCTCATCGACGGCGGGGTGGGACCGGGGCGCGCGGGGGCGGGGTGACCGGCGTTCGGGCGGACGGCCCGAGAGGGCGGGTGAGCCGCCCCGCCCACCTCAGGGCCGGGGCCAGGGCCGTCCGCCGAGGCGTTCGAGGTCGGTGTTGAACCGGCGGAGGTAGTCGGCGAAGGTGGCGACGTCCTCGCGCGGCCAGTCGACCATGACCCGGCCCAGGGCGGCGACCGTCCCCTCGCGCTCCTCGTCGAGGATCCGGCTGCCCTCGGCGGTGATGCGGAACTTGCGGGCCATCCCGCCCGCCGGGTCGGCGATGCGCTGGACGAGTCCGGCGCGCATCGCCGCCGTGGTCTGGCGGTTGAGCGTCGAGACGTCGAGGTCGAACGCCTCGCTCAACTCCCCGATGGACATGGGCCCCTGGACGCGGATGCGGCTGAGCAGGATGTACGCGCTGCGCTCCAGGACGCCGTCCTCGCGGCGGCCCTTGCGGTGGTTCAGGAGTCCGTGGCGGCTGAGCAGCATCTGCTCGTACTCGACGTCCTTGACGGCCCTGTCCATGGGTGGGATGCCTCCAGTCTCCTGCCGGGCCCGTGCGTCGGGTTCCCGGGTTGGCCCGGCTCCATCCTGACACATGATGTGCATCGAGCACACGGCATGCATAATGCAATGGGAATGTACGATGCTCGCCCTTGTCCCGCCCTGCTCCGCCCTTGTCCCGCCCTGCTCCGGCCCGCCCGATTTTCGTCCCGGACCTCCCGTCCCGACCCACATCGAGGAATCGCGTTATGGACGCCCCCCAGCCCACGGCCCGCACAGGCGGCGTGATCACCACGCTGGCCCTCGCCGGCACCGCCGCCGCGATCATGCAGACCCTGGTCACCCCGCTGATCGCCGAGCTCCCGCAGATCCTGCACACCTCTTCCTCGAACACGGCCTGGGTCATCACGGTCACGCTGCTCGTCGCGGGCGTGTGCGTGCCGGTCACCGGCCGCCTCGGCGACCTCCTCGGCAAGCGCCGGATGCTCCTGGCGTGCGCCGTGCCGCTGATCGTCGGCTCCGTGGTCTGCGCGCTGTCCTCCTCGATCGTGCCGATGATCGTCGGCCGGGGTCTCCAGGGCATGGGCATGGGCATGGTGCCGCTCGGCATCGCGCTGCTCCGTGACGTGGTCCCCGCCGAGAAGCTCAGCAGCTCGATCGCCCTGGTCAGCGCCTCCATGGGCATCGGCGGCGCCCTCGGCCTGCCGATCTCCGCCGCCGTCGCCGAGTACACCAGCTGGCGCGTCCTGTTCTGGGGCTCCGCGGTGCTCGCGCTGATCGTCGCCGTACTGATCCACACCTTCGTCCCCGACGTCCCGGCCGGGGCCAAGGGCCAGCGCTTCGACGCACCCGGAGCGGTCGGGCTCGCCATCGGCCTGGTCTCCCTGCTGCTCGCCATCTCCAAGGGCGCCGACTGGGGATGGGCCTCGGGCACCACGCTCGGCCTGTTCGCCGTGGCCGTCGTGGCCCTGGGCGTCTGGGGCTTCTACGAGCTCCGCACCCGCGACCCGCTGGTCGACCTGCGCACCACGGCCCGCCCCCGCGTCCTCATGACCAACATCTCCTCGATCCTGGTCGGCGTCGGCATGTACTCCTTCATGCTGATCGCCCCGCAGCTCCTCCAGTTCCCCGAGGCCACCGGCTACGGCCTGGGCCAGTCGATGCTGGCGTGCGGCCTCTGGATGGCCCCCGGCGGCGTGATGATGATGATCGTCTCCCCGCTCGGCGGAAAGCTGATCAACGCCCGCGGCCCGAAGATCGCCCTCGTCCTCGGCGCGCTCGTCATCTCCGCCGGCTACGGCCTCTCCCTCTTCCTCATGGGCTCCGCCTGGGGCCTGATGATCGTCGGAATCGTCATCAACAGCGGCGTCGGCCTCGCCTACGGCGCGATGCCCGCCCTGATCATGAGCTCGGTCCCGATCTCCGAGACCGCCGCCGCCAACGGGTTCAACACCCTGATGCGCTCGCTCGGTACGACCATCGGCTCGGCCGTCATCGGTGTGGTCCTCGCGCAGATGACGATCAACCTCGGCGGCCACTCCCTCGCCTCCGAGGACGGCTTCCGCGTCGGACTGACGGTCGGCTGCGCCGTCGCCCTGGTCGCCGCCGCCGTCGCCGCGTTCATCCCGGGCCTCGTCCGCCCGGCCGCCGACAAGGGCGAGGCCGGCGAGGCCCCGGCCGAGAAGGCCGCCGTCGAAGCCGCCTGACCCGTCGCCCGTACCGCCCGAAGCGCTACGAGGAGGGCCCCGCACACCAGGTATCAGGTGTGCGGGGCCCTCCTCGTAGCGGCCGGGGTGTCACCGGAAAGCCCGTCAGGCTTCCTGCCTCGCCACGTACTCCCGCGCCGCCGCCAGCGCCTCCGGGTGCAGCGCCTCGCCCGCCGGGAGCAGGCTCGGCAGCAGGGTGCGGTCGGTGAAGGAGCGGAACTCCAGCGCGGCGGTCACCCCGTGGTCCGGGCGGTGGACGATCTCGATCGGGTCCCCGGCGCTGATGGAGCCGGGCGTGATGACCCGCAGGTACGCGCCGGTCGCCGCCTCCTGGCTGAAGCGCTTCACCCAGCGCTCCTCCTGTACGTGGCCCGCGAACGTCCGGCACGGGATGCGGCCGGCGGTCACCTCCAGGACCAGGTCGGGGCCGATCCGCCACCGCTCGCCCACCAGCGCCTCGCTGACCTCCAGGCCGAGGGTGGTCAGGTTCTCGCCGAAGATCCCGTTGGGCAGCGGCTTGCCCACCTTCCGCTCCCAGGCGTCGAGCTCCTCGCGGGCGTACGCGTACACCGCCTGGTCGCTCCCGCCGTGGTGGCGCAGGTCGCAGACGGTGTCCCCGGCCAGACCGCTGCCGCCGGTGCCCTTCGGGCCCGGGTCGGTCACCCGTACCGGGCCCTCGACCGGGCGCTTGTCGATGCCGGTGAGGCCGTCGCGGGCGCTGGTGTGCTCGGAGTGGCGGGCGGTCCCGACGTTCACGGTCAGCAGATGCATGGAGCAAGGTTAGAGCGCCCGGCATCAAAGTCGCACGGCAGTTTTTCGCAATCATCAGAAGTGACGCTTATGGTGGAGAGGTGATCGAAGCCCGCCATCTCCGCGTCCTGCGCGCCGTCGCCACCACCGGCTCGTTCTCCGCCGCCGCCCGCGAGCTGGGCTTCACCCAGCCGGCCATCAGCCAGCAGATGAAGGCGCTGGAATCGTCGGTCGGCACGCCGCTCCTGATCCGTACGGGCCGCGAGATGCGGCTCACCCAGGCCGGCGAGGCCCTCGTGCGGCACGCCTCCGGCATCCTCGCCGGGCTCACCGCCGCCGAGGAGGAGGTCGCCGCCATCGCCGGGCTGCGCGCGGGCCGGGTCCGGCTCGTCTCCTTCCCCAGCGGCAGCTCCACCCTCGTTCCCGGCGCCCTGGCCGCGCTGCGCGCCGAGCACCCCGGCACCCAGGTCTCGCTGGTGGAGGCCGAACCGCCCCGCTCCGTGGAGATGCTCCGCGACGGGGACTGCGACATCGCGCTGGCCTTCCGGTACGGGAACAGCGGCACCGGTGAAGGCGCGGAAAGCGGTGACGGCGACTGGAACGATCTGGTCGTCCGCCCGCTGCTCGCGGACCGGCTGATCGGCCTGCTGCCCGAGGACCACCGGCTGGCCGGGACGGACGCGATCGACATCGGCGAACTCGCCGGGGACCCGTGGATCGCCGGCTGCCCGCGCTGCCGCCGGCAGCTCGTGGAGGTCTGCGAGGAGTCCGGCTTCACCCCCCGCATCGACTTCGCCACCGACGACTACCCCGCCGTGATCGGACTGGTCGGCGCCGGGCTCGGGGTGGCGGTACTGCCCGCGCTGGCGATCGAGTCGGTACGCCCCAAGGGGGCCGTGACCGTGACGGTGGAGCCCGCCGTGGTGCGCGAGATCGTGGCGCTGACCCTGCCGGACCTGGCCCGGGTCCCCGCCGTGGCGGCCACCCTCGACCAGCTGTCGCTGGCGGCGGCGCGCTGATCCCGTCGGTGCCGCCGACCCCGGTGGTTCCGCAGGCCCCGTTGACCGCGCTCTTCCCGCGGATCGCACGGTTCCCGCCGACCGCGCGGTGACTGCGGAAACGTTCCTGCGGTACGGGGCGGCGCTCAATGTTCAGTCGTGCTGCGCGCTGTCGCCCGGACCGGAGTGGGCCGCCGTGATCAGGCGGTTGCGGGCGCGGCCCATCAGCTCCTCGCGCTCGTCCTCGGTCAGGCCGCCCCACACTCCGTAGGGCTCGCGGACCGCCAGCGCGTGGGCGGCGCACTCGGCGCGCACCGGGCAGCGCATGCACACCTCTTTCGCCGAGGTCTCGCGGGCGCTGCGGGCGGCTCCGCGTTCGCCCTCGGGGTGGAAGAACAGTGAACTGTCGACCCCTCGGCAGGCCGCGAGCAGCTGCCAGTCCCACAGGTCCGCGTTGGGTCCGGGAAGGCGGGAGAAATCTGCCATTGCTTGTCCCCTCGAAACCGTGCTCTGCCGGAGACGTCCCCGGCAGTCGCAGTCCGTCGTCGTCCGTCGGTGGGCCGATCCTCAGCCCCTCGGCCCCCCGGTTCCGCAGAGGCTGAGGCGCGACCGTACATCTATGGTCGTAGTAGATGTAAATATGACTGATTGCGAATCTAGTCACAGACACCAGCAAAAGGGAAGAAAACCCGCCAAATAGGGCACGCCGACCGGTGAAGTTTCGGTTGAAGGGTGAAGCGCCCGCGTCGATCCGCTCCGTGTGTGCGACCTCACGTAGAGTGCCGAACCCTACGGTCCGACCCGTAACTCTTTCGAGTGACCATCGTTGAGAGTGCGGAGGCGGTTGGCGACTAACCGGCTCGGGCACATGTCCGAGGGGGTCAACCGCACAGGTGACGACTTGTATCAGCCTGGAGGCTCAAGGTGACGCGCATCAGCTGCGGAGGACGGTCATGACATCCGTCCTCGTCTGCGACGACTCCCCGCTCGCCCGAGAGGCGCTCCGTCGCGCGGTTGCGACCGTGCCCGGCGTCGAGCGTGTGACGACGGCGGCCAACGGCGAGGAAGTACTCCGCCGCTGGGGAGCCGACCGTTCGGATTTGATTCTGATGGACGTCCGCATGCCCGGCCTGGGAGGTGTGGAGACCGTCCGGCGGCTGCTCTCCGCCGACCCCGGTGCCCGGATCATCATGCTGACGGTCGCCGAGGACCTGGACGGTGTCGCGCTCGCGGTCGCCGCCGGTGCCCGCGGCTATCTGCACAAGGACGCCTCGCGTGCCGAGCTGCGGGCCACCGTGACCCAGGCGCTGGCCGACCCGACGTGGCGGCTCGCCCCGCGTCGGCTGCGGTCCGCGGAGATGGGCGCGGCCCCCACGCTCACCGCGCGTGAGATCCAGGTGCTCGAGGGCATGAGCCACGGCCGGTCCAACGCGGAGATCGGGCGCGAGCTCTTCCTCTCCGAGGACACGGTCAAGACCCACGCCCGCAGGCTCTTCAAGAAGCTCGGCGCCTCGGACCGTGCCCACGCCGTGGCGCTCGGATTCCGCTGGGGCCTGGTGCGCTGAGCCGTGCCGTCCCCGGCGTGCCGGAATCGTCCCCGTCCGCGGACCCGCGGACGGGGCGACGGAGGGCGCGGGCGGGGCGGCCCGCCCGCGGCGAGCCGGTCGTCATCGGCGGTGGGTGACGCTTCCCGGCCGATGACGCATCCTTGAGCTGTGGAGTTCCTCGGGAACGACGATTCGGACCAGCGGATCCAGCGGAAGGGGAGGGCGCAGGACATGACATCCGGCGCACCCGCTCGTAACGCTTCGGTGCACAACTCGGAACGCGATGGCGCGGACAGGTCGGCACCAAGGCACCATGGTCCGATGCGCGACGACGAGACGACGGTGATCGCTGCCCTGGTGCATCGGGCCGTGGACGGCGACGCGCAGGCGACCCACGACCTGCTGGCCCACGTCCACCCGCTCGCCCTGCGGTACTGCCGGTCCCGGCTGAACCGGCTGCCCGGTGACGCTCGTCACTTCGTCGAGGACCTGGCGCAGGAAGTCTGCGTCGCCGTGCTGATGGCGCTGCCCCGGTACCGCGACACCGGCCGCCCCTTCGAGGCGTTCGTCTTCGCCATCGCCGGACACAAGGTCGCCGACCTCCAGCGCGCCGCGATGCGCCACCCCGGGTCCACGGCCGTCCCGTCCGACGAGATGCCCGAGCGCCCCGACGACTCCCTCGGCCCGGAGGAGCGCGCGCTGCTCAGCAGCGACGCGGCCTGGGCCAAGAAGCTCCTCGCCAACCTGCCGGAGAACCAGCGCGAGCTGCTCGTCCTGCGGGTGGCCGTCGGCCTGACCGCCGAGGAGACCGGACAGATGCTGGGCATGTCCCCCGGAGCCGTACGCGTCGCCCAGCACCGCGCGCTCAGCCGGCTGCGAGCCCTCGCGGAACAGTGACTTCGGCCGCACCCCCGCCGGCCTCCCCGGGTTCGGCCCCGCGTCTTCCCGGGCTTTCCGGGCTTCTGTAGAAACCTACGGAGAGGCCCGACGATCTTGATCGTGGAATGAGACACCCCAGAAGGCCGTTAGCATGGACATCCGCACCGATCAAGACCATTTGGGGAAGGTGTCATGACTGCAAACGTCGACGGAGTGCCTGAGAAGTTCGCGACGCTCGGGCTGACATACGACGACGTGCTGTTGCTGCCGGGCGCGTCGGAGGTCCTGCCCAACGCGGTCGACACCTCGTCCCTCATCTCCCGCAACGTGCGCGTGAACATCCCCTTGCTGTCGGCCGCCATGGACAAGGTGACCGAGTCGCGGATGGCGATCGCGATGGCCCGTCAGGGCGGCGTCGGCGTGCTGCACCGCAACCTCTCGATCGAGGACCAGGTCAACCAGGTCGACCTGGTGAAGCGGTCCGAGTCCGGGATGGTCACCGACCCGATCACCGTGCACCCCGACGCCACGCTCGGCGAGGCGGACGCGCTCTGCGCGAAGTTCCGCATCAGCGGCGTGCCGGTCACCGACCCCGCGGGCAAGCTCCTCGGCATCGTGACCAACCGTGACATGGCCTTCGAGTCCGACCGTTCGCGCCAGGTGCGCGAGGTCATGACCCCGATGCCGCTCGTCACCGGCAGGGTCGGCATCTCCGGCGTGGAGGCGATGGAGCTGCTCCGCCGCCACAAGATCGAGAAGCTGCCGCTGGTCGACGAGGCGGGCCTCCTCAAGGGCCTCATCACGGTCAAGGACTTCAAGAAGGCCGAGCAGTACCCCAACGCCGCCAAGGACGCCGAAGGCCGTCTGCTGGTCGGCGCGGCCGTCGGTGCCAGCCCCGAGGCGCTGGACCGCGCCCAGGCGCTCGCCTCCGCCGGGGTCGACTTCCTCATCGTCGACACCTCGCACGGCCACAACAGCAACGCCCTCAACTGGATGGCGAAGATCAAGTCGAGCGTCGGCATAGACGTCATCGGCGGCAACGTCGCGACCCGCGACGGCGCCCAGGCGCTGATCGACGCCGGCGTCGACGGCGTGAAGGTCGGCGTCGGACCCGGCTCGATCTGCACCACCCGCGTGGTCGCCGGCATCGGCGTCCCGCAGGTCACCGCGATCTACGAAGCCGCTCTCGCCGCCCGCGCGGCGGGTGTGCCGGTCATCGGCGACGGTGGCCTGCAGTACTCCGGCGACATCGGCAAGGCGCTCGCCGCGGGCGCGGACAGCGTGATGCTGGGCAGCCTCCTCGCGGGCTGCGAGGAGTCGCCGGGTGAGCTGATGTTCATCAACGGCAAGCAGTTCAAGTCGTACCGGGGCATGGGTTCGCTGGGCGCGATGCAGTCCCGCGGCCAGGGCCGTTCGTACTCCAAGGACCGGTACTTCCAGGCCGACGTGTCCTCGGACGACAAGCTCGTGCCCGAGGGCATCGAGGGCCAGGTCCCCTACCGGGGCCCGCTCGCCAACGTCCTCCACCAGCTCGTCGGCGGTCTGCGGCAGACCATGGGGTACGTGGGCGCCGAGTCCGTCGACCAGATGGAGAGCAAGGGCCGCTTCGTACGCATCACGTCGGCGGGTCTCAAGGAGAGCCACCCGCACGACATCCAGATGACGGTCGAGGCACCGAACTACAGCAGGAAGTAGCACCGGGCACGGTGCTGAAGGGGCGGACCGGGGTTCCCCGGGCCGCCCCTTCCGCGCGTGTCGGGGATACTGGTCAGCGCAGACGTAGAGGGAAAGGCCACACATCGTGACTGAGATCGAGATCGGGCGCGGCAAGCGCGGCCGCCGGGCATACGCATTCGACGACATCGCTGTCGTACCGAGCCGCAGGACCCGGGACCCGAAGGAGGTCTCGATCGCCTGGCAGATCGACGCCTACCGCTTCGAGCTGCCGTTCCTGGCCGCTCCCATGGACTCCGTGGTCTCCCCGCAGCACGCCATCCGCATCGGCGAGCTCGGCGGACTCGGCGTCCTCAACCTGGAGGGTCTGTGGACCCGCCACGAGGACCCGCAGCCGCTGCTCGACGAGATCGCCGAGATGCCGGTCGAGACCGCGACCCGGCGCCTCCAGGAGATCTACTCCGCGCCGATCCAGGAGGAGCTGATCGGGCAGCGCATCAAGGAGGTGCGCGACTCCGGTGTCGTCACCGCCGCCGCGCTCTCGCCGCAGCGCACCGCCCAGTTCTCCAAGGCCGTCGTCGACGCCGGGGTGGACATCTTCGTCATCCGCGGTACGACCGTCTCCGCCGAGCACGTCTCCGGTGCCGCCGAGCCGCTCAACCTCAAGCAGTTCATCTACGAGCTGGACGTCCCGGTGATCGTCGGCGGCTGCGCCACGTACACCGCGGCCCTGCACCTCATGCGCACCGGTGCTGCGGGTGTCCTGGTCGGCTTCGGCGGCGGCGCCGCGCACACCACCCGCAACGTCTTCGGCATCCAGGTGCCGATGGCGACCGCCGTGGCGGACGTGGCGGGTGCCCGCCGCGACTACATGGACGAGTCCGGCGGCCGGTACGTGCACGTCATCGCGGACGGCGGCGTCGGCTGGTCCGGCGACCTGCCGAAGGCCATCGCCTGCGGCGCGGACGCCGTGATGATGGGCTCCCCGCTGGCCCGCGCCACCGACGCCCCGGGCCGCGGCCGCCACTGGGGCATGGAGGCCGTCCACGAGGACGTGCCGCGCGGCAAGCTGGTGGACCTCGGCTCGGTCGGTACGACCGAGGAGGTGCTGACCGGTCCGTCGCACACCCCGGACGGCTCGATGAACATCTTCGGCGCCCTGCGCCGCGCGATGGCCACGACCGGCTACAGCGACCTCAAGGAGTTCCAGCGCGTCGAGGTGACGGTGGCGGACTCGCAGCACCGCCGCTGACCGCGTTCCGCGCGGTTCCGCGTGGCTTTGCGCTTACGAGAGAGGGCCCCGACCACCACGTGTGGTCGGGGCCCTCTCCTTACGCCGGGCGGGTCGGCCCTCAGTCGGAGAGCTTCTTGGCGGTGGAGAACGACGCGAACGCGGCGAGCGCGAAGAAGACGACGTTGAAGAAGTCGGCGTCCGCCTTCCACGCCTCCTGGAGCACCCCGAAGTGTTCGAAGAACATCTCGGAGACGGAGACCGGGAGGTGCTTGGAGGCGATGATCGCCTCGCCGAGCAGCTGGCCGAAGTAGACCGAGGCGAGGGAGAACAGGGCGGCGGCGAACGGCAGCGCGGGGTTGCGGCCGCCGGCCTTGCCGGCCGCCCAACCGGTGACGAGGCCGAGGACGACCGCCGCGTAACCGAACTCGCGCTCGGTGGCCCCGATGATGGCGCCGTAGACCGCCCCGATCACGGCGGCGCTGCCGAGCGACGCGAGCAGGCCGAGGGCCAGGTTGTTGCGGACCGGACCGGCGACCGGCGCGAACGGCACCCCGGGGTACTGGCCGGGCTGACCCGGCTGGGCGGGCCAGGGGGTGCCGGGGGGCGGTCCCGGCTGACCGGGCTGCGCGCCCGCGAAGGGGTTGCCGGTGGGCGCACCCGGCGCGGGTGCGACCGGCGGTCCGACCGGAGGACCGGCCTGCGCCACGGGCGCCCCGACGGGCGGGGCCACGGGCGCTCCGGCCGGCGGGGCCACCGGCGGTGCCGCCGGAGCCTGTGCCCCGGGCGCCTCGGCCGCGTACGGGTTGCCCTCGACGGGCCGGCCGTCCTCGGGCTGCTGGGGCCGGCTGGGCGGCGGCACGGGCTGGCTCATGGTGGAAATCCCCCCTGGGACGGATGCGCACGACGGTGCGACGGATACGCACGGCTGTGCGAAGGTGACGCCGCAGGCTAGCAGCCGCCTGTGACAGCGCCCACCGGGATTCCCGGGCCGTTCCCGCTCGCACACCGTCCCGCCCGTCACAGCCGGTGCGCGGCCCCCGCCGGAGTGGCCCCCCGGGTGTCGAGCAGCAGCTGCGCCTTCACCGCGAGGCCCTGGAGGTCGTACGTGCGGTGGTGCTGGAGGAGCAGCGTCAGGTCGGCGGCGGCCGCCGCCTCGTACAGCGAGTCGGCACGGGGGACCGGGACGTCGCGGACGCGCCAGTCCAGGACGTGCGGGTCGTGGTAGCCGATCTGGGCGCCCAGGTCCATCAGCCGGCTCGCGATGTCACGGGCCGGGGCCGCCTCCTGGTCGGCGCTGTCCGGCTTGTAGGTGACGCCGAGGAGGAGGATGCGGGCGCCGCGCACCGACTTGCCGTGCTCGTTCAGCAGGGTGGCGCTGCGCCGGATCACGTAGCTCGGCATGCGGTCGTTGATCTCCTGCGCCATGGAGACCAGCCGCAGCGGGGGGCCGGGCGCGTGGCCGGCGTACGGGGCGCTGCCCGGGTCCAGGGCGACGCCGTGGCCGCCGACCCCGGGGCCGGGGCGGAACGGCTGGAAGCCGAAGGGCTTGGTCTCGGCGCACCGGATGACGTCCCAGAGGTCCACGCCGAGCTCGTGGCAGAGCACCGCCATCTCGTTGACGAGCGCGATGTTCACGTGCCGGAAGTTGGTCTCCAGCACCTTCGTCATCTCGGCCTCGCGCGGGCCCCGGGCGCGTACCACCTTGTCCGTGAGCCGCCCGTAGAACGCGGCGGCGGACTCGGTGCAGGCGGGGGTGAGGCCGCCGATGACCTTGGGGGTGTTGGCGTAGGTGTGGGTGCGGTTGCCGGGGTCCAGGCGGCCGGGGGAGCAGGCGAGGTGGAAGTCGCGGCCCGCGCGCAGCCCGGACCCCTCTTCGAGCAGCCCGCGCAGGAAGTTCTCGGTGGTGCCGGGGGGTACGGGCGACTCCAGCAGCACCGTGGTGTGCGGGCGGAGCCGGGCGGCCAGCGCGCGGGCGGCGTCGCCGAGGGCGGTGAGGTCGACGGTGCGGTCGGGCCCGAGGGGGGTGGGGGAGCAGATCACCGCGGTGCGCACCCGGCCGAGTTCGGTGGCGTTGGTGGTGGGGCGGAAACCCCGGGAGAGCATCCTGCGGACCTCGGACGCGGTGAGCGAGCCCTCGACCGGGGTGCGTCCCGCGCCGAGATCCGCGTACGGGCGCGGATCGGTGTCGTAGCCGATGGTGTCGATACCGGCGGCTACCGCTGCCTGCGCGAGGGGCAGGCCGAGGTGACCGAGTCCGATGACCGCGAGGTCTGCGGGCATGCGAGGGGCCGTCCTTCCCATAGGACCATGAGGACCGAAAGCGCAACTGCTGTGGACCGCGCGATGTCAGACTAGGCGTAAATATGACCTGTATGTCGCATTTATGTCGCAC
The DNA here is from genome assembly GCF_035953295.1 of Streptomyces sp. NBC_01335. GTDB lineage: Bacteria > Actinomycetota > Actinomycetes > Streptomycetales > Streptomycetaceae > Streptomyces. Next base: position 4,884,998 of record NZ_CP108370.1, read on the forward strand.
GGAATGATCGCTGTCATGGTCCGGGGACGGGAGCGTTGTCCACAGGCGGTGGCTGAAGTCGCGTTGCGCGGACAGAATCGGGAACGTGGGCACGGCCGCTCCGGCCGGACGGACCCGGACACATCGCCCGGGTGCCGGCCCACCCCGATCCACCGGGAGGCAGAGTTGAGGACATCGACACTGGGCCCCGCCGAGCGCTCCGAGGCGCTCGCCGCGATGGCCGAGCGCGAGCTGGACGTACTCGTCGTCGGGGCGGGCGTGGTCGGCGCGGGGACGGCGCTGGACGCCGCCACCAGAGGGCTCTCCACCGGACTCGTGGAGGCGCGCGACTGGGCCTCCGGCACCTCCAGCCGGTCCAGCAAGCTCATCCACGGCGGCCTGCGCTACCTGGAGATGCTCGACTTCGCCCTGGTCCGCGAGGCGCTCAAGGAACGCGGCCTGCTGCTGGAACGCCTCGCCCCCCACCTCGTGAAGCCGGTGCCGTTCCTCTACCCCTTGCAGCACAAGGGGTGGGAACGGCTGTACGCGGGCTCCGGCGTCGCCCTCTACGACGCGATGTCCCTCTCCTCCGGGCACGGCCGGGGACTCCCCGTCCACCGCCACCTCTCCCGCCGCCGCGCCCTGCGCGTGGCCCCCGCGCTCCGCAAGGACGCCTTGGTCGGGGCCCTCCAGTACTACGACGCCCAGATGGACGACGCCCGCTACACCGCCACCCTGGTGCGTACCGCCGTGAGCTACGGCGCGCACGCCGCGAACCGCGCGCGGGTCTCCGGATTCCTCCGGGAGGGCGAACGCGTCGTCGGCGCCCTGGTCGAGGACGTCGAGACCGGCGGCCGGTACGAGGTCAGGGCCAAACAGGTGGTCAACGCGACCGGCGTGTGGACCGACGACACCCAGGCGCTGATCGCCGAACGCGGACAGTTCCACGTCCGCGCCTCCAAGGGCATCCACCTCGTCGTGCCCAAGGACCGCATCCACTCCTCGACCGGGCTGATCCTGCGGACCGAGAAGTCCGTCCTCTTCGTCATCCCGTGGGGCCGCCACTGGATCGTCGGCACCACCGACACCGACTGGAGCCTCGACAAGGCCCACCCGGCCGCCTCCAGCGCCGATATCGACTACCTGCTCGAACACGTCAACACCGTGCTCGCCACCCCGCTGACCAGGGACGACGTCGAAGGCGTCTATGCCGGGCTGCGCCCGCTGCTGGCCGGCGAGTCGGACGCGACCAGCAAACTCTCCCGCGAGCACACGGTGGCCCACCCGGTGCCCGGGCTCGTCGTGGTCGCCGGCGGCAAGTACACGACGTACCGGGTGATGGCGAAGGACGCCGTGGACGAGGCCGTGCACGGGCTCGACCAGCGGGTCGCCGAGTGCGTCACGGAGGACGTACCGCTGATCGGCGCCGAGGGGTACCGCGCCCTGTGGAACGCCCGCGCCCGGATCGCCGCCGCCAACGGCCTGCACGTCGTCCGCGTGGAGCACCTGCTCAACCGGTACGGCTCCCTCGCCGAGGAGCTCCTCGCGCTGATCGCGGAGAACCCCGCGCTGGGCGAGCCGCTGCCCGCCGCCGACGACTACCTCGCCGCCGAGATCGTCTACGCCGCCTCGCACGAGGGCGCCCGCCACCTCGACGACGTCCTCACCCGGCGGACCCGGATCTCCATCGAGACCTTCGACCGGGGCACCCTCAGCGCCCGCGTCTGCGCGGAGCTGATGGCCCCGGTCCTGGGCTGGGACGCGGACCGGGTCGACCGCGAGGTGGAGCACTACGAGAAGCGGGTCCAGGCCGAGCGGGAGTCGCAGCGCCAGCCCGACGACCTCACCGCCGACGCCGCCCGGCTCGGCGCACCGGACATCGTGCCGATCTGACGGTCCGGCCCGGCTCAGCACCGGTCATCGTGCCGGTCCGGCGGTCCGGTCCGGCGGGACGTCCGGCCGTCCGGTCCGGCCGTACCGATCTGACGGGGCATCGCGCGGCCCCGGCGGCCCGGCATGGGAGGGCGAGGAAGGGGCACCCGCTCGCACACGGTGGGGGTGTCCGGCACGGGGTGGAGGAGCCGTGCCTCACGCCCCGCAAGCCCTCTCCCCGGCCCCGCCGGGACCGACCGCGGACCCGGCACCAGAACCGGTCCCGGGGTGAGGGACAATGAACGCTCTGCCAGGGCGGGTTGATCGCAGAGGGGACGCATGTCGGAGGCGGAGCAGGCAAACGGGCCCCAACGGGACACCGAGGGGCGTCTTCTCGCGGGACGGTACCGGCTCGGGAAGGTGCTCGGCCGGGGCGGTATGGGTACCGTCTGGCGCGCCGAGGACGAGACCCTGGGCCGTACGGTGGCGGTGAAGGAACTCCGGTTCCCCACGGCCATCGACGACGAGGAGAAGCGCCGGCTGATCACGCGCACCCTGCGTGAGGCCAAGGCGATCGCGCGCATCCGCAACACCAGCGCCGTCACCGTGTTCGACGTGGTCGACGAGGACGACCGGCCGTGGATCGTCATGGAGCTCGTCGAGGGCAAGTCCCTCGCCGAAGTGATCCGCGAGGACGGCACGCTGACGCCCCGACGGGCGGCCGAGGTCGGCCTCGCCGTCCTCGACGTGCTGCGCTCCGCGCACCGCGAGGGCATCCTGCACCGGGACGTGAAGCCGTCCAACGTGCTGATATCCCAGGAAGGCAGGGTCGTCCTCACCGACTTCGGCATCGCCCAGGTCGAGGGCGACCCGTCGGTGACCTCCACCGGCATGCTGGTCGGCGCCCCCTCGTACATCTCGCCGGAGCGCGCCCGCGGCCACAAGCCCGGACCGCCCGCCGATCTCTGGTCGCTCGGCGGTCTGCTCTACGCGAGCGTGGAAGGCAGCCCGCCGTACGACAAGGGCTCGGCCATCGCGACGCTGACGGCCGTCATGACCGAACCGCTGGACCCGCCGAAGAACGCGGGCCCGCTGAAGGACGTCATCTACGGCCTGCTCACCCGCGACCCCGAGCAGCGGCTCGACGACGCCGGTGCGCGCGCCCTGCTCACCGCGATCGTCAACGCCCCGGAGAAGCCGCCCGCCGACGCCACCCAGGTGATGGCCGTACCCACCGGGGTGGGACCCGCCCCCTCGGACGGCAGGACCGGGCCCGGCGCCGACGCGCGGACGCCCGTCTCCTCCGGGACCGGCGAGGGAACCCGGGACCGGCTGCGTGGCGCCCTGCGCTCCGTACGGAACTCCAAGGCGGCCGCGACGGCCGGGGCAGCGGGAGCGGCCGGTGCGGCCGGTGCTCCGGGCGCCTCCGCCGCGACCTCCGCGGGCGCGCCCGCCGCCGGTCCCGCCGCCGGATCCGCCCCCGCCCGTCCCGCTGCTCCCGCCGGAAAGGCCGGAAAGGCCGGAAAGGCCGGTGTCCCGGGTGCCGCCACGGCCTCGGCCTCCGGCGGAGTGCCGCCGCGCACCCCCGGGGCGTCCACCCGCGCCTCGCTCACCGACGTGGTGCCGCGCCGGACCCTCGCGGTCATCGCGGGCGTCGTGGTGCTGGCCGTCATCGGCACCGTGCTCGCGCTCAGCCTCGGCGGCGGGGACGACCAGGACGGCAAGGGCACCGCCACGCAGGGAACCTCGGCCGGGTCCACCGGTGGGGCCGACGCCTCCGGCAAGGGCGACGACCGCACCGAGGGGCAGGGCAAGTCCGGCGACTCCGCCTCTCCGTCCACGGCCGGCACCCCGTCCGGCTCCGGCACCCCCTCCGCCTCCTCGTCCGGCAAGGACGGCGACGACGACAAGGGTGGCAAGGACGACAAGGGCGGCAAGGACGACAGCGCGGTGCCGGCCGGGTACAAGACGGTCGACGACAGCCGTTTCCACTTCACCATGGCGTTGCCCGCCGCCTATCAGCGCACCGCCATCGCGGGGTCCAACTCCGGCGGCATCTACAACGCGTCGAAGGGCAGCTTCCCGCGCGTCCAGGTCGACTACAACAGCTCACCGGGCAAGGACGCCGCGGCGGCCTGGTCGGCGGCGGTCGCGGGGGTGAGCGCCGCGAGCAACAACTACAAGCACATCGGCATCAGGAAGGTCGAGTACAACGGCTACCCGACCGTCGCGGACTGGGAGTTCGAGCGCACCCAGAACGGCGAGCGGGTGCACGTCCTCAACCGGGGCTTCCGGGCCGACCCGACGCACGGCTACTCGATCATGGTGAGCTGCCCGGCCGCGAAGTGGAACGAGGACGAGTGCCGCACCCTGCGGGAGACGGCGTTCGCCACCTTCGCGCCGAAGGACTGACGAAGGACTGACGAAGGACTGACGAAGGACCGACGAAGGACCGACGAAGGGCTGACGGTGACCGGTGACCGCCCTCCGGGGCGGTCGCCCCGCCGCTCCCGCCGGTCCGGTCCACCCGGGTTGGCGCGACCCGGACACGCCGCCGCGTCCCGCCACGTATCGTAAGAGACCGAGAACCGTTCGCAGCCATGATGGCGCGTCATATGTACGGCAAAGTCCGTGATGTGACGGCTCGTCCGGATCTCGTGACCGGGGGACCGTGCGCTCTGGGGAGGCGTCGTGGACGACTATGCGGGTCGGGTGCTTGCCGACCGCTACCGCCTTCCGCTGCCGCCGTCCGACGCCTACGAACTGGTCGAGACCCGCGCCTTCGACACCTACAGCGGCCAGGAGGTCCTGGTCCGGCAGGTGCCGCTCCCCGAGGTCGTCGACGCCGAGGTGCTCGACGGCGACGGCCGGCCGTCGCCCGTGCGCCGGACCACCGGCCGGGCGGTCCGCCGCTCCTCGGACCCGGCGGTGCGCCGGGCGATAGAGGCCGCGCAGGCCGCCGCCCAGGTCCCGGACCACCCGCGTCTCGACCAGGTCTTCGACGTGTTCGCCGAGGCGGGCTCGCTCTGGATCGTCAGCGAACTGGTGCCCGCCCGCCCGCTCGCCGCGCTCCTGGCCGAACGCCCTCTCAACCCCTACCGCGCCGCCGAGATCGGCTCCGACGTGCTCACCGCCCTGCGGGTGCTGCACGCGCACGGCTGGACCCACCGCAACATCACCGTGCGGACGGTGCTGGTCTGCGACGACGGCCGGGTCATGCTGACCGGCCTCGCGGCGGGCGCCGCCGAGGAGGCGCTCTGCGGGTACGTCACCGTGCCCCGCCCCGACCTGGACGAACCGGACGCCCCGCCCCGGCTCCACGAGCCGGAGAGCGACCCCGCGCAGGAGTACGGGCGGGAGTACGGGCGGGAGCACGCGTACGAGCACCGGAGCGGGCCCGACGACGACGGCGACCACGACGGCGACCGTGACGGCTACGGCGAGCAGCACACCGGGTACGCCCCCGGGCTGCCCGCCGCCCTCCCCCCGGCCCTGCCCCCCGCCCCCGCCCCGCCGCACGCCCCGTGGGGCGAGCCGAGCGACCCGTACGCCGACCGGGAGCCGTACACCGGCCACTTCGACCGGGACTCCTCCCCGGTGCCGCTCCCGGCCGCCCCCGCGGCCCCGGCCCTCCCTCCCGTCCCGCAGCACCGGCCGCCGGTCCAGGAGGAGCCGCCGGGCGAGGCCCAGCCGCCCGCCGATCCCGGCGCGGCGACCGCCGACCGGCTGCGGGCCGCCCGGGCCGGAGCGATAGCCGCCTACCGTGCGGGCGCCCTCGCGGCATCGGCCCGCGTCACCGAGGAGCAGCAGCGCGCCGAGGAGCAGCGCCTGGCGGAGGAGCGGCGCCGGGCCGAGGCGGAGCAGCGCGCGGACGAGCAGCGCCGGGCGGAGGAACAGCGCGTCGCGGAGGAGCAGCGTCGCGCCGAGGAGGAGCGGCGCGCGGAGGCCGCCGACGGGCCGGGGCTGCTGCCGCCGCCGCGTCCCGCGGCCGGGGCGCTGCCGCCGCTGCCCAGCGGCTGGGGCCGCTCCTCCGCCGATCTCTACCCCGACCTCTACGACGAGGAGGACGACGAGGAGGACGACGACCCGGAGGACCCGGGTCCGGCCGCTCCCGGCCGCCGCGTCCACCTCGCCGGCTCCTGGGAGGACGGCCACTCCGGCCGTCCCGTGCCCGCCGGGGGCTCCGGCGCCGACGCCTTGCGGGCCGACTCCCGCCGGGAGATGCTGCCCGCCGCCCGTTCCGGCGCGGCCGTCGAGCGGGTGCCCGCCGGCAGCTGGGACGCCGTCGTGGCCGCCGGCGACCAGGGCCCCGTCTACCGGGGGCCCGCCACCCCGCTCGCCGCCGAACGCGCCCGGCAGGCCCGTATCGCCGTCGTCGGGGCCGTCACCGAGCGGTGGGCGCCCGAACAGGCCGGGCCGGTCCACGAGAACTGGCAGCTCGCCCCGCCCATCGGCCCCGCCACCGACCTCTGGGCGCTGGGCGCGCTGCTCTACCGCGCGGTCCAGGGGCACGCCCCCTACCCGGAGGAGAACGCCGCCGAGCTCGTCCAGATGGTGTGCGGGGAGCCGCCCGCCTTCGCGGAGGAGTGCGGCCCGCTGCGGCCCGTCGTGGAGTCCCTGCTGCGCCAGGACCCCGCCGAGCGGCCCGACTTCGAGGAGCTGCGCGGCTGGCTGCGCTCGCTGATCCGGTCCGCCCCGGAGCCGGAGGCCGGTACGGACGTCGTGCCGCTCCCCGCCGACGACGCCACCAAGCTGCCCATCGTCCGCCGCAAGGGCGAACTCGTCCGCAGGCGCCGCCGGTTCCGCTCCGCCGCGCAGGGCCGGCATCGCCAGGGCACCGGCGGTGGCCGGGACGGCCAGGAGACAGCGGGGCTTGAGGCCCTGGGGCTGCGCTCCTACCCGGAGGCCGACGAGCGGGCGTACCAGGAGCCCGCGTACGAGCCTCGGGCCACCCAGGAGCGCAGGCCGCCCCGGGGCCCGCGCGAGCCCAAGGTGCTGCGGGACAACGGCAACCGGCCGCCGCGCCGCCTCGGCCGGCTCCTGCTGCTGCTCGTCCTGCTGGCGCTGGCCGGCGCGGTGGTCTACGCCCTGATGTTCATGCCGGAGAACGACGCCGGTACGCGTACGGGCGGGGCCGCCACCCCGGCGGCCACCGACTCCGCCGCACCCGCCGGTTCCGAGCCGCCCGCCGAGAAGCCCTCCCCGTCCGCCTCCGGCAAGCCCTCGTCGGCGCCCGGGACCCAGGACCCGCAGACGAGCGGGTCCGCCGTGGCGCTCCCGCCGGGGTACACGCTCAGCAAGGACCCGGAAGGGTTCGAGGTGGGCGTGTTGAAGGGCTGGCAGCGCAGCCCCGCCAACGCGGACCGCCAGATCCGTTACGGCAGCGACGGGTTCAGCCTGCTGATCGTGCCGGGCCGGGACACCGTGCAGGCCAACGGGGCCGATCCGCTGGCCTACCAGCGCGACAAGGAGCCCGAGTTGCAGCCGTTCCGCGACTCCTCCTGGTCCACCGCGACCGGGCTCCGCCGGGTCGACGTCGGCCGACAGGCCATGGCCGAGGGGCAGTACACCTGGCAGGACGTCAACGGCCGTGAGGTGTACGTCCGCAACCTCGCGATGGTCGTCGGCGGCCGCTACCACATCATCCAGGTCATCGGCCCGGTCAACGAGCGTGACCAGGTCTCCAGCATCTACCAGCAGGTCATCTCCTCGTACAAGGTCACGTCCTGACGGTCCGGAATGTTCCGGTACGTCGCTGGCCGGGGTCATCACAGTGCGGTCTCATGGGCGGTGCGAGGTTCCCCGCCCGGGAGCCCCTCCGTAATCTGGCACCCGAGCAACGGGCGGGGACGACACGTGGATCACTCATCGAACAGCGGCAGGCGCACCGACAAGGCCGCCAAAACGGCGTCCGGACTGGTACTCGCGGGCCGGTACCGGCTGGTGGACGTGCTGGGCCGGGGCGGCATGGGCAAGGTGTGGCGGGCACAGGACGAGCTGCTCCACCGCACGGTCGCCGTCAAGGAGCTGACCGCCGGACTGTACGTCGCCGAGGCCGACCGGGTCGTGCTGCACGCCCGTACCCGCAAGGAGGCGCGGGCCGCCGCCCGCATCAGCCACCCCGGTGTCGTCACCGTCCACGACGTGCTCGACCACGACGACCGCCCGTGGATCGTCATGCAGTACGTCGACGGGCCGTCGCTCGCCGACTCCGCCAAGGAGAACGGCGAGGTCACCCCGCACGAGGCGGCCCGCATCGGGCTCGGCGTCCTCAGCGCGCTGCGCGCCGCGCACGCGGCGGGGGTGCTGCACCGGGACGTCAAGCCGGGCAACGTCCTGCTCGCCCGCGACGGGCAGATCCTCCTCACCGACTTCGGCATCGCCGCCATCGAGGGCGACTCGACCATCACCCGGACCGGCGAACTCATCGGCTCCATCGACTATCTGGCGCCCGAGCGGGTGCAGGGCCAGGACCCCGGCCCCGCGTCCGACCTCTGGTCGCTCGGCGCCACGCTCTACGCGGCGATCGACGGCCGGTCGCCGTTCCGGCGCTCCTCGCCCATCGCGACCATGCAGGCGGTCGTCACGGACGAACCGTCGATCCCCCCGGGGGCCGGCACCCTCGGCCCGGTGATCGCCGCCCTGCTCCGCAAGGACCCGGCCGGCCGGCCCTCGGCGGCCGAGACCGAGCGGATGCTGCGCTCCGTGCTGACCGGCCGCGAACCGCGCACCGCGCAGGTGTACGTGGAGACGCGCCACTACGCGGGCGAGACCCGGAGCGAGCAGGCCCCGCCGTACGGGCAGGAGGCACCGGCCGACCGGGCGGGGGCGACCGGACCCACCGTCGCCCGGGCAGCGGCCCCGGCGGCCGGACCGGCTTCCGCGCCGCCCGGGTACGGCACCCAGGGCGGGCAGGCGGCCCCGGTGTCCGGGTACGGCACCCGGGGCGGACCGGTGTCCGCGCCGCCCGGATACGGCACCCAGGGCGGGCAGGGTTCCGCCGTGTCCGGGTACGGCGCCGCCACGCCTCCGGCCGGGTTTCCGTACGGCACCCCGCCCGGCCACACCACCGCCGCGACCCCCACGACCCCCGGGACGAAGTCCGGGTCGCGGCGGCGCAACACCGTGGTGGCGGTGCTGGTCGCGGCGGTGCTCGGCACCGGGGCCGGACTGGGCGCGATGCACTACGCGGGCGGCGGCTCGGACGACGAGGGAGGGCGCCCCACGCCCACCGCGCAGCAGCCCACCGCCTCCTCGGAGCCCTCGGCCGGCGCCGCGGGCGGCACCTCGGACGCCGGCGCCGGACCCTCCGACGCCACCGCCTCGCCGACCGCCGGATCGGCCGACTCCTCGATACCGGCCGGCTGGAAGCGGGTGGAGGACCCGGCCGGCTTCAGCCTCGCCGTACCGGAGGGGTGGGAGCGCCGGACGGAAGGCACCCAGATCGACTACACCCCGGACGAGGGCGGGCACCGCCTCCGCGTCAGCATCGACGACGCGCCCGACTTCGACACCGCGTACGCCCACATGCAGTCCATGGAGGAGACGCTCAGTGACCGGCTCCCGGGTTACTCGCGCATCTCCCTGGAGGAGAACACCTTCCGCGACCACTCCGGCTCGCTCTGGGAGTTCACCTGGACGGAGACGAAGGACCATCCGGGGGAGCGGCGCGGCATCGACCAGATGTACTTCGCCGGCACCGGCGGGCCGGAGTACGCGCTCTATCTGACGGCCCCGGTGGACGACTGGGAGAACACCAGGGAGCTGTTCGACACCATGCTCAGGAGCTGGCGCCCGCCCGCCCGGACGGAGTGAGCCGGGGGTGGCACGTTGGTCGGTGCCCAAGGTGGGCCGCCGCTCCGCGTTCCCCCCCCTCCCGCGCCGGGAACCGCCCTGATCAGCGGTTATTTCGCCAGTGATCACTGGCTGAGTGTGGGGAGTGTGAAAAGGGTGTTACCCACGGGTACCCAAAGTCGCCCGGTGGACCTACCCTCGCCCTCATGACGGACTCGCAGGCAGCGGACTCGACGGCAGCGGCCCCCAAGGCATCGGACCCCGGGGCGGCGGACCCCGAGGTGTCGGAGCCGCTGGCCCCCGACGCGCGGGCGGCGACGGCCGCCCCGGGCACCAACCCGGTGGCGGCGGCCCCCGCGGGCGTACGCACGGCGGCCGACGTGGTCACCCCCGACCTGGTCGCCCGGCTGGTCCGCGGGGTCGTCGGCTCCGGACGTACCGCCAACCACACCCCCCTCACCGGCGAGAAGCTGGCCGACCTGCCGGAGTCCACCCCCGAGGACGTGGCGACCGCCTTCGAACGGGCCCGCGCCGCCCAGCCCGCCTGGGCCGCCACCCCCGTACGCGCCCGGGCCGCCGTGCTGCTCCGCTTCCACGACCTCGTCCTCCAGCGCCAGGCCGAGGTCCTCGACCTCATCCAGCTGGAGACCGGCAAGGCCCGGCTGCACGCCCACGAGGAGGTGCTGGCGGTCGCCGTCGCCTCCCGCCACTACGGGCGCAAGGCCGCCGCGTACCTGCGCCCGAAGCGGCACACCGGAGTCGTACCGGCCCTCACCAAGGTCACCGAGCTGCGCCAGCCGCGCGGGGTCGTCGGCCAGATCGCCCCGTGGAACTACCCGCTGGAACTCTCCGTCGGCGACGCGCTGCCCGCCTTCGTCTCCGGCAACGCCGTCGTGATGAAGCCCGACACCGAGACCGCGCTCACCGCGCTCTGGGCCCGTGACCTCCTGATCGAGGCCGGACTGCCCGCCGAGGTCTTCCAGGTCGTGCTCGGCGAGGGCCCGGTCGTCGGCCCCGAGGTCGTCCAGCGCGCGGACTACGTCTCCTTCACCGGCTCCACCCGCACCGGCCGCGAGGTCGCCCAGGGCGCGGCGGCCCGGCTCGTCGGCGTCTCGCTGGAGCTCGGCGGCAAGAACGCCATGCTGGTGCTCGCCGACGCCGACGTGGAGAAGGCCGCCGCCGGAGCCGTCCGCGCCTGCTTCTCCTCCGCCGGCCAGCTCTGCATCTCCATCGAGCGGCTCTACGTCCACGCGTCCGTCGCCGACGACTTCGTGGCCCGCTTCGCCGCCCGCACCAGGGCGATGCGGCTCGGCGGCTCCCTCGCGTACGGCGCCGACATGGGCTCGCTCGCCGGGGAACGCCAGCTGGAGGCCGTGGTCCGGCACGTGGACGAGGCCGTCGCCAAGGGCGCGACCCTCGTCGCGGGCGGGAAGGCGCGCCCCGACATCGGCCCGCTCTTCTACGAGCCGACCATCCTCGAAGGCGTCGAGGCGCCCATGGAGGTCTGCGCCCAGGAGACCTTCGGCCCGGTCGTCTCCCTCTACCGCTTCACCGACGAGGACGAGGTGATCGCCCTAGCCAACGCCACCCCGTACGGCCTCAACGCCAGCGTCTGGACCACGGACGCCCGCCGCGGCCACCGGGTCGCCGCCCGGCTGCGCACCGGCACCGTCAACATCAACGAGGGGTACGCCTCCGCCTACGGCAGCGTGGGGTCCCCGATGGGCGGCATGAAGGACTCCGGACTCGGCCGCCGGCACGGCTCCGAGGGCATCCTCAAGTACACCGAGGCGCAGACCGTCGCCCAGCAGCGGCTGATCCCGCTCGCCCCGTCCTTCGGGATGGACGACGAGAAGTACGCGGCGTTCATGAGCCGCAGCCTCAAGGCGATGAAGGCGTTCCGGCTGCGCTGACCCATCCGGCACGGTCCGGGCCGGCCGGGGTCGTGAAGCCTCGTACCGGGTCCGTGACCGCTGACATCCGTACAGATCAGAAGGTTCCACCCGAGGTTCGCGACGAGGAGAGCCATGCCCGAGGACAGCCCTGCCCGCAACCAGGCCGACAGCGGCGGCCCCGCTTCGGGCACCGCTTCCGGCCCCGCTTCCGGCCCCGCTTCCGGCCCCGCGTTCGACTACGACGTCCTCGTCGTCGGCTCGGGGTTCGGCGGCGCGGTCTCCGCGCTCCGGCTGACCGAGAAGGGGTACCGGGTCGGCGTCCTGGAGGCGGGCCGCCGCTTCACCCCGGGGACGCTGCCCAAGAACTCCTGGGACCTGAAGAACTACCTCTGGGCCCCCGCCCTCGGCCTCTACGGCATCCAGCGGGTGCACCTCCTCGGCAAGGTCATGGTGCTGGCCGGAGCCGGGGTCGGCGGCGGCTCGCTGAACTACGCGAACACCCTGTACGTCCCGCCCGCCGCGTTCTTCGAGGACCGCCAGTGGGCCGCCATCACCGACTGGCAGGACGAGCTGCGGCCCTACTACGACCAGGCCACCCGGATGCTCGGGGTCCGGCTCAACCCGACGACGACCCCCTCCGACGTGCACCTCAAGGCGACCGCCGAGGCGATGGGCGTCGGCGACACCTTCCACCTGGCACCGGTCGGGGTGTTCTTCGGCGACGGCCGGGACGCCGACGGCACGGCGAAGGCGGAGCCCGGCGGCACGGTCGCCGACCCGTACTTCGGCGGCGCGGGGCCCGCCCGCAAGGCCTGCACCGAGTGCGGCGAGTGCATGACCGGCTGCCGCCACGGGGCGAAGAACACCCTCACCGAGAACTACCTCCACCTCGCCGAGAAGTCCGGTGCGGTCATCCACCCCATGACCACGGTGCTCGCCGTCACCGAGGACCCGGCGGGCGGCCACCGGGTCGAGACCGTCCCCACCGACCGCCGCCGCAAGGCCGCGCCCCGTACGCTCCGGGCCCGCCACGTGATCGTCGCGGCGGGCACGTACGGCACCCAGACCCTGCTGCACCGGATGAAGGACGAGGGACGGCTGCCCCGGCTCTCGGACCGGCTCGGCGAGCTGACCCGTACCAACTCCGAGGGGCTGGTCGGCGCGCAGACCAGCGACCGCCGCTACCGCCGCAAGCACGGCACGAAGCCCGACTTCACCAAGGGCGTCGCCATCACCTCGTCGATCCACCCCGACGCCAGCACCCACATCGAACCGGTCCGCTACGGCAAGGGCTCCAACGCCATGGGCGGCCTCACCATCCTGCAGGTGCCGTACGCGAAGCGGCGGGTGCTCGCCTGGCTCTCCCGGGTGGTCAGGCACCCCACCGTCGCGGCCCGCTCGCTCTCCAACCGGAAGTGGTCCGAGCGGACCATCATCGGGCTCGTCATGCAGTCGCTCGACAACTCGCTGACCGCCTACCGCAAGCCGAGCGGCATCGGAAAGGGCCTGCTCACCGCCCGGCAGGGGCACGGCGCACCGAACCCGACGCAGATCGCCGAGGCGACGCAGAGCGCCTCGCTGCTCGCCGAGGAGATCAACGGCTTCGCCGGTTCCAACATCGGCGAGCTGATGGGCACCCCGCTCACCGCGCACTTCCTCGGCGGCTGCCCGATCGGGGCGAGCGCGGCCGAGGGCGTCATCGACCCGTACCACCGGCTCCACGGCCACCCCGGCATCTCGGTCGTCGACGGCTCGGCGGTCTCCGCCAACCTCGGCGTCAACCCGTCGCTGACGATCACCGCGCAGGCCGAACGCGCCATGTCGTTCTGGCCCAACAAGGGCGAGCCGGACCCGCGACCGGCGCAGGGCGAGGCGTACCAGCGGCTGTCACCGGTGAAGCCGGCCACCCCGGCGGTGCCCCAGGAGGCGTTCGGCGCGCTGAAGCTGCCGTTCCTGGGCATCCCGGCCGTACCGCCGAAGCTGCCGAAGGTGTGACAGCAACCCCTGCGGACAGACCAGTGGGGGCCGGCCCCGGGCGTCCCCGGAGCCGGCCCCCACACGGGTGACCGGGCTGCTGTCCCCTGCCGACCGGTCACGTACGCCGGGACGCGGTCCCACGACGCACCTGAGATACGTCACACGTCCTGGCGGAGCCACGCGCTTCTTCCTGCCGATGCCGCCCCTGGCCGACGCGGACACACCCCGAACAACGAAGGCCGGTCCGGGCCGGTCACGCTCCGTACGGGTGAGACCGGGACCGAACGGGGGTGCGGCCGTACAGCCCTGCGCGCGGGGGCACGCCGCCGGTACGCCCGGGTACGCCGGGTTCACACCTGGCCGCGGCAGAGCTCCAGCAGCGTCATCGCGAGCGGGGTGCCGGGCTTCCCGAGCGCGTCCCGGAAGTGGCTGAGCACCTCCATCTCGCGGGCGAGGTTCACCCGGCGGCCCCCGGACGTGATCCTCGCCTCCTGGATGACCGCCGACACCGCCATCCGCTCCTGGACCAGGCCGATGATCCGGTCGTCCAGCGCGTCGATGCGCTCCCGGGCGCCGCCGATCAGCGCGGCGGCCTCCTCGGTGTGCGCGCCGGTCGCCTCGGTCGCGGTCTTCGAGGGCCGCGCGGCAGGCGTGGTGGCGGCGGTCGTGTTCGTGATGGTGCTCATGGTCGGACTCCCGGTCGGGATAGGGGCCCCGGCCCGACGGCCCCCGAACGCCAAGACGCCCCGGGCCTGTCGGCCCGGGGCGTCTGGAAGGTCGCTCGTCAGTTGCTCAAGCAGCACGACCATGACACCCGGCGGGCCGGATGCCATAGGTAAAGACGGAGGTCGTGTACTGACGCATGACAGCCAGTATGGACCCGCCCGGCCCGGCACCCGACGGGGGGTCCGGATGGCGGGACGGCCCCGGGAACGCGAAGCGGAAGGCCGCTTCGCCGCGGCCGGTAACATTGAAGGACCGACACCCCTCACCGCCGGAAGGCCGCCTCGTGCCAGCAGCACCCCCCGCCGCCCCCGACATGACCACCGACGTGGTTCTCGTCGTCGACTTCGGCGCGCAGTACGCCCAGCTCATCGCCCGTCGCGTCCGTGAGGCCCGGGTCTACAGCGAGATCGTCCCGTCCACCATGCCGGTGGCCGAGATGCTGGCGAAGAACCCCCGCGCGATCATCCTGTCCGGCGGCCCGTCCTCGGTGTACGCGGAAGGGGCGCCCTCGCTCGACCGCTCGCTGTTCGAGGCCGGGGTCCCGGTCTTCGGCATGTGCTACGGCTTCCAGCTGATGGCGACCACGCTCGGCGGCACCGTCGACGACAACGGGGCCCGTGAGTACGGCCGTACCCCGCTCAAGGTCACCAAGTCGGGCTCCACCCTCTTCGAGGGCACCCCCGACGACCAGGCCGTCTGGATGTCGCACGGCGACGCCTGCTCCGCCGCCCCCGAGGGCTTCACCGTGACCGCGTCCACCGACGTCGTCCCGGTCGCCGCCTTCGAGAACGACGAGAAGCGCCTCTACGGCGTCCAGTACCACCCCGAGGTCATGCACTCGACCCACGGGCAGCAGATCCTGGAGCACTTCCTCTACCGCGGCGCGGGCATCGAGCCGACCTGGACGACCACCAACGTGGTCGAGGAACAGGTCGCGCTCATCCGCGAGCAGGTCGGCACCAAGCGGGCCATCTGCGGCCTCTCCGGCGGCGTGGACTCCGCGGTCGCCGCGGCCCTCGTGCAGAAGGCCATCGGCTCCCAGCTGACCTGCGTCTACGTCGACCACGGCCTGATGCGCAAGGGCGAGACCGAGCAGGTCGAGAAGGACTTCGTGGCCGCCACCGGCGTCCAGCTGAAGGTCGTCGACGCCGAGAAGCGCTTCCTCGACGCGCTCGCCGGGGTCTCCGACCCGGAGCAGAAGCGGAAGATCATCGGCCGCGAGTTCATCCGCGTCTTCGAGCAGGCCCAGGCCGAGATCATCGCCGAGGGCGCGGCCGACGGCGAGCAGGTCGCCTTCCTCGTGCAGGGCACCCTCTACCCGGACGTCGTCGAGTCCGGCGGCGGCACCGGCACGGCCAACATCAAGTCGCACCACAACGTCGGCGGTCTCCCCGACGACATCGAGTTCGAGCTCATCGAGCCGCTGCGCCAGCTGTTCAAGGACGAGGTCCGGATGGTCGGCCAGGAGCTCGGCCTGCCCGAGGAGATCGTCCAGCGCCAGCCGTTCCCCGGCCCCGGCCTGGGCATCCGCATCGTCGGTGACGTCACCAAGGAGCGCCTCGACCTGCTCCGCGAGGCCGACGCCATCGCCCGCGAGGAGCTGACGGCCGCCGGTCTCGACCGCGAGATCTGGCAGTGCCCGGTGGTCCTCCTCGCCGACGTCCGCTCGGTCGGCGTCCAGGGCGACGGCCGCACCTACGGCCACCCGATCGTGCTGCGCCCGGTGTCCTCCGAGGACGCCATGACGGCCGACTGGTCGCGCCTGCCGTACGAGACGCTGGCGAAGATCTCCACCCGCATCACCAACGAGGTCGCCGACGTCAACCGCGTCGTCCTCGACGTGACGAGCAAGCCGCCGGGGACGATCGAGTGGGAGTGACCCTCCCCGAAGCCCCCTGACGATGCCGCCGCTTCCCCCGTGGGAGCGGCGGCATCGCCGTGTCCGGACCCCTCCGCCGTCCCCGCGGTGGCACGGGCGCTGCCCCGCGGTGGCACAGGTGCGCGAAACCGGGCGGCCGGGCCGACCCGATGCGGCCCGAAGGCCCCCGGTACGGCACAATTCAC
Organism: Streptomyces sp. NBC_01335; assembly: GCF_035953295.1. Classification (GTDB taxonomy): domain Bacteria; phylum Actinomycetota; class Actinomycetes; order Streptomycetales; family Streptomycetaceae; genus Streptomyces. The sequence goes on from NZ_CP108370.1 coordinate 4,901,305, forward strand.
AAAAAACGTAAGTGAGTTGGCTGTACCGGGGCGGGAAAGGGCGGCACAGGTCGTGGCGTTGGACGAGGCGAGGGCAAGCAGGGCGCACGGCGGGGGCTGTACGTGCGGCGACTGCCCGCACGGAGCACGCGAAGGACACCGGCGCGCGGTCGCCGCCTTCCTCGCCAAACGGGACGAGTACGCCGCCGGGAAGGGACTTCCCGCCGGGGTGGCGCAGTCGCCCTCCGCCTCCCGGCAGTGGGTCTCCGACGAGCTGACCGGCGCCGCCCGCGCGGTCGCCGACCGCAGCCGGGAAGCCGGTGACGCCTGGCTCCACGAGGTGCGGCTGCGCACCCTCGCCGTCATCGCGGTCGCGCTCGTCGCCCTCGTCCTCGGTGAGACCGCCACCGCGATCGGCCCGGGCTGGTCCACCGCCCGTACCGCCGGGCTGATCGCCGGACTCGTCACCGCCGCGCTGCTGGCCGCCGGCGCCTCGTACCACCGGGCGCGCGGAGGGCTGCTCGCCCCGCTCATCGGCGAGGACAACCGGCTCTCCACCTCGCGGACCGTCGCCGCCGCCTGGGTGCTGCTCGCCGCCTTCGCCGTCCTGGTGCTCTCCCTCCAGCTCGCCGGGGCCTCCGACCACGCCGAGCGCGACGCGCTCATCGAGGGGCTGGACCTGATGCGTTCGGCGGGGGTGCTGACGGTGCTGGCGCTGGTCTGCGCCGTCGCCGTCGTCGTCCGCCGGGTCGTCTCCGTACGGGTGCTGGCGCAGCGGCTCCAGAAGATCCGGGCCGACCGGCCGCGCGCCGCCGACCTGCTGACCGACGACTCCGGCCGCGGCAGCTTCACGGACGTGCAGTACGTGCTGGTGAGCGGCGTCGCGGTGCTCTTCGCGGCGGTCCGCCTCGCCCGCCGCCCCGAGCAGCTCCCGGACCTGCCGTGGGGGCTCGCGCTGCTGGTGGCGGTCTCGGCGGCGACCTACTTCGCGGGGAAGTACGCGGAGGGCGGCCGCCCGGTGGTCCTGTCGGTCGTCCGGGCCCGCGAGGCCGGCGATCTGGACGCCCCGATCCGTACCGGCGACGACATCGAGATCCGGGGCGCCGGCTTCGTACCGCCCGGCGCGGGCGGCCCGGCCGGGCTGGCCCGGCTCGTCGTGCGGATAGGGACGGTCCACGTCCACGTCCCGCTGATCCCGGTCCCCGGCGGCTTCGCCAACCCGACCGACACCGTCCTCACCGTGCCCGTCCCGGTGGAGGTCGAACCCGGCTCGGTGGACGTGCAGGTGGTGACTGCCGCCGGGGTGGAGACCAACAGCTGCCGGATCGACGTGACGGACTGACACCGGGGAGGAACGGGGGCGTGGGCCACGGACGTCAGGAGTGAGGCCCCCCACGCTCCGCGGGCGGTTCGCCGCGCCGCCAGAAGGTGGGGCGCCACCAGTACAGCGCCGTCACGTCCTCCGGCCCCGGAGCACGGCTACATCTGGTGTCCGCAGCACGGGCAGGGGAACCAGCCCTGCGGGGGCGGGACGGGTGGCGGGCGCATCCGGTACTCCGATCCGGGCACGGGCTCTCCCGCGCCCTCGAATGCCGCCTCCCGTGTCCGGGCTCGGCGGGTCTCGCGTGTGTGCGAACCTCCGGGTCCGCCCGCCCGACGGTATGACAGAGGGCCAGAACGGTGCGCGCCCATTTCGGTCCGGGGGCGCGGAGAGCCGGGCCCGGACCGCTCAGAACTCGGGCGCCGCCATGAAGGTCGTGAAGACGGATCCGGCGAGGACCAGCCAGACCAGGACCGCACCGGTCAGCACGGAGCGCGCGACGGGCACGGCGGCGGGCCGGTCGCGGAGCCCGGCGACGATCCACCCGCACGCGGCGCAGAGGGCCGGCACCCCGAAGAGCACCAGCGCGGTGCGCTGCAGCGCGAGCTTCGTCTCGTGGTTGCCCTGCCAGTCGCTGACGCTCTTGTTCCGGATCGCCTCCTCGGCGGTGTACCAGAACCCGAGGAGCAGCGGGACCAGGAGCACGGCGGTCACCACGAGGAGGGTGACGAGCGTGCGGCGGGCCGGGCGGTCCGTTCTCCCGGAGGCGTCCGTGTCCCCGTGGGGGTCCGTGCCCGCGTGGGCGTCGGGGTTTTCCGAACGGTCCGCGAGATCGGGAGAGTTGGGCGTATCCGTCATGCGGGCATCGTCCGCGAGGACCCGCCCGCACCGCCACCCGTATCGCCCACCGGGACGGAAGCGGTGCAGAGCCGTGACAGGCCGCTCCGGCGTACGTCGGACGGACCTTGCACCCCCGCGCGCGCCCACGTACGTATGTTCTTACGTATGGTCTGTTGACGGGGCAACGGAAAGGTGGGGCAGTTCATGCAGGGCCACGGAAGCAACGGTTACGGACGCGTTCCCGGCGAACCGAAGGGGCTGAGCGAGCTGGCGCGCACCTACGCGCTGCTGCCGCTGCGGGTCTTCCTCGGCGTCACCTTCATCTACGCCGGGCTCGACAAGCTGACGGACAGCGCCTTCCTGTCGTCGAGCGGAGCCGGCTCGATCGGCGACCAGATGCGCGGGGTCCGCGACTCCGCCGGGGCCCCCTGGCTCGTCGACCTGGCGCTGCACAGCCCGGTCGGCTTCGGGTACGCCATCGCGCTCGGCGAGCTCGCCGTCGGCCTCGGCACCCTGTTCGGGCTCTGGGGCCGGCTCGCCGCGCTCGGCGGCGCGCTGATCTCGCTGAGCCTCTGGCTCACCGTGAGCTGGCAGGCGACCCCGTACTACTACGGCAACGACCTCGTCTACCTCATGGCCTGGCTGCCGCTGCTGCTCGCCGGATCGGGGCCCTTCTCGCTGGGCACGCTCCTGCCGCCGCGCCGCCGCCGGAGCCTGTAGGCGACCCAGGCGGCCACGGCGGCGAGGAAGAGCCCGCCGCCCAGCACCGCGGCGAAGAACACCCACGGCGCCTGCCAGGCCCCGGCCCAGTCGGCCGCGTACCCGGCGGACAGGGCCAGCAGGGTCAGGCCGGCCAGCGCGCGGCCCGGCCGGAACTCATGAAGCAGCACGGGTGACCTCCACCTGTCCGAGACCGACTTCCAGGCGCAGCTCGATCGTGCCGGCCGGGTCCGCGCCCCTGGGGGGCGCCAGGGTGCGGGTGGTCTGCCGGTCCGGGGCGATGTCGACGTCCTGGCCGGCCGGATCGCCGGGCAGGGTCACGTCCCCGAGCCCCACCTCCGCCCGCACCCGGACCGTCGCGTCCTGCGGGACGACGACCACCACGCGCCCGGCCCCCGCCTCCACCCGGGTGGAGAGGGCTGTTCCCAGCGGGACCGGCAGCCCGGACAGGTCGAGGCGGGCGGTACCGGCCCCGATGTCGTAGGACGGCCGCAGCTGGGCGGCGGTGACGGGACGCCACTCGGTCCGCGCCCACGTCGTCCCGATGTCCCTCGGCAGTACGGTCGACGCCGCGAGCACCCCCGTGACGAGCAGCGCGAACACCAGCGTGCCGAAACCGGTCCGGCCGAAGAACGAGGCGACCAGCAGCCCCACCCCGAGGACGGCGAGCGCCGCGACCGCCCCGATCTGGAGGCTCTCGCCGAGCGGGTGCCTGCCCCAGCCGGGCCAGGCGGCGGCCACCCCGGCGACGATCGCCAGGAACCGCACCAGGCCCCCGATCGAGTGCGGCCCGTGCGTCCTCTCCCGCGGATCGGTGGCGACCGGCGGCACGTGCCTCCCGTGCGCCGGGTGCTTCCGGTGCGGCCCGTGGTGCGGTGCCCCGTGGTGTCCGCCGCGCGCCCGGCCCGGCCCGTCCGCCTCGCCCGCCGAGCCCGGCACCGCGTCCGCCGGGCCCCACAGGTACCCCGCGCCCACCGGCCCCGTCGTGCCGTCCTTGACGATCGGGTCCCGCCACCACGACGGCCCGGCCGGCGCCGGGGGCGCCTGGACCTCCGGCGGCACCGAGCCCCGGCCGGAGGGCGCCGGCGCCGGGGCGGTGCGGGGCGCGGAAGGTACGGAGTCCCCGGCGGCCCGGTCGTCCCGGCCGTCCCGGGCGGCCCGGTCCGGTTCCTCGTCCGTGGCGGCGGGCCGGCCGTGCCTCGTCCACACCGCGAACCCGGCGACCGCCAGCACCAGCAGCGCGGCGAACGCCAGGACCCCGCCGTTGTTGATCATCGAGAGGAAGAGCCCGCAGCCGACCAGCGCGAAGAGCAGCGCCACCAGCGGCGGCCCCTCCACCCGGCCGGAGAGCAGCCCGCGGAACTCGTTCTCCTCCTCGCCCTCCACCGGAACCAGCAGCCACGCGAAGCCGTAGAGGATCAGCCCGGTGCCGCCCGCGACGGCGAGCACCCCGAGGACCACCCGGAAGATGACCGGGTCCACGTCGAAGTACCGGCCGAGGCCGCCGCACACCCCCGCCACCACCTTCTGCCGGGGGCTCCGCCTCAGCTGCGGTTTCGGTGCGCTCTTCGGTGCGCCGGGGGGCGCCTCGCCGGGGGGCGCGGCGGGCGGGGAAGCGGTCATGGCTCCATGGTGACGGCCCGGAGGCCCCCGTGGGACCCACGGCGACCCTGGTCGTTCCCTGATATGGGAGTAGGGGCCGTCCCTGATGTCCCGGCCCACCCGGACGTGTGACGATCGGACCATGCCAACCGCCACGACCCGAGCCGCCGGTGCACCGGCCACCGACCCGGAGGAGCCACCGGCGCGCAAGCTGTACCGCAGCGCCGAGGGGCGCATGCTGGGCGGCGTCGCGCGCGGCCTCGCCGGACACCTCGGGCTGCCGGTCGCCTGGGTGCGGCTCGTCTTCCTCGGCCTCTTCATGGCGGACGGCCTCGGCGCGGTGCTCTACGCGGTGTTCTGGATCGTGGTGCCCCTCGGCGTCGGCGGCGTCGAGGCCCCGCGCTCCCTCTTCATCACGGCTCCGGACGGCAGCCGCCGGCTCCGCAAGCCCGACCGGGGGCAGGTCTTCGCGCTCGTCGGGCTCTTCGTCGGCGCCCTGATCTTCCTCGCCAACGTGAACATGGGCAGCGGCGCCGACCGCTACATCTGGCCCATCCTCCTCATCGGGGCCGGCTCCGTGCTGGTCTGGCGGCAGGCCGACAACGCCCGCCGCGCCCAGTGGATGGAGGTGGGCCGCCGCCGGAGCATGCTGCACCTGGCGCGCGGTCTCGCCGGGGTCGCGCTCGTCGGCCTCGGGCTCGCCGCGTTCCTGGTGGTGCGCGGCTCGGCCGCCCAGCTCGGGAACGTCCTCACCGCCGCCATCGCGGTGCTCACCGGCATCGCGCTGCTCGCCGGCCCCTACCTCGTCCGCATGACCCAGGACCTCTCCGAGGAACGCCTGATGCGCATCCGCGCCCAGGAACGCGCCGAGGTCGCCGCCCACGTCCACGACTCGGTGCTGCACACCCTCACCCTGATCCAGCGCAACGCCGAGGACGCCGGAGAGGTCCGCAGACTGGCCCGCGCCCAGGAACGCGAACTGCGGAACTGGCTGTACGACCCCGGCGGCACCGGCAAGGACGCCGACGACGAGCCGGCCACCCTCGCCGAGGCCGTGAAGCGCGCCGCCGCCGAGGTCGAGGACAAGCACGGCGTCCCGCTGGAGGTCGTCGTGGTCGGCGACTGCCCGCTGGACGAGAAGACCACCGCCCAGCTCCAGGCCGCGCGCGAGGCGATGGTGAACGCCGCCAAGTACGGTGGCGAGGGCGGCGCGGTCCAGGTCTACGCGGAGGTCGAGGGCCGGACGGTCTTCATCTCCGTACGCGACCGGGGGCCCGGGTTCGACCTGGACGCGGTCCCCGAGGACCGCATGGGTGTACGAGAATCGATCGTCGGCCGGATGCGGCGCAACGGCGGTACGGCCCGGCTCCGGTCGGTGCCCGGTGGTGGCACGGAAGTCGAGCTGGAGATGGAGAGGGCGGGCGAATGACCGAGAACACCGAAGCGACGACCCAGGGACCGGAACGCCGGGTACGGGTCGTCCTCGTGGACGACCACCGGATGTTCCGCACCGGTGTCCAGGCCGAGATCGGCCGCACCGAGGAGACCGGGGTCGAGGTCGTCGGCGAGGCCGCCGACGTCGACCAGGCCGTCACCGTCATCACGGCGACCCGCCCCGAGGTCGTCCTCCTCGACGTCCACCTCCCCGGCGGCGGCGGCGTCGAGGTACTGCGCCGCTGCGCCCCGCTGATGTCGGCCGCCGAGAACCCGGTCCGCTTCCTCGCGCTCTCCGTCTCCGACGCGGCCGAGGACGTCATCGGGGTCATCCGGGGCGGCGCCCGCGGCTACGTCACCAAGACGATCACCGGCGACGACCTGGTCAACTCGGTCTTCCGGGTCCAGGAGGGCGACGCGGTCTTCTCGCCCCGCCTGGCCGGCTTCGTGCTCGACGCCTTCGCCTCCACGGACGCCCCGCCGGTCGACGAGGACCTGGACCGGCTCACCCAGCGCGAGCGCGAGGTGCTGCGGCTGATCGCCCGGGGCTACGCGTACAAGGAGATCGCCAAGCAGCTCTTCATCTCGGTGAAGACGGTGGAGTCGCACGTCTCCGCGGTGCTCCGCAAGCTCCAGCTCTCCAACCGCCACGAGCTGACCCGCTGGGCGACGGCGCGCCGCCTGGTCTGACGCCCGTCACGGTCGCCCCGCCCGCCCGGCCCTTGCGCCGGGTCACGCCACCCGGGTCGCCCCCGCGAACGGCATCTCGTCGATCGGGGCGACCCGGATCGGTGCGCCCGGGCGCGGTGCGTGGATCATCTTGCCGTCGCCGACGTAGAGGCCGACATGGCTGATCCCGGAGTAGAAGAACACCAGGTCACCGGGGGCGAGCTGGGAGCGGGAGACTCGCTGCCCGGCGTTGATCTGGGTGTAGGTGGTGCGCGGCAGTGAGACGCCCGCCGCCCGCCAGGCGGCCTGGGTGAGGCCGGAGCAGTCGTACGCGGACGGGCCGGTCGCCCCCCAGACGTACGGCTTGCCGATCGCCCCGTACGCGAAGGCGACCGCCTCGGCGGCGCGGGAGTTCGGGGCGGCGGCGGTACCCGAGGGGGCGCCGGTGCCGGTCGTGCCGGTCGTGCCGCTCGTACCGCCGGTGTCGCCCGTGCTGGTCGTGCCTCCGGTGCCGCCCGTGCCGTGCTCGGCCTCGTAGCGGGCGCGTTCGGCGGCGGTGAGGGTGTGCAGCAGCCGCCGGGCGTCGGAGAGGCTGGTGGTGATCTTCTTCTTGTGCCGTGCGAGTTCGGTCTCGCGGGTGGCGAGCACCGCCGACTCGTCCTCGGCGCGGGCCCGGACCTGCTCGATCCCGATGACCTGGCGCCGGATGCCGCTGATGGTCCCGGCCTGGATGGCGCCCGCCTTCTCCACGTACGAGGCGCGCTCCAGGTACTCGTCGGGGTCGGAGGTGAGCAGCAGCTGGAGCGCGGGGTCCAGACCTCCCGAGCGGTACTGGGCGGTGGCGAGCGAACCCAGGGCGTGCCGGGACTCGTTGAGGAGACCGGTGCGGCGGGCGGCCTCGTCGCGCAGCGCGTCCACGGAGCGGGCGGCGTCGGCGGCTTTCTCCTTGGCCCCGTTGTACTGCTCGGTGGCGACCTCGGCGTCCCGGTAGAGCTGGTCCACCTTGGACTTGACCTGGGAAGCGGTGAGCGGGGGCTCCGCCTGGGCGGAACCGGTCGCGGCGGTCGCGGTGGCCGCCCCGGCGAGGGCCAGGGCGGCGGCGGAGCGGGCAGCAGAGCCGGCGAACAGGCGCTGCTTGGGCTTGCGGTGAGCTGCTTTCCGGTGCGCGGCCACGAGGGCTGCATCCTTCCTGTCGGCTGCCCGCCCGGGGTACCGGCGGGCCCGGCGGACCCCGGCGGCGCGCGCCTCATGGGGGAGGGCGGGCACCACCGGGATCGTTCGGCCAGGTGACCGGTGCTGCCCGTCAGGGGCGGCAAGGCGGGCCGATCACCTGGGAGGGACGCTAACCCCGGGGCGGGCCGAGAAGGCGTCATGATCGAAATTGACCTCCTGTGACGTTTCGCCTTCGGAGTGCGATCAGGGCTACGGAGGGGGATCCGGTCACTTTCGGGCAGCTTCGGGAAAAGGGCCCCAGCGGCACGCGTGAGCCCCACCTGACTGAAGACGGGTAAGCCCCACCTGACCGCGGAGGGGTGGTACAGCCGTCGTTAGGCTGCGGACATGTCTGTACTCATCCATGTCTTCGTCGCCCTGCACATCATCGGTATCGCCTCCCTGCTGGGCGGCTTCCTGACGCAGATGAAGGCGATGGGTGCCGGCACCGCCCGGTTCGTCCCCGCGATGCTGCACGGTGCGCTCACCATGCTCGTGACCGGCATCGCCCTCGTCGGCTTCCACCAGGCCGACGACAACCCGGTCAACAACGTCAAAATCGGCATCAAGCTGCTGATCCTCGTCGTGATCCTGGCCCTCATCTACCTCAAGCGCGACGAGGAGAAGGTGTCCAAGGGCGCTTTCGCCGCCGTGGGCGGGCTGACCGTCGCCAACATCTTCATCGCCACGCTCTGGACCTGATCGGGCCCGGGCGGGTGCCCCGAGGCGCCCCGCCCGTGGACCGCCCGGATCAGCCCGGCCGCACGCTGCCGTAGATCGGCATGTAGTAGATCGACTCCTCGCGGACGTACGCGCCCGGCTTCGGCGCGTGGACCATCATCCCGTCGCCCTTGTAGATGCCCACGTGGCTGATGTCGTCGTAGAAGAAGATCAGGTCCCCCGGCCGGAGGTCCGCCGTCGCGACCTTCGTCCCCACGTTGACCTGGTCCCAGGTGGTACGCGGCAGGTCGACGCCCGCCTCCCGCCAGGCCGCCTGGGTCAGGCCGGAGCAGTCGTACGACGCGGGGCCGGTGGCTCCCCACACGTACGGCTTGCCGATCTGGGACTCGGCGAACGCCAGCGCCTGCGCACCCTTGGTGGACGCGGCCGTGGTCGAGCCGGTGGCGGTGCCGGTGCTGCCGGAGGCTGTCGTGTCCGAGCCCGTGTCGGCCGTGTCGGCGGCCTCCTTCTCGGCCGCCTCCTTCGCGGCGGCGGCCTGCTGCGCGGCGAGCTGCTCCGCCTTCTTCTTCGCCTCGGCTTCCTTCTTCCGCTCCAGCTCCGCCAGGCGCGCCTTCTCCTCGGCGGTCAGCTTCGACAGCAGCGTGCGCGCCTCGGACAGCTTGTCCTGCACGGTCTGCTTGCTGGTGCGCAGATCCGCCTGCGACTCGGTCAGCGCCTGCAGGCTCTCGGTGGCCTCGGTGCGCTTCTCGGCGGCGGCCAGCTGCTCGGTGCGGAAGTCGGCGACCGCCTTCTCCTGCTGGCTGGTGCGCCGCTCCATCAGATGGTCCTGGTCGAAGTACGACTGCGGGTCGTCCGCCAGGAAGAACGTCATGGTGGAGGCCAGTCCGCCGCTGCGGTACTGGGCCGCCGCGTAGCTCCCCAGCGCGCGACGGGCCTCGTTGACCTTGTCCGCCCGCTTGGCCGCGTCCTCCAGCAGGGCGTCCACCTTGCCCTGCTGCTCGACCGTGGCGTCCTTCGCCCGGTTGTACTCCTGCGTCGCGGAGCCCGCCTGGCGGTAGAGGTCGTCGACCTTCTTCCGTACGTCCTCGATGCTCGGCTTCGGCGCCGAGGGGGCGGCCGTCGCGCTCTGCGTGGAGAGCAGGGTCGCGGTCGCGAGCGCCACCGTGGTGAAGCCGACGGCCTGCGACGAGACGCGCACCGGGGTGCGGGGTTTGCGATGCGATGCCACGACGGCATCTCCTTCCGTGGACCGCCCACCGGGTGGCCGGGCCGAGGTCGTCCGGCCTGCCGTGGCGGACGGGTCGTCCGGCTGAGCACGGTAGCCAAGCGGTGGGACGGCTGGGAAGGGCGATGAGCGATATGCCCGATACATTTTCGTGACCTTGGTCGCAGGGGTCCGTACCGGGGCACCGGGGCGTGTCCGTAGCGGGCCCGTACGGGGTCCGTGGCGAGGGGTTTCTCTCGCGCGCCGCGCACGGTCCTTGACACCCGGTGACGGCCGCCGGCCGGCTCCGCCGAAGCCCGCCCGGAGTGTCGGCCCGACACCCTAAACTCGACTAGCGATGAGCAGCCTCTTTGACGACAGTTTCCTGACCGGCCTCCAGCCCGTGGACGAGGGGCCCCCGCCGCCCCCCGAGGACCACGCGCCCGAGGAGGAGCCCGAGGGCCTCTTCGAAGGGCTCTTCGACGCACCCCCGCCGCCCAGGGACGGGTACTACCGCGACGGCGCCCCGCGCCCGGTCCTCGACTCCGCCGCACTGCTCGACGGACTCAACACCGAGCAGCGCGCCGCCGTCGTGCACGCCGGATCCCCGCTGCTCATCGTCGCGGGCGCCGGCTCCGGCAAGACCCGGGTGCTCACCCACCGCATCGCCCACCTGCTCGCCGAGCGCGGCGTGCACCCCGGGCAGATCCTGGCGATCACCTTCACCAACAAGGCCGCCGGCGAGATGAAGGAGCGGGTCGAGCAGCTCGTCGGCCCCCGCGCCAACGCCATGTGGGTCATGACCTTCCACAGCGCGTGCGTCCGCATCCTGCGCCGCGAGTCGAAGCGGCTCGGCTTCACCTCGTCGTTCTCGATCTACGACGCGGCCGACTCCAAGCGGCTGATGGCCCTGGTCTGCCGCGACCTGGACCTCGACCCCAAGCGCTACCCGCCGAAGTCCTTCACCGCCAAGGTCTCCAACCTCAAGAACGAGCTCATCGACGAGGAGACCTTCGCCGGGCAGGCCGCCGACGGTTTCGAGAAGACCCTCGCCCAGGCGTACGCGCTCTACCAGGCGCGGCTGCGCGAGGCCAACGCCCTCGACTTCGACGACATCATCATGACGACGGTCCACCTGCTCCAGGCGTTCCCCGACGTCGCCGAGCACTACCGCCGCCGCTTCCGGCACGTCCTGGTCGACGAGTACCAGGACACCAACCACGCCCAGTACACCCTCGTACGCGAGCTGGTCGGACCGGCGGGCGAGCACGACGCGCCCGGCGAGCTCTGCGTCGTCGGTGACGCGGACCAGTCGATCTACGCCTTCCGGGGTGCGACGATCCGCAACATCCTCCAGTTCGAGGAGGACTACCCGGACGCCACCACGATCCTGCTGGAGCAGAACTACCGCTCCACGCAGACCATCCTCTCGGCCGCCAACGCCGTCATCGAGCGCAACGAGAGCCGCCGCCCCAAGAACCTCTGGACCAACGCCGGAACCGGCACCCGCATCGCCGGGTACGTCGCCGACACCGAGCACGACGAGGCGCAGTTCGTCGCCGACGAGATCGACCGGCTCACCGACGCGGGCGACGCCAAGGCCGGCGACGTCGCGGTCTTCTACCGCACCAACGCCCAGTCCCGCGTCTTTGAAGAGATCTTCATCCGCGTCGGCCTGCCCTACAAGGTCGTCGGCGGGGTCCGCTTCTACGAGCGCAAGGAGGTCCGGGACATCCTGGCCTACCTCCGGGTGCTCGCCAACCCCGAGGACTCCGTACCGCTGCGCCGCATCCTCAACGTGCCCAAGCGCGGCATCGGCGACCGCGCCGAAGCGATGATCGACGCCCTCTCGCAGCGCGAGAAGATCTCCTTCGGGCAGGCGCTGCGCCGCGTCGACGAGGCGTACGGCATGGCGGCCCGCTCCACCAACGCCGTGAAGCGGTTCAACACGCTGATGGAGGAGCTGCGCACCGTCGTGGAGTCCGGCGCGGGCCCCGCGGTCGTGCTGGAAGCCGTCATGGAACGCACCGGCTACCTCGCCGAACTCCAGGCGTCCACCGACCCGCAGGACGAGACACGCATCGAGAACCTCCAGGAACTCGCCGCCGTCGCCCTGGAGTTCGAGCAGGACCGGGCCCGCGCGGCGGCCGAGCCGGCGGAGGGCGACGAAGGTGGCGACGTGGGTGGCGCCGACGCCGCTGCGGACGCCGACGCCGAGGCGGCCGGGCCGTCCGGGACGCTCGCGGAGTTCCTGGAGAAGGTGGCCCTGGTCGCCGACTCCGACCAGATCCCCGACGAGGACGAGGACGGCTCCGGCGTCATCACGCTGATGACGCTGCACACCGCCAAGGGCCTGGAGTTCCCCGTCGTCTTCCTCACCGGCATGGAGGACGGCGTCTTCCCGCACATGCGGGCGCTGGGCCAGGTCAAGGAGCTGGAGGAGGAACGCCGCCTCGCGTACGTCGGGATCACCCGCGCCCGCGAACGCCTCTACCTCACCCGCGCCTCCATGCGGAGCGCCTGGGGTCAGCCCTCGTACAACCCGCCGTCGCGGTTCCTGGAGGAGATCCCGGACCAGCACCTGGAGTGGAAGCGGAAGGGGCCGATGGCGGCCTCGGCCGGACCCACCTCCGGGATCACCTCGTCGCTCTCCTCCTCCCGCGCCCGCTCCGGCCCCTCCGGCTTCGCGACCCGGCGCACCGGCGACAAGCCGGTCGTCACCCTGGTGGTCGGGGACCGGGTCACGCACGACCAGTTCGGCCTGGGCACGGTGACCGCCGTCGAGGGCTTCGGCGACCAGGCGAAGGCCACCGTCGACTTCGGCGACGAGCGGCCCAAGAAGCTGCTGCTGCGGTACGCCCCCGTCGAGAAGCTGTAGTCCGTCCCGAACACGTGAAAGGCCGGGCCTCCTCGGCCCGGCCTTTCGTGAAGGGCGTGAAAACCGCTGGACCTACTGCGGGTCGAGTCCATGGCTCGCCAGCCAGGGCAGTGGATTGATCGCGGACCCGCCGCCGGGGCGCACCTCGAAGTGCAGGTGGGGGCCGGTGGAGTTGCCGGAGCTGCCGGAGTACGCGATCACGTCGCCGGCCTTCACCGAACCGGAGCGGATCTTGGTACTGCTCAGGTGGCAGTACCAGGTCTCGGTGCCGTCCTCCATGGTCACGATCGCCATGTTGCCGTAGGCGCTGTTCCACTGGGTGCGTACGGTGCCGTCGGTCGCGGCCATCACCGGAGTCCCGTACTGCACGGGGAAGTCGATGCCGGTGTGCACCGACATCCAGTTGACCCCGGCCTGGCCGAAGTAGGCGCTCAGCCCGTGCTGCGCCACCGGCAGCAGGTACTTGGGGCGGGCCGCCTCCTTGCGGGCGGCCTCCTCCTCGCGCTTCTTCTTCTCGGCGGCCTGCCGCTCCTTGAGGTCGATGCGCTCCTGCGTCCGGCTGGCCCGGTCCCGGAAGTCCGCCCCGGCCGCGTCGACGCCCGCGAGCTGGGTGTCGAGCTTGGTGTTGGACGCGAGCGCCTTCACGGCGGACGTGTCGGCGGCCGCCATCGTCGTCGTGTCGTCCTTGGTCTCCTCGCCGCCCCCGAGCCCCCCGACCGAAGCCGCCGCGATCCCCGCGACGCCCATCACGCAGGCGGACGGAACCGCGATCGTCAGCAGCGCGGACCGCTTGGCGGGGGTACGGCGGCGGGCCCGGTTCCGGGCGGCGGAACGGCCCTCGGGCCGTACGGCGGAGGTGTACGGGTCGGGCCAGGTGTCCGGGAGGCCGGCGGCAGGGCCCTCGGACTCCGGGGCGGGCTCCTGTACGGCGTCGGGCGCGGCGTCCTGCGTGGCGTCGGGCGGGTGCGGGGCGTCGTTCTGCGCGGACCCGTGCTGTTCGGGCGCCCGGTGTTCGGGCGCCTCGTGTGCGGAGGTCAGGTGTTCGGGGTCCGCCCGGTGCTGCTCGTCGGGCGGGTAGGACATCTGTTCCGGGATGTACGCGGCCGCCCCGGGCGTGGCGTCGGGGCCCTCCGGTGCGGTGTTCCAGGCGGTCGCGTCGTAGGCGCCGCTGTCGTACGCGCCGGTGGCGAACGCGGTGGCCGCGTAGGCGGGGGTGTCGTGGACCGGGGTACCGGAGGCGGGGGTGTCGTGGACCGGGATGCCGTGGACGGTGGTGTCGTAGCCGCCCGCCCCGAAGGTCCGGCTGTCGAAGGTGCCCGTGTCGTAGGCGCCGGTCGCATAGGCGGTGGGCCCGTAGTGCGGGGCGTCGGTTCCGTAGCCCGAGGGGGTGGTGGCGTATCCCGTGCCGTCGTACCCGCCGTGGTTCTCGCCGCCGTGGTTCTCGTACGTGCCGGTGGCCGGGGCCGCCTGGTACGTCCCCGGCTCGTACAGGGCCGACTCGAAGGTGGTGGTGGGGAAGGCCCCGGTGTCGGTGAAGGCCCACTGGCCGGTCGTGGTGTGGGTCGCGGCCTGCTGCCAGCCGCTGGAGTCCCACTGCCCGGTCTGGTCGGGCGAGCCCGTCGGGCCGGTCTGCCAGCTGCCGGTGGTGTCGTACGGATGGTGGTGCGCGGCCTGGGCGTCGGCCGCGTAGCCGGCGTACGTGCCGGTGTGTGCGCCGGTGTGCGCGCCTTCGTGCGGGCCGCTCTCCCAGGAGGAGCCGGCGGCGTAGGAGGTGTCCTGACCGGGATACGTGCCGTGCTGGGCGGGCGTGGGGACCGCGGTGAAGTCGCCGTCGTATCCGGAACCGGGAGCGACGCCCTGCTCGCCGGGGTACGTCCCGTAGAGCGGATCGGCAGGGTAGCTGCCTGTCTGTGACGCGTCGTATCCGGCGTACCCGGCGTGGGTGTGCTGGTCGTTCACCAACTTCTCTCTCGCCTCGGCAGCAGGACCAGTCCGGAGTTCAGTGGGGTGAGCCCCGGGGAAGCAGTGGCCGCGACTGTACCTGGCGGTGTGTGACGGCCACAATCTTCGGAGGGGTCCGGTCTCGGGGGAACCGGGCATTCGGGCGCCTTTCGGCGCAGCCGAGACCCGTTGTTGGCGATACGTTCGAGGAATCCGTTCTGATTTCCGCCCGGTGCGGTGACGGAACGTAATCGCAGTGGTCGGCGGTGGTCGGCGGTGGTCGGTCCGAGTGGGGGATCGGTGTTCGATCGATACGGAGGGGGAGATTCGGTGGACGGGACGGCGCGGGGTGGCGAGGGCTGGGGCCATGCCCTCAGGTCCGACGAGGACGAGAGCGACTTCTGGGGTTTCGCGCGCGGCGTCGAGGGGCTGTTCACGCGGGTCGGCGAGGCGGTCGGCGAGGGCACCGACGAGGGGGAGACCGAGGACGGGGACGGCGACGACGGGGCCCGGCGGGTGGTTCTCACCGGCTGCCGTCCGGAGGGCGGCCTGCTGAAGGCCCTCGACCACATCGGGGGCCGACGGGCCGGGGCGGGGAACGCCTGGCTCTCCTTCCTCGACGCGGACGGCGCGTCCATCGGGCGCTACTTCGTCAACCACGTGACCGTCACGGACGCCCGGCCCTCCACCCACGGCGCCGGACTGCTCGACCTCACGGCCGAGCTGTGGTGCGACAACGCCGTGCCCGGCTCCGACGCGGTGTGGGAGCTCTTCCGATCCGGTGGACCGGACCGCCCGGGCCTCTGGCACGGCCTCTCCACCGACGAGCAATGGGCCTGGCTGTCCGTTGCGTTGTGGTCCCACGAGTGGCGTCGGTACGGGAAGCCGGACGCGCCCGAGGGGCGGACGGTCACCCTGGACGGCCGGTACACCGTCGACCGGAACAGCCTCTGGTGCGCGATCGGCGAGGCCGTCAACGGGCCGGGCGGGTACTTCGGTTGGAATCTGGACGCGCTGGACGACTGCCTGTGCGGCGGCTGGGGCGCCGCCCCCGGATTCACCCTCGACTGGATGAACTCGGCCGACGCGCGAGGGCGGTTGACGGAACCGGTGCCCTCGGGCGAAGGGGAGGTCACGCTCTTCGACGTGATCCTGGAGATCTTCGAAGGGCGGGGCGTCACCGTCGTACTGAGGTGAGGCGGGCGGCCCGGTCTTCCCGGGCCGCCCGCCTGCTCCCTCAGGCCACGGTGGCGCCGCCCGTCGCGCCGCCCGCGATGCCGTCGGCGGTGGCGGAGGAGCCGGGGGAGTCGAGCACCTGGCGGATGCGGGCGGCGACGGCCGGGTGCACGGGGAGCGCGAGATGGCCGATGCCCGTGACCCGTACGTTCTCCGCGTCGAGGTCGGGGTGGTCGATGCACGCGGTGCGTACCGGAACCATCACCCGGTCCAGCTCGCTCCAGAACGAGACGAAGTGCGTCCGGCACCCCGGCGCCGGGGTCCGCAGCTCCTCGATGAAGTCGGAACCGGCGCGCATCTGCCGCACGATCGGATGGGCGCTCGCCAGTGGAGCGACGGCGGTGCCGCCGTGCGGGGTGCCGAGGGTGACCAGCACGCGCACCCGATGGTCACCGCCGAGGCACTGTACGTAGTACCGGGCGATCAGGCCGCCCAGGCTGTGCCCCACGATGTCCACCCGCCGGTGGCCGGTGCGCTCGCAGATCTCCTCGACGTGCCGCCCGAGCAACTCGGCGGCCGCACGGATGTCGCAGGTCAGCGGGGAGTAGTTGAGCGATTCCAGATGGCGTCGGCCGTGCCGGGCGAGCGAACGGCGGAGCAGCACGAAGACGGAACGGTTGTCGATGAACCCGTGCAGCAGCACCACCGGCGGCCGGTCGTCCTCCCGGGCCCGGGGCAGCGCGGCCACGCCCGAGGGCAGCGCGTCGAGGTCCTGGTGGGCACCGGGGGTGGTCCTGCGGCGCTCCGGGGTCAGGCCGGTCGGGTAGAAGAGCACGTGTCCGGCGAGGACCGCCAGATCCAGCGCGGTGGCCCTGAGCAGCGCGGACGAGGAGCGCAGGCCCTGCGGTGAGGGCAGGCGCAGCAAGCGCGGCAGACGCGGCAGCAGGGTGAGCAAAGGCAACAGATTCATGGCCGACCTCCTGCACCGGCACGCGCGAACGGCTTCGGTCCCGCGCGCCTTCAGGGGGTGCCGTGGCGAGGTCGCGACCGGCCCGGTCGGCCGCCGACGAAAGCTGATGCCGGTCGGACCGCTCTTCCGGTGCCCGGATCGCCTGGTGGAGGTCCGGGTGGCCGTCTATTCTTTCTCGTCGCTTCTTCCGTCGCTCCGCTGGCTGCGCCGGACCGGAGCGAACCCGGCGGCCGGGATCTCCGGCCTGCTGCCGTCCGTTCCCTCGGCGGCCCTGGTCGGACGGCCGAGGGACCGGACGTTCGCGGGGGCCGCACCTCCGCGCCGTGCGGCTGACGGCGCGGGGGTACGGCGACCTCTGGCGGCTCCCCGTACGGCCGTCCCCAGGTGGCGGGTGTGCGCCTCTCGATGGAGGGGGCGGGCGTATGGCGAACATGTCCCACAAGGAGATTTCCCCCCTCACGTCCTTCACGAAACGGGACGCGGCGGGGAAGGATGCTGAGGATAACGTTCGTTCACATCCGTGGATCGTCGGCGCGAGGAGCAGTGCGGGAATGTCGTGAGCTGCGTGAGCTGCGGGAACTGCCTGAAGTGCGGGGCGTGCGCGAGCTGAGGGGCCGGTGCGGGAATCGGCTCGGAAGCAGCGCGTTACGGTGCGGCACAGTGCGTTGCGTCGCAGGATGGCGCGGCGCGTTACGTCGCAGGGCAGCGCGCGGAGCGTGACTCAGGGCGTGGCTCAGGGCGTGGCTCAGGGCGTGGCTCAGGGCGTGGCTCAGGGCAGTGCGACCGGCGATGCGGGAGACCAGGTGGAGGCAGTGATGAGTGTGTCCGGTCCGATTCGTGTGGTGGTGGCCAAACCGGGGCTCGACGGCCACGACCGTGGGGCCAAGGTGATCGCGCGGGCACTGCGGGACGCCGGAATGGAGGTCATCTACACCGGTCTCCACCAGACCCCGGAACAGATCGTGGACACCGCCATCCAGGAGGACGCCGACGCGATCGGTCTGTCGATCCTCTCCGGCGCCCACAACACGCTGTTCGCCAAGGTGATCGAGCTGCTGAAGGAGCGGGAGGCCGAGGACATCAAGGTCTTCGGCGGCGGGATCATCCCGGAGGAGGACATCGTGCCGCTCAGGGAACTCGGGGTCGCCGCGATCTTCACCCCGGGTGCCACCACCACCGCGATCGTCGACTGGGTCAACGCGAACGTCCCGCACCCGGCGGACGCCTGATGCCGGCGGACGCCTGATACCGGCGGGCGGGATGCGCGGCGGTGTCGTGGTGCGACGGCGGTGTCGGGGTGTCCCGGGGTGCGGGGTGCCCCGGGACAGCCGGTGTCCGGCCGGCCGCCCCGGGCATCCCGCTCCCCGTGTGCCGCTCTCAGTGTCCCGCTCTCCGTGCCCCGCTCTCTGCTCCTCGCTCTCCGTACCCCTTTCCGTCGCGCGTCAGGGCCCGGCCGGGGCCAGCTCGGCTTCCATGGCGGCCCGCAGCCGGAGGGTGGAGACCAGGCGCTGGAAGGCCTCCGACCAGTAGCCGCCCGCCCCCGGTGAGGCGTCCTCGCGTTCGTCCTCCGGGGTGGTGAGCACCTCCAGCCGGTCGGCCTCGCCGGGGTCGAGGCAGCGCTCGGCCAGGCCCATGACTCCGCTGAAGCTCCAGGGGTAACTGCCCGCCTCTCGGGCGATGTCGAGCGCGTCGACGACCGCGCGCCCGAGCGGCGCCGCCCAGGGCACGGCGCACACGCCCAGCAGCTGGAACGCGTCGGACAGGCCGTGGGCCGCTATGAAACCGGCCGCCCATGCGGCGCGTTCCTCCCGGGGCAGGGTCGCGAGGAGCTTGGACCGTTCGGCCGGAGAGTCGGTCCCGGTGGTGTCCGCCGGGGGAGCGGTGGGGGTGCCGAGCAGCGCCCGCGCCCACTCCTCGTCCCGCTGCCGTACGGCGGCACGGCACCAGGCGGCGTGCAGGTCGGCGGCCCAGTCGTCGGCCACCGGCAGTCGCACCAACTCCCGCGCCGTACGTCCGCCGAGTCGGGCGGGCCAGGTGGCGAGCGGGGTCGATTCGACCAACTGGCCGAACCACCACGACCGTTCGCCCTTCCCGGCGGGCGGTACCGGGATCACCCCGTCCCGCTGCATTCCGGCGTCGCACTCGTGCGGTGCCTCTATGAACAGGGACGGCCCGCCGGGCGCGGCGACGGCGGGCTGCCCACCGCCAACCCTGCGGTCCAGGCCGACGCAGGAGACGGCGCGGGCGGCCATCCGCCGGCCCAACGCGGTGTCGGGCAGGGCGGAGAGGAGCTCGGCTGCGGTGGCGCGGACGTTGCGGCTGCGGTCGCCGAGCGCTTCCTCCAGGAAGTCCTCGTCCGCCCCGGAGAGCTTGGCGCGGAGCGTGTCCAGGAACATCAGCCGGTCCTCCGCGCGCTCGCCGGACCAGGTCCCGGCGAGCAGGTCCCGGGCCGCGTCCGGATCGCGGAGCCGTACGGCACTCAGCAGTGCGATCCGCTCCGTGAACAGCCCCTCCTCCCACAGTTCGCGCACCGCTTCCCGGTCGGCACCGCCGCCCGGCCCTCCCTGGAGGGCGGCCTGCGGAGCGCCGTCGCGCAGGGCGAACCGCCAGTCCGTGTTCAGACCCGCCAGCCAACGGCCGCGCGGACCGGCGAAGGCCAGTGCGTGCGGCCGCAGATCGGTACGCGCCCGCGCCGCGTCCAGCAGCGGCGGGAGCAACGCCGCGGGGGCGCGGTAGCCGTGGCGGTTGGCGGCGGCCAGCCACTGCGGGATCAGCTCGGTCAGATCGGGGGCCGTGCCCCGCCTGCCGCCGTGCGGGCCGACCGCCCGGTCCGCGAGGAGCTGCGCGAGTCTGCGGCGGGCCGCCGGGGGCAACGGCGGGCGGGGGTCCTCGGGCGCCCGGTCGGGGAACGCCCCGGCCGTGGCGGGGCGCAGTCCCGCCCGGCGGCGTACGGCGTGCACCGCGGCCACGTCCAGCAGCGCGGTCGGTCCGCCGGACCCGCCGTCCGGGGCCTGCGCCGGGCGGCGGTCCGTACCGAGGAGGGCGCGGGTGACCAACTCGTCCCACTCCTCGCCCCGCCGCACCGACGGGGAGCCGACCGGGTGCGGGGTGGCTGGGCGGTCGGTGCCGGTGGTGTGGTTCGAGGCGTCGGTGGGATCCGGGGCGTGCGGGTGGACCGAGGTATGCGGGTGGTCGAAGTCCGGGCAGCCGGGTCCGGACGGGGGCGGGTTCGTGGCGGTCATGGTTCACCTCCGGCAGACGGGTATCGAGTTACGGGTGCAGCAGCGGGTGGTGGAGAGGGGCTGGGCGGAACCTGGGG